>NZ_CP176404.1:710000-1420000 GCF_046245125.2 Bartonella heixiaziensis | reverse complement strand
GTGGTTATGGCGGAGTGAACGCACCCGATCCCATCCCGAACTCGGCCGTGAAACGCTCCAGCGCTGATGGTACTTTGCCTTAAGGCACGGGAGAGTAAGTCGCTGCCAGGTCTGCTAAGCGCATAGAATGAACTTCTCAATAGATTTTTAAAAAACATAAAAATAAAAAATACAATATAATAAAGCGATAATAAGGCGTCGACAAAAAATCGAGCTTATTATATCCTTCGTGACGCGGGGTGGAGCAGCCCGGTAGCTCGTCAGGCTCATAACCTGAAGGCCGCAGGTTCAAATCCTGCCCCCGCAACCAAAGGTCCAAAACTAATAATTCCATAAAAATTACATGTCCTCTGAACATGACACTGCGCTCATGATAGCCCGTGAAAATATAAAAATGTACCTAATGGGAAATGTTATAGAATAAATCTTCACTCAAACTTCCCCCCTTTAGCTGTATAGGCTTGCGGCTTTATAGAAGTTGCAAGAGCACTACGGGTGAAGGATAAAACGTACAAACCGCATAAACACCCATAAAACTATGACGGAAGGGGGGACTTGAAAATCTTCCCTTTCTAAAAAGAGTGCAAAAAATAGCGCTCAACCTAGATTAATCTCAAAAATTCTCCGATGCCTCTCAAATTAACTTGAGAAAAAAAGGCACCATCACCCATACTATATTTGTCCGTCTATATCACATCCAAGGTGCATCCTTGCCAAGCAGCGTTGCTATATGAGGAAAAGTCTTATTGCTACCATCTCGTCTCTCACGAGAGAACTTTCAAAATAAACCTTCATTCTAGATGGATCATAATGGAAGCACCATGGAAGAAGGATAAAACGTACGAGAGTCTAAACATCCATAAAGCTACAGTGAGGGAATGGGGGGACTTGAAAATATTCCCTCTCTAAAAAATGCAATGGCCCATATAGACATGCAACTAAAAAGTTGAACTCACCTTTCTATCTTAAAACCCTACTTCTCAATCCTTCTCTGAAACTACTTGTGCATCACCTCAGTCTCGAGACTTTAAAAATATCCCATCAAGCTCTTCGTAAAGTGTATAAAAATAGTAAGAGATTTCTATCACCCTACACTTAAAACCAATCCTTCCAAAAAAGAGCTATAGTAGTCCTACCACGCTTATTTTGCATAACGCACAAATCCTGTGTACTAGAAGGATTCGAAATGCTTTTATGGAAAGAGCTCATTGCGCTAATAGCAAGGAGAAAAAACGTATAAGGTTCCAAGGATAATGAAGAACTTATCGATGAAGTTTATAATCTTATCTTATTTAATTTCTACTAAATCACCATCAAGCACTATAGGATATTTAGTCGTTTGAAAAAAGGATTTTATTTTTTCAGAGCTTGAGGAGCGAATAAATTGAGATTTCTGCATAAAGCAAACATGGAAAAATTGTGATTTATTGATAATGTCTTTTATCAGATAAGAGGATGAGAGGGATGATAAAAGGGCATTTCTTTCAATATCGTAACGTGAATCAATAAACAATAAAACGCCAACACCGTTCTCAAATTGATTGACTATAATGAGTTGAATATCTGTAGCCGAAAGAGTGCAACCTTGAAGATTTAAGACATTTGTAAAATCGTGTACAGAAATTGAAGTTCCCATAATATTATAAAAAGTTGGTGTTCTTCCTTTCAGGTGTAAGGTATGGCCATGATAGCCACAATCGCATGATTGATCATATGCAATATGAACAACATCACCTGTGGCGTGTTCAAGTAATGGTGCATCTTCAGGATAAAAAACAGAGACAATTAATTCATCATTTTCAGGATTTGACTTTACTTGAATGTGATCATAAAGATGATAAATGTCACCATCAATCTTGGAACACTGGAATCCTATTGGACCAGTTTCTTGGGTGGTAAAGCTAAGAGGTTTAATATCTAATTCAGGGATTATGTCTTTTATTTTCGACACAGATTCAGCTTGAAAGGCTTCTCCAAGATAGAATAGGTTTTTTAGAGTTTTTAATTTTTGCTTCCGAGATATTGTAATAAGTTTATCCGCAAAACTTGGCAGGCATATGATGGTATCGATAGAAAATTCTTCGATAGCTGAACTCAAAGTCTCAAGATCAACCATAGAGGCAAATGGATAATATGTTACTTTGAGCAGTCTACAAATTTCATGTGCAAATAAAAATCCCCCCCATAATCCTCCAGCTGTGAGACAATTTGCAACGGCGTTTACAGAGCAATCTTTAAAGACAGTTTCGAGCTTCTTTGCCGCAGAGTGTGTTACAAACTCATAATTGAGCCATTTATGGCGAAGTGTTTTGGGCACCCTTGTTGTGCCCCCAGTAGCAAAAATTATATGTGACATTGAAGTTCCTTATTTTTTTTAGTTTGCATGAGGCAAAGGCAAGAGGCAAAGGCGGAGGCACCAACAATCATGCAAAAAAGCAAAGCGATATGACTATTGAAATGGCTGATGATCCATCCACTTGTCCATGAGCCTATAGCTTGGCCAATATTTGAAACAACAAGAATATAACTAAAAAGAACACTGGCAGAGAGGGATGTGGTTGTTTTCCCTGCTTGATAGTATATCTCTGGAACCATGACAGATTCATAGACACTGTAGGCAACTAATGCAGGCACAGCGGTAAAGACCCCACTCATGAGGAAAAATGAGGAGAAACTTCCCATAAAGCAGAGAAGATAAAAAGTTGCTTTATCGGAAAGGGTGAGATGTTTATTGATCACCCCCTGCCAGATACAAATGCTGATGCCAACAATTGAAAAGAAAATCCCACTATAAGGAGCGAGAGTGCTATCAAATTTACTGAGAAGTGTTGTGGTGGTGATGAAAATTCCCATGAGGAATGCACAAAGCAAAGCCGTGACCAGCAAATAAGCAATAGAACGATTATGTATTATTGTTTTTAAAGAAGAAAGAAAAGGCTTCTTTGTTTTTTTATCCTTTTCAAGAGATAATGTTTTATGCGGGTAGTGATAAACAATTTGAATGGATAAAACACAAAGATACAAACCAATAAGTGCAAAAAAAGCCATCAAAAAAACTGATGCATTGTATTTTATAGCACTCGTTGCAACGAGAGGGGCTATAACGACAGCAGCGTTTTGAAAAAAAGAATAGAGAGTTAATGCGCGTTTAAGAGTACTTCCATTGAGATGTTCTGATAAAATTTCTCTCAAAAATGGCTTTGAAATTGCTTTCGAAAAAGCCATTAAGGTAAAAAAGATCAACCATGCAGAAGGCATGAGCGATAGGATAATGCACACAAAAGCGGTACTCCTCAAAATAAAGGCGGTAGCCATTAAGAGTTTACGCGAAAATCTTTCTAATAAACCCGTTGTGGTTACCATGAGAATGCTTTCAAGGATTACTGATCCAGCGAGATAAAACGCAACATTGGCAGCTGTTATGAGAGTAGACTTTCCAAGTAAAGGGAGTACAAAGAAAAAGGAAAATTCAGAAAGAAAAACTGCGCTATAGATGAAAAAAGTTATTTTATTTTTGCCCATGGAATTTCCATAGAAGTGTCGTTAAATGATCAAATACATTTTTTTGTATCTGTTGAGGAAGTTTTGTCAGCCCTGTTTCTGCTGTGCACATTTCGTTGAAATAGTATCCTTCTTGATTCACCAGCCAGTCCACTGCAAGAATATTGTTTTTTGTTTTTTCTACGATGTTTTTAGAAATACCGAGCATTTCAGGATAGAATTTTTTCTTGCCATATGCGGTTATAAAAGCTGCTTCAGTAAGAATCGTATTTTTGCCGCCGCGTGCAACATTTCCAATATAACCGTCTCCTTGAGGTGTGCGGAATTTCACAAAACAGAGTTTTCCTGATATGAAGAAAAATCTTACATCCTGTGCATCCTTTACAAAAGGCATTAAAAAATATTCAGAAGAAGAAGTTGAAATCAGATTTCCTATACTCATTGCATGTTGTAATCCATCTGATTTAATGACACCAAATCCCATTCCTGAGCTAACGGGTTTGAAAATAAAAGATTCATATTCTGATGAAAAAAAAGATGTGATTGTAGGTACTGTTTGTTTATGATAGCCACACATCGTGAATGGAAGCACTGGAGCTCCTAGCTTACGTGCTAATGCCATTTGCGCAATCTTATCCCACTCAAGATTTTCTATGCCATAAATGCATTCGTTAAGAAGGTGTGTACCACTTATCCTAAAATAATTTCTTAATGTGAGACTGATGGCTCTTGCTTGTGGGTTTAGATCTGCTTTGGATAAAATATATGCAGAGTGATCTGGATTTAGTGGAATACCTTGATATAAAAAAATAAATTCATCTGCATGATTTGCTTTGATAAGGCAGTCTTCTAATTTTAAAAACTGGAATTTGATGCCTCTTTTATTAAACTCTTCTGTATATTCTGAATAGGAATATTCTATATCTTGTGCGTTGGCATATTCTTCTTGCGCAACAATCCAATAAAGTTCCATTGCTAAATCCTTTTCATGACGATATTTGATAAAGAGAAAATATTTTAATTATTTCATCGACTTTGAGAATGTATAAAGCCGCTAACGATTGATATTGGTGTTGAGTGCGTTTCTTTATTATTTTAGCCATGAGCTGATTAAAACGATCTTGTGGTTTTAGTTGCGTTTGCATGATTTAGAAGAAATCTTTTCTATGTGTTGGTTTCAAAGCCATAGGCTTTAATTGTAATATTGCGGACGCATTTTTATAAGCTGTTATGATCTTAGTGAGCATAAGATAGCTCTATCAATTCATTCATATTTGTTGCAAATGTTTCGAGATCATGTTTAGTATGTGCTGCTGATATCGCCACGCGAATGATGCTTTTCTTTTTAGCTACTGTTGGATACATTGCCGCTGTAACCAAAAAACCGCGCTTTCTTAAATTATATGAGGCGCTTATCGCTTTGTCTTCAGCACCCATAAAGATAGATCTAATGGGACTTAGCGGTTCCTGTACCTCAATGTTGGAGACTCTTTGATCAAAATAAGAGATATTTTCGTGCAGTTTACATTGAAGTTGGTTCATTTCTTGTGAAAGATGAATATCTGCAGAAGCAAGACAAGCTGCTATTCCTGGGAGAGAAGGTGGACCACTAAAAATATAGTTAAGAGCATATTTCTTAATAAAAGATGCAGCTTCTTTGTTGCTAAATGAAGCTGAACCACCATGGGAACCAAATGCTTTTGACAAGGAAGAAATTAAAATAAGATTTTTTTGTATTCTTCTAATAAATGCAGTGTATAACCACAGCCATTTTTTCCGATAATTGAGGTACCGTGCGCATCATCTGCGTAATAGTATCCGTTGTAAAGTTTTGCTAATTCTGTTAATTTTTTAACGTCATTTGCTCCTCCCATAGAACCGAGAGAGTCAGATATCAAAACAGGCGTTCTATTTTGTAATTTACTTTCCTGTAGGTTTTTCTCTAGTGTTGCAATATCTTTAAATGGGATTCTTATATAATTTCCAAATTGTTCAAGTATACCACGTAAAATTTGCACTGATGCGTGCGTTTCTTTATCTATAATCCATACAACACCATTTGCTGTTATAGGATATCCTGGAAGTTCTCCTGAACCTAAGATGGGCATAACTGCAAGATGGGTTGCACCTACGGAATTAAATATAACAGAGTGAGAATCGAGAAAAATGGTGTTTAGCTTTAACTCAAGTTCATCAAATAATATACATTTTGCACGCGTTCGCGCAGCTGCATATTGCACACCAAATCTCTCTACGGAAGACTTTACGGCATCACTTAACGCTGGATGACTTTCTAGCCCTAGATACGAACATGACATAAAATCAATATAAGTCTTTCCTGATTTAGCAACAATACCGCGCCCTGATGTTCGTGCAACAATCGTAAGGTCATTGAGACCTTGATTCCATATTCTCTCCTGATGGTTTTGACTGTTCTTAATCCTATTTGATAACCAATTGACATCCCGCACTCTTGTTCCTCCCCATTGCATCTCTTGCGGAGAGAGCACGCTAATCTCATCTCCATAGATTGTCAACATATGAATGAGATGAATGATTTTATAACCTTTTAATGAAATTATATTTTTTTAGTGGAAGGTTATTCATTCTCTTTTAGCGCATGCGTTGATATTTTCCTCCATGGCGTTGTAAAAAACCCCTCTCAACAAGAGTGCGTCGTAATCGGGCAAAGTCTACCGTAAGGAGGTTGCATATCTTGGAAACTTCCGTTTCGCTATAGATTTTTTCCTTCTGAAAGGCTTGTGCAATTTTTGATAGCATCTCTTCTGTTTCTAAATGGCGGTCGCTTAAATTTTCCCTATTCCGCTCATGTTTATTTTCTAGCATTTTCCACAGTGTTTCTTCGGCTTGAAATCCTTCTGTTGTGTTGTGAATAAGTCCGAGGTTCAAAAGGCGATTGATGGATTTGTGAATGTTTTTCGCATCTGAATCGACATGTTTGAGGACTTCGGAAAGATTTTTCGCACCAAGGATAATGGCGGCATAAACAGCGCGCAGTGTAGGTGAGGTCATGGCAGAGATCAGTGAATTGCGGGTATCGCGTTTGCGAAGGGTTTCTTTTCCCATGGGCAAAATATCATTTCGAATGGGCAATTCATTGATTTCTATGAGTTCTGCTTGTAGCGATTGTGCGCGTACAATTTGTTCGGCAGGGGTGCGTTTACGGATGATACCAAGACCACTCTGGCGATATTTGTGGTTTTCAGGGAGTGTTAAAGCTTCATAGGAACCATCAAGCCGATAGAGGATTTCTTCCCATATGGGAGTTCTGACGCGTCGAACCCGTTGTTCGCCGTTGAGAGCAATTGTTGTTGTCATTGTTGGTTCATGCAAACAAAGATAACCACCAGGAGTGATTTGTTCCCAAAGGGTTATAACAAATCGTACATCATCTGCGGGAGTACCAGCATCAATCCAAGCAAAATCTATAGGCGCCCAAGATTTAAGTGTGCTTTCATCAAGAGAGAAAAAATTCTCATTGATAAATGTTACAGTGTCTTTTTTAACGTTATCTTTAAGAAGTTCTTGCCATACTTCTTCTGCTGATTGACCTTCGGCTGTAAAATCATCAATTGTAATCAGTTGTGGTTCGTAATTTTCAGGAATTCCTGAAGGGTCAAGCAAAGCTGTGCGCTCTTCCCAAGTGGAGGATTCTAAAAGTTTTTTATCTTGTTGCCATGATAATTTCGCTTTTTGAAGTGCTTTTGCGATAAAGCGCGTACTATCACCAGCACCGATTTCAATGACTGTGCGCGGTCTTGCCATTTGAATAAGCGCATGGATAAGTTGAGCACTATTTTCTGTTCCCATGCCAGGTCTTATCAGCTGCATCTTTTTATCCTTATAATTTTATCAATCGCAGCATTCCTGCTTTTACAAAAAACTTTATTGAATCCTCTAGCGGATATTGAATACGTATTGGTGTGGTGGCTTGCTTCAAGAGATGTTTTGTTTTTTCATGAAGCCGGATTGTACGCCCATTGAGTTGATTAATGGCAAGAGTGTCAAGAGAAGAATCTATGATAATACATGTTGGCTCTCGTAAAAGAGCGGTTGCATCATTTTCTGAAAATGCTTTTTGATCTGTTTTGATGAGACCGTGTCGTAAAAGTGATATCAAAAGACTTCCAGAGGCAAGAAGAGTACCATTGAATTGTATTTCCCTCAGTGATTGGACAAGGCAGCCTTCATGAAGTGCTTCAAATGTGGGAAAGTCGAATCCGCCAAATGCCGCTCCTTTTGTAGAAACAACGGTTACAGGTTGTATTTGCCGTTTTCCAATTAAAGCTGGTTTATTTCTCGTTATCTGTACGTCTTTTGCCCATTGAACGCGTGATAAAGGATTGAGTTCACGTGGGTAGACAGCGAAAGAATTGATGGCTATGGGTGGTGTTGGTTTTTGCAATTCAAGTGTATGGGAGCTCTCATGACAATCATGTCGCATATAGTCTGCCAGTTGCCACACATAGCCGCCTGTTCCATTGTAAAAGTTTAAGCCTATAGGGTCTTGTTGCATGATGTTATTGTTTTTTTGCTTTAAAATATCAAGTTTTGGGGAGGGTTGTTAGTTGCTCTACATTAAAGAGTGGTTTATCAAAGTCCTATTGGGTTGGTATGGGGTTGCATGAGAGATACAACGATTTGATCGGGTGGTGATTGTCATGCCATTTTTTGGGCATTGTTTGCTGGCTGGACAAACAGCCGAGTTCACTAACCATTCTCAAATTCTCTCTGTTCCTTTTTTTGTACGGCACTGTTCAAAATAAAACCTAATATGCCTGCGATCATTGTGGCGATGCCGATGACAAAGAGTGTGTATTGTGTGTGATGAACATGGACAAAACCGGCTCCTATAAAGCCAAGGCATACGGATGTTTGTATGATGAAGAGATAGGCGGGCATTTGACTGTTTCGCTGTTCTTTTTGAATGGCTTTCATCATAAAACTTGCCATTAGAGCATTTTGTACGCCGTTTGCACTCCCAAGGATGAAAAATGACAGCATCATCAGCCATATGAGCTGTGTGAGGGAAAAGCAGAAAATTGCAAATCCAATGATTGCCGCAGCCAGTGATGCACCAGCGGCATTGCCAAAGCGATGAAAAAGGCTGGAGAAACAGAGTGGACCAACCACGAGGCCAAGACTTATCATGCTTGTGATTATCCCATAGGTTTCAGCGCTTAAGTTGAGATCAGTACGAATGCGGACAATCGATAAGACGTTGAGAGCAGAGGTGAGGATGATGGTGATGATGAGGGGAAAAAGAGCATAGACAACATTTTTTTTACGCAAGAGACCCGTTAAATCTAGCCCTTTTTTGCTTTTTTGCGTTGTGTTTGTCGTTTGTGTATGAATTTTTAAACTTTTAAAACAGAAGAGAGTGATAAAGGTGGCAAAAAGAACCATGATTGACAGCGCAAACAATCCTCTTTGTCCGTTCGATAGACCATACAACACCCCCCCTAGCAGTGGTCCGGCAATATAGCCAAGATTACGAACTGTTTGGATAACGCGGTTTAGTCGATCTAATTGGTGGTCATTTTTTGCAAGTTCAGGTACAGTAACGAGGATAGCAGACCAAAAAATTGAACCAGCACAACCTAGTGCGAAAGAAAGTGCAATATAAACCCAAAATTGGTTGGCGATTGCAGCTGTGGCTATAAAGAGTGCTTCAAACAATAAAACAATGGGTACTGTTCGCGCTGGTTGGAAGCGATGCAAGAGGCGTGGTGCAATTGGTCCGGCACAAATTGCCCCGATAAGCCCTGCAAACAGCAGCATTGAAATAGAAGCTGTGCTTTCTGCTAAGTGGAGAGCAAATGTGACTTGAGCCGTTTCATCCGCAAAGCTGCTAAGAGCCAAAACGAAAAAAAGCCCAGTTTGGGCGAAAATAATGGATTTTTTCTTTGTCACAACGCCCCCCAAGACGCTAAAGCTTTTACGGTTTTTAAAATGTCCTTTTGCGCTGCATCATATGGTTTATCATTTAATTTCGCGATGTCAATTTTCTTTCCCGATGAAAGTTGAGACAGGAAATACTCTAGATGAGAGTTATACTCAAAACTGGCGCAATGCCCATTTGCAGCGATGAGCAGTTCTTTTGTTTCTAGTAAGGGCACCCATTGCAGGGTAGCGGATGAGCGAAGAGTGATTTCATTTTCAATTTCAGAAATGTCAATAAGGGGGCGACCGACGCATAAACGTGAACTTGTATCGCAAATTAATTGAGAAACCAGCATATGGCGTTTTAAGGTACCATTTGCGATGGCGGAGTTTAGTGCGGAGTGTTGAAAAGCGTTATCAGGGGTAAAATTGGCTCTTCCTGATGCGCGGATATCATGTCGTGTTCGATTATCGAGATGGAGTAAATGCGTGACATAATCCCTATGGTGTTGTGCATCGTGTGCTGTTTCCCAAAAAGCGATATTGATATTTAGAGCAACCTTTTCTCCCGTTTCGGCAACATGGAAAGCGTCATGGGGAAAGTAGGCAACACGATCAGTAAGATTTTGCAGTGCAATTGCTGTTGATTTATGCT
Organism: Bartonella heixiaziensis; assembly: GCF_046245125.2. Taxonomy (GTDB): domain Bacteria; phylum Pseudomonadota; class Alphaproteobacteria; order Rhizobiales; family Rhizobiaceae; genus Bartonella; species Bartonella heixiaziensis. Next base: position 1,409,940 of record NZ_CP176404.1, on the reverse strand, counting down.
CTTCGTATTCAGGATATTTGAGCCCTTGAAGGTCTTTTCGTGTGTTGGGCCACGCAAACATTGTTTTACCATCCTGTAGAGTAAAACCAAAATTATGAGCGTGATCTACATGAACTCCAACATGAGTAGAAGAATATCGACCAATGAAGCAGTCAATATCCACACGTCCACCGGGTCTAAAACCTAAAGAATGTGCTAATTGATCTGCAAATTGTTTTGCCGCATCCCACAGAACAGGGGTTGCAGCGTATAACCCATAATACATGACCGCCCATTCTTGCCCTTTGGCATATTGATCAACGCGGGCAGTATATTCTTCTATAGTCCTATCCGTGTCTAAAACAAGAAAGTTTGGAAGAGGATGTGGACTCCGCACTCCATTAACCACTGTTACTACTTCGGATTTAGGATTAAGAGCCAAGAGTTTATGAGGATGTAGAGCGTATTGTCTTAAAGCATCCAAAACATCCTTTTCATCGAAAGGGATGTGTGAAATTGACAATTCAGCTACTTGCTTAGCCCAAATTTTTTGAGAAAAGCCCTCTGAAAATAACTGAAACATGCTATTAAATAAGCTTAATTTTTAGAGTTGGATGTATAAGCAGATTTGCATCAACAATACATTACTAAACTTCCAGCGAATCATTCATATCAAGCTCACTTTGATAAACTTGAACATCGCTGCGCTGAGCATATTTAACACCCCCCCTTGTTGGCTGAATTTCCTCAGCAGCCAATTCATTAACATCTTTTACTTCATTAAGTGAAACATTCATATATTTCCCCCCTTATAGTTGATAAAAAAATCACTGATAAACAAAATAAAAAGATTACCATTCATTTCACCTTAGCATGGATTTTATTTTTTTCAAATACAATGTTGATTGCAAAAAGCATTTTAAATAAAAGGGCTGAATTTTAGAGTGATCAAGAAGACTTTACAAAAAAAGCTGTACAGAGTGTACAGCTTTTTGTTTTATACTTTCTGAACTACAAGTTTTTAAAACTTGAAAGAGTCTCTACGGCTTCTGTAACCGTAATAGCCAAACACACTCGAAATAATGGCACCAATCAAGCTGCCTAGAAAGCCCCACCATCCCATATGTGATGCTTTTGTAACGGCTTTATTCGCAGTATGACGGGCATCTTTTATCGAGCTATCAAGCTTTTTAGACAGTGTTTCAGCTTGTTCTTCAAGGGCTTCAATTGCCTGAGCAGTTTTTTCCTCTGCTGTTTGATAAATATGAAGCGCATTGTTGGCAGTTTTTTGTGCTTCCGCACGTGACATGCCATTGTTCATAAGGCCATTGATGATATCGCTTCGATCAAATTTTGCTGTGATGGCTTCTATACGATCAGAAAGGCGGTCACTGAGATCTTTCAGATATGTGCGATAATGAGAAGGATCCTTCTTAAAAGCTGTTATCGCAGAACTAATATCGTTGAGAGCTGCCTGATAGGACTTCTTTAAACGTTCAGGGTTGAGAGCAGGAATGTCACTTTTGTTGAGCAGTGTGTGCAATTCACCGCGTAGTTTATCAAAATCAACGCCATGATCTATTTTCGTTGTTAAAAACTTTTCAAAGTTTTCGCCATTGAATTTTGAAAGAAGGGGGGAAATATTCGTTTTGAAGCTGTCTACGGTTTGTTGAACCATGGAACTGTTTTCTAGGGCAGCTTTAGCGCCTATTTTTGTTGTACTTGAAACCACATGAATGGCTTGGAGGGTCATGAAAAGTGTTAATAGAGCCCAAGTGAGAAAGCCGTGAAGGGTCCCTGACGATTCTGCAAAACGTCCAGCAACAAATCCTCCCAAAGCAAGGCTGATCAGTGCAATGATAAGAGAGCCAATGCCAAAAGACAAAAAAGAGCCTTCAAAAGGGGTTGAAGAGGTGAGGTCCATTTGACTTAAGCCTAATGCTGCAACTAGAAAAGAGAGGCAGATTGAGGTGGCGAGGGCTGTCACCAGCCCAGCAAAGATTGCGGACCATGAAATGGGTGTGTAAAAGAGTGGATACTTTTCTTCTAGTGAGGTTTCTCCTAGAAAATGTGTATCGAATGATGTTTCTTCTGGAATGCGGGTTTCCATGTGTTTATCTCCTTGAATAATGCTGGAGATAAAATGCATCTTTAGCAATTATGTTCCAAAAGTGAATAGATATGCGCCAAAAAGGACGGGAAATACCGAAAACAAGACGGTAATCATTACTTAAAATTCTTCCCACATGACTCTAGTTTAGAACTGATATACCAGTTCATCGAGAATTTTAGTTGATGGGAGATAAACGGTCTATAGGGAATAAAGGAATGGGTATCTTTCCCCCTTAGCTAAAAGTAAGCTCTCTTAATGCTTTTCTTTCAAGTAATGTCCCTGATATTGCTTTGAGAAAACTTTGTAAACGCTTCTCCATAATTGATTGTATGTAAAGGTAAAAATTAAAATTTTAGGTTTTTTATATTGCACTTATAATTAAAAGCATGCTTCAATTCAAAAAGGCTATGAGAGTTAAAAGAGAAGGAAGAAACATTAGTGTTCTAAGCTGTTTTCCCTTCCACTTTAATAGGTACAAGTAATTGGTACGTGGTTAGCTGTTATATTCATTAATCGCTTCTCCTTGCTTTCTAAATTAGATGCAGAATGATTTATAGGACTTTGATTATATGATATCTGTCAATAGCTTAGGAAATAAACTTTGTGATGGTTATGTAGAATGAAAATCTAACAAAATGGATAAGATGAATTTAGATTTTAGGGGGCAGAAGCACAGTTTGCTTTATGATATTAGTGGGCTATTAAGTTTATTTGCTCAATTATTTGTGTTTATAAAGACTTCTCCATGAGCCATTATTATATGCTGTATTGTTACAATAATATTTGCGTGGGTAGTTTTGAGGAGATGGAGTTTGGGAGCGTTTTTGTTGATGATATCAATGAAAAAAGCTGATGACGATAGGGTAACATGAATACAACAAAGTGCGCTATTTTGGATTGGAAAATATATTTCTGAAGGGGAGTTTTGGTCTTTTAGCTTCTTTTGCGCATAGTTTTAAAATTGCAATTTGCTATGCTTTAAATTTAATTGTAGAGTGAAGCACTAAGTGTTTATTTACGTGTTGAGTGTGCGTGCGGATCAGACATTGGATTTATGTATCAACAAGATGACTTATTCTCGAATAAAGTAAAAGAATAAATAAAATTTATTGTTTTATTCTCTGTGGATAAAATTAAAATAGACTTATATTTATAAATATAAATTATTATTTTACTATACACGTAAAATTTAAATATTTTTAAATTTAAGAAATGTGACTTTCCTGATGAAACATAAATATACATTACCATTCATTATACTTATCGTATGTTTGTCAACAGGAGGTTTGATTTCTACCGATATTTTTTTACCAGCACTGGGAGAGATGCGTCAATATTATCAAGTGACACAATCTCAAATTCAGAATGCCGTGGCAGTTTTTTTGTTGGCATTGGCACTTGGACAGCTCATTTATGGGCCGCTGAGTGATAATTTTGGGCGTAAAAAAACACTTCTATTGGGCTTATTTTTGTGGTTATTTACGACACTTGGTGTGATTTATACGGTTCATATTCACGCTTTTCTTGTGTTACGTTTTTTGCAAGGTCTTGGTGCTTGTGCGGGTATCGTCTTAAGTCGTGCAATTATCAATGATTTATTGGATAAAAAAGCGGCCGGAAAACTTTATTTGATTGTTTTCCCTTTTATTGGAATGTCACCAGCACTTGCACCTTTCATTGGTGGACTTTTGATACAAGCTTTTCATTGGCAGGCAACTTTTATCTTTTTAAGCTTTTTTATATTTTTGACCATTTTGCTGTGTTATTTTGTGCTCACGGAAACTCTGCCTCCTCAAAAACGTCAGCGTTTTTCTCCTGTAGGATTTCTTAAGGGGAGTTTAGCCGTTATAAAAAATAAACAGTTTATCTTTTACGCGCTTATTCCGTGTTTTTCTTATGCGGCCTATTTTGCTTATATTGTGGAATCTCCTTTTTTACTCACAATATTGGGTTTATCACCTGTCTATATTGGCTATAGCTATGTCGGGGTTTCTCTCCCCTATATTTTAGGGAATCTCGTGGCGCGGTGGTTTTTTCAACGAGAGTCTATGGAAAGGACTGTGCGGCGGGGATATATTATTTTTGTTATAGGGGGGCTGCTCTTTGCTCTACAAATGTATGTGAGCCCATGGCCCCTTGTGACAAGTTTTATGGCTATTGCTGTTCTTACTTTTGGTAATGGTTTTTTATTGCCATTAGGGACAGCATTGGCTATTTCATCACATCCGCAAGCTGCTGGAGCTGCATCTGGTATGATGGGGGCTTTACAATTAGGGAGTGCTGCATTGAGTGCTGCGGTTATTGGAAAGATATCTGGGCACAATCCACAAACTATGGCAGCTTTATTGGCTTCCTGTTGTCTACTAGGCTTTATAATTTATATCTGCAAAGCGCGTAGTTTTATGCATTCGGAAATGGACTGAGTGAGATGCGAAACAGAGAGCATCATGAATAAACGTTTTGGTGTTATTTTGCTTGAATGGAAGTGATCATAGCTTGAGAATGGATTTTAATTAAGCTGGTGGCATTGAGGATACTTAAAATTTATTTTAGCTTATTTAATTTTAGTATAATTGGTTATTCTTAGCGATTTTACGGGGAGGGGAGTTTGTGCGTGATAGAGATTCACCATGTTTAGGTTTTCAGAGTTATCTTCACTGGGGATGTTGTTACTATAATCTATATTTTAAAACAAAGGGGGCGTGAGATAAATAATGAGCCTTCGTGTTGTTATTCTTTCTCCTGTGATGCCAATTTGGGATCATGGTGTTTTTTGTTCTTCCTTTACAAAGCTATGTTTGGCAAGAGGATTTCCAATTACCCTACTCGATACACTGTCCCTTTTTCCCAGTAACTCTAATTTTTGTAATAACTTTCCTATGGGAATTTTGCCTTTTATTACAGAGAAACTTGAAAGATATTTTAAATAACCTTCAATTCTTGTGGTTTTTTCTATGGCTGGAATGTTAGTACAGATATTGGCTGCGCAACTTCCAAATGTTCGAGTTTTGCTTGCCGTGAATGCGCCAGGCTATCCAGATGCTCTTTTGCAACGGCGTGTTGGATGTGTTCTTAATTTTTAAAAAAATAAAGATTTGTCAGGAGCTCTAGAAGCACTCAATGCTTTTATGCACCCTCGTGGAATTATTAAAAAAAGAACCTTATTGGAGATTCCTGATGCACAAGAAAGCATAGCCATTGAACGTATGACAAGAGGATTTAAATTGTTGTTGGGAATGGATGCTCGAAATGAGATTATCAAGTACACTGGAAAGTTTTTAGCTTTGGTAGGTGAAAAGTCGCAACTTGCAACCGTAGATAATCAAACAAGAAGTCATTGTTTCAATCATGAATATAAGATTATCTATGGGGCTGGTACGTGTTTGTGGGATGATAATCCTGTTATGACGAATAGAATTCTTGCTGAATGGATGAGTGGATTATGAAAAAGAAAGTTCTTGTGTTACCTGGTGATGGGATAGGACCAGAGGTTTGTGATGCTGCGCTGATGGTCTTAGAGCAATTCCAATTGCCGATTGAATTAACTTATGGCGATATTGGTTGGGAATGTTGGAAACAGGAAGGAGATCCTGTTCCTCAAGCGACGTGGCAAAAAATCACTGAGAGTGATGCCGTTTTGCTTGGTGCTGTGACCAGTAAAGGAAAAGAAGCTGCTTTAAAAGAACTTGAGCCGCATTTACGAGAGAAAAAACTTGCCTATGTGTCGCCGGTTATTCAACTTCGCCAAAAGTTAGATCTGTTTGCCAATGTACGCCCTTTCAGATACATCTTTGGTCCGAGAAAGCCTTTCCATTTTTGTGTTATCAGAGAAAATAGTGAAGGTCTCTATGCGGGATTAGATTTTCGGGGTATAACATCTGAGACAGCGGCATGGTTAAAACATCCCAATTTAGAAAAATATGGTCTTGAGGAGGCGGCGTGGACAGTCCGTTTGCAAACACGCTTTGGTTTAGAGCGGTTGTTTGAATGCGCTTTTTCTTATGCACGGGAATATGGTTTGAGGCGGGTTACTTTTGCCGATAAGCCAAATGTTATGCGGGAGAGTGGTCAATTTGCTCAAGAAATTTTTGAGAAAATTGCTCAAAATTATCCAGAAATTGAAGCAGACATTCACAATGTAGATGCGGTTGCTTTGTGGATAGCAACCAAGCCAGAGCAATTTGGGGTGATTGTTGCTGAAAACATGTTTGGCGATATTCTCTCTGATCTTGCCGCTGGAGTCATGGGAGGATTAGGGCTTGCTCCTAGTGTGAACGTGGGAAACAGAATTGCTTATTTTGAGCCTGTTCATGGCAGTGCACCACGTATTGCTGGACAAAATAAAGCAAATCCTTCTGCGATGCTTTATACCACGGCTTTACTTCTAGACCATTTAGGTTTTAAAGATGCCGCACAACAATTATCTGAGAGTGTTGATCAGGTTATTCGTGCTGGAAAAACTGTATCTTACGATCTAGGAGGCTTAGCTTCTACACGTCAAATGGCTGAAGCTGTTCTCAAATCTGTTGTAAATCCTGTCTCTGTTTGTCGTGCTGCGATTATTACTGTTGGTGATGAACTTCTTTCAGGGCAATATTTGAATACAAATTTGCAGGATTTGAGTCAGAGCTTGAATAAAAGAAATATTCAAGTCACGCGTCATTTTGTTTGCGCTGATCAATTACAACAAATTAGTGAGACAGTGATTGCTTGTCTTGGGCAAGAAGATCTTATCATTATCAGTGGGGGATTGGGACCAACATCAGATGACATAACACGTGATGCGGTTGCAAAAGCCGTGCAGCAACCTTTGTTACATCACGAAGATGTTTGGCAAACAATAAAAGGTCAATTACAACGATTAGGGATTACGGCGGATAAGAGTAATGCCCGTCAAGCATTGTTTCCTGAAACGGCAACCGTGCTTGATAATCCTACAGGCACAGCTCCAGGGTTTTATCTCTCTTGCGATGGAAGTACGCTTGTTGTTTTGCCTGGTCCACCATCACAGGCTCTTGCACTTTTAGAGAATTATTTAGAAAACAATGAGAAGAAATATTCTCCTGTATCGCGTGCTCAATATGCATGGACTTTGATTGGAATTGATGAAAGTACCATTGCGCAGTGGGTTGATTGTCATCTTGAAAATGAACCATTTGAACGGCATTTTTTATGGAAAAGTCCTTATGTTCTTGTGCAGCTTGTTGGTCAGTCATCGGCACCTTTGGCACAGCATTTAATCGAACAATTTGAAGATCATTTTCGTCCATATTTGGTTGGTGCAGAAGTTACTACTGCTCGTGAACAATTGGAAAAGCATACAGAGGTTCATTGGTCTGTCAATGATCCATATCTTTTAAAATATTTTCAACCAATAGAAAAAGGGATAAAAGATATTCAACAAATTGAGGTTGAGGTTAGCTTGTCACCTTCTTTGGAGACATTAGAAAACCAGAAGGAAAGTCTTGGACATGCTACCATGACTGTACGGATAAAAGGCTATGGTGAGGATCATATTTCTTTTCCCTATACGCGACCACTTCTAGGCGTGGTCTTACAGGAATATGCGGCTTGGACTGTTTTAAAAACATATTTGAAAACGGAGGGTGATGGTCAATAATATCTTATGAGATTAATGCAAAAATACGCAAACAAAATTATTTGCTGTATCCTCTTTATCGTTTAAAATTTTTAAGGTATGAAAAAATATTATTTCTATAGCTTTATTTTGAGAAAAAATCTATGGAGCGTATTCTTTAAAGAGATATTTCAGCTGTGTCTCTCGAGCCTTTTTTCTGTCTGGTTTGTGAATGGCATAATGCAAGTTTCATTGCTACCACTTCCTTTACGTTGATAAACAAGCCAGCTACATCATTATCTTTACCAGTTTCCAATGTTGTGCACCCCTTGTAGTAAGATGGTTGATGAAGGGCACATTTAGTTCTTTCACCAATGATTTTTATTCACATGTCAATCCCTCTCTTGATCTCTGATTAAACAGTTTTTGCTTATTGAATGTAAGAGTTTGAGATAAAAAATCTTACTGTATTGGGTGTTCGCATTTACATTGCAAATGATGGACTATCTTTATAAATCAATCTATTGATTTTAAGATGCAGAGGGAATTTAAAAATTTAAGGGAGATAGAATTCTTTATTGAACAAAGAAAGAATCTTTATCGCTTTTGTTATACTCAAAAAAAAGCCTTTAAATTCCATTGAAATAGACGTCCATGAAAGATTAATTGCACATATGATTAACCAACTTTTTGTCAAGAAATTGCCGCAAAGTTTTTTAAGGGTATTTTTTGATGGGTTAGAAGTATTGTGGTGAAAGTGAATGCGCTTGGCCACTCGTAATAGGAGCTGCAAATTGTGACTATAAATTATTTCAGATTTATAACAAAAATAACTTTGTAATTTGCATGGTTTAGATAAATATTAAATGAGTAGTTTTGTAAAAATTATATTAAGAAAGTAAATTGTTAAAAAGTATTTTTAATATTTATGTAATATTTTTATTATTGTCTATTGATAAATATTGATATTTTATGGTTTTTTTATAATTGTTTTGTTTTGTATATATTTTATTGTTCATGTAAATACTAATAACTTATTAGCTATGTATTTAAAATAATTGTTCTCCAATGATGTTAAAGCTCGTTTTGAATATGATCTGTTGTAATGTGTGATGGCACGAGTGAATTAGACAAAAAGAAAGGATTTTTCTATGTATCATATTGATTATAATAGTTATCGTTCTGTCAAAAGCTTTAGTCGTCGTGTTCATTTTCTTGTAATGCATTACACCTCTATTGACTTTAAAGCTTCTATTGAAGCTCTTACAGGGCTTAAGGTCAGTGCTCACTATCTTGTGCCTGATCCTTCAGAAAAAACGTATATTGAAGCGGGGTTTAAGGATATGCGTATTTTTAATCTCGTTGATGAAAACGAACGTGCATGGCATGCTGGTGTTAGCTCATGGGCTGGACGTAATAATCTGAATGATACATCTATTGGCATTGAAATAGTCAATTTAGCGACTAAACATACAGATTGTTTTGAGGAAACGTATATTAAAGCAGGATTGAAGGATATGCGTTGTTTTAATCCGGTTGATAAAGGCGAGCGTGCACAACATGTTGGTGCTCACTTACTGTCCGAGGATAGCAAATTAAATGATAAAACTGTTGAGCTTGGGTCGGTTGATTTAGTTCCCTATGATAATGAGGCATGTACATTTCCTCCCTATAATCCGATACAGATTGATGCTGTTAAACAGCTTGCGTTGAATATCCTCCAACGTTATCCAGATATTATGCCAACCGATGTCGTTGGACACAGTGATATTGCTATTGGGCGAAAAAGTGATCCAGGGGCTGCTTTTCCTTGGAAAGAACTTTATGAAGCGGGTATAGGCGCATGGTATGATGATGAATTGAAAGATCACTACCAGAAGAAGTTCTGTAAGAGTTTTCCAGCTAAAGTGGATATTTTAGCTAAATTAAAACAATATGGATACGATATTTCGGTTGCCTGTACAGAAAGCGGATATAAGGATTTAATACGAGCTTTTCAGCTTCATTTTCGTCAAGATAATTATGATGGGGTTCTCGATGTTGAAACAGTAGCAATTATTTATGCATTGGTAGATAAGTATTTTCCGTCGAGTTAATTCAACTTGTCTTAATTTAGATGCGTATAATTACCACAGTATCGTTTTATTTTTTTAACAGTGGTCTTTTAGTCTCAGGAGATTGGTTCTTATGTGAAAGAAAGAAGATTACTTGTGGTGTGAGCAAAAAATGGTAAGCATAGGAATTAATGGGAAAAAGAAGAAAAGCCGGCTTGGCTTGTAGAGGCAAACTTTAAGGTCCTGTTTCTTTACCATAGTGGACACACTTCTCATTAAAAAAAGATACATCAAGTTAAAGTGTTGTGCACAATACAAAAGAATATGGTCACCAAGAGTGCGTAGAGAAGAAGTGGCATGTTAGATTAATGCACATCTATAATACCAGATATGAAAAGCAAAGATTGCTGGATTTACATTTTGGGCGTGCAAGCAAAAACCGACAATGCGTGAAAGAAGAGAGCAAAAAAGGCACATATATTGCGAAAATGGAGGTGTCATACCCCCATAATTTTGAAAATATATCCAGCTTGTTTTTGATGACGCTAGGGTGGGAGGTGTCTGCATAATTTTGATAATCAATACAATGATAAAAATTTATATTCTTTGAATCACGTGTGAAAAACCTATGGCGTGTGTGTAGCAGTATTCATCTGGTTAATTTGTTCGGACACATTTTGAAAAGTGAGCCGTTTTTTATCAGAGATAGCATCTTATAAATATCACGAGATATTGTTATGATTATCACAGATGGGGTTTTAAAAAATAAAAACTGGCAACAGACGCTGCCAGTTTTAAAAAAGTGTAGATTTACAAGATTAGAATGAACGCTGGAAGCGGATCATCCCTTGAAAAGCACTTTTTCCATTCAGAGCATGTGTATATGCAGTATCCCCATTTACGCTCTTGAGAGTGCGATCATCGTTCCAAGAAACATAAGTCAGTTCAGGTGTAATCACGAAGCCTGGAACCAGCGTGTATTGAACATTCACAGAAGTTGCAAAAGTCTTTACAGCGCTATAAGAAACTTGAGCATTCAAATTTGCTTTTGGAGTAAGCTTGTAAGTTGCACCAGCCCAAGCAGCCCATTTGCCTCCCCAGTTTGCATAAATTGTTGTGTTCCGTCGTGACAACGCGTTTTCATCATCTACAGTGTAGTAATCAACACTGTTTTTATAACCGCCCATTACCCAAAGGTTCAAACGATCATTAACATTGAAGTCCATGCGCACTTTACCAGCCCACTTTTTATAATAAGCATCGTAAGCAGCAACCGTTGAAAAACCACCCCACTTTTGCATAAACTTCACACCCAAAACAAAGTTTGGAGTATATTTTTTTATTCCTTTACTTGGAAGGATATCCTCAGAAACAGCATCAATTTTATCATCTTTATCGATGTAGTAATATGTACCACCTTCGGCGGAAGCAGGATCGACGAAATTAGTGTCAGCATTGCCTAATTCAGTTCCGATAATGGCAGAAAAGCCAGTGTCGCCACTAAAGGTGTAAGAAATAAAATTGGTGCGTGTAACGCCTGCTGGTGCTATATTGTCATCATTGAGAACGTTTCCATAGCCACCCGTCCAGCTATTGAAAATTGTGTCATCAAGACCTACACGAAAACCACCAAGTTCAATATAAGCAGCTGCGAGTTTTGCTCCAGCATTGTCTCTACCATTCCCCCAGTTCGAGTAGATGCGTGCATAGGAGCGAAGTGTTCCCAGCTCTGTTTCAGAAGCAGCTTGAAACACAAGGGTTAATCGTGATGATGCGCCGTAGGTTTTCCTTTTTTTAGCGAACTCGGCGTTGCTTGTCGCATCAACATTGTCACCACCTGTAAAATCAGCGCGGACATTTCCTGATAAACGCATACAGGTCTCTGTTCCAGGGATATAGAAATACCCTTTGCCATATGCATCGCAAACGCGAACAAATTCTACAGGCTCTGGTTCGGCAATAACTGTGGAAGCTGCTTGCGCTCCAGAAATTGCTATAAAAGCCGCTGTAGAGCTTAAAAAGAGGGATTTAATATTCATAGTGGATCTCCAATGAAAGGTATTTTAATCTCTTTAGGGAATATTATTTTTTAACTCATTAAAAAACAGAGTGAAATAATATGATACTTATGATTCTAGCTATACTGATCTTTTTTAGATATACAAATATGAAATTGTCTTTTTGAAGGGTGTTCCTGTACTATTCAAGACAATGTGGTAGAAAAGTCACGATTTTTTATTTGTTAACTTTTTATATGACTAGATCAATTGATCTGATTAGATCAAAAAAAGAAAAATCTCAGATATTTTTGAAAAAAATCGAAAATGTCTTGAACTTTCTGTTGATACCATTTATGCACTCCCTTGGAGAGGTGGCCGAGTGGTCGAAGGCGCTCCCCTGCTAAGGGAGTAGGGCTCAAAAGGCTCTCGAGAGTTCGAATCTCTTCCTCTCCGCCATTTTTAGTAAAATCAATGATTCATAAATAGAGTTGGAAATTTTAAGTTCTTTGATTCTTTTAATTTGTTTTGTGCCTATTCCTAATCTTTTTGTAGCTTTATTATCGCTTCGAGGGAGTAATCTCTTAGAACCCTTACTTTTGCTATAAAGCGATACTGTACTATCTTTTGTCCACTCAAAACGCACTTTTTATTTACAAAATCGTAATTCCTGCATTTGCTACACGCATTATTGTTACGTCTGCTTTTAAATTTCCAACGTATTGCACACTCCACAAAACAGGGAGCTCAAACTTTCTTTGACGTGTTTATTTCTTCTTTCCCTGCAAATGAACGGTTCATCGCTAATAGGTCTAATTTTAAAGGTTTCTGCTCATTCGAGCAAAATTGGAAGAAAAATGTCCGTTTGAAATTGGTCCTTTTCTGTTACGTTTTTCCAGATGATTTAAACAGTGTTGCTACAACGCAAATCTGTACAGAAAGAACACCAATCCAAACACGTTCATAAATTCTAAAATTCCACTATTCGTATATTTTCTACGTTTTTTGCTGTTCCAATAGAAGAGAAGATATATTGTTTTCTATGGTACATATAGAATCCAATCTCTTTCTTAGATTTAGGATATGCATCTTTATAATTCAGAAAGCACGATTTTGTCGTCGTCAAAGAACTTTCTCATTTCATAAGTTTTGAGTTCTTATACTTGGATCTAAGACGCATACGTATATACCATATGATTTTGCCTCGCTGCGTGATTTTAAAAGATGAGGTGCTGGATTGAGTAGACTTATTGATCATGTGGATCTCAATGTTTTGATTAAATTCTTTACAACGAAAAAGCGATCATCTGTCGGTAATAGACCAATAGATATCGCTAAAAATTCCTCTAAAAGAAATTGTGATTCATAATACATTGTAGGGAATTGTACTAAAATCCTATTTCCAAACCTTTATTCATGTATCCCGAATTTAAAAAAAGATATACAAAATCAATAAATCATATGTAATATAAACGCATATGGTGCCCAAAAGAGTTCAATAATTTTCAATAAAATAAATGAGTTATTACGATATGGGGGAAATTTATCATTATTGATTCCATTAATGTTTTTTATAGCATTATCCCTCATTTTTTTGGAGCTTTTTTATAGCTTCTATGGCTAGCCTTTTGCGATCTGCGCTTTTTGTATAAAGAGATGCCATGTTGTCGTCTGTCCATCCAAAAATTGCTTTGAGTTGTGATACTGTTGCACCAGAGTTAGCTGCGCGTGTTGCTGCTAATTTTCTTAAGCCATGTGCTGATTTTTTGATTCCCGCCGCATTACACGCTTCACGAAATAAGTTTCCAAAACTTTCTTTTACGAGTTTATTTCCGTTTTTTCCGCAAATGAATGTTTCATTTCCAATAGGACCAATTTTTAGAGTTTCTGCTAATTCAGGCAAAATGGGTAGAAAAACATCTGTTTGGAATTTACTTTTCTCTGTCTTGAGATGAATGATATTATCTTTGACATCTTTCCAACCAATTCGGACCGCATCACCACGACGCAAACCCGTGTAAAGAAGAACATCAATCCAGACGCGTTCATGTGAACCATGTGACCAATGGTGATAATATTTTTCAACATCTTCTTCTGTCCAAACAGCAAATCCATCTTTGTTGTTGAGAGGAGGTCTTTTTATTCCTAAAGCTGGGTTATTCTCCAGAAGTTCTTGATCGATCGCCCAATTAAAAAGTCCATTAAGGGCTTTTAGAAAATTTTGGGCAGCTGTTGGTTTTTCTTTGCGGCGTTCAACACCCGCTGTAATATGTGATTTCTTTATTTCTCTGTATGGAATGTTTCCTATAGCATCACATACCTTCATAAGGATAAGTTCTCTTTGTCTTTTCGTAGCTTTAGCAAGGCTATGCCAATGAACGCTGTTAAAGTATTGTTTAAGCAGCCATGCAAATGACCCTTCAACAAGTTTACCTACTTTAGGTTTTGGGGGGATGATGCCTTGTAACTCGGCAAGTGCGCTTTTGTAGTTATCAACAAACTCTTGCGTTCCATAGATACCGCGGATTCTAATGCGTTTGCCATGACCAATACGTACATACCATACAATTTTGCCATGTTGAGTAATTTGTTTAACGAGATGAGGAGGACGTGGTTTAGGCATGGTATTTTACATTTTTAAGAGTAAAGACTCGTAATCTTCATTCTTTTTCAAATCTAATAATTTAGTAGTATGCGCTGCAGAACTTGGTATTGGGATATTTTTTTTAAGATAGATAAGCAGTTCCCCTGTAGGTTTGATTTCTATTAATTCGCACTTTTGTTTTTTAGCTGCTCGTAAAGCGCGTGCAATAGTTGGTTGTGTTATGGTCGGTGGGCGGTGTGGCATGTCTTTTCTCCTTACGTTTAGATGCAATTCCCCCGTGGCGTGAATCACGCTTGTGTTGAAAGTTGTTAGGAAAGGGTGGGGGTGCTAGGAGGTATTTGTGAAGAGAAGCACCCCCATAAGGTTAAGCAGCTTTTGTTGAGAGTTGTTTTATCTCTCGTTCTATCTCTGCTAAAAAGGCTTCAACAGCTTGATTGATCTGTTCAATTTGTTGATCATCACGGAGAACACGCTTGACTTTCATGCGCAAGTGAAAGGATTCCTCCGCAAAACGTGGGTCATAGCTTACGAAATCACACCATTTTCGTTCTGTACAAGCCATTTGGAATTGCATTTGTGCGTGATATTCTGGTTTGATTTCATCATCTATACAAAAGCGCATATGTGTTACTGATCTCGGGCATTTGACTTCGATTAAACCGTCTTCTCCAATAAGCCCATCAGGGCTTGCCCCCGCCATTTCTATTGTTGGGTGCTGGATAAATCCGCATCTTGTTATATCGGCATCATAAATGAAGCCATATTCTCTCAAGGCATCATCTTCATGTTCGATACCCCATCTCATATCTTCAGTTTCATAATAGGGGCTTGTTTCTCTTGTTAAGCGCTCTGTTATGAGTTTGATTTTGTAGTCTTCATATTTGCTTGTAGGCAATCCTTTTGTAGTTTTACTGAGTATGTTGTAAATGTTTGATGCGGTGACTTTACCCAAGCGCGCTTGAAACCATTCTGCTGTTCTTTGTTCCATCTCACACCGCCGTTCTTTGTTCTTGTTGTGTTGGTGCATATTCTATATCTTGGACGTGAATATATTCGGCATCTTGTATAGGCGCCTCTATTTGCTTTTGTTGTAGGAAAGATTGTTCTTTTTCATGCTGTCTCTTTTGCAAAACATCCAAAATCCTTTGTGCTCTTTCATCAGGAAGATCTTCAAGCCTGTCGACTCGTCCATACTTAAGCACTTTTTCCTCTTCTGTTTGAGTGATGTTTATTAATTGTTTGATTTGCGTAAGCACGTCATAAGAAACTAACTTCGTTTGTACGTTATGGTTTGCTTCATGGATACGTGCGGCTTCATCTTCTTCATAAATACCGGAAAGTCCGAAAGCATAGCGAGCACATTGTATAGTAGCTTTATGGCGCAACATACGTGCTGGATATTTTTGCCATGCTTCACTGTGCTTTTGTTCGCATTCTTTGAGATATTCGGTGACTTCGATAGGGTCTTTAATGCCTTTGAGATGAATAGCACATTTGATAGCAACGATATTCCCATCCTCATTGAGTTGATCTTGAAAGGTCATGCCATCAAAGTCAGGATTTGATTTGATGATCTTTATCCAACCGTCGATAGAAACAACAGGGATCATGCCGCCGCCTTTTTTAGGAAATACATAAATTTCTTTAGTTAAAGGGTTAAGGCCATAAGCTTTGGCAACAAAAAGAAAAATAGCAAATTCTGCATCATTGATGACACTAGCATTTTTATCTCCAATACAAGTTTTCATGATTGTGGTTCGAAATTCTTCAGCAGAAAATCCATATTTTCCTGCTATTTCTTTTAAAAAAGTGGAATTTGTCATCTTGATTTCCTCCATTGCGCGCAATTCACCCGTGGCGTGAATCACGCTTGTGTTTAAAAATGGTTGGTTGTTAGAAAGTGCTTATACGCTCTGTCTTTTCCTAGGGATATGTTCGGCTTTTCTATTAACTAATATGTGTGTTGCCTGAAATACATGTGTTACCACATACAACAGTATCACCACCAATATGAGCTTTTTCACAAATTTTGGCATTGCCGTGAATTTCGGCTATTCCGTAAACTTGCGCATTATCGAAAATATGTGCATTGGATTCAACACAAGCGTTTCCAAAAACATTAGCATTTCCATAAATACGTGCATTACATGAGATACGTGCTCGTCCAAATACTTGTGCATTCTCATAAATTTTAGCATTACTGCAAACCTTTGCCCTATCCCCAACCCAACAATCGCCCTCATGAGAGAGGTTACCTTCATGCTCTATATAACCGCCTAGGTCACCTTTCTTGACCTTTCCAAAGTTTCTCAGTGCACGGATGCGACGAACTAGTCGACGATAGAGAATGTCTATTTCATCAGTAAGTTCGTATTTTTTTTCCATGGTTTATTGCCTCTCGCCCGTTGTGATGATTTCATCATTGATGATCTCTGCGTTTCCATGAATAAATGCATCACCATAGATTTTGGCATTTCCCCCAACTTTTGCTCTGATGGAAATCAATGGACTGTCATAGATTTTAGCATTTCCATAAATTTCAGCTTTTCCACTAATAAATGCACCACCGGAAACTTGTGCATTTTCGTAGATTTGTGCACTGGCAAAAACATGAGCATGTCCAAAAATCTGCGCATTGCCAAAAATATTAGTTTCTCCGGTAACAGATGCACTACCAAAAACACATGCATTTTCGTAAATATCAGCAATGTTATAAATATAAGCATCACCATAAACCTTGGCTTTGTCATAAACTCTTGCATGACCATCCACACGAGCGTTTCCATAAACATGTGCATCACCAAAAATCTTGGCATAACCATAGACTTTTGCATCATCACCTACCCAACAATCACCTTCATGACTTAGGTTGTCTTCTTTCTCTATATAGCCTCCTAAATCACCTTGCTTGACGTCCCCCAAATCTCTCAATGCGCGAATGCGGTGGAGAGTTTTGCCCCCAACTTCGATTGTTTCATCAGTAAATTCGTATTTTTTTTCCATGATTTTACTCCTTTAAGTTAGACTCTGCCTTTGTCGTTCTTGCAAAAGAACGGCATTGCATTGTGTGGTGAATTTTTTGAAAAGGTGGCGTCTTTTAGAAACGCCCTGTATAGTGAGGGTAGTTTGGGATGACATCCCAAAGAGTTAAACGGTGTTGTTGTTCGTAAGTACCGTACATTGCATCGTCATATTCACGCTGTTTTATATCATCTAAAAAAAAACCGTATGCTGAACTATGCGTAACAAAGTCGTGAGGAATGTTTCCGTTGAAACACTGCTCTTCACATTCTTTAAGATAGAATTCGGCAACATCTTCAGAGATATCTTCGCAACGATTAGTCGTTGGTTCAATACGCAAGATTTGGACAGCATTATCGGCTTGGTCGATAAAATTGATAATGTCCGTTTCTTCGAAGAAAGTTCCATATTTAGCGAGATTTTGCTCTTCATTTTCGCACATCACTAAGAGAATTTCATCAGATTTTATAAACACTGGTTTTGTCACAAATGCCTCCATACCGCCTATTGGCAAAAGTTATTTTCTAAGATATGGAGTGAATATATTTTCGCTTTACGGTAATGTCAATATAAAAATACCGTATAACGAAAATTATTTTATGAGTATTCATCTAAAGATTAGTGTGTTTTTATAGATATTTGGAGATTTTATGAAAGGTTATAAGACTGCCAAAAGAAAATTTTTACAATTGTCAAATGAAGAAAAAACAGCAGTTATCGCTTTTTTGATTCGATTAAAGTATGAAGAAACGCTAAAACTGCCCTCCGTTCTTCTTCATTGCAAGACGAATATAGATCATAAAAATCTTGATCTATCTTGCTTAAAGCCGGATACGGAGGATACTCCTTAAAGAAACTGTGTAGCTTCACTAGCTCTTCTGCGGTGATATCACGGTAGGCTTTAGAGTCAGAGTCATCAATCGATAATAAGCGCGTAATAGATGATGGACTCAATCCTAAATGTTGCCCTAAAGCCTTACGGCTTCCATGCCCCATTTCATTTAATTTTTCATTAATCCACATTTTTATTAGCTTTTGAAAATCCATTTTATTTTTCTCTCTTAAAATTATTAAATAATCAATATTGCGTATTACGAAAATTTTGCTTATATTTGCGTAATACGTAAATATATGACAGAAATTTTGGATTACATGATTACTCCAGCAGTTATGATTATAAAATATTTAGGTGGTGCAAAACGTGTGTCGTTGATTTCTCAATGCCATGTGTCTGCTGTTTATAAATGGACTTACCCCTTTGAAAAGCGAGAGGGTAAAGGCGGAATTATACCAGCTAAATATCAAGTGATGCTCTTAACCTACGCCCGTGAGCATGGGATAGATTTACGTCCAGAAGATTTTTTTTATCCCGAGCGCTTGCAGAGATTAATGCAAGAGCAACACCCCCCAATTACGAAAATTTGCAAAAGTTCCAGCGTTGATAGCGCGGGTGAGACTTTGCAGCATTAAGGAGATGATGATGGCTGTAGAAAAGAAATATGAGTTTATAGAACAGGGGGGTATGCTTTATCCTGATAAGAATAATTCACATGGTATTGTAATGCTTCGTCGCATACGGGCACTGAGAGACTTTGGAAACGTTAAAAAAGGTGATTTTGGTGGTTTTATAGAACATGAAGGTAACCTATCACATGAGGGTGATTGTTGGGTAGCTGGTTCGGATAGATCTTTTAGTAATGGGTATGTTTTTGGCAATGCTCGTGTTTTTGGAGATGCCCGTGTTGGTGGCAGGGCTCGTGTTTTTGGAAATGCGGAAGTATACGGTTGTGCAGAAGTTTTCGGTGATGCGTATATTTATGATCATGCAAAGATTTACGGTAATAGCAAGGTTTATCATTCTCGCGTTTACGGTGAAGCACAAATTTATGAGAATGCTTTTGTTAGAGGTCAAGCAGAAGTTTATGGGAATTCTCGCATTTTTGGGAATGCTGAAATTTATACAAAAGCACGTGTGTACGGGAATGCCAAGGTATATGAACATGCACATGTTTTCAATCAATCTAAAGTTTATGACAATGCGTTAGTTCACGGGCATGCCAAGATTAGAGAGAATGCCAAGATTTACGGCAATGCCGATGTTTGTGACTATGAAGATTTTCGCGATAACGACGAAGTTTACATGCGTAAACACGTTTTATATAGCACAAACGAAGCGCATAAGAATGATGATGGTAAGCCTCGTATAGAGCTTATACCGCCGTTGGCACTGCTTGAAATCGGTAAAGTTTTAGAGTTTGGAGCAAAGAAGTACGGAGCAAACAATTGGCGTAATGGCATGCACTGGAGCAGATTTCACGGTGCTGCTTTACGTCATTTATTAGCATGGTTTGGTGGAGAGCATAAGGATGCTGAGAGTGATTTATCACACTTGGCACATGCGGCTTGTTGCATTCTTTTTTTAATGGAATGCGAAGCACAACAGATTGGTCATGATGACCGCCCTCATAAAAATTAAAGGAGATAAAGATGAGTTCGAATGAGATTTTATGGATAGCAGTGGTTTCAGTTTTGCTCTTAAGCGGAGTGATGTTTCGTATTGCATTGCATTATCGCGACCAAGTTAAAGCACTTAAAGAGCAGGTTAATAATCTTAAGAAAGAAATGAGAGAGAATGAGTTTAGGTATTCAAAGGAAAGCAAGCAGACAATTGATGAATGTGATGCGGATCTTGAAGAACGTGACAAGCTAATTGAAGCACTGAAGCAAGAGATTAAAGAGCGTGACGAGGAAATTAAAGAACGTGACAAGCTAATAAAAAAATTTAAGCAACAGACTGAAGAGCATGAAAAGGCGTTCAGAAATGTAAGTGAAGTTGTAATGACACTCGAAGCAGATGTTCAATCACGTGATGCGGAAATTGAAGAACTTAAGCAAAAGATAGACGCGTACCGAGAAGAGTTTAAACGGAAAAGTGAAACGATAGAGGCACTCGAAGCAGATGTGCAATCACGTGATGCGGAAATTCAAAGACTAACACAAAAGCTTAAGCCGCGTGATGAAGCAGTAAAAGCGCCGGCTCATAAGAATAAGAAGAGTAAGAAGAAGGGTAAGTGAGGAGAGAAAGATGAGTTTAGTAGCAATTGTTATTTCCTTAATTGCGAATGTGATTTCGTTTTATGCTGTTCATGACTCTTCTAAAAGAGTGCGAAGGCTTAGAAAAGAGCTAGCTGAAAAAAATGAGTTAATAGCGTCACAAAAAGCGTTGATGGAAGGACAGCTAGCAGAAAATGAAGAGAAAATACAACATTTACAAAAATTACAAAAAGAAGTGCAAGAACGTTTGTTGGAATCTGAACAGAAGAAATCTAAAGAGCAAGAATATTTGACTGAATATGAAAATATTAATGACAATCTTCAAGAGCCTGAAGATGTTCGTGCGCTTGTAAGAGAGTTTGTAAACAAAGCTCCAATTATAAATGAATATAGTGATGAAAAAGATGATGATGGAGCACGAAAGATATTGCAACAATTGATGATGGATGAACAGAGAAAGAATGAAGCAATTCAAATTATTAACGATGTCCATACATGGTTTATGGCAAAAAAAACCGTTACAATTGAAGAAGTTAATAAATGGGATAGATCGCAATATTTATTATTTCATCTTGTGAGGCCAAAGCCACTGACATGGGCTGAGTTGGCTGAAAAAAGTATTGAGGAACAACAGCGTTATTGTTCAAATTGGAAAACCATTATTCTTTGAACGTAACAGCTGTAAGAGCTCTGGTTCTGGTTCAAAGTATTGAATATCGCGGACGGGAAAATTCACTTTTTCTGGTGGATTTTGAGGATCTACGGCAGTGTGTTCTAAAGTGAATGTTAGTCTAGATGGTGTATTATTATTTATAGGTGCGATAGTAAGAACCAAGTATAGCGAGCTGGAAACATCAAGGCTAAATACATTAAGAGTATCATATATTTTAGGTTCTACTTTAGGTTTTTTTAAACAGAGAAGTTTGAAATTTTTGGGGGAGATGGTGTGTACCTTTTTATAAGGAGGAAAAGGATAGGATATACTATATGTTGCATGAATAAATCTAAAAAGGCTGTCTTTATTTATACTAATCGAATTGATTGTAATTGGTTGTTTTGTAGGATTTGCAATGAATAAAGCTATATCGATGAATAAAAATACGTCACTATCGGGATCTTTATATGTTCGCATATATTGTGACAAAACATTAAGTTTTCTTTGCTCTAAAATTTCTGTCTGTTTTTCTAGAACGTTGGTAAGCTTTTCTAGCGCTTGTGCTTGTTGTTTAGTTGATTTAGCTATGTTCATGGCATTAGCTAATTCAGCTTTAAACTTTTCTAGATCTTCTTTTCTTAATTTTTCAGCTTCTATTTTGTCTTCCTTTCTTAATTTCAATGTCTGTTTAATAGAACGAAAAGCAAAAATTGCTGATAATAAAGCACCAACCGAAGAAAGTGCTGAAAATAATACAGAAAACGCTGAAAATAATACAGGATGCTGTTCTATCCAATTTAAAACTGCTTGCATATTTTACACACCGTTCTTTCTTTCATTTTCGGAAAAAAACAACCTAATAAAACACATTTTGTATGGAGTGGCGCTGTGATTAACACGATTCTTTGTTTTGATCTAGGTACCAAAACGGGGTGGGCGATACGTGGTGCAAGTGGTGACATGTTCAGTGGTACCGTGAATTTTCAATCGCGCCGTTTTGAAGGCGGTGGAATGCGTTACTTGCGCTTTAAACAATGGCTATCAGAAATAAAGCAGACAGCAGGTCAAATTGACGTGGTGTATTTTGAAGAGGTGCGTCGGCATGTTGGTACAGATGCAGCGCATGTTTACGGTGGTTTGTTAGCAACGTTAACGGCGTGGTGTGAACAGCATCAGATACCGTATGAGGGGATACCAGTAAGTACGATTAAGAAAGCGACGACAGGCAAGGGGAATGCGTCGAAAGAAGAGATGATTAAGGCAATGCGTTCCAAAGGACACGCGCCTTGTGATGACAATGAAGCAGATGCTTTAGCAATTTTATATTTAGTTAAAGAAAGGGAATTGGGGTATGTCAAATGGTATGCCGTGGATCAGATTTCATTTGTATGACTGGATTAGTGGTACAGATGGAATGACATTGGAGCAACGGGGCGTTTATATAACACTTCTTGTTCGCATGTATGACAAAAAAGCACCAATTAAAACAGATTTTGAAACGCTTGCACGCGCTTGCAATTGCTCGCAAAAAAAATTTGCAACGATTGTCGAATATTTAATAAGAGATAATAAACTTATTGAGATAGATGGTGGGTTGTGGAATGCGCGCGTTGAAGAAGAGCTAAAAGATTTTGCTGATAAAAAGGATCATATATCACAAATTCGTAGTGAAGCTGGTAGAAAAGGTGCACAAGCAAAAAGTAATATAAAACAACACGTTAATAATTTTGCTGAAGCAAACGACAAGCAAAATGTTTTTTTTGCTGAAGCAAATGACAAGCAAAACGTTTTTTTTGCTGAAGCAAACGCTAAGCAAAATCAAGCTATAAAGAACCAGAATAAGAATATATATAAAAAAAATAAAACTAACGTTTTATTAAAAAAAGAAACTGAATTTGAAGATTTAGAAACAATCGATTTGGTTGACGAGCCAATCGAGTGTGATGTTGAAAGCCAATCAGAGCAAACCAACCAACCAATTATTCACGAGCAAGAAAGCGTTCCTAAGAAAGCCAAGCGAAGTAAGGGGAAAAAAGAACTTGGAAGCGTACCAGAAGATTTTGAACCCGATTTGCAATACGCAATCGATAAAGGCTTAACGCATGATGAGGCGTTATTAGAATTCGAAAGATTTAAACTTCATTGGAAAGCCAACCCATGTCGAAATGCAAACAATCGCGATTGGCAAAGTGCTTGGTGTGGTTGGATTATTAACCAGAATGGAACGCTAGCCAAGAAATTAGAACAGGAGAAACGATATGCAAACGAACGCTATAAGCTCTCAACAAATAACTTCACAAACAGCCTTTCACAAAGCTTCAGTACACTCAAAGCAGCAATCTCCACTAGCGATTCTTATGGATCAGAATGCAGCAGAGATACAGAGGCTATCAGTTCATTTGCAAGCACTTTCCAAGAGAGTGGACCGGAGTGTGTATCCTCCAATCTCTATGTATGGAAAGCCGTTGACGCTGGAGGAGAGAGCGCAAGTTTTGCAAGACTGTAATCGCTTACAAGCACTGCTTTCACGGAAAGTTACGGTTGAACATATCGAGGCGGCTGCTTATTTGCTTTCTGGTCTAAAAATACCAGCAAATATAGACCCTAATGTTATCGCTTTGAACTATAGCATAGCCTTATCAGATACTTCAGAATACGCTCTAAAGCAGGCTGTTAAGGATATCATATGCGGAAAAGCAAAGGGCTTTTCGAGAACCTTTATGCCAACAGGAGCAGAGCTTGCAGAGTATTGCAGAAATTTGAAAGCAGAGCTTTTTTCGGGAGCATCAGTCATGAAATCGTATTTAAAAGGATCCGAAAAAACAGCAAAGTAGTGAAATTTGCTGAACGTTTTGAGAATAGACATGCGTTTAAATTGACAGAAAGGCACCGTACAGAGCGATTTAAAGATTTTATGATAAAAACACATTGAAATTAAAAACGCTTCTATACGGTCCATTTTGAGGCAAATAAACCCATTGGTAAAGTTATGGATTTAGATAGGGGATATTAAACCAGATGTTTTTAAAAAAATGTAAACAGAAAGGGCAAAAAAAGTGGGTTGCAACGGCGGTGGGGCATGCACCATGGGGATTAGGGGTAGCTGAGTATTTTTATAACCTTTACGAATATGATGATGGTACAAGAGAATACGAAGAATTTGACGGTGGTCAGTATCATGAGATGCCTTGCAAAGTTGATTATAGTACCAAGGCGCAAGTGAAAGCATGGGTTTATGGGGGTGGTATTCCGCAAAGCGTTCTCAATTACGAACCTCTTATAGACGAGATCAATAAAGAGATCAAAAAATTATCGAAAACCGCAGGAAATAAATATGTTTACAGATAAGCAGCTAAGAGCCTTGTTTGGTATTATAATTTTTATATTTTTATGCTTTTTAGGAATTAAAAAAAATCCCTACTTTATCCAAGGTATTTTGATATTTGCATCTTTTGGTTTGATAATAATAACAAATATTTTTGTAATTTTATGCAATTCTCATATTCCTTCTGAATTGCAGAGCAACCCAAAATACAAATGCGGAAATACAACAGGTTGGAAGATATTAACACGTGATTTACAACAGTATATGCACAGACTTTTAAAGCTAATAAGTTTAGCACTTGTCGTTTTAATTTTCCCAAATAGTTATACTGTATTTTGGTATTTAGATATCGTTTTTTGGTACTTTTTTTTAGTTTATTCATTCTTTCTCATGTTGCATACACGCAGTTTAATAAACATGTCCATTTACGCACTACATTTTATACTAAAAACCAAAAGTAAAATTTAAAAGCACTTGATATTCAATGATGTAGGTATCAAAATGGAAAAAAGTGAAAAAAATAAAAAATACGTATTGACTTTAAAAAGTCATTCTGTTAAACGAATCACAAGTGCTTCAAAAACACTTAGCTATTAGCGGATGGGTTACGTAACAACCTTTCCCATGCCTTTAAAATACTGATTGTTTTTTATGCTATTATTAGCATATATTGATTACATCGGGTGTAGCTATGCCATACAATACCTTCGCGAGGGAAAAGCGTAGCGACGGACTAATAGCCGTGTTTTTGAGCGCCCGATGCCCTTATAGGGTTTTTAAATCAAAAACGTACTAACTATTAGAAAGGTTTTTTCAATGAAAGATCTAGTTACAATCAATGATGATGGCGTTGCAGTTACAAATTCTCTAAAAATTGCAGAGGGTGTGGGTAATAGCCATGCTACTGTTATTAGATTGCTACGTAAAAATATTAAAGATTTTGAAGAGTTTGGAAGGGTTGGATTTGAGATCGTACCCTTTAAAACAAATGGCGGATGTCAAAAAAGAGAAATCGCAATCCTTAATGAATCACAAGCAACTTTGCTCATGACATATATGCGCAATAATGACACGGTGCGTGCATTTAAAAAAGCGCTTGTTAAAGCTTTTTATGAATTAAAAAGCCAATCAAAAAATCGTGATTTATTCTCTAGAGATCATAATTTATTTTCTTATGAAAGTTTAAAAACACCTGAGGGAATTGGTAAAGTTTTGGGAATGATTGCTGCGCGTTTATCGTATGTAAATGATCTACAAAAAGAGCTTGATCACTACAAATTGGTTACGACAGAAGCCAAGCGTGTCTTAACAAACGCTATTGCAAAAGCAGCGTAAATAACGCTCGGGCGCGGCGGGGGCGCCTTCTCAAATTTCCATTAAAATTTTATCGAATATTTAGATTAGGAGTTACCTATGAACGCTAAAAATGTATCCAAAAAATATGAATTTACAGACGAAATCCACTGTATTCCTGAGGGAAAAACTGTACGTCGTATAAGAGCATTAAGAGATTTTGCAGATGTTAAAGCAGGTGATCTCGGTGGCGTTATTGAAAACGAAAAAAGCTTATCACATGATGGTGATTGCTGGGTTTATGATAACGCCATGGTTGCTATGGATTCTGTCGTTTCTGAAAATGCACAAGTGCGTAATAATGCACGTGTTTATAAAAGTGCAAAAATATCAGGCAACGCTATTGTTTGTGACAATGCTCAGGTTTTTCATAATGCAAAAATTTCTGATAATGCAAAAATTTGTGATAACGCAATGGTTAATGGTAATGTTTTTGGCAATGCAGTTGTTTGTGATAATGCTCAGGTCTCTTTTCTTGGTCATATTTCTGATAATGCAAAAGTTTCTGATTATGCGCATGTAACTGGCAGGGTTTATGGAAATGCACGCGTTTATGGAAATGCTTGTATTTATGGATTTTCTGAGATTTACGATGATGCGCAGGTTTATGACAGGGCTACTATTTCTGAGCATGTAAAGTTTTATGGAAATGCACGGGTTTGTGACAAGGCAACGGTTTATAGCAAGCCTCGTACAGATGGCTATGCACCACCTATCTATGTAAAGATTTATGGCAATGCCGTGGTTAATGGCAATCAAAAAATTTCTGAAGATATTTGTGGTGATGATAAAGCAGCGTAAATAAAATAACGGCGCGGGGGGCTTCTTTATAGCAAAAAAGCCGCGTCAAAATGAATTGATACGGCTTTTTAAATCAAAACAACTAGCGATCCAAATAAACGATTAAAATAACCAATCAGAATATAAGAGAACATCTCTTTATTGCACAAAACGTATCAAAATGCAAGCTGTTAAGTAAAATAAAAATGGGATTCACACTGTAGATTCAGTGATTTATAATTATCATTTATCAAATCAATTTAAATCATAATGAATAAAATGAACGCTGTTAAATTACCTTCTTTTCAAACAGAAGAAAAATCTTCTTTTCGTCAACTTCCCCATAATATTGAAGCAGAACAAGCTTTGCTGGGTGCTATCATTATCAATAATGATGCTCTTGATAGCGTTTCTGATTTTTTAAAAGCAGAGCATTTTTTTGAACCGTTGCATCAAAGGCTTTTTGATATCATTTCAAAAATTATCCAAAATGGAAAAGTTGCAGATCCCATTACTATTAAGCCCTTTGTTGACAATGATGAGAAAATTGCAGACATCACTGTATATAATTACGTGGTGCGTTTAGCTACAGAGGCAGTCACAATCATTAATACTAAAGATTATGGGAGCGTCATTTATGATCTGTTTATCCGCCGCTCTTTAATTAACCTTGGCACTCAAGTTGTGAATAGAGCTTATGATGCTTCTGTAGAACTTACAACATCACAACAAATTGAAACTGTTGAAAATCAATTATTTGAGCTAGCAGAAAAAGGGAAATATGGAGGTGGATTTGAAAATTTTAATACAGCCATTACAAAAGCACTTAACATGGCAAGTGCAGCGAAAAAGCGTTCCTCAAGGCTCTCAGGGATAGCCACCCATATCAAAACCCTTGATGAGAAAATGGGAGGATTACAAGCATCTGACTTAATTATCCTTGCGGGGCGCCCTGCTATGGGGAAAACCTCTTTGGCTACCAATATTGCTTTTAATATTGCCAATGCTTGCAAGCGTGATAACAGCCAAGCCAATGAAGGGGGCATTGTAGGTTTCTTCTCACTTGAAATGTCATCCGAACAGCTTGCAACCCGTATTATCTCAGAACAAATAAAGGTTTCTTCTTCTGATATGCGCCGTGGTAATATCTCAGAAGAGCAATTTGCAAAAATTATTCACGCAATGCGTTCCTTACAAACAATCCCTCTTTATATTGATCAAACAGGTGGTGTGTCTATTGCACAATTGTCCGCCCGTGCAAGGCGTCTTAAACGACAACATGGTCTAGATGTCTTGATTATCGATTATATCCAACTCATGACAAGCGGTTCAAAGCGTTCATTAGAAAATCGCGTTCAAGAAATTACAGCCATTACCACTGGATTAAAAGCACTTGCAAAAGAACTCAATATTCCCATTATCGCTCTCTCTCAACTTTCACGTCAAGCTGAAAATAGAACAGATAAACGTCCGCAACTCTCCGATTTACGTGAATCTGGTTCAATTGAGCAAGATGCCGACATTGTTCTATTCGTTTATCGTGAAGAATATTATCTCAAAAATGAAGAACCCAAAGAAGGCACTGCTGAGTATAGCAAATGGCAAGAGGCAATGGAGCAAGCCAAGGGTAAAGCCGAGGTTATTATAGCAAAACAACGCCATGGTCCGACAGGAATCGTTCCCCTTGCCTTTCAATCCGATTTTACACGCTTTAGTGATTTATCACATAATGTAACACTTTAAACAATTGTTATTATCTAACTGAAAATATTGTAAAAACACATAAAACATGTTATGATGTTTACATCATTTAATGGAACTTACAAACATGCTTAATAAAGTGATTTTAATGGGTCATTTAGGCGCCAATCCCGAAAGCAAAACAATGCCATCTGGTGGTGAGGTGGTCAATTTTCGTATAGCAACTTCTGAGAGCTATACAGATAAGGCAACCAATAAGAAGATAGACAAAACAGAATGGCATTCCATTGTGGTTTTTAATCCACATTTGGCAAAAATAGCTCTCCAGTATCTCCATAAAGGAAGCAAAGTTTATATCGAGGGGCGACTACAAACCCGTAAATGGCAAGATAAAAACGGTGTTGATCGCTATGTAACAGAAGTCATATTGCCTCAGTACAAAGGCGAGTTAAAGCTTTTAGATGGCAAAAATGATGATGATCAAAAGCAATCATCACCTTATGACAGAAGCTTTCATAGACCTCTTGATACGCCTACAAACGCTTTAAATGATGGGATTCCTTTTTGAGGTGATGTGAGAATGAAATTAGGAGAATGGCTTATATATCATAATATTATGATGCAAAATCAGATGTTGTTATTAAATCATAATGATGTCCCTGTGACTATTTTTGAGTTTGCTATAGCCATTGTAATTGCGGTGGCATTGGCTGTATTCTTTATTTTGCTTCTTGAGAAGAAAATAAAGGAAAGCATACTAACCATAATTATAGGTCTCTCTTTATCCGTATGGTTATTTAGTTTGAATAATGTACCAAGTTCAACAAATTGCTAATTTCTTTCTTGAAAAGGGACATGAGGAGGATATCCCAATTTCTCCTATGAAGCTCATAAAACTGGTGTATCTTGCGTATGGATGGATGTTAGCAGCTACAGGTAAGCGTCTCTTTCCCGATAGTATAGAAGCGTGGCCGTATGGTCCCGTGATTCCGGCTCTTTATCATGAATTTAAAGATTGGGGCAGGCGTTTTATCGATTGTTATTCGCGTATGGTGGATTTAGAGACAGGAGAGATTTTTATCCCTAAAATTCATAAAAATTCAACTGATGAATATACCTTTAAATTATTAGAGATTGTTTGGAATGCATATAAAAATTTTTCAGCTTTTCACCTATGTAATGAAGATCATAAGGACAGAACGCCATGGGAGAAAGTATATAATGGGCGGTTTGGTGTGAAGTTAAAAGACCATGACATCAGAAAATACTTCACAAAAAAATTAACAGATGTTCACAAAAAGCAAGGAAAATAGCATAGAGGGCATAAGTGAAAAAAAACAAAAAGAGGGGACGCCCTAAAATAGCAGGGCAGGTAAGAGAGCCAAATGGTCGTATAACACGTGCAAAAGCACCACGTGAATCTGTTGATAAATTGGCAATAGAGATACGTGCAAAACGCTTTGGTTTAACGCTACAAGAGGCAAAAAATCCGCTCTCTAGTACTTACATAGGGCGGCTTTGTTTACAAGGCGTGCTTACACAAGAGCAATATGACGCCGCCCAGCAATATCTACAGATAAGAAATAATTACCTTTGTGCAAAAGGCTTGCCAAGCGCTGTTTATGATGATGTGTCTACAAATTCAGATCCCAATAGTCTTGAACGGTGGGTTCAAAAAGCAACTAATCATTATAAAGCCGTGCAAGAGGTAATAAAAGAAGCGCAATGCCTCTATAGACAGTATAATCTTTATGCGGCGCTTCAATACCTTGTCATAGAAGATCAAATTCTACCGCATCTTGTGAATTCATTACGTGTTGCTCTCAATGCGCTTCAAAAGCATTTTGATCAAAAAAGTGAATGATAAATATTTTATGTAGTTTTTGTAGCATGATGTGAAACGTTTTTCTGTACAATTCGTTATATTTGTATTACAGTGAATACAAATATGAGGATTGCGTTATGACAATATCTATTCGGTTGCCTAGCGAACTTGAAACGCGTTTGAATAATTTAGCTGAGAAGACAGGGCGTACGAAGTCTTTTTATCTGCGAGAAATTATTGAACGTGGAATAGAGGAAGCGGAGGATTATTATTTAGCTTCACAAGTAAGAGAGCGTATTCGAAGAGGAGAGGCTACTTTTTATAGCTCTGAAGAGGTGAGGAAAGAGCTTGGTTTGGACGATTAGATATGAAAAAAAAGCTCTCAGTTTTTTAAAAAAATGCGATAAAAAAGAAGCGCGGCGAATTGTTGATTTTTTAGATAAACAGATTGCTTCTCTTGAAGATGTGCGTGCAGTAGGAAAGCCTTTAAGAGGTCAGTTATCGGGTTTGTGGAGATATCGTGTAGGAGATTATAGGATACTTTGTGATCTTTATGATAAGGAGCTTGTAGTATTAGTTTTGGCTGTTGGACATAGAAAAAATATATATAAAAGCTAAAGCAAATAATGTTCTTTTCTTATTGACAAATTGTAGCAAAACGTATTTAATGACAAATACGGCACTTGTCGTATTGTGTCTAGACGAGAGGCAGTGCAGTTTGAAATCCCCGCATTTGCGGGGTTTTTTTATTATTGGATGGCGTATTTTATGACATCAGAAAATACAGAGCAGGCTCCACAACCCATTAAAAAGCGTATACCCCCAAAGGCAGGGCAAGGGCGTGTCAAAGGCGTTCCGAATAAGATGACGCGCATTTTGAAAGAAGCAGTGGTTAAGGCTGCTGAGAATGCTGGGAATAAAATTGGCAAGGATGGTTTGATCTCTTATTTGGAAAAACAAGCTATGGAATGCCCCGCTGCTTATTTGGCATTGCTTGGTAAGGTGTTGCCTTTGCAAGTGACAGGGGAAGATGGCGGAGCCATTAAGATGATAACGCGTGTAGAAATCGCGCCTTTAGTGAATGACGACAAGACAAATTAATATTGTTCCAAAGCTTATACCGATATTTACAGGTAAGGCTTTGGTACGAGCGGCTTGGGGAGGGAGAGGGTCTGGGAAGACAAGATCATTTGCCTTGATGGCTGCTTTAAAAGGCTATCAATTTGGCATGGGAGGAATATCAGGCACTATCCTTTGTGCACGGCAGTTTCAAAATTCTTTGGCAGAAAGTTCATTGGAGGAGATTAAACGCGCCATTGAAGCACATGACTTTTTAAAGGACTATTACAAGGTTGGAGAGTCGTCGATTAAGTCGATTGATGGTCGTATAGCCTTTCAGTTTTCTGGTCTTGACCGCAATATTGCCAGTATCAAGTCTATGGGGCGTATTTTGCTTTGTTGGGTTGATGAAGCAGAGCCCGTTACAGAGACAGCTTGGCAGACGCTTATACCGACTTTACGTGAAGAAGGAGAGGGATGGCGGGCAGAGTTATGGGTCACATGGAACCCGTTGCGAGAAAATGCCCCCGTTGAGAAGCGGTTTCGCTTTTCAGACAATGAGGCAATTAAGCGTGTGGAGATCAATTGGTCAGATAATCCGAAGTTTCCAAAGATCTTGAATGAAGCGCGGTTGGATGATCTTAACAATCGACCAGAGACCTATAAGCATATTTGGGAGGGGGCTTATCTTACCGCGGTTCAAGGTGCTTACTATCAGAAAGAGATGTTGGCAGCTGAGCAAGAGGGGAGAATAGGACGTGTTGCGCGCGACCCCTTGATGCAAATACGCGCCTTTTGGGACATTGGGGGAACAGGAGCCAAGGCAGATGCAACGGCGATATGGATAGCGCAATTTGTTGGACGAGAAATTAGAGTGCTCGATTATTACGAAGCGCAGGGACAACCATTATCGGAGCATATCGGTTGGTTGCGTCAAAATGGCTATGAGAAGGCATTGATGGTTCTCCCCCATGACGGTGCGACCAGAGATCGTGTGCACAATGTGAGTTTTGAGAGCGCTCTTAAACAGGCAGGCTTTCAAACAAAAGTTATCCCTAATCAGGGAGCAGGGGCTGTTAAGATACGTATAGAAACAGTCCGCCGTGTTTTGCCTTCTGTTTGGTTTAATGAGAAGACGACGGTAGCAGGACGTAAGGCACTGAACTGGTATCACGAGAAATGGGATGAGAAGCGCAATATTGGCTTGGGAGCAGAGCACGATTGGTCCAGTCATGGGGCAGATGCCTTTGGACTGATGTGTATTTCATACAAACCACCAAAAGAAATACAAAAGCGACCAGCTTATAGCGGCAGAACGGAATATGAGAGTACCTCATGGATGGCAGAATGATGCATGATGATGAACATTTAGAGAAAGACAGCAACGTATCTGATCTCTCTCATGAAGGTTTGTTTCGTAAGCTTGTGAGCTGGTACAAAGAAGATGTGGAGCATGTGAACAAATGGCGTGAACATGCACGGGAGGATTTTGGTTTTTACAATGGTGATCAATGGAATGAAGAAGATTTATCGGCGTTAAAAAAGCAACGCCGCCCCGTTATGACCTTTAATCGTATTGCCCCATTGGTCAATGCCGTTGTGGGGTCAGAGCGTAATAACAAGCGCGAAGTGCAGTTTATTCCACGTCAAGTAGGTAAGGCATTGCCTAGTGAATTGCTTACCGGTGCAGCGGAATGGTTTAGAGATACGGCGCATGCAGAATACGCTGATAGTGATGCCTTTCAGGATGCTGTCATTTGCGGTATGGGCTGGACAGATACGCGGCTTGATTATGAAAACAGCTTTGATGGTGAACCGGTTATTACGCGTTTAGATCCGTTAAAGATGGTTTGGGACAGTGCAGCGGTGCAACCGAACTTAACCGATGCGCAACGTTTGTGGTATGTAGACCGCAAGCCTTTGGAAGTAGCCAAGCAGATGTTTCCCAAAGCCCATTGGAGTGAATTGAGTGCAGATTGGGCTCGTGATGGGAGCTCTCATGAAGGTGCTCACCATAATGATCTTGATTATTACAGTGATGAGAAGGGCATTGATGTTGAAAACGGTCGTCGGATGGTCACGCTTGTTGAATGCCGTTGGTTTGAAAGCGAGCGATATTACAAGGCACCAGATTTAAGCACTGGAGAACTTCGTGATTATAGCGAGGAAGAATTTAAACAGCTTCAATGTATGATGCCGGATATTCAAGGGGCGGCTTTTAATAAGAAGGTTGTTAAGCGCGCTTTTTTAGGCAGGAAGGTTTTGCTATGCCCCGATCAACCTTTGGTTCCAGCTGGTCAATTGGGTTGGGAGTGTATAACGGGGTATTTTGACAAGATAGAACGGCAATTTTATGGGGTTGTACGTCCTACAAAAGATCCACAACGGTGGGCGAATAAATATTTTAGTCAAGTGATGTATATCCTTAATAGCCAATCCAAAGGGGGGCTTATTGTCGAGGAAGGGGCGTTTAAGGACATCAGGCAGGCTATGCAAGATTGGGCACGGGCTGATGCGTTGCTGGTTGCTGAAGATGGCGCCCTTGCACAAAGAAAGATCCAACCCAAACCCGTAGCAGAATTTCCAACGGGCTTTTTCCAGCTGTTTAATGAAGCTAAGGAAGCAATTAATCAGGTGACGGGTTTATCACCTGAGTTCATTGGCACAAGGGAAGTGACACAAGCTGGTATTTTGGAGGCACAACGACGCCAATCCAGTTTAAATCTGCTTGCTTGTCTGTTTGATGGTTTACGTTTGTATCGCAAGCGGCAAGGTAAGATTATTTTGCACCTTATACAGAATTACTTGTCCGATGGTCGTTTGGTACGGATATCTGGTGAAGAGAATGCGCAATATATTCCTTTGACGCGTGAAGAAGTAACGAGTGTTGAGTATGATATTGTCGTTGATGATGCGCCAACCAGCCCGAATGAGAAAGAGCGCACCTTCGGTATTATCACACAGCTGCTCCCATTGCTTCAAAATGCCATTACGCCGGATATTATGCTTGATCTACTTCGTTATTCTCCATTGCCGGCGTCATTGCTTAATCGTGTCAGTGAGAAGTTCCAACAGCAACAAATGGCACAACAACAGCAGATGGATCCCGAGCAGGAAATGAAGTTGCAGGAAAAGCAACAAGACTTAGAGACGAAAGCACAGATGCATCAGATGGATTTGCAACAAAAGCAGATTGATCTGTTTGTACATCAAGAGAGAGCAAAAACAGAAGCGGAACTGATGAAGCAACGCTATGAGATTGAACGGCAGAAGCTTCTCAATACTCAGGCACACAATCAGATCATGCGAGAGCGAATAGCATTACACAGAGGTATGCATAGTTGAGAGAGGTGAAAGAATGAATGCAGAAATGAATGAAGGTAGGAATGAAGATTACAGAGTTGGAGCACCGGTCTTTGATGATGAGAGCTCTTTTGATGCTGGCATTTATGATGGTGAAACGATTGATAATGATGATGTCACCTCTCCAGAGCCGGTTGCACAGCCCGTTGAAAAGCCTTCAGAGATTGTTCCTAGTATAGAACAGCAGCGTGCGGAGCAACAAGCCAAACAAGCCCGTGAAGAGCTTGTCAAGTTTTATGAACCACAATCCCAGACGCCAATGGTTGAAGGTGAAAGTGCGTCCCTAGATTTTACACGAGACCTTATTGGTTATATGGGTTGGATAGGAAAAAAGATTCGAGAGCAGGATGCGTATATTAGAGAGCAGAAAGAAGCGCTAAGACAAGCTGAGGAACAGCAGCAGCATGATATACGTCTTGGCCAGTTTTTCAACAGTTCTGTTAAGTCGTTTCAAAATAAATCCAGTGATTTTGGTGATGCGGCAAATTTTCTTTATGAGAAGCGTGCGAAGGAATTGAGTTCTTGGTCGTCACTTTATCCTGAGTATGCAGATCCAAACACAATTTCTGAGATCATAAGGAATGAATTGCGTACGATTGTAGCGACTTGTGCACAAAGAGATCTCAATCCGGCAGAAGAGATTTATAGGATAGCACAAAACCTTGGTTATCAGACAAAAGCGATACAAGCCAACGATCAGGTTGCAGAACTTCAAAGCCGGCAGAATTCTGCGAGAACCTTAACGGCATCTGGTGGAGGGGGGAGTGTTGGACCAATCACTTTAGCAAGCATTGATAGGATGTCAGAAGAAGAATTTGACGCTTGGATATCAAATCCGAAAAATAAAGCAATTTTTCGGCAATTGCATGGTGCTGGTAACGGGTATTAAGAGTGCATTTTTATAGAAATTAGCCTGTTTTATGCAGGGGTATGGTCCGGCTTTTAAGCCGGTTTTTTTTTACAGCAAAGAAAGGTTAAATCAATGGCATTAACAACAGTTAGAGCAGATGATCCTCATGCGATAAGCACGTGGTCAAAATTATTAAATACAGAAGTTTCAAAGGCGATACCTATTGCCCCTCTTATAGGCAGGGGTTCAAACAGCATTATTCAACTTAAAACCGAAACACAGAAGGGCAGAGGGGATTGTGTTACATTTAGCTTACGTACACAGCTTTTGGGACGGGGTGTTACCTCAGGACAGACGCTTGAGGGGAATGAAGAGGCATTACAATTCCTTCATGACAGACTATATATTGACGAACTTTCGCATGCAGTTCGTGTAGAAAATGAAGGTAGTATAGCGCAACAACGTACAACGTTTGATTTGCGTGACGAAGCAAAAGATGGCTTAGTTGATTGGTATGCAGATCGCTTAAGCTTGATGTTTTTCATTCAAGCTTGCGGATATACAGCAAGGACAATCTCTTTTGAAGATCGGATGATAGATATCGAGAATGTGCATTATGGATTTAATGAACCTCTTGCACCAAGTAGTAAGCGAATTATCCGTCCAGATGGTAAAACCAAGGATGAAGAGCTGAGTGAAGCGCCAAAACACAGCTTTAGTTTGAAGCTTATTGACGAAGCTGTAAAAATGGCGAAACTTGCTAATCCCAAAATTCGACCAGTGCGTGTGAATGGGGAGAGTGTTTATGTTCTCTATTTGCATCCAACACAAGTGATGCAATTGCGTACCAATACAGAGACTGGTCAGTGGCTTGATATTCAGAAAGCTGCTTACACAGGCTCTCGTGCGAAAAACCCAATCTTTGATGGTTCTTTAGGCATGTATAATGGTGTGATTTTACGTGAATCAGAGCATGTCACCCATGGGGTTAAATCTACCGATCATACAGCGAAAAAAAGTGTGCGTCGCGCTGTTTTGCTTGGTGCACAGAGTATTGTTATGGCTTTTGGGAACAATCGCAATGTCAATCGCTATAAATTGGTGGAAGAACATTTCGACTATCAACGTTACTATGGTTTGTCTGCGAAAACACTGATTGGCATGAAGAAAACCCGTTTCAAATTTCCAAATAGCTCTCAAGCAGCGCAAGATTTTGGAACGATTGTTATCCCCACCTACAGCGGTGAACCTGATAATTAATCATAGGGAGGAAGCAAGACATGGCAGATCAATTACCACCTCCACTACAGGGGAGAAATCTTCACACCCAACAGGTGAGTTTCTTACGTTTGAATATCTCTCATAAAGATAAGCATCTTACGGAAAAAATCGGAATTTTGCCTCGTGGCGCTTTGATCACTTCGATTTCGGCATAATATCAAAAAACACAATAAAATCAATAGGTTTTGTGTAATTATTTTATATGAATCCACTTAAGAATCCATTCTTTTATACGTGATTCATTTGACCCTTTTTTATATAAGATTGCCATGTATGAATAGACCATAAAAAGCAAATCATGATGCAAATATTATAACGCATGTGTGCATTCAAATAAAATGAAAAGCCGATATCATTCATAACAGTTTATAAATTTTATGATACGTTTTTATCACAGCACAAATCACATTGTTTAAAATTTAGTTGTTTGTAATTATCGATAATATACCTTTAAAGATCACATCTTGTTTTAATGATTGGATTGTTAATCGCATGATAAAAACATAAAATTACAGTTCTCAAAATTGAGAAGCGTAAAATCTAAAGATGTTATCGCAACATTAGATCATCTTATAAGAGGGTAGTCCTTTGCAACTGTCATAAGCTTATAGATTGAGTTCATTAAAGATTGCATAAAAGGATTTAAAAAATAATGATTTTATAACCACGGTATTTTTTTACCGGAGTAGAAAATAAAGATAATGAAGGTCACAATGTTATGTCTTATGAAATCAAAAGCCTTTTAATGACATATGCAAGCGAGTGAGCAAAAAATGTTTTAAAGGTTACAGTTTAAAAATACGAAATCAAATGAGGTTAATCCAAATTTGGATTGAGTGATTTCACCTCCCTCAAATTTTAGGACACTTATTGAGACAAAGAGGAGAAGGTAAACTCATATTTATCAGTCATTCGTTATATCTTCATTCATAAGCCGCGTCACGTAAATGGCACGGCTTTCTTTTTTGAATTCTCTCTTTTATGATGCGTTTATAGCCATAAGAAAAGCGCCCCCACGCTTGTTTTTTTTATTCTGTTGTATCAACAATCTTGATAACATTATCGCTTTCATAAACCTCACAATTTTTGGGTACCACCCTTAGCTTACTTTGTCTGTTTAATTTTGCCTTGCCATAAGCTTTACCCCAGACCTTTGCATAATATGAGATCTTTGCATTGCCATAAACAGAACCATAAACCTCAGCATTGCCCCCCACGTTAGCATTGCCATAAACCTTGCCATAAATTTTTGCACGGCTATTAACAACAGCATAATTATAAATCTTAGCATGGCTGTAAACACAGGCAGAACCCGAAACTTGAGCATGCCCATAAACCCTTGCATAATTATAAACCCACGCATTATGAGAAAGGTGAGCATTGTCATAGATATGTGCTTCTGTATAAACACGGGCGCTCCCTCCCACATGGGCATTGCCATAAACATAACCAGCCACATGGGCAATGCCATAGACACAAGCATTGTCATAAATTTTTGCATATTGAGAGATAAAAGCCTTGCCATAAATCTCAGCATTGCCATAGACATGACCACAGATTTGAGAGTTATGACGTATTTTTGCATTGTCACAAATACGGGCATGCCCATAAACCCATGCATCATCATAAACCCAGCAATTGCCCTCATGAGAGAGATTGGCTTCCTTTTCAATAAAGCCGCCTAGATCGCCAGCTTTGACATCATCAAAATCTTTTAGAGCTTTAATGCGATAAAGGTTTGTAATCTGTTTAGTCATCCGATCTTTAATTTGTTTGCTTTCATTTGTTATAATGTATTTTTTGCACATAAGAACACCCTCACAATCTAATGTGATAAAGATTTGCTAAAATTTGGAATGGGAATATTTGCTTGAAAAGGGGGCGCCCCCCCCCGCACCACCCGTGCGTTCAATTACGCAGCGTCACTTTCATATTGGCTGTCATTATCATCGTCATAATAGCCCTCACAATCAGCATAATATTCATGACGATAATAATCATCTTCGCTACCAAACTCAGGATATGCATCATCACAGATATCTTCATTAGCAGTTAGAGAGGCATTGCTATGAATATAAGAATTGCCAGAGATAAGAGCATCACAAATAACGGCATCATCAAAAATACGCGATTCATCACAAATATAAGCAGAGCCACTTATTTTTGCATTGCCTCCGACATGGGCATAATCACAAATGACAGCATTATCAGAAATATGAGCATGATCAGTTACCCGGGCGTTATCATAAATTTGTGCATTTCCTTCAATTACAACGGCGTTGTTAGCATGCGCATTGCCCGACAGCTTTGCATTGTCCTTTAATGTCATACCTTCAAAAATAGCATTCCCATAAATTTGTGCATTGCCATAGACGTCGACAAAAAAGCTTTTTACTTTAGCATTTCCAAAAACGCGTGCATTTTGGAAGACCCGCGCTTTATTATATACCCAGCAATTACCCTCATGAGAGAGGTTGCTTTCATTTTCGATATAGCCGCCGAGATCACCAGCCTTAACATCTCCAAAGTCTCTTAAGGCTCTAATTCGAGTTAAGAAATGACCATCTATATATTCACAATCATCAATAAATTCGTATTTTTTTGCAGGCTCTTGTTTATTAACAGATGCGGTTTCATTTGAAATGTTAGAGGAAACGGGGGTGTTTTTTGATATAGAATTTTTCATTTTAAATTCTTTCTAATCGTAATGAAGTTTTCAATTGACGCGCTATAAAGGCGCCGGGCGTTGAAAACACGGCGATTAGTCCGTCGTCACACTTTTCCCATAAGGGTATTGCATGGTGTGACACACCCGACAAAATCATTATACGCTTTAATACGTATAAAAAACAGTCAGTATTTTAAAGACTTGGAAAGATTGTTTCGTAACCTATCCGCTAATCGTTAAGTGTTTTCAGCACTTGAATATTTCTATAACAAAATACGTATTTATT
The DNA here is from genome assembly GCF_046245125.2 of Bartonella heixiaziensis. GTDB lineage: Bacteria > Pseudomonadota > Alphaproteobacteria > Rhizobiales > Rhizobiaceae > Bartonella > Bartonella heixiaziensis. Next base: position 1,370,393 of record NZ_CP176404.1, on the reverse strand, counting down.
GTCAAATAATATTTTATCTTTTTTGATATTTTTTTGTATCTTTTAAATACGTTATGTATTGATATTGTCATATGATTATCAATTGCTTCTTTTATATTTATGTGCTTTTAAAGCTATATTATAGGCTTTATGAAACGATTGCGTTATGTTTTGAATCTATACATTTATAATATTTAAAACGCTCTCATAATGCGTATTTTTATCTTTATAACCTATCATTTTTTTTACTAAATGAATTTTAATTTTTTGTGAATTTTGTTTATAAGGGGCTCTAATGTAAACAACCTATAAATACAACCTGTAATATATATTTTGTAGGGGTTTTGGGGGTATATGGGGTGCTTATACTTTTTTCAAAAATTAGGGAATTAAAAGCGTAAAGTAATATAAGTATTCACAACAAAGCTTTTGAAAACAATAAAGCTATCATTTTAGATTACGGTATAATCTTTTAAAGGCAATGTAAAAGAAGCGTATTCACTTTAAGATAGGGTTTCTTAAAAGTCTTAAAGCAATCTAAATAAGAGTATCTAAAAGTGCAAGTTTCTTCTTTTTAGAATAACGCATGATAAATTATCTCTTTTAAGATTATAGGTAATCAACTCACAAGATGATACGTTTACAAAATTTACAAAAGTCCATTAAAGGATTTCTGATAACGTAATTCTTTCCTATCTTAGTTATCTCATAACAGATGATAAAATAAACTTTTATTTAAACTAATACATAAGCGGCTTTAATAAGATTAGCATGCCCATTATGTGAGCATGCTTTGTAAGTCTATTCAGTTTCTCTTATTTCCAATTTTGGTAGGTTCTTAACAATTTTCATTGTCTCTAAACTTACAGTAATAACCCTTTGAAATAATTCTAGAGGGTAGGCAGGATTGCCAATGGTTTCAACAGCATAACGATTGGCATCATTCACAATACCACTCTTTTTATCAGTCTTTACACATTGACGTTCCATAACCCATTCAAGAGCGGATTTACCATTTACAATATAGCTATAAGCTTCTTTAGGTATATCTGTCATTGTGATATTATGGTTGTAAAAAACAATTGATTTATTCTTTGCTTTACTATTCCCAGCGAATTTCATTTCTGTAACGTAATAAAATTTTTCTGGATTAGAGATATCAGTTAGTTTTGGATTACCCTTTTTAAAGGTCACTGGATAAGGTTCCACATCTTCATAGTTTACATGCAAATGACCGAGTTTACGCCCCGCTGTTACAAATTTCCAAAAATCATCAGCAGTTTTTACACAAGGGATACGAGGTAATTCCTTAGAGAGGTTATCAGCATAACGAGCACGGTAATCTTCCGAATGAAGTAGACCGTAAACGTAGTAGAATAGATCATCTTTTGTTATGGTCTCATTAGGATAAGCAGCTTTAAAATATGTTAGCCCTTCATCCGTAATGGCATCACGCTTTTGTAAATCAGCTATTTTACTTTCTTCTGTAGCATTTGTAAATAAATGTGACTGATTATTATCTTTAGATTTTAAGGAGGTAATATCTTCATAAAAGTATCTTGGAAAGCATTGACCTGTATCTATTGCGTGAAGGTTAGGTAAATCCTTACTCATCAAAACAGAAAAACCACTTCTTGCTCCTACACCTGTAATTTGTATTACTTTATTTTCAGCCGTTTTCCCTATCGGAAATATTCGCGGCATTTGTAAAACCATTTCATTAAAGGCACGATTGTAATAGAGCCACTGTTGTGTAAAAGGACGGTATAAACTTTGCATAAGGCATGTAGCTTCAAATTTAAAAATCTTTCCTTTTGCTAAATCTTGTTTAAGAGCACGGCTCCAACTGATTTTTTTAGCATCTGAATTTACGAAATTGTCTACAGCATTTTTACGTATCCTACGATCAACATGTCCATAAGCATTATTAAAACGTTTTACTTCACTGTTATAGAAGGTAATCATATTACTTATGTTTTTCGCTAAAACTTCATGGCTTGAATTGTATACCCAAGCATCACGGCTAGTTACAACACCACACGAAAAATTTTCAAAAAGCTTTTTATCATGACCTTTCTTAACACCCATGGCTAAAAATGCTTTGAAATTGTTATCACGTTGACCAAGCCAATCACCATGTCTGTCTGGTGTAATTATTTGCCAACCTTGTTTACTTCGTGTAATACCATTAATGCTACCAAATTTTTTAATTGTCTTAAGCTTTTTTTCTCTTGTGAGATAATCTCCAATATCACGGAAATATATTTTCCCCTGTTGTTTGGATTTTGGATTTTTTACGAGAATAGAAATCGCTATAGGGGCACGAGATCCTTCACCAAAAATTCCACCACTTTCTTTCTTACGTTGTTCTCCAGAGGTCCGAGCATTCCCCCGCAAATGGAAAATATAAAGGCTGCTAAATTCCTCAACGAGGCATTTGCGTAAGCCATCCATAGATTTTGTATCTATAAAACTTGCATTTGTAACAAAACCAATCACACCACAATCTTTTATACGGTCGCTTGCCCAGCGAATAGCACGAATATAACTATCATACAAATTTCGTAGAAGACTTGCTTTAGATTGAGCGGCGTAAGTTTCATCAATACGGTCATTTAATATCGGATAAGGCGTATTCTTTGCATTATCATTAGCACTTTTTTGACCTGTTGAATAAGGAGGATTGCCAAAAATAACTTCAATATTGAGATTTTTCTGAAGTTCTAAATATTCACTGTTTTCCTTTAATAGACGTTGTATTAGATCTTGCTTTTTTAGCGTCTGAAACGTATCAGCCAAACCAATATGCTTGAATGGGATATAATTCCCTTTCATAAGACCATGATAAGTTGCTTCGATATTAATGGCTGCTATGTAATAAGCGAGCAAGATAATCTCATTGGCATGGATATCGTAACGGTATTTATATTCCATATCCTCTGGTTTTATCAGTTTAGATTGTAAAAGCCGTGTGATAAAGGTACCAGTACCTGTAAAAGGGTCGAGAATAGAGACACCACGTGACCCTAGACTTTTTCCAAACTCATTGCGTAAAACATCATCAACAGAATGAATGATAAAATCAACAACCTCAACGGGCGTATAAACAATTCCTAATTTTTCTACCGTACGTGGAAAAGCATGACGGAAAAATTCATTGTAAAGCTCTACAATTAAGCTTTGTTGTGCTTCAAGAGTGGTAATTCCACGTGTGTAAAATTGTACGCTCCTAGAAATATTTTTGAGATCTTGAGATTCTTCTTTAGGGGTAACTTTATCAAGGACATTGAGTACACGTTGTAAAGCACAAGATACGGGATTTTCTTGAACAAACTGATGCCCCTCAAATAAAGCATTAAAGACTGGACGCGTCACGAGATGTTGCGCAAGCATTTCAATCGCATTTTGTTCAGAGACAGTCGTATTCAAATTGCTACGCAATTCGGTCATAAAATCATTAAACACCTGCCGTGTTTCAGTTTCTGATTTCGTCAAAACTTCAGTTAAGCGTGCGATATGAGTTTGAGCGAGATCACCAACATTTATTGCCCATTTTTTCCAATAGCTAGGATCGTAAAATCTATTAACAATAGCAGCTTTAATGACATCTTTACATTTAGAAAAAAGGGGGAGTTCTCCTTGTTCTTCACATGTGTGAGAGGATTCATAAGTTGCTAACCCAATATTAAGTCCTGAATATTCTAATTTTGAGCGTGTAGGTAAATCATCAATAACCGTGGTCGTATCTTCTAACGCAAGTTCTTGAGAAGCAGCAACGATTTCAAGAGCATCGCTTACGTCTTGTTTTTTGTGCATATGGTGAATTATTTTATTAAAGTTATCATCATGGGCACGTAAAGCATTGAGAACTTGCCAGATGACATTATACTTTTGGTTTTTTTCTAAGGCTATTTCCGGCGGAATATCAGCGGGTATCCCAACGGGTAGAATGATATAGCCTCTTTTTTTACCCTCTGCTCGACGCATAACACGTCCTATTGCTTGAATAATCTCAATTTGACTTTTGCGCGGATGTAAAAATAGAACAGCATCAAGAGCAGGAACATCCACACCTTCAGAAAGACATCTTACATTGGTGAGCACACGGCAGGTATTTTCCCCCGCATCTTCTTTTAACCAGTCGAGTTGTTTTGTACGCTCTTTAGCACTAAAGGTTCCATCAATATGGGCAAGGGTACAGTTAAGAGGGGGAGTATCTTTATAGTTTTTATGAAGAGCGCGCAAAGATTCTTGCACTTTTTCTTTTTTGAATCTTTTGCATATGCGTTTAGAAGTATCAATATCTTTGCAAAAAGCTAAAGCTCTACGCATAGGCTTGGGGTCATCTTCAAGATCAAGTTTCAGATCCATTTTGGTAAGGGCTCTATAACAGCCATTAATCTTGGTCCTATCATCGAGAATAAGTTCATAATTCTTATCGGTAATCAGATGTTGAATGGATTGGCTTACTTCTTTTTCGTTGACAACTAATATGATAACTTTACAAGGTGATAACAGCTTATCCTCTAAAGCACGTGAAAAGTTGTAAGTGTAAAGTTGTTTGCCATAGAGTTTTTCATTATCCATGGACACCAAAACGTTATTGGATAAGAAAGCATTCCTTTTCAGCTTGTCACTAAAGATCTTTGGGGTTGCTGTCATGTAGAGGCGTTTTTTGCCTCGAATAATGCTATTGTCATGAACCTTGATAAATTCAGATTCATGCTTTTCTGTTCCCAACACAACACCAGTTGTTCTATGGGCTTCATCACAAATGATCAGATCAAATTCAGGTAACCCATGGGTATTTTGTGCATCCGAAATCACTTGGATAGAATGATAGGTTGAAAAGATGACCGTCATTGCATCTGCTAGGTTTTCACAAGCTTCTTTGGCAAGGGCTTTCGCATCTGTTGTAGCAGGGAGAACAAGGTCTGATGTTTCCATGCCAACAATATCATCTTGGTTTTTACGACGCTTTCCCACTTGTGTATCGGAACACACGGCAAAGGAGCGTAAAGGCACTTGTGCATCGGCTGTCCATTCACGGATTGTTTGCGAGACTAAAGCCAGAGAAGGTACCAGAAACAAAACACGCTTGCCTTTTCCTGCTATGTGTTCTGCTATCTTAAGGCTTGTGAAAGTCTTCCCCGTTCCACATGCCATAATCAGCTTGCCACGATCTGCTTCTTTTAACCCTTCACAGACTTTCTTGATGGCTTCTTCTTGATGGGGACGAGGCTCTTTTGTTGATTTAAGAAGAACTTCTTTTTTGGTTGCATAGATTTGCCAATCTATCCGACTGTTTTCCATATGACGAAGGTCAATACGATAAACGGGTATCACTTGTCCTTTAATCATGGCATTCACATTGTCACTTAATTCTACTTCCGTGCTATCAACGAGAAGACGATATTTGAAAATGTCTTTTCCAGATGCCGCGATAAAGCTATCAATATCCTTTTTACTAATCTGATGATCTGCTTTATAACACTTACACTGAATAGCCACATATCCTTCTTGATGACGAAGCTTAGCCACCAAATCAATACCGATATCATTTTTATTCCAACCTTCATGCTCTTTAGCCCATTCATAATAGGTTTCTACCTTTTCGTAGCGTCCATAATGAAGAGGGTCTTTCGTCAAATAAGCTATGACAAGGTTTTCAAACAGAGTTCCTAATTCACGAAGTGATTTAGCTTGTTGACGATAATATTCCAACAGAGAGCGTAAAGTGACGTGTTCATTATCAGACTTAATAGATTGAAGCATAAAGAATAGACTCCATGGCAATATATTCTATTGATTAATTCTCTTCAAAATAATCAAAATGGAGTTTATTAAATTGATTCAAACCAAATATCGAGTGCAAAATGAGTTAAAGTCATTCCAAAGCGGATAAATTTTTTCAAAAAATCTTTTTAAGCTTGTTTATCAACAGCCCATGACACGAGACAAAATCAGCAAAATAGTGAAATTTGCTGTTTGTTTCACGTGTTCATCAAGACAGATTCAATATGTACTTTAAGATATCAGAATGAGTATTTTGATAGGTTTTATAGAAGCACTAAAATAATCCACTTTGTCAGTTCAATTTACTGACACATAACTGACAAGTTTTAATCAATTCACATCATTAGTTATCTTTAAAGATTGTAATAGTGATATGAGTTATGTTTTTAAAATACTAACGTATTGAAATATAATGTTTTTAATTTTCTCTCATTTAAAAAAAATAGTATAGGCTCTAAAAAGAACTGACAACACTGACAAAACTCTTCTGATAAGGTCACTCAGATCATTTGCTTTTGGAGAAAGGTTCCTTTGATGAGAATGCCATTAAAAGAGTTTTGCGTGATTGTCTTGAAAGGCTCTCAAAGAGATTTCTTATTGTTTTCTATGATGGTTTTTGACGACAGAATGTGCTTGATAGCACGATGTCTCGTTTATATGCGTGTTGAGTGGTTTAGAGGAGCTGGAGAGTGAATTTATCTCTAATTATTGATAAATATATTGTAGCGTTAAACTGGGGATATTGATGTATTAAACATTGACGCGCTAAACAGTTTTGTTTAGAGGTCTTTCTACATAAATGTGGGGGAGAAATCTTCAGCAATTTAAATAAAGCAGTTTTTCTAGTGTCACTTTTCTTTGGTAACAGAGGCATGTGCTTTTGTTAAAAGCGTTATAGGGCAGTGGCTGTTTTGAGTGGTCTTGTTAGAGGTTCATGAAGTTCTTTTAAATAATGCTTCATGAATAGTGCAAAGCGGGGCAATCTGTATTGTTTTCTGTATTTTTACGCCAAAGTTCTCTTTTGAGAATTTTTCGTGCCATTATTGTTTTCTTTGGCTTGTTTACAGGTGTAAGTGTTTATGCGCGCTCTTCAGCTGTTTTTCATTCCCCAACCGATAATTTTTCTCGCCAACAATCTGAGAAGCAGCAATTAGAAAGAATTGAGAAATTACGCGCTTTAACGCCTAAAAGGATAAAGACGCCTTCAGAGCAAAATCCAGAAACGCTTTTGGGTGGGAAGCAATGTTTTCCCATTCATGCTATTGTTGTTGAGGGAGTGCATCATGTCAAAAAGCGCTTTATATCAGCCGTAACAGAGCCTTATGTTGGAAGATGTATCGGGCTTGTCGATATTCAGCTCTTAATCAAGAAGTTAACCAAAGTTTATTTGGATCAAGGCTATGTGACGGCGCGTTTTTACATTCCTGATCAAGATATCAAAAACAGCAAGACGCTCAAATTTGTTGTCATTGAGGGCAAGCTCTCAGAGATTTACTATAATGGTTCACCGGCATCTCGTTATAACAATGTTGTGTGGAGTGCTTTTCCTGGGCTTCAAGGTCATGTTTTGAACATGCGCGATATTGAACAGGGGCTTGATCAGATCAACCGTTTGAGTTCAGCGCACGCTCAAAGCGAACTTCTTCCAGGGCGTGAAGAAGGGAGCACCATTGTCAATATTAACAATCATCCCGATAAAACTTTCAAGGTTACTGTTTCTCATGACAATATGGGACAATCTTCCACGGGTTATGCGCGTTATAGTGCGGGCTTAAGGGTAGAAAATATTTTAGGGATGAATGATGCGTGGGATTTTAACTATCAGCGCAGTCAGACAGATTATTGGGGTGGGAGCAAGCAAGAAGGACATAGCAATAACATTTCAGCGAGTGTGAGTATTCCGTATGGTTATTGGACCTTTGGATTGAATGGCACTGTTTATAATTACCAAAGCATTATTCCTGGCAATTTTACCGATATTGAGACGACGGGGGATTCCAGTGAGTTACACGCCAGTACAAGCAGAGTTCTTTATCGTGATGGTGTTTCCCTTACAACCTTGAATTTAGGTCTTTCTTATAAAAGAACCAACAATTACCTTCTTGGCAATAAGATTGAAGTGGGCAGCCGTCAATATAGCGTCGCCAATTTTGGGATTTCGCATTCGCGCCAGATGCTGGGTGGAACTTGGACTTTTGATGTGAGTTATTTGCAAGGACTCCCCTTGTTTCATTCAGTCAAGAAGCACGATCCAGGAGCAGGAGATGCGGAGCCACAATTTGCCAAATTTACCGGCACACTCAGCGTTATGACGCCTTTTAAGGTAGGGGGCTTTGACTTTATACTGAGCAATCTTTTGAGTGGTCAATATTCACCACATAATTTACTGGGTGCTGAACAGATTTCGTTGGGGGGCGCCTCCAATGTTCGTGGCACGCGTGAGAGTTTGCTTTTTGGCAATAACGGTTTTTTTAGCCGGAATGATTTGTTGCTACGCACCATTCCGTGGAGCAATCACGCAACCTTCAAAAAGGTTTTTGGTGAACTTCGCCCTTATGTTGGTTTGGATTATGGGCGTGTTTTTGCACAACCCTTGTATGGGATTAAGAGTGATCAGCTTGCCGGTTGGACAGCGGGTGTCAAGCTTGCGGGAGGCATGGTCTCTCTTGATGCCAGTTATTCCAGTATTTTTTGGAGCACAGTTAAGCACAAAAAATCAGGAACATTTTTTATGACATTAACAATGGAACTTTAAGCGTTTTTTATTGGGGAGTTAACGTATGAGATATGAGAAGAAAGCAGAAAGAGCAGCTTTATTAGGTGTTTTGGTCTCCAGTACGATGCTCAAAAAGGTTTTATTTGGGGGACTTGGTTTTTCTTGTTTATTCGCACCTTCAGCGTTACAGGCGCAAATTACTGTGGATCCTAACGCTAATGCCGCTCATCGCCCAGATATAGTAGCAGCGCCCAATGGGGTTCCCTCGATTGATATTGTTACCCCCAATGGCAAGGGCTTATCACACAATAAATATGATGATTTTAATATTGGCAATCCAGGTGTGATTTGGAACAATCATGCGCAAGAAGTGGGGCAATCGCAGTTGGGGGGCATTATGCCGGGCAATCCGCATTTGCGTGTTACGGGTTCGGCGAAAGTGATTTTAAATGAAGTCACCAGCAGCAAGCGCAGTGCCTTGAATGGTCCAGGAGAGGTTTTTGGGCATCAAGCCGATGTGATTATAGCCAATCCCAATGGGATAAGCTGTGATGGTTGCGGTTTTATCAATACGCCCCATGCGACTTTAACCACAGGTGTACCCGAAATTGATGCGAGCGGTTTTTTGAAAGGCTTTGAGGTGCGAGGTGGGGACATCACCTTTGGAGCAAGAGGAGCCAATTTTTTCTCTGGCAAGGGGGCTGTTGATATTGTCGATATTGTCTCACGCACGGTGCATTTTGAAGGACCTGTTGCCGGCAGAGAAATTGGTGTAACAGCAGGGACGGGTCACTTTGATTACGCTTCACGGGAAATGAAAGAACTGACCGATATTACTGGTAAACCGGAATATGCGATAGATGGTTCTGCTTTGGGGGCTCTACAGGCGGATCAGATTAAACTTGTGGCGACGGAAAAAGGTGTTGGGGTTCGCATGCGTCATGATATGGCAGCCAATGCGGGGCAGTTGCATCTTTCTGCTGACGGGAAAATCTCCCTGAAGAATGTTTTTGGTCATGGGGGTGTTGTCCTCAAATCGAAAAGCCAGAGCGTATTAGCAAAACACATCACCTCGAAAAAGCATATTGAGATTGCAGCAAAAAAAGGTGTCACGTTAGAAACCGTTGGCGCTGAGGGTCATTTGAAAATAGAGGCGCAGGATGGGCTTTTATCGATTGCCGGAAATGCAACGTCTGGGGGCAACATGGAGCTGTCTTCGCGCCAAACTCTTCAAGTTTCAGGGCTAGGGTCAGGCGCTGATATGGCTCTTGAGGCAGGCGGAGAGCTGAAGATTGAGGGGAACGTTTTAGCGCAAGGGAACCTCAAGGTACATGCCGGTGGTGATATCCAAACGCATCTTTTAGCTGGTAGGGTTGATATGGTTCTTGAGGCGGGTGGAGACTTGAGGCTTGAGGGGGATGTTCTAGCGCAAGGGAACCTCAAGGCACATGCCGGTGGTGATATAAAGGCGCAGCTTTTAGCCGGTGGGGTTGATATGACGGCAACGGGTGCTACTGGTGTTGTTGTTCTTGGCACCCAAGGGGATGTTGATCTCCAGAGCAGTCAAGGTGAGATTGTTGCTGAAAGTGTTTATGGAGCAGGAGATATCACCCTGGTTTCTCATAACGGACTTTCTGTTTCTCAAATAATCCTGTCGCATCAAAATGTTGCCATTCAAGCACAACCAGAAACAAATGCTCCGGTTCATTTTGGGCAACTTTTAGCTCATGGCAAGGCAAATATTGAGGGCGGGACGGTTGACTTTTCTTCGCTGATGACGGGTGAAGAAGCTGTTTTAAAGGTTGGCAGCCTTGATGCTGGCACACTGATGACAGGTGTCGTTTCTACCGGCGGTTCAGGGGATCTTGTTTTAGATAAAAAGGGCTTTCTTTCTATTACAGCAAAAGAAGGGGTGAAGGTTGGTCAGATTGCCAGTGGTGGCAATATTGAAATTTTTGCTGGCAACGACATTTATTATGATCAGGTCATTGGCTATGGCAACGCAGCATTGACATCGGTATCTGGAGAGATCAGTGTTGAGAATGTGCTGTCTACCGAGGGGGATGTGAGATTGACAGCAAACACTCTCGATTTAAGCAATAATCGTTCTCATATTTACACGCCGCAAACGCTGTATTTAATTGCAGATCATATTGATGTCTCGGGCAGCGAATTGACTTATGGTGGTTTAGATTTTAACAGCACCAATGCCCTTGATATTCACCATGCGCGGCTACAAGCCGTGACAGATGAGGGGGGGACTGGAGATATTCTCTTTATTGCTCCAAGCGTTATGGTGGATAAGGCAACTTCTGTTTTAGCGGCGCGAGATTTCGTGATCAAAACGGGGGAGTTTGGAAATAGCGGTCAATTGGCAGCAGGGCAGGATTTAGTCTTTAGCGTGACGGGCAATGTAACCAACAGCAAAACGGGCTTAATCTATGCTGGGGGAAGTGGTGCTTTACAAGTCGATGGCGCTTTGCTCAATGATTTTGGTGCCATAATGGCAGAGGGTGATTTATCTTTCACCAATGCAGATGGCAGCGGAAAAAGCCTTTCCCTTGTTAACAAAGCGGGCTTTATTCAAGCTGGTGGAAACTTAAATATCCAAACCAACACCCTAAAAAACGAAGCCGATAGCACGCCTGTCATCACAGAAAAAACGGAATATAGCGATATTTCATTCGAAAAACCAGACAAATATAATTTTCTCGATGGTAGGCCTTTATATCATGATATGGACTGGGATCGTTGGGGAAAAGGAAAACTTTCTAAAAGAAAGCATGGGATAGTAGGTCCAAAACACTTTATATTTGAGCAACAACTTTGGGATAACAAAGAAGGAACCTATGGCACTGCAACTTTAAAAGATGGCACAGTCTATAAGGCATTTACTTGGAAACATAATGCTCGAAAAGGAGACATAGAAGAGTTTGTATGGAATGGTTCTCTGCGGAAGGGAGGATGGTTCGGGTCAATAAACGAAAACTGGTCACATATGACAGAAGAAACTGTCACGCAAGGGTTTTCGCATAAACCAACTGTTTCGGGGATGATACAATCTAGTGGCAATCTCATCATTAACGCTGATACCATTGACAACCATTATAGCTCTATAGAAGCAGGGGGAAATGCTGATATCCACGCCAAGACGCTGACCAATTCAGGGGCAACGGCTTATAAAAAAATCTTTATGCATTGTAAAGCAGATACAGACAATTGTTATGGCTATAAAGCTGATGGAAGCCGCGATGTTTCTTTAGATATAGCCAATGGTACGTTTCGCCATACTGGCTCAGAAGCTCTTGATACCGTTCCAGGTCTTGTCCAAGCGGGTGGCACTTTAAATCTGGTGGTCGATCAACTCAATAACACGGCAGCGGAAGGTTCGATTACAGGGGATGCGCATTTTGAAGCCAAAGCGGCTGGAGGCAATCCACTGGAGTCCTTAAGTGGTTTAACCGGGGCTGGTGCTTTGTTTACACCGAAAATTGATATCAATAGTGCAGGGGAACTTTCTGAGGGGCTCCCTTTACCAAAGCCCCAATCGGGGGGTGTTGGGGGCACGCTGCCCAACCAGAATTTCATTTATGAAACGCGGGCAGAATTCCTTGATGTTGGCAAGTTTTATGGCTCAGCTTATTATTTGAACAGAATTGGCTACAATCCTGACAGAGAGATTTTTTTCTTAGGCGATGCATATTTTGAAAAGCAGCTGATTGAAAAACAAATGCGTGATCTTGTTGGTCAAGGTTTGGGCAAAGGTTCCTTTATTCCTGGAAGTGATGCCATTGAACAAGTCAAAACTTTGCTGGATGTCGGGGCAGACTATGCAAAAGCCCACAATCTCTCCTTTGGTGAGGCTTTGAGTGAAGAACAATTGGCGTCCCTAGAAGCGCCGATGGTGATTTATGTGCGCCAACAGGTCAAGGGCATGGATGTTTATGCGCCGGTGCTTTATATCCCTGAAAAAGACAGAGCCTCCTTTGTTTCTGCTGGGGCTTTGATCATGGGCGATGATGTCAATATCACCAGCCAAAATACGAGCAATTCCACGATAACCAATTCAGGACGGATTGCGGCAAACCACCAATTGCATGTGCATGGCGGGGATATCCTCAGTCAAGGGGGGCATTTTGCGGCGGGTGGTGATGCTGTTTTACTTGCGGAGAAGAATATTCGTTTAGATGCAGGGCGCACAACGGTTGACGGCGTGGAGACCGTTTTAAACACCGAGGCACTTTCTGCTGGGGGCAATGCGAGCGTGATTGCCAAACAAGATATCACAGCTTCAGGGGTGGGGATCACCACGAAGGGTGATCTTGCCATGGCCACAGAGCAGGGCAATTTAACAATAGGTTCAGCACAAACGCATTACCACAGCGAACAGGGTGATGCCACTATGCATCATAAATCGCAAGTCAATTCTGGGGGCTCAACGACACTTGCCTCTGGAAAGGATCTCAATGTTCTAGGCTCTGATGTTCAAACAAAGGATAATCTTCTCTTAAAAGCTGAGGGTAATGTTTCGATTGATGCCACACGCAACAGTGCCAATAGCCATCGCGGGGATCAAACCTCCCATGTCGCCTTGCACAATGGCTCTCATTTAAGTTCTGGAAAAGATACTACTGTCCTCTCAGGTCAAGATATCCATATTTCTGCTTCCGATATCGATGCGAAGGGCAATGTTGGACTTGGCGCCCAAGGGGAGATAGCGATAGGGGTAAGAAACGATGAAGTGGAATATCATCTTCGCACCAAAAACACGAAAGTGGATATGCAAGCCTCTCATGCGGTTGGCTCTTCGATAAAATCGGGAGGTGATACCACGGTCATTGCAGGGCAGGATGGCAAGCCGCATGATCTCACTATCACAGGTAGTTCCATTGCGGCTGAGGGCAAGGTAGGGTTGAAATCCAGCAATGATATTCTCATCAATAATGCAGAGGATAGCTTACACTATGAGATGTCGTACCACAAAGAGGGTGGAGCATTTAGTAGCAGCAAATCCGTGCATAACAAGGTGGATGCTACCCAAGTTTCCGGTTCACTTATATCTGGGGGCAAAGGCGTTGCCATTGAATCTGGAAACAACACGGAAGTTTTAGCCTCGACGCTCATAGCCGGTAAGGCAGAGGAAACGTCAGGAGAGGAAGCACCAGGAGAACAGAAACAAGCGGATATTACCATTCACTCTGGGGGAAAGATTGTCATAAAAGGCGCCCAAGAACACTTGGATCAGCAAGCACAATCGTCATCAAGTGGCTTTTTGCATGAGGAATCGTCCGATACATCTCAATCGCATACCACAACGGTCTCCTCTATCCTTGGGGCGACGGGCAACATCGTGTTAGACGCACAAGGAGAAGCCAAGATTTCTGCTTCTCATCTGCTTTCCGGTCAAGATATCAATGTGAGCGGAGAAAGTGTGACGATTGATGGCATGACAGATCATCATAGCAGCCATTCAGAGGAGCATAAAACAGGTTTTGGTGTGGGATCAGGCAAGGGCTTTGTGTCGATATACGGGAGTGAGGGAAAGACAGAAAATGAAGAGAGTTTTGAGCATCAAGGTTCTTCTCTCAATGCTGATGGCACGATCAACATCACTGCCAAGAAAAAAAATGTGACAATTGTTGGTTCTGATCTTGCAGGTGAGAATATTAACCTTTCGGCAGCTCGTGATGTCAATGTGCTTGTTGGTCATAATAGCCATTCCTCAAGCTCAAAGGAAGAACGTACAGGCTTTGGCATTCAGTTTGAAAAGAGCAACAGCGGTGCTTCTGTAGGTGTTGGAATTGCAAGCGCCAAAGATACGGGCGATCAATGGGAAACCACTTCCACACAATCACACATCACGGCACGCCAAGATGTGCAGATTACTGCTGACAATGATGTAAATATGCAAGCAGCCATTGTTTCAGCGGATCGTGATGTCAACATTGACGCTGGCAATAATATCACCCTATCGGAAAGCTATGATACCTCTAACGCAAAAGAAAAGCATGAAAAGTCTTTTGCTGGTGTGACAGCCTCTGCTGATATCGGTGTCCTTGGCACGGTACAAGGCTTAAAAGATTCAGCGGACCGTATGAACAATAAGGATGGCAATAACACAGTTATTAATGGCATACTGACCGGCATGAAAATCAATCACCTCTTTAATAAAGGAGAGAACTTTATTAATTGGCTGACTGGCAACACAGGGGAAAAGGGGAACACAACCAAAGGATTGAGTAGCTCATTAGGAGGATTGGGGGGCTCCACCAAGGATGCTCTTGCCAATCTGGCTGGCGCATCTGGCAGTGTAACCGTGGGCTTTAAAACTGAGAAAACAGAAGCCTCTTCTCAAGTCTCCACAGCGGTGACAGATAGCATAGCAGGTGGACGCGCTGTCAACATGCAAGCCCACAAAGGCAGCATTCATGGTGTTGGCGCTGATATTATTGCTGGTACCAATCCAATCTATGTGCTGGACAATGATGCACAGAGCGGAAATATCACCATGGAAGCAGGTAAAGATATCATCTTTGAAAGTGCACAAAACACGCAAAGCACACAAAATAGCAGTGAAAGTGCTTCAATGAGTGTTGGCACCGGTTATGGCACGGGTGGCGCAGGGGCAACGGGCAGTGCTGCTTTTAGTCAAGGGGAAGGCTCCAGTGATGAAGTTCAACACAAAAACAGCCATATTATAGGCACCGGCACAGTTCACACCATAAGTCAGGCAAACACCACATTGGCAGGCGCCGTGGTTTCTGGAGAGCGTGTAGAAATGGAAGTAGGGGGTGATTTCGCCATTACCAGCCGCAGTGATACGGGACAAACTTCCAGCAAGCAAAACTCTGTTTCTGTTGGGTTTGGTGCTGGACAAACGGGTGGTGGGGGCTCCATGAGCGCCTCTTTCCAAAAGGATAAATCCTCCAGCGATTATCATAGTGTTGTGGAGCAATCAGGCATCAAAGCGGGTGATGGCGGCTTTAAGATCAACGTTAAAGACAAAACAACGCTGACCGGAGGACTTATTTCCAGCACAGCCTCGGCGGACAAAAACAGCCTGACCACAGGAAGCATTAGCACCAGTGATATCAGCAACAGTGCGCATGCTAAAGCCAGCAGCCATGGGTTTAGCCTTTCTGGTGGCGATGCTTTGCAACAGGGGAAATATGGCATCATAAAAAATATTGCTAAAAATGCTTTAAATCACGGCAAAGCCAAGGATGCAGCAGAAGGGGAAACCAAATCTGCTATCAGTGATGGCACCATCATCCTTACTGATACAACTGGACAGAGGGCGATGGGGCAAGATGCTGGACAAATCATTGATGCACTTAACCGCAACACCGCTACAGCCCACCAGGCTGTAGGACAGCTAGATGTCGCACCGCTTGAGGGAGCAGTGCATAATCGCGTAGATATGATCAATGATTTATCGGATGAAGGATTGGGATACTGGGACAAAGTGCGCGAAGTCGCAAATGTTAAAGAGCATCCAGTAGGTGAGATTGCGCATGATGAAAATGGCAAAGTACTCTATTTAACCGATGAAAATGGAGAACCTATAAAAGATAGCGATGGAGAATATATTACTCTGTATCACTTTTTAAATGCTGAAGATGAGCAGTATTTACAAGCTGGCTCTGATGGCAACAGGCGTATGTTCTATAATGGTATTTTTAACACACCCGATGAGGCAGCGCGTAATGCGGTTCAGTTAGCTGATAATGAGCATGAGCCCCTTTATTTTACATACCACCCACAAGCTAAAGACAGGCTCGTAGAGTACGGAGTAGCGATTTATGAGTATTTTGGGAGATGGAGTAATTCGACCAAGAAGTTACAAGATTTTGTCTATCGTTATGGCAATACAGGGGCGATTGTTAGTGCGCATAGCCGGGGTAGTCTGACAGTGGGTAATGGAATGCGTGACTTTGAGAAGCATGGCATTCACGGTATAGCAGAAAAAACAGATATCTATCTTTTTGGACCAGCTGATAACTCTCAATCAATAGCGAATGCACTATATTATGTGAGTGATGGTAAAAAAGATCATATTTATTTACAAAACCATATATTCGATCCCATTGGTACAGGAATTGGTCACAATCTACCTACTTTTTATAAGGCACCCTTAAGGTTCCCTTATGCAATATTTCCACCAGCAACTCCAATGATAGAGCAAGGGAAAGCTCTAGGCGGCTTTAAATCTAGCACCCATAGGTGTTATGGTAATGCGTCGGCAGCATGTAAACGTGATTATGGAGCACATCATAATGATAATACAAAAATTTATGCACCTCATGCAATTTTGGATAATTTAGGTTTAGGTTATTTATGGAGAAAAAAATGAATACACTGTTTAAATTATTGAGTGGGATAGTTTTATTAAGTATAGCTGGATGTGACATTGAAAACATTGACAAACCTGCTCCAGGGTACGTGAATATGTGGGAGAAGCCAGGAGCAGATTCTACTGAGGTAGGAAAAGCCTTATTAGAATGTGGAATGCCGAGTCTTATCGATCCTGGTTCAGAAAATAAAGAGGTAAACAATAATGGATGGGCAACAATTGATGCCTGTATGGTTCAAGCAGGATTCCACTATAAAGATAAATGGGGAGGAACTTGGTGTCAAAACTATAAAGCCGAAAACTTGCCCATTTGTCAGCCTGGTGCTGTCATCCCGAAGAGAAGTGTCGAAAAGCGCTTAAACAGCCCGTTTTGTAAAAGGTATAAAAATGCATCTGAATGCAAGCCTTAAGTCTTTCTTGTAATGACCAACAATGCGCCATCCTTGCCTTCGTTTGGAATGGCGGGATTGTTTCCTCAATCCAACATCTCAATATTGTATGTAAATCAATATGGCGTAGAATGTACTAGTAATCCTATAACCAGGTTGCGATACAGGACGGTTTTTGTTATCATCCAAGTTGATGAGTTTGAGAAAGCCTTGTCCGTCCTTACGTGACAAGGTTTTTTTTATGCCGCGTCACTTTGACGTTGCTGTTTTGCTTGTTCGATGACATTCAAAAGATCCGATTGTAACCAACGGGATAAAAAACCAAATTTTAAAGGTTTTGGCAAAGATCCATTGGTTACATGACGGCGGAATGTTGAAACACTCATATGAAGCAGTTTTGCACTTTCACGGTCTGTTAAAAGAATATCATTTTCTGTCATACTAAAATCCGTTCAAAAGTAAAAAAATGAGAACAAATCATAACTATTTATTAACCACATTTTGGTTTATTTAGAAAGATGTTTTATTCATAGAAAACAATATTTTATTATACAATTTGTAATGTGATACGTGATGAATCTTATTGAGAAAGAATGAGAGAGAAGAGAGCTAAAGTTATCCACAGATAATGGGGTTATGCACCCCATATCTTAAGATTGACCAGTAACATATGCCGCCCATTTATCCATATAGACACGGCGCTGTTCTAGATAGTCAGTGCGACGATAGGCACGCTCTACTTTCCCCCCAACTGTATGACTTAGAATAGTTTCAGCGACCTCATAGGGGGCATCGGTTGTTTCAGCAAGCCAATTGCGTAAACTAGAACGAAATCCATGGGGGCAGTCTTTAAGACCAGCGCGTTGCATATATTGTGACATACAGCGTGCAGCGAGGGGACCCCGACCGGTTACAGAAAAGAAAAAATCATTGCGAGAAAGCAGACGCGCTTGTTTTAAGATTTCTAATGCCTCTGTTGATAAAGGGACGCGAAATTCTGTTGTCATATCACGCTTGCCTTTCATATTTTCAGCAGGGATAGTCCATATATCCCCATCAACTTGATCTTTATGAATATGACATAAGGGATTGCTACGAACCCCTGTAAGGATAAGCAGCCGCAAAGCCAGTTGTGTTAGGGTTGATGCTTCACAAAGTGTTTTATAAAAAGCCGGCACATCTTTCCAATCCATGGCTGGTCTATTAGTGACCTTATGGCGTTGTTTACCTAAGAGAGCTTTTGCTTTTTCTGTTGCTTGTAAATCAACATCCAATCCTAATGCAGCCGCATGTTTAAGACAAAGATTAAGACGTATCAATGCTGTCCGAGCAGCTCCAGTTTTTGTATGCCAAATGGGAGCAAGAACATTCCGTATCTCTGTTTGGGTAATCTCTGAAACGGGTAAACAGCCTAACTTGGGAAGAATATGAAGGCGTAAAGGTGTAAACCAATGTCCATTTTTCCCATCTCCTTTTAATTCAGCTTTACGACTTTCAAAAGCATCTAAAGCAATATCTTTTAAATAATGGAGATTGCTTATTGCCTCACGCTTTTGTTTATTGCGTTCTTTAATGGGGTCACGCCCTTCACGTAAAACAGCACGCCATTGCATTGCACATTCACGGGCTTGTTTTAAAGAGACATCTCGCAACGTACCCAAGCCCATTTCACGGCGCCGACCATGAAGGGTATAACGGTAAATCCATTGAGCACCTCCATCTTTACGCTTATGAAGAAGCAAGCCGGCACCATCGTTATATTTGCCAGCTCCCAATGTTGCGACAGCCCTTGCATTAAGACGGTTCATAAGGACCATTTTTACTCCTTTCTTATATAAATTTTATCCATACACTCATCCCACTTGTTATGTGCAAATGAGTGGTTTTGATTGATTCAAGATACACAGCTTTGAAATGAGATAATCCTACGTTATTCGAGACTCTCATTTAACATACAAAACAGTGAAATATCATTATAAATCAATGCCTTGTAGAGCCTATCAGATTCAACTCATTCTCTCTCCCATGCGTTTGGAAGAACTTGAGAATGTGCATCAGGAACATCCATGGTTTGTGCACGCGTTTGATTTGATTAAGGCGCGTGCAAAATACGAACTTTACAAGAATATCTTGAAAGATCCCGATTGTGCAACGGCAGCTTACAATGACTTTACCGAGCAGTTGCATGAATTGCGTGCAGAGACGTCTCAACGTCATAACGTGACCAGAATAATACCAACGGATTTTTAGCATGGTTTATTTTCCTGTAGCCGATTACAGACCGGATGTTGCTGTTGTTAACAGCAACTTTACCGATACGCTTGTGAATGTTTTACCGGCGGATGGTTCTTACATGCCTATGCCAAGCGCTAGCGTTATTTCTGCTCCTTTGGAAGAGAAGCCTTTGGGGGCTATAGCGTTTAGGACAGGCAATGGTGTTGAGATAATCGTAGGAGGAGCTAAAAAGCTTTATGCTTATGATAGCCAAACGCGCGGTTGGCAAGACATTAGCCAGAGTGGTGTCACCTATCAGGCAAATGATGAGAACAAATGGTCGTTTGCGTTGTTCGGTGATGCTGTCATTGCGGTGAATAAAAATGATAAACCGCAAGTTCTTAAGATTCGCAATTCCCAACGATTTGAAGATTTAGCAGGTAATCCCCCCAAAGCAGGTTTGGTGAAAGTTTGGGGTGATTTTGTTTGCCTGATGCAGCTAACAGATCATCCTAATCGTATCCATTGGTCAGGTCTCAATGATGCATCCCATTGGACGGTAGGTGTTAAAGATTGTTATTATCATGACTTTCATGATGGTGAACATGTGCAGGGTGCAACAGAATCTACCAATCCCCTCGTTTTTCTACGCTCTGCTGTTTATGCCGGTTCTTTTACGTTAGGGTCTAAGGTTCCGTTCATTTTTCAAAAGATCCAAGACAAGCGTGGGGCAAGGAGTGCTGGAGCTATTGCTTGTCGTGGTAGTGATGCCTTTTTTGCTGGTGATGGAGGCTTTTATCAGATGAGCACTGATGGTCAACTTTTACCGATAGGTTTTGAAAAGGTTGACCGAACGGTATTCTCGACGTTTGATAAGCTTGCTCTTGATGAGATGCAAGGGGTGATAGACCCTGTTTATAATCGCGTTTACTGGTCTTTGAAGAGTGGCAATAACAAACAAACCACCTTTGTTTATGATTGGGGCTTGCAGAAATGGTCGACCGTTCAAGGAGAACTTTTTACGTTCTTTCCAGTATTCACGGCAGGCTATACTTTGGAACAATTAGATGAGATTTCGACCAATCTTGAGAGCTTACCGGCTTCTCTTGACAGTTCCATTTGGCAAAGTGGAGCACCTATGCTTGGTGCTTTTGATAAAGAAAACAGACTTGTTGTATTTACAGGAGCGCCGATGGAGGCAACTCTTGTTTCGCAAGAGATGGGTGCACCTGATGGGAGCTTTAGTTTTTTCACCAAGATGTTTGCAGAGGTTGATACCTTAGAAGGGCTTTTAAGCATAGGGGAACGGAGAGTTCGTAGTAATGACACACCGATTACATGGCACAAGGAGAGGGTATGTTCCTTTGTGACGGGTGCTTATCACGGTCGTTCACGTAATCGTTATCATCGCTTTAAATTGCGTATTCCTGAAGGTGTTCCGTGGAAACACATCACGGGATTTAACGTGGATTTACGGTCACTAGGCAGAGGCTAATGGCAAAGATAGTTCTCACGACTTCTTGGGATAAGGAGCGCATAGCACCTTATCTTGAAGAGATAGTTGCAGCTTTTCGTCGTTATAGTGAACGTTTCAAGCACGAACTTACTTTGCAAGAACTCCTTGAAGAGATTTGCAATGGCAAGAAGCAGTTGTGGTTGGTGCTTGATGACGATGATGCGTTTTTAGCAGCGGTTACGACCCAACTTCAATATACGGCATTAGGAAAGAAGCGTGCGCTTGTTTGTGGTTGTAGCGGCAGGGGCGGGTTAGCGCTTGTTGACCACCTAAGCGTTATAGAGGATTGGGCGCGTGAGAATGGTGCTTTTGAGATGGAGATCTTGGGACGTTTAGGGTGGAAACCGGCACTGAAGAAACAAGGTTATGGAATAGATATGGTATATTATAGAAAGGGATTAGAAGATGGGGGAAAAGCGCCCAACTGAAACCAAACAACATCAGGTACAAACTACAGCGCCTCCTTCTTGGGTGGATCACCTCTTTAGACGGGGAGGTGCGGATGCATTGAGCCTTTATAACTCAGGGGCTGGTGGAAATGTTTACGGGGGGCCGCGTGTAGCACCGTTAAGTGCTCCAACCACCCAAGCTATTGGAGGTCTTGGGAGTGTACCATTGCACTATCAAAACCCTTCTCTGATGAATTTAATCAACAATCCAACGGCATCTGCGAACAATCTTGGTCGTATAGCTTCTGGTGGTATGATGGGAAGGAACTCGTATTTTGGTCAGGCGCTTCAAGAGGGATTGGATGATGTAGAAAATAGAATTAACAGATATTTCTCAGGTATTGGTCGCTATGGAACTCCTGATCATAAAGATGAATTGCGGAAGGGGAGTGGCTCTGTATATGCGAGCGCCATGGCAGACCAGTATAATCGTGATGCGGACCGCATGATGCAAGCGAATTCACTGATAGACCAAGCCAATCAGAACCAATTGGGAGTCTCAAATAACTTCTTACATGGTTATGGCAATGCCTATTCCAATGCCATACAGGGGGGAGGTGTGCTTGATAATTACAATCAGAGAGTTGTTGATGCTAATCGTGAACGTTTTCTGGAGCAAGACAATAGCGGTTGGAATAAGTTGAATATGCTTATGAACGCTGGTCATGGCTTTGCAAGGAATTACGGAACGACGACGAATAATAATACAGCCTCTATGATGCAAGGCAACGACCCTTGGAAGAACGCTATAGGGATTTTAGCTAGTATTGCTAATTTTGCAGGAAAAAAGTGAGGTAGTTATGCAAAATAGTAACGATAACATGTTATCACGACTAATTAAGTCTATGTATGCAATGGACCCATTCGCGTCGCGTATACTAATGCAAAATCAACGTATGGAAAATGCACAACAACAGGCAAATAATTTGCCTTATTTAATCCCTTCTTCATCTGTACCAACTTTTGGTTCACAATCAAATCCTTTAGGTTTATCGAAGGATATGGAACCTTTGCCAGATGTAAGTTCGTCTTTAAGATCGGCAGGCAGAAAACCGTATGTACCGTCTTCAGTCCCTTCTTTACCAGTAGCGACCTTTGGTTCACAACCAAATCCTTTAGGTATGGAACCTTTGCCTAATGCAATTGAAACTTCAGATTTGGCATCATTGAAACCAAAGCAGTCTCAATTACCAGAGCCTATTTCATCTGTAGAACCACAGAAGTCTGTACAGCCACAACAGAGTACTGTTCCTCACCAAGATACTGGTTCTCAACAGAGTTTTTGGGATTACTTGCGTAGTCCTGAGTTTTTACAAAGATTATCAGATTATGGGATTGGTTATGCATTATCAGATGGGACGATAGCACAAAGTTTAGCGAATGGAGCTATGAATCTTCGTCGTGGTGATATGGAAAGAGAAAAAAGAGGGCAGGTTAACCAGACTGTCGAGTATCTAAAGTCCAAAGGCTACAGTGATGAAGAAGCTGCTGTCATGGCACGGAATCCTCAAATGCTTAGTGCGATGCTAACAGGTGGTGATACTCCTAAGTTACTTCCGGGGCATGAATGGTACACCAATCCAGAGACAGGTGAACGTGAAGCGAGACCGATTAAAGGGTCTCTACAGGAACTTGAGTATAATCAGAAGAAAAAAGAAATAGAAGAGTGGGAAATAAATAAGAGACAATTTGCGTGGGGAGTTGCATCAGAAATTGATAATGCCATGGGTGCAGTTAATCATGCCATTAACCTTATAGAGAGTAATCCAAATTGGGTTGCTGGTAAAGGTGGTACGTTTGCTCAGATTTTCCCAGGGTCTGATGCCAAAACATTAAAAAATCTATTTACTCAGATTCAAGGCGATGTCTTTAAGCGAGTGATTGCATCAATCAAAAAGCAAAGTAAGAATGGAAGTGTAGGTGTTGGTCCATTATCTGATGCAGAAAGCAAGTGGCTGGTATCATCTTATGGTACTTTAGATATTAGTGATAAGCCTGAAGTATTACATAAAACACTTTCAAATATTAAGAAGATGCTTGGACATTTCCAAGAATTTAATGAGGAGGAAATTTATAGGCTATCAAACGGAATGGAAGTAAGAAGGCGTCCAGAGCCTTTTGCTAAATATGCTAATCAATCGATGTCACAAGGAGATAAGGCAAATTTACCTATTGTTACCAGCAAAGAACAGGAAGATGCATTGCCTCGTGGTACGTACTTTGTTGATGAAGATGGTAAGCTAAGAGTTAAGAGAGATTGAGATGGCGTATACTCCTTATTCACCTCTTGTTGAAAATGAGTCAGATTATGCTGGGATGTCTTCAATGAAGAAGCGTCATGGGAATCAAGGCAAAAAATTAACTGGCTATATTCCTTATTCGCCTCTTGTTGAGGATGTACCTACGGCTTTTAATTCACATTCTACAAAAGATAGTTTCTCATTTGATGATAAAGATCTTACGTGGTTGGATGCGGTTATGAGACATAGCGCATCTGGTGCAACGGCAGGTTATTTTGACGAAATGAAAGCAGTACGTGAAGCGGGTGTGAGGGATTATTGGAGCGGCGATAAAAAAGCCGAAGAAATCTATAACAGAAGAGTAGCCAAAGAACGTGCTTACCAAAAAGCCTTGGAAGAAAAACATCCAGTGTGGTCTTCTATTGGTTATATCCTTGGTTCCATTGTACCAACAGCAGCATCATTCATCCCTGGGCTGGGACTTTTAAGAGCCGGTTCAGTGGCAACATCAACATTTGGAAATCTTGGAAAGGCGGCACTTTTAGGAGCTGGTTCTGGTGCTTTGCATGGTTCTGGAGCAGGAGATGGTCTTTCTGGTCGTCTTATATCGGCAGGGACTGGTGGTGTTATTGGAGGAGTAGCTGGTCCTGTTGGTTCTCTTGCTGGTACAGCTGCTTCTTGGGGAACAAAAAAAATAGGAAGGGGATTGCAACATGTTCCTTTTATAAAAGGAGGACGTTTTAATCCTGCTCATAAGGAAGTTCAAACCAAAGCGGTTAGGGAAATTGCAAAAACATTATATGATGATGGTATTGAAAATGTTGCAGAAGGTCTTGCAAATGCACCACGCCATGCATTTTTGATAGATATTAGTCCTAATTTAGAAGTATCACTTGCGAATATGGGGACAACAAATACGCGTGTTTCTGAACTTTTGAAACAAGCACACGGGGAACGAGTGCAGAATGCTATTCGCCGTATTGGTCAATCGGCAGACGAAAACATTACGCCTCTCCAAGATACGAAAGTTTTAAAAAGGGCACTTAAAGAGAGTGGGGAAGCAGCATATGGACATCTTTATGAAAAAGCGATGCGAACTCCGATAGGGGAAAAGCATTATGGAGCTCTTGATAAGCTTTTTGAAAATGAAGGGTTTCAAGAAGCTGTCGAGCGAGCAGTTAAAATCTTAAAAAGAGACCGCCGTAAGGCAAAACCTGAGATGTTTTATTCGAGAGATTTTAGCCATCTTAACTATAAGCCTACAATGGAATTATTAGATCAAACCAAGAAGTCTCTTGATTACTTTATAAATAAACATCAGAATTTTGGCGACAAGCAAATGGTTTCTGTATACCAATCGCTTAAGAAAGACTTGTTAGAGATAACGGACAGAATCTCCCCTACTTATAAAGCAGCACGGGCTAGTGTAGCAAAATATGAAGGTTTTGAAGAAGCGATAGCACAAGGCAAAAAAATTGCAGAAAGAGATGTATCTGGAGAGGGGATTGCAGAAGGTCTTCGTAAAGGAGTGATGTCAAATGGTCTCAATACCTATCATGTAGGGATGAGAGACTATATAGATGACATATTAAAAGGTTCTCGCCCTGTTAATAGCCTTTCGAATATTTTACAAACGGGTAGCATGTCTGATAATCTTAGCAGGTCTTTAAGCCCTAAAAATATTCATGCGTTTAGAAAAGCTGTAGATGATGAAAGGTTTTATGAAGATGCAGCCCAAAGGGCACTCAAACCGTTTCAAGGAACGCCCGAACCTTCTCATTTTACAGGTGTTAATATGCCGTATGGAAAAGTGAGTGCAGCACGTGCAGGAGCAAAAATTACACAAAATATTTTATCGGATACAATTAGGAAATTGCCTCAAAAAGAAAGGCAAATATTTGAACGTGATATGACGAAGTTAGCAACTTTTGGCGTTAAAGGTATGAACCAGCAGGAAGTTGCTCAAATGTTACAAAGGTTCATAGATTGGCATAAAAGGGGAATTTTTACTGAGAAGGCAGCACATTTTATTTCTTCATTACTGATGGGAGAAACGGGTAGATGGACAAGGAGTAAGGTTCAATGACCCGTTATAGTCCTTCTGTCAATCAAGCGATACGGCAAACAGCAGCGCGTTATGGCTTGCCTGAAAGCTATTTATACCGTGTTGCGCAAGTTGAAAGTGGAGGCAATCCGAATGCAAGGAATCCCCGCTCTTCTGCTGGTGGTTTGTATCAATTTATCGATAGCACAGCAAAACAATATGGCTTGCGGGATAGATTTGATCCCATGCAAGCGGCAGATGCCATGGGGCGGTTGACACTTGATAATCGCAACCATTTAAGCCGTCTGTTGGGAAGAGCGCCTAGTGAAGCAGAATTGTATTTAGCGCATCAACAAGGGGCAGGAGGAGCCGCGCGGCTTCTTCAAAATCCCAATGCGAATGCGGCGCAAATTGTTGGCAGCAATGCGGTTGGTTTGAATGGTGGAAACAACGCTATGCGCGCCGGTGATTTTGTTACCCGTGTGTTGCAGATGTATGGTGGGCAACAGGCAAGGAGCCCATCTCCTGTTGCTTATGGTCATCCTATAGCACAGGGAAAATTTGGCAATAGAGAGAACTTTCTCGAGGTTTTAAGAGCCTTACTTTCATCAGAGCAAGAGGCATCAGAAGAAGCTGATGAGAGATCTGATGATAATCCTTTGATGACGCAATTCATGCGTGCGTTTTACGGACCGTTTTACAAGATTTAGGATTCATAAGAGATGTCAACGATTTATGATTGGTCGCTTAGGGCGTCGGAGAACACGCGCGCCGATGATTTGGTTGATTGGTCAGAGGGACAGCGCCCAAGCACGATCAATAACAGTGCACGTGCAATGATGCAGCGTGTAAGAGAGTATTTATCGGATACGGGCGGTGCGATAGAAAGTACGTTTACGGTTAATCACAGCCAACAAACAACATCGATTAGGCTCCAAACCAAATCACAATTTTTGGAGTACAAGAATGGTATAGTTTTGCGCTTTAAAGCAAAAGGCAAGAATGTTGGAGGAACCACGGTAGCGCTCAATAGTCTCTCAACTAAACCTGTTTACAAGGCATCAGGAATAGGCGTTCCGATTTTGTTAGAGGGAGGAGAGCTTCAAAACGGATGCATTTATACTTTAGTGTACGATGAAGAGATCTCTGGTTGGCAGTTGCTTAATCCTACTCCTACACAGTCGCAATTAGGTTTGTCAGGTTCTCCTTATCCGTCAGGTTTTATAGGGACGTTTGCGATGCAGGCGTTGCCTAGTGGTTGGTTGCTATGTGATGGGAGTCCTTATTCGCGGAGCCTTTATAGTAATTTGTTTTCGGCGATAGGGACGATATGGGGGAGTGGTGATGGCTTTAGAACATTCAATGTTCCTGATTTACGGGGGATGTTTTTACGAGGCTTTGATGGAGGACGTAATGTTGACACGGGACGCATTTTTGCGAGTGTACAGCATGATTTAATTCAATCTCATCAACACGATGGTCATAGGATATCAGTTTCACAGATGGCTGAGGATGAGGCACGTTATTGGCATGGTGATGCAACAGCTTTATGGGGGCGAGCGCTTGACGATGATCAGAAATCGAGAGTGAGTGCAATTACTGGAGTAAAAGAAGAAGATATTGTGACTTATGATACTTTTGCTACGCCTCTTGAGCAACCTCATACCCAACATCTTACGTCGTTAACGGATAGAAAGAGTGAAACGCGTCCGATCAATGTGAGTGTTGTTTTTGCGATAAAAACATGAGGTGATGATGTCGGACATTTATGATTGGTCATTGACGGCATCAGAGAATGCAGGTGCGGATGATTTGATTAATTGGTCAGAGGGACAGGCGCCTCATACAGTGAATAACAGTGCACGTGTAATGATGCAAAGGATAAGAGAGTATTTATCGGATAGGGGAGGAGTGATTAAAAGTATTGTTTTTGTTAACTTTGAGCGCCAACAGACAGAAATTCGCTTACAAGGGCAATGGCATTTTTCTACTTATAGGAATGATTTAGTTTTGCGTTTTAAGTCGAATGGTTGGAATATTGGCGCGACGACGGTTTCTCTCAATGGTCAACAAAGTAAAGCGGTTTACAAGGCGACAGAAACAGGCATTTCGCCTCTTATTGGTGGTGAGATACAAAACGGGCACATCTATACGTTGGTGTATGATGAAGAGATTTCAGGATGGCAGCTTCTTAATCCTACGATAAGAGAAAAGAGTCCCTTTACGCATTTACCTACTGGTTTTATAGGGATGTTTGCAATGGAAACATTGCCGGATGGTTGGCTTTTGTGTGATGGGCAAGCCTATTCACGGAGTCTGTATCGCGATTTGTTTGCAATGATAGGCACAATATGGGGCAGCGGGGACGATGAAACGACGTTTAATGTTCCTGATTTACGGGGCATGTTTTTGCGTGGCTTTGATTATTCAGGTTTTGTTGAAGGTGAACGAAGTTTTGCAAGCACACAAGAGTGTTCTTTGAGAGATCATGAACATGGTCTTGGTGTTGTTTCTCCAGCAGAAATCTCCTCTAGGAGTAGGCGTGATCTCTCTTCTGTTAATAATCCGCTTAAGAGGAGTAAGAGGAGTATTATTGATGAGGAATGTTTGGGTTTGAGTGGCGATGCCTTAAAGATGTGTAATATGGAATTTGACAAAATTACACAACCGCAAGTCATCCCCTCTGTTATAAACACGCACCACCGATTTTTCCTCAGATATGGACACGCTATTAGGGTTTATACGATTCCCAAACGTGCAGGAGAAGATTTGGGCGATCATGATCATACTATCATGATGGATAGTTTTGGAGGTGAGGAAACGCGTCCGATCAATGTGAGTGTTGTTTATGGGATAAAGACATGAGGAGGAAATGTGATGTTATCGAAACCATTTGCGATATCAGAGCTTAGCGACCCGTCCCAAATACGGGTCGTTTTGTATTCAGGGGAATGTTTTGTGCATGCGCCGCTTAATGGGATTTTAGATTTGTTGAAGGCGTCTTTGAAGTCAGAGCTTGATGGTTCATTTGAGGCTTTAGAAACTCAATTACAAACTTTAAGGGATGATGTTGAGGAACTGAAAGAGTGTTCATTTGATGAATTGCTCTGAACTGATGTGAGGATGAAAGAAATGGGGATACCAAATCACACACATGAATATTTATTACCTGTAGCAACAAAAGAAGAAATGCTAGAGGGGACTTCACAGGATGTTGTCGTTGTCCCAAAATTATTAGGAACAGCGTCTCTTTATGCTTATGAGGCTTTTGCGACAGCAGAACAAGGCGTGCATGCACAACAATCTTCTGAACGAGCAATTGGACTAGCCAATGGTGCGAAGCAAACTGCTGATGCTGCGAAAAGAGTAGCAGATGATGCCAAGGATTTAGCAGAGGCAGCGTCCAATGCCGCGAGGAGTGCGGTTTCTACAGCGAATGAATCGCATGAAACGGCAGAAGAGGCTCTCACCAAAGCGAGTGAAGCAAAAAGCAAAGCGGATAGTGCAGAGAGCACAGCAAATAATGCGCATGAAACGGCATCTGAAGCGAAGAGTGGTTCTGAAGAAGCCAAGCAAATAGCAGGAGAAGCCAAGAAGTTATCTGAATCTGCTACGACAGCAGCCAATGCCGCCAAGACAACAGCAGAGGAATCGAAAGCCTCCTCAGAAGCGGCCAAGATGAAGTCAGAAGCGGCCGAGAAGTTAGCACGAGAAGCCAAGAGTTTTGCGGAGGACACTAAAGATGCAGCCGATAGAGTGACGACAGCAGTCACGGAAAGCTCTCAAATAGTGACACAAGTTCAAAATACAGTAGAAACAGCTTTGACAGAAGCAAGAGAAGCCAAGGCAACAGCAGAGGATGCAAAAACACTTTCCGAACAAACCAAGAGTGCTTTTGATGATGCCAAGCAGGTGATAGGTGAGGTTAAGAGTGCTTCAGAAACAGCGACAGCGAGTAGTGGTCAAGCCCTCACGACAGCGAAGGAAGCTAAAACGACAGCTGAGACAGCATCTTCGGTAGCCGGTGATGCAAAAGAAACGGCATTGAGAGCGTTGACAGATGTCAATGGCCTTAAACAATCGGTTGAACATGTCAAGAATACAGCTGAGGCAGCCAAAAGGACAGCAGAAGGAGTAGAACAGAAGACTTTAACAGTAGAAACCGTTGCTACACAAGCCAAGACTAAAGCTGGTGAAGCCAAACAATTGGTTGAAGAAGTTAAGACGACAGCAGAAACGGCAGAAACGTTAGCGAATAATGCAAGGCAGTTAGCGGATAGAGCAAAAGACACAGCGGTGGAAGCGAAAAATAAAGCAGAGGATGCCCATGTGCTTTCGCAAGAAGCTAAGAGCACAGCAGAAACAGCAGAAGAGAAAGCCGCAAGAGCCGAAAAGAAGGCGGATGATGCGACAATCACAGCTTCTGAAGCAAAGACTATGGCGCAAGAGACAAAAAAGGCGTCAGAGACAGCGACAGCAACGGCGCAACAAGCGCAAGAGGATGCAGCAGCAGCCACAAGAGTAGCTAATGAAGCGAAAGCAGCAGCAGAACAGGCGGCGAGTGTTGATAAACAAGCGATGCATTCTGGTGATGAAGTTGTAAAAAACCTAGTGGAAGAAGCCAAAGAAACTTCGAAAGAAGCAAAACAGACAGCGGGTTTTGCAAAACATGAGGCGGATCAAGCACGGAGTAAGGCGGAAAAGGCAGAAAGCATAGCTTATGAAGCCATGAATAAAGCAGGTGAAGCGAAAGAAGCAGCGGATGGAGCAAAGGTTAAGGCGAGTTTAGCAGAGAGTGTGGCAGAAGAAGCAAAGAAGACAGCAGGAACGGCGCGAACAGAAGCGGATGAAGCGAGCGATGAAGCGAGTGCAGCGAAGGATGTAGCTAATAATGCGAAACTTATAGCAGAATCTGCGCAACGTGTAGCAGATGAGGCAAAAAAGTTAGCAGGAACGGCGCGAACAGAGGCGAATGAAGCCAAAGAAGTTTCGAAAGAAACAAAACAAACAGCGGGCTTTGCAAAACATGAGGCGGAGCAAGCGCGCAACAAAGCACAAAGTGCGGAGAATATAGCCTACCAAGCTTCGAATAAAGCTGAGGATGCGAAGCAAGTAGCGGATGGAGCAAAGGTCAAGGCAAATTTAGCAGAGAGTGCGGCAGAAGAAGCAAAGAAAACAGCAGCTGCAGCCAATTCACGAGCGTATGAAGCGAAGGATGAAGTAGATAAAGCGAAGGACGTAGCCAATAGTGCTAAATATATAGCAGAAGAGGCGAAGAAGGCAGCAGAAACAGCAGATAAAAAAGCAGCATCTTTAGAAGAAGAAGCGGAAGAAGCCAAAGAAACTTCGAAAGAAGCAAAACAAACAGCGGGTTTTGCAAAACATGAGGCGGATCAAGCACGGAGTAAGGCGGAAAAGGCAGAAAGCATAGCTTATGAAGCCATGAATAAAGCAGGTGAAGCGAAAGAAGCAGCGGATGGAGCAAAGGTTAAGGCGAGTTTAGCAGAGAGTGCGGCAGAAGAAGCAAAGAAGACAGCAGGAACGGCGCGAACAGAAGCGGATGAAGCGAGCGATGAAGCGAGTGCAGCGAAGGATGTAGCTAATAATGCAAAATCTACAGCGGAAAAAGCAAAAGAAACAGCAGAGCAGGCGAAGACGGTAGCCGATGAAGCCAAAACGATTGCTGAAGAAGCGAATAAATCGCTTATTTCGTTTAATTTTTCTGAGACAAGTGCAAAGATTGACCACCTTGAAAATGGCGTTACGTATCTTTACAATGCTTTGAAACTGATGAACTTAAGCGTCGTTGCGCGGTTTTCCCCATTTCTTGTAGCTTCTCAAAGAAAAGGAATAACGGTTAAGAAAGGAACGATATTTCAATTTTCGCATAATGGAAAAGATGATGATGAAAATCTTCGCATGTATCCAGTTTCTGAAGATAGTGAAAAGAGCATACCAATAGATCTTGAAGCAGGGAAAGATTATTACCTTTATCTTGTCGCTGATAATGATCAAATAAAAGCTATTTTTTCAGATAATGCGACTTATCCTGATGGTTATACAGCAAATAGTTCTGTTAAAATAGGAGGCTTTCATACGCTTTGTGCAGATGTTGGTACGATTGATGGTCATCCGTTATCCGGTTATCAAGCAGGAGATATATTGCCGAACTCTGTTTGGTGTTTGAATCACCGCCCACATAGTTCACCTGAAGGAATGGTCTACGATCCATCACAAGATCTTTGGGTTGATATTTATCTTCAGTCAGGCACTGGTGAAAATACGCGCTCGGCGTATGGTGTTCCTATCACGACGAACCGTACGTATATTGATCATGTATCAGATATGCAGCGTGTTAAGAAGTCCTTATTGAATGATGAGGAATTTGTCTCTGCGATGTATGGAAGTAATGACAAAACAAGTCTTAAAGGTAAGACCCCCCCCTCTCCGAAGACTTCAGGAGGTCACGTTGATACAGCAAATCGTCGTATGATCTCACATATCGGTTGTGAAGATGGTTGCGGATATCTTTGTCAATTTTTATCTGGAGCTTTTGCAATGCAAATACAGTCCAGTTCAACATTGTGGTCAAGTTTTAAGACAGAGATAAATGTTTTGGTAGGTGGAGGAACTTGGCAGGACGATACGAATAGCGGTCTGTTTTTTCGTAATGGTTTGTATTCTCGTACGTCTTCTGATGAAAAACTAGGAGCTCGAGGCTGTAGCCAACCACGGTGTTTTGTTTAGAGGGGGAGGAGATGATAGATTATCCAGAGCATTTAAATACGAAGCAAGATTATCTGAATATGCTTGAATTTGACAAGGTTGAAACGGTAAGAAGGTTAGAGCAGCTTTTAGCAATGCGTTTTTATTGGATCTTTGTTAAAGAGCTTGGAGAGGGAGAAGAGGGGATTGAAGATGAGAGGCATAAGGTTTGTCTAACAACAACCATGCCGCTTGATTCAAATGGTGATTTTGTAGCAAAGCGCACTCAATATGAATTACAGGAAAGCGAATATGCGCCGCTTTTTCAACTTGGCTTTCGTGTTGAAGAAGTCGAGCAACTGATCAAAGAGCATAGTCAATAGAGATCATAAAAAAACATTTTTATCCAGCCTCACTTTTGTGGGGCTTTTTTTTATGGAGCGTCAGATGAGAAAGATATCGAAAGAAGGATTAGAACTTATCAAACAATGGGAAGGTTTACATTTAGAGGCTTATAGAGATACGGCATGTGTTTGGACGAT
Source organism: Bartonella heixiaziensis (assembly GCF_046245125.2). Classification (GTDB taxonomy): domain Bacteria; phylum Pseudomonadota; class Alphaproteobacteria; order Rhizobiales; family Rhizobiaceae; genus Bartonella; species Bartonella heixiaziensis. Next base: position 1,337,450 of record NZ_CP176404.1, on the reverse strand, counting down.
TGGTTATGGACACACCAGCAATGCGGGTCACCCCCTCGTCAAAAAAGGCATGTGTATCACACAAGAGCAAGCAGAAGAAATCCTTTGTGAAGACTTAAAGCAATTTGAGAAGACGGTAGAGGAATCGGTGCGTGTTTCATTAACGGATTGCCAATTCGCGGCATTGGTCTCGTTTTGCTATAACGTAGGAACAGCTGCTTTTCGCAAGTCAACATTATTGAAGAAGCTTAATCAAGGCGATTATGAAGCCGTTCCTGTTGAATTACAGAAATGGAATAAGGTGGGTGGGAAGCCTCTTGCTGGTTTAGCCAACCGTCGAGCAGCAGAAGCGGGATTATGGGCAAAAGGGGCTTATGTTTCTTCTAACTATCAATGCGTTGAAACGAAAGCGGCAACCGGACTTCTTAAAATAGAAGCGCTCGCCCCGATTATAGGTTCCTGTTCAGGTCTAGGAGGCTTGTTAGCGGGCAATGGTCCGGTGCAATGGGCATTAGCGGGCATCATGGTTTTAGCGGCATGTGTAGGGGTTGTGATTGTAGTCAAGCGTTTTCGGGAGCAACGCTTATGATTTTTTGGCTAAAGAAATATTCTCTTATGTTTACAGCGGCTTTAGCCGTTTTTTTTATGGCTTTAGCCAAGGCGTTTCACCTTGGCAAGCAAAGCGAACGGCAAAAGCAAACAGAGAATGCTTTAAAGACAGCAACAACGCGGCTTGAGGTAGAAAATGAAGTTAATCAAAAAAGTGATGCTGGTGTGCGCACTGAACTTTCTCGTTGGGTGCGCGGCAAATAGGTCTGTTTCTTGTGATGGTTGGTTGCCAATTTATTTGGATAATAAGGATGTTGCGGTCATCAGTTCCAACCTTGCAAGAGATATTTTGAAGCATAACAAGCAGGGAGCACATTTATGTGGTTGGAAAGATGGTCAAGAAACGAAGCAACAAAGATAAAGATCTCACGGAAAAAGAACAACAGCTGCTTCACGAGATGATTGAGACCTACCAAGGTTTGAAGATGATGTCATGCTTCATGAAGTGGTTAGCATTCATTGTCTTTATGTTTATTATCGATTTTGCTCGTCTCATGGACGCACTCGAGAATATCTTCTCACATCTCAAAAAGTGGATAACCAAGAGTTAGAACATCTTAGAATTAGAGACCATTTGGACATCTGGTTTTGCTAAAAAACCTTCTCGAAAAGAACTCTTGATTCGCAATAATTAGAGAGACGTGTTGCAAAATCCTATTCCCTCACTTTTATTTACGTATCCCTCACTTAAAAAAACATATGGAAAATCAATAAATTATTTTTGATAAAAAAAAGCATGGTGCCCAAAAGAGGACTCGAACCTCCACGCCTTGCGGCACAGGTACCTGAAACCTGCGCGTCTACCAATTCCGCCATCTGGGCTATCAAATTCATCTAAGCTTGTGAGTCAATTCTGTCAATAAAATTGTAGAATTCATTTTCCAGCTGAAAACTATTAGATTAAGTTCTCGGTGTTCACGACCGTTTTAGAGATTAAGATGAAATGATTGTCTTTGATGCAATCGTGGAGTCAGAATTGAATGTGTAAATCATAGGAATGCCGGTTGCTAATTCTTGAGATATAATTTCCTCACTATTTAAGCCTTCAAGTGCCATAATAAGAGCGCGAAGAGAGTTACCATGTGCTGCGACCAAAACAGTTTGAGAGCGTAAAATATGCGGTTGGATATTGTGAAGATAATAGGGCCAAATGCGTGCACCAGTATCGCGTAAGCTTTCTCCATTCGGGGGTGCAATAGTATAGGAGCGACGCCATATTTGTACTTGTTCTTCTCCCCATTGTTGGCGTACTTCATCTTTATTCAGACCAGAAAGATCACCATAATCACGTTCATTCAATGTGGGGGTCTTTATTAGTTCCAAATCTGATTGTCCCATTTGTTCTAAAATGTGCTGCGCCGTTTTTTGTGCACGCTGTAAGGCAGATGTATAAGCGATATCAAATTTTAAACCAGTTTCTTTAAGTTTTTTTCCTGCTGCTATTGCTTCTGTATGACCTTTTTCTGTCAAATCGGGATCTTTCCAACCGGTGAAAAGGTTTTTGAGATTCCATTCACTTTGCCCATGACGAATTAATACAAGTGTGCGTCCCATTATCAATTTCCTGTGTTACATTGACCCTTTAAATTCATCGTTCAATCCCAAAACATCGAGCATGGAATAAAGACCGTTTTTGTGATTCTTTGCCCATAAAGCTGCTTTTAATGCGCCATTGGCAAAAATAGAGCGTTCTTGCGCTGCGTGTGAAAGAACGATGCGTTCATTTGAACCGGCAAACGTAACACTATGGTCGCCAACAATCGTTCCACCTCGTGAACAGGCAAAGCCAATTGTCCCTTTTTCGCGTTTACCTGTATGGCCGTTACGTCCACTGACACACATATCTTTTAGCATAACATTGCGACCTTCGGCTGCGGCTTGTCCGAGAAGAAGAGCTGTTCCAGAAGGGGCATCAACTTTGTCCGCGTGATGCATCTCATAGATCTCAATATCAAAATCATCAGATTCTAGTGCTTTTGCAGCTCTTTTTACAAGGTTTGCTAAAAGGTTGATTCCAAGGCTCATATTTCCAGATTTGACAATAGTTGTATATTTCGCAAAATCTGCAATTTGCACTTCTTCTGTTTTGCTAAACCCTGTTGTTCCAATAATATGGACTAGACTTTTTTTGGCTGCATAGTTGGCATAGAGAATACTAGCTTGTGGCTGTGAAAAATCTAAAATGCCTTCTGTTTTAGAAAAGGCATTCTCGAGATCATCTGTGATGCGAATATTGAGAAAGTTTGAACCAATCAATGTACTTACATCTTTACCTACAAAAGGTGATCCTTTTCGTACAAGTACTGCACAAAGCTCTACGTCTTTTCTACGCTGGATAGCTGTAATGAGTTCACGTCCCATTCTTCCATTCGCACCAACAACTGTAAGGCGCATCTTTATCTCCTTATGATACTTTACTCTTTATCAGTATAGGTAAATTTCCTTCTTTTTTCTAACGGTTCTTTCTCTTGAAGGGAAAAATTTGCCTCTTTCTGTTATTTGAACGAATTACTTGCTTTATATAAGCTTGTGATGAGAGATACCTTCGTTATCGTTATTGAGTAAATAACACCAATGTAATGCAATAGGTTTTTAGCATGTATTTGGAAAGGTAGAAGATTACGCATTGTGTATACAAATGCATAAAATTTTATGGGTGTAGAGGCATGTTATCCGTTTAAATATTGCTTAACTTTTTTCGATGAGAGGACTTTAGAAGTCAAGATCTGCATAATGAGGACTCGCAACGATCCCGCGGATGCGATCTGTTAAAAGAGGGCGAAAAGAAGGCCGCGATTTAATCCGCATATACCAGTCTTTGGCTGCTGGGGATTGTTCCCAGTCAATTTCCCCTAGAAAATCAAGTACAGAAATAGTAGCTGCGGCTGCCAGATCTGCATAGGAGAGTTCAGAGCCGACTAACCAGTCGCGAGATGCACAGAGCCAATTTAGATAGTTCATATGCGGTGGAATATTAGCGCGCGCATTGCGTAAAATTTGTGAATCAGGGGCTCCCCCGCCAATGGTTAGTGGCATTTCACGTTTATAGATTCTTTCTCGTACAATATGGCGCGTAGCTTCATTTTCAAATTTATTTAAAAACCAGTCGTTGAGACGGCGTACTTCAGCTCGATCTAAAGGATTTTCCGGAAAGAGCTTGTTTTCTTGTCGCAAGCTTCCGTGTGTTTCATCTAAATATTCGTAAATGACAATAGCTCCTGATATTGGAGCTTCTTGCTCAGCAAGAAGAACGGGAACATGACCAGCAGGATTAAGTGCGAGAAATTCGTGTCTTCTTGCCCATTCATGTTCTACAATGAGTTGAGTGTTTATATTATATTCCGCAAGAATGAGGCGTATGAAGCGGGATGCAGAAGAGAGGGGGGAGTGGAAAAGTGTCAGCATAATTTACACTATCAAATAGAGTGGATAAGATTTTTTTCAAGGAACTAAAAATTTTTATAAAGATGCTTTGCTGGAAGCACAAGATTATTAGCAGAAGCTCACAATTATGTTTAATGAAACATTAATAAAAGGAATGTGTTCTATACTGTGATTGCTTGCAAAATGGCGGTACGCATTTCTTCCAAACCTAATGCTTTTTCTGAAGATGTCACAAGAAGTTCAGGATAAGATGCTGGATGTTTGAGAAGCTTTGTTTTTGTAGTCATTATTAATTTTGCAAGTTCATTCGATTTGATTTTATCACTTTTTGTCAAAACAATCTGATAAGAGACAGCTGCTTTATCAAGGAGATCTAGAACATCAGCATCATTTTCTTTGATTCCGTGACGTGAATCAATCAAGACATAAACACGTTTCAGTGTTGTGCGCCCTCGTAAATAGCTGAAAACTAGACGTGTCCACGCGTCAACCAAATTTTTAGGGGCTTCAGCAAAACCATAACCTGGCATATCTACAAGTGCCATCGGGGGAAGGTCTTCTGGTTGCCCACTGTAACCATCAGGTACAAAGTAATTAAGTTCCTGAGTGCGCCCTGGTGTATTTGAGGTGCGTGCCAAGTTTTTTTGTTGGACGAGTGCATTGATTAGGGAAGACTTCCCAACATTGGAACGTCCTGCAAATGCAATCTCCGGAGGTCCTTCGGGTGGAAGAAAACGTATTGTAGGTACACCACGGATAAAAATCCAATTACGAGAAAAAATTCCAGAGAGGGAAGAGCATTTTGTCATTCATGCACTTCTTTTTTGGGTGATTTATGCCACAGAGCTTTAAGATTATCGAAAAGTTCAATTTTAACGCCTTGACGCTTCATCATGATACCCTGCTGAATCATTGACAATATATTGTTCCATGCCCAATAGATGACAAGACCGACAGGGAAAGAAGCTAGCATGAAAGTAAAGATGACCGGCATCCATGTAAAAATCATAGCTTGCGTTTGGTCTTGGGGGGCTGGATTCATACGCATTTGTAAAAACATCGTTATACCCATGATCAAAGGCCATGCACCAAGCATAAGAAATGCTGGGACTGCGTAAGGCAAAAGGCCAAATAAGTTAAAAAGAGAAGTCGGATCGGGCGCTGCTAAGTCTTGAATCCAGCCAAAGAAAGGTGCATGTCGCATTTCGATGGTAATATACAGAACTTTATAAAGAGCAAAGAATATTGGAAATTGCACCAACATAGGCCAGCAGCCTGCAAGAGGATTAATTTTTTGGGTTTTATACAGTTCTATTATTGCTTGTTGTTGCTTGGTTCGGTCGTCTGGATATTTTTCTTTGATTTCTAGAAGCATTGGTTGCATAAGCTTCATGCGTGCCATAGATTTGTAGGATTTATTTGCGAGTGGAAAGAGAAGCGTTTTCAAAAGCACTGTGACAAGAAGAATGGCGATACCAAAGTTCCCTGTTTGTTTATAAAGGATATCAATGAGGGAAAACATTGGTTTGGTGATGAAATCAAACCAACCCCAATCGATTAAAAGAGCAAATTTCTTAATGTTCAGGTCATTCTGATAGTGATTAATGATTTCAACTTGTTTTGCACCAGCAAAAAGGCGATTTGTAATGGTTTTCGTTTCATTAGGGGAAACGGTTAAAAGCGCTCCTAGCAAATCAGACTGATAATGCGTATTCAGACGATCAAAATAAATAAAGCGGCTTGTATATTCCTTATCTTGTGGAGGAATAATTGCTACGGCCCAATATTTATCAGTAATGCCAATCCATCCTCCTGTGACTTTGGAGAAAGTCATACTTTTTTGGCCATTATCAGGATTCGGATTAAGTTCTGCTAAGGTTTTGTATTTTTCTGTTTTGAGTGAATCTCCTGCAATACCTATCATGCCTTCATGGAGCAAATAGGTTGCATTTGTATGTTCTGGTGGCGCTGCCCGTGCAACACGAGCATAGGATGAAAGATATATTGGTTTATCACTCTCATTTTGGATAGAATCCTCAATGGTAAACATGTAGTGATCATCAACTGAAATTGTGCGACGAAAAATTTGCCCTTGTCCGTTATTATAAATCAAAGTAACGGGCGTTGAGGGGGTTAGAGTTGTATTATTTCCTTCTATTTGCCATTGCGTATCAGATTGGGGTAATGCTTTTGTTGACAAGGATGAACTGGTAAAACCAAACTCGGCAAGATAAGTTGCTGTGAATCCTTTGGGGTTTAGCAAAGCAATTTCTGGTGATTTTTTATCCACGTTCAGGCGATATTTTTTTAGCAAAAGATCATCAAATTGTGCTCCAACAAGATTAATGGAGCCTTCAAGCTCACCAGTTTTGATTGCGATACGGTTTGTTTTTGCCAACTCAACATTCCGGATCTCAGGAGTCATTGGGTGATTAATGATAGATGCTGTTTCATGCGTTGGTGTAACATTAGATAAATTTGTATTAGCAGTAGAAAGTGCTGACTGTTGTTTTGATAATTGTTGTGCAATAAGTTGTTTTTTTTGTAACTCAACTTGTTTAGGAGCAACGTAAAAAAAATGCCATGCGATAAGCACTGCAAAAGACAATCCAATGGCGATGAAGAAATTGCGGTTATATTCCATTCGTACTACCCTTGTTGCCGTTGTTGTTTTGTTTTTGATCTCATTCGCCGGCTTAATTCACTGATCAAAGATTCAAAAGGTGCGTGTAGCGCATCAGGACGCGCTATAATGACATAGTCTGTCCCTGCCTCCATGTCGTCTACTAAACCAACTCTTACTGCTTCGCGCAGGCGTCTTTTGATACGATTGCGTTTGACAGCATTGCCATTTTTACGTGTGACAGTGAAGCCTACACGTGGAACAAGAGAAGATTTTATTTCTGCTGTTTGTTCACGTGACTTAACTTCGAGCAGAAACAAAGGACCACGTCGTTTTTCTCCTGTGCGTACAGCCAAAAAATCCGCTCTCTTGCGAATGCGGCAGGGATGTTTTTTCTTCATAAAGAGCATTTCGCAATTTTACTAAATGCCTGCAAAAGCAGGTATTGGAGGTTCACAACGAAAAGTTCACAACGAAGAAATAATGAGCAATATTCAACTGTTGTGAAAATTTAAATGGTTAAGCGGATAAACGCTTCCGTCCACGTGCACGCCTTGCGGCAATGACTTTACGGCCACCAGCTGTTGCCATACGTGCACGAAAGCCATGGCGGCGTTTACGAACAAGTTTAGAGGGTTGGTAAGTACGTTTCATTTATTTAAATACCGCGGCGTGCGGCCCTTCTTAGCTCTATGAGCAGTTATTGTGCTAGATGAAAAATCTGATCCTATCATACGATTGCTAATCCATAAGGAAAAACATAAAAAAAGTCAATCTTAGATTGTTTTTCTCTTTCTTTAAAAAATAGAGAAAGATCTATGTTGGCAGTTCATTTTGTGCCTGACACTTTCAAAGTATAAAAAATGGTTATTGGTTGCAACATTTAGTTTATTGTTATTTCTTCTATAGCGAAAATGAAAGATCAAGGAGTTAAAGGCTAAAGAAAACAAAATGATTTGTCGCTGTATATTTGTAAAAAGTGTTATTTTTTTAACAATATAAGAAGTTTTCTCAGTTTTGTTTCTTAAGGGCACTGTTAAGAAAATTTGTATAGCGAGATTGTAGAATAAGACATGTTTGGTCGGATTTCGTAATAGATTTTACGCTTGAGTTTTTTATTCGAGATGAGTTTAGGGTTTTGAAAAGATGAGATATAAGATATTTATAATTGTTATTATTTTCATAAAGTGGGAAATTTTCAGGTGATTACCTTTCAGTGGTTTTTGTCTTTATTTCTCTGTTCTCTGGCATTAGTATAGAGAGGAAAGAGCGTGAATCCTATTACAAGTGAGGCTATCCGCAACGCCTTACATAAAGTTAAAGGACCGAATTTTGAAAGCGATATTGTATCGTTGAGGCTTGTTTCAGAAATATTGGTTGCTGATGGCAAGGTTTTCTTTTCCATTACAGTTCCTGATGGACGTGTGCAAGAATGGGAACCCGTGCGCCGTGCTGCTGAAGAAGTGGTGTGTGCTATGGAGGGGGTCAAATCTGTTGTTGTCACCCTTACAGCAGAAAGAAAAACGAGGGTGTCTTCTCAAGTGCATAGAGATGCAGCACTACAACGTAGAGCAGATCTGTTGCCTGTGAAAATGCCGATAGAAGGTGTGCGACATGTGATTGCGGTTGCTTCTGGAAAAGGGGGAGTTGGAAAATCTACAATGGCGATCAATATTGCCCTAGCTTTACAAGATTTTGGTTTCAAAACAGGGTTGATGGATGCGGATATTTATGGTCCATCTTTGCCACGTTTGACAGGACTTGTTAACCAAAAAGTACAACTCACTAATGGGAAAAAACTTCAACCGCTTAAAAAATTTGGTCTTAAATTAATGTCTATGGGATTTTTGGTTGAAGAGGAAAAGCCGGTGGTATGGCGTGGTCCTATGGTAATGGCAGCTGTAACGCAATTGCTAAGAGATGTTTTGTGGGGACCTCTTGATATTTTGGTGGTTGATATGCCACCGGGAACAGGGGATGCACAATTGACACTTTCTCAACAAGTACAGTTGACGGGGGCGTTGATCGTTTCTACTCCCCAAGATCTTGCCTTGATTGATGCGCGTAAAGCGATAGAAATGTTTATGAAAGTTAATGTTCCCATTTTAGGGCTTATTGAAAATATGAGTTATTTTATTGCTCCTGATACGGGACAACGCTATGATATTTTTGGTTATGGTGGCGCGCGTGTAGAAGCGGAACGTCGAGGTGTTTCTTTCTTAGCAGAAGTGCCGCTGGATGCAGCTTTACGATCTTCTTCAGATGATGGCGTGCCCATTTTTGTCGCTAAGCCTAGTGAGGAGCATGCTGAGCTTTATCGCGCGATTGTTGATCAAGTAAAAAACAGATTTTTTTAAATTTGTGTTTTTTAGGGAGGGGTTGCTAAGAGACAATAATGTAAAAATATTAAAGAACTGTTTCGTTGATGATTCCAGTGTTGTGAGTGTCTCATTGTTGAATGAAATGTTTCAAAAAGTCAACAAATGAAAAATTCGTTATGCAAGCGGTTGTTTTAACAAGGAATATTTTCCAAAGCGTATTGGATAAGATAAAGCTGTGAGATGAAGAAGAGCTATCGGCGTTTACGTCAAAGAAAATTCTATAGCAAATGAAAACAATTTAGGCAAAATTGTATAAACCGTAAAAGGTTATCCAAAAAGGTGGTCTGAAAACAGCTCATTAAAGAAAAAGCCATCTATTTATATGTTCATGAAATAAAATGGTGTTTTATTTAAGCGCGAAAGAGGTGTTTTTACTATCCAATGGATAGGATAGGTTTTAAAATGTCGATTATAACGGAATTGTGGAAAACTGAGCCTTTAAAGGGGTGGAGTATAAGCAAGAAATAGAGAAATAGGAAAAGAATAGTTGCTTTTGTTCTTGAAGCAGCGGCTGGGGGTATTGGAGATAATATAGCGTTGATCCTTTAGGAATTTATTCTGTTACCAGCGATAATGCTGATCAAACAGGTTCTTAATGCTAAAAAAGGCGTTGGATGTTCGGTTATCTTTTTATGGTACGGTTTATGTTCAAGCAGTCAATTTTGGGGAAACGGCAAATTTTTTGGTAATGGCAAAGAAAATTTTTATAGATATCACTTATGAACACGGGTAAAGCTTTTTGTAAGAGTTTATGGAGAGAGGGTCCTTGGATATGAAAGAAAGGCATGCGTGAAAAAGCATATTTTATAGGTGCTCATGCTTATTCTGCACCTTTCATAGAACCAGCGCTTTATCTCGTGGCAACGCCTATTGGAAATCTTGCTGATATCACGCTTCGTGCTTTGCAAGTGCTTGCAGGCGTTGATATTTTAGCATGTGAGGATACTCGAGTAACGCGTGTTCTGTTGGAACGCTACGGTATTCATAAAAAAACCTTTCTTTATCATGAACATAATGCGCAAAAAGCAGGGACGAGGTTATTAGCAGCTTTGGCAGAAAATAAAACCGTGGCACTTGTCTCAGATGCTGGAACACCGCTTATTTCTGATCCCGGATTTAGATTGGTAGAAGAAGCACGTAAAGCGGGTCACAAAATTATTCCTATTCCTGGTGCATCAGCTCTTTTAGCGGCTCTTGTCACGACAGGTCTTCCCACGGACAGTTTTTTCTTTGCAGGTTTTTTGAGTGCGCGAAAAGTACAGCGCCAAAAGCGGTTAGAACAATTAAGAACTATTCCTGCAACGTTGATTTTTTATGAATCTCCTCATCGTCTTGTTGAAACTTTACAGGATATGGTCTCTCTTTTTTCAGCGGATCGTCCTGCGGCAATCTGTCGGGAATTAACAAAAAAATTTGAAACGGTTGATGTTTCTAATTTAGGTAATTTGTTGGAAATTTACAGGCAACAGACCCATATTCGTGGTGAGGTTGTTGTGCTTGTTGGAGAAGCCCCCCCCTTTTTGGAAATGATGAGCGATCAAGAAATTGATGAAATGTTATTAGAATTGGCGTGTACACATTCTGCAGCTCAAGCAGCAGCTTTAGCGGCTAAGAAAACTGGCTTAAAAAAGCAGCAGCTTTTTCAGCGGTTGAATTTTTTGAAAAATGCGTAAAACTCTACAAAAAGAACATAGACAAAAGTCTTTCTATCGAGGTGTTCGTGCAGAAAAATGGGCTGCTTGGTGGTTGCGTTTAAAGGGGTTTCATATTGCTGAAATTCGTTTTAAAACAAAGTGTGGTGAAATTGATTTAATTGCGCGACGTGGAAATCTTGTTTTAATCGTTGAGGTCAAAGCACGTTCAACTTTGGCTGAAGCAATCACTGCTGTTTCTCAGGTGAATGAGAAGCGTATTGAGGCAGCGGCCGATATTTGGTTAGCACGACAAAAAGATCACACTCTTTTATGTGTACGCTTTGACTTGATCGCGATTTTGCCATGGCGTTTGCCGCGGCATATTCCTGCATTTTTTACGTCTAATAAATAAAGAGCTCTAGAGCATTTTAACTATAGTAGATAAAAAACATTTTGTTTTTATATGTACATAGAGTAGAAAAAGTGCGTAACAGCTTGAGCGCTATGAGGAGTGAAAGATGGATGATTATGAAAAGTTTGCAACTGGATTGTTGATTGTTTTTGGGGCATTGATTATTGGTGGTTTAATGGCCATGCATATTGTGCTCATGAATAAGATAGGTTTTTTATGTGCGTTAGCAGCAGCTGTCGTTGGTTGGTTTTCTGCTTTTGCGGTTCTTTTTGATAAACCCAAAGTCTATTTGGGATTAATTATTCTTGCTATCTTATGTGTTGCTTCCTCAATTAGTGTTTATGTGAGTTAAAATGTCTGAAATACTGGTTGAACTCCCTTTAAAATTATGAGAGCGAGGAGTAGAAATGAAGATTGGCTTTTTGGGAACGGGTAAAATCAGCGCTTCAATGATCGATGGCTTGATGACAAGCGCTTTTGACGTTCCTTCCATTATCATCTCACCACGCAATGCGCAAAGTGCTGAACGTCTTTCGCAAAAGTATAATAAGGTTATCATTGCTGAGAATAATCAAGTGTTGCTGGATGTGAGTGATTGTGTTTTTCTTTGCTTGCCTAACCAAATTGCCGAAGAAGTTTTGCGTTCTCTTCGTTTTCGTCCAGAACAGCTTGTCATTTCTGTGCTTGCTATGGCAAAAGCAGCACAAGTTGAAGAGTGGATCAGTCATAAGGTCTATCGTGCTGTTCCGCTTCCATTTGTGGCAGAATGTAAAAATTTGACGCCAATTTATCCTGATCATCCATTTTTACGCAGTTTATTTAATGCATTGGGTGGCACATTAGTATTGGATGCGGAGGATCAGTTTAATCTTTTCATGACTGCAGGTTCACTCATGGGGGTTTATTTTAATTTTATAGAAACAGCACATCAATGGTTTGTAACACAGGGCTTAAAAAAAGAGCAGGCGGCAAATTTTCTCGCTATGATGTTCGGAAATCTTACGGATGAAATGCGCAAAATTACAGTAGCGGATTGTCCCAAACCTCTCGATTTTGCATTGCTTGAGAAAGAATTTTCAACGAAGGGTGGAACAAATGAACTTTTGTCAGACTGTTTTTCTCGTCAAGGAGGAAGAAGTGCTTTAACAACTGCTCTTGAAACCACTTTGCAAAAAATGAACACCCCCTTTACAAATTAAAATGCTTGATCAATGTTTTCTTTTCTCATCTGGATGAGAGGGGTATCCATTTATATCCGCGTGAACACAGATTTACAAAATTGTCTGTTCGCATACGCAATAATAGCAAGCAGATTGATATCCGAGATAATTGCTATCATCTGTTGATTTTTAGTATAAATTAGCATTACGTATATTGAAACGAATTCCTTGTCGTCTTTCATATTCATATCCTTTCATTCTGAATCAAAAAAAACTCTTTCAATGGTTGGGCAATAAAGAGACTGGCGTGTGTGTGTTGAAAAGCAGTTTTAGAATGGGTGAATATGTGTTTATGAATTGTGTAAATGCGAGAGCAGGTGTAGCGTTGGGCAACTCTGATGATTGGCATAGACTTTTGTAACCAATTGAAATGGTTGGAATAGCTTGCTCCCAGATATTTTAGTTTTTTTTTGAGGTATCTTAATCCTTGTTTTGTCATCAGAGGAATAAAAATCGTTCAATGAGAGCGTATCATGCGTTTTCTTATTGCAAAAATTTTTCATGCTGGGGTGAGAATATTTTATTCGAGGAGAAGGACTCTGATTGATTAGGTTTTGTACGCTCTAAATTGAGCCAAATGAACAATGATTACATATTGGGGTAAAGTGGTCCCTCATTACCTTGCGGACAGGTCCAATTGATATTTTGATTGGGGTCTTTGATATCGCACGTTTTACAATGTATGCAGTTGGAAGCGTTGATAACATAAGTTTCATGATTATTAAGATCGAGCCATTCATAGACAGCGGCAGGGCAATAGCGTGTGGAGGGTCCTCTATAGATTGCATATTCAGAATCTCTTTGTTTTTCTAGTGAGGCTATTTTTAAATGGCACGGTTGATTTTCTTCATGGTGCGTATTGGAAATTGCAACACTGGAAAGACGATCAAAGGTTACAACACCATCTGGTTTTGGATAAGCAATGGGTTGGAATTTTTTTGCTGGTTCAAGACATGCATAATCTGCTTTTTTGTGCGGGAGTGTTTTAAATAAGGAAAATCCGAACAGCTGTTGCCACCACATATCAAAGCCGGCAAGTTTAATTCCGTATTTTGTGCCGTATTTTGCCCAAAGTGGTTTGGCATTGCGTGCTTTATAAAGATCTTTGCCAATGGGACCTTTTCGCCAATGCTCTTCGATTTCTTTGACTTCATCATGCGCACGGCCTTGAGCGAGAGCTATAGCGATTTTCTCGGCTGCCAATATTCCGGATAAGATAGCATTGTGTGATCCCTTGATACGAGGTACATTGACAAAGCCGGCAGAACAGCCAATGAGTGCCCCACCCGGAAAGGTGAGTTTTGGTACAGATTGCCAGCCACCTTCGCTGATAACACGTGCACCATAAGAAAGGCGTTTTGCACCTTTGAAGATTTCATAGAATTTAGGATGTGTTTTAAAACGTTGAAATTCTTCAAAGGGGGAAAGGTAAGGATTTTTATAATCTAAGTGCAAAACAAAACCGATAGAAATCAAGTTGTTTTCCTGGTGATAAAGAAAACCTCCACCGCCGGTATCATTGTCTAAGGGCCAGCCGATAAAATGTTGAACTAAACCAGCTTTATGTTTTGAGGGTTCAACTTCCCAAAGCTCTTTGAGACCCAGACCAAACTTTTGTGGATCACGGTTTTTGCTAAGTTCAAATTTTTGTATGAGTTGTTTTGCAATTGAACCACGTGCTCCTTCCGCAATGAGAGTATATTTTGCCAGTAACACCATACTGGGCATATAATTTTCTCCAGGAGTTCCATCTTTATTAAGCCCCATATCACCTGTAAGAACACCAATGATAGCTCCGTTATCGTTTTGGATGGTATCTGATATGGCAAATCCAGGATAGATTTCAACACCGAGTGCTTCGGCCTTTTTGCTCAGCCAGCGACAGACATCGCCAAGCGAAACGATGTAGCAACCGTCATTTGATAAGATTTTTGGGCGAAGAACATTGGGGAATATTGTAGCGCGCTTCGATGTTAGTGAAAAAAATTGGTCATTGCTAACAGGTGTTTTAAAAGGATGATCGTGTTCATTCCTCCATTCTGGTAAGAGTGTATCAATGCCGATGGGATCAACAACTGCACCAGACAGAATGTGAGCACCGACTTCGCTCCCTTTTTCAACAATTATGATAGAAAGCTCAGGGTTAATTTGTTTCAGACGAATTGCAGCGGAAAGTCCAGCAGGTCCCGCTCCTACAATTACTATGTCAAATTCCATGCTTTCGCGTTGGTGATGTTGAGGTGCATTCATGGCTTATAAGGCTCTCTCCAACTCTGGAATAATTGGGTGAAGATCGCCCACAAGAGCGTAATCAGCGATTTTTATGGCGAAAGGTTTTGCACGTTCCGCTCTGACAATCACTCTGTCAAATTCCATGCTTTCGCGTTGAGGGTGCAGAGGTGCATTCATGGCTTATAAAGCTTTCTCCAACTCAGGAATAATGTGGTGAAGATCGCCCACAAGAGCGTAATCAGCAATTTGCATAATAGGGGCTTCTTCATCTTTATTAATGGCTACAATAACCCGTGCATCCATTATACCAGCTAAATGCTGGATTGCACCGGAAATGCCGACAGCAATATAGAGCTCAGGGGCAACGACTTTACCTGTTTGCCCAATTTGCCAATCATTAGGAGCATAACCTGCGTCAACGGCTGCTCGGCTTGCACCCAAAGCGGCTTCTAGTCTGTTTGCAAGAGGGAGAAGAAGCGCCATAAACTGCTCTTGTGAACCAAGACCGCGTCCGCCTGATACAATAACACGGGCTGAGGTAAGCTCAGGGCGATTGCTTTTGTTGGTTTCTGCTTTTACAAAAGAAGAAAGGTTGGGATTAGAGGCTGGTGTTATTGTTTTAATGGGAGCGGCATCGTTTTTTTGTGGGGTTGGTGCGAAAGAGGCTGTTCGGACTGTTATAACCTTTTTACGATCATTCGTTCGTACAGTTTCAATGGCATTTCCTGCATAAATTGTTCGTTTGAAAGTATCAGGTGCAATAACGGCGATAATGTCTGAAATTTGCATAAGATCAAGAAGGGCAGCTACGCGCGGCATTACATTTTTTCCGATGCTTGTAGAGGCAGCCATGATCACCTCATAATCATTCGCGTATTTTATGATTGTGTCGGCTACAGGTTCGGCCAAATAATGTGCTAAATAATCAGCTTCAGCGATAAGCACTTTCCGTACACCAGTGAGTTTGGCAGTATTTTCAGCAATTTCTTGAATATTTGTTCCACAAACCAAAATATCAATATCGCTGCTCATTGCACGAGCAGCAGTGAGTGCTTTTGCGGTTTCTTCTATATTCTGTTCGGCCAATAAAAGAATTGCCATAAATTTTTACCTTTTTATATAATGTTGCTTTTGATCCATTCGGTATCGAATGTTAAATGCAATTTGTTTGTTTTAGTTCACTGACAAGTTCTGCTACGTTTGCTACTTTAATACCGGATTTACGCGGTTTTGGTTCTTCAACGCTGAGGACCGTTAAGCGTGCTCGCGTCTCTACTCCAAGATCAGTAAGGGCTTTTTGTTCAATGGGTTTCTTTTTTGCTTTTATGATATTGGGGAGAGACGTGTAACGTGGTTCATTTAACCGTAGATCAGCAGTCATAACTATGGGGAGAGGGAGGGAAAGGGTTTGTGTACCGTTATCTACTTCTCGGATGACTGTAGCGTGCCCATTTTCTATCTCCAGATTTGAGGCAAAAGTTGCTTGTCCCCACCCGAGAAGGGCGGCTAACATTTGTCCGGTTTGATTGCTATCATCATCAATAGCTTGCTTTCCTAAAAAGACCATATCTGGTTTTTCTTCATGCACAATGATCTTAAGAATCTTAGCAATTGTTAAGGGCTCGAGTGTTTCTTCTGTTGTGACAAGGAGTGCGCGATCTGCACCCATTGCTAGTCCTGTTCGCAAAGTTTCTTGTGCTGCCTCTGGTCCAATTGAAACAAGAATGACTTCAGAAACTTTCCCAGATTCTTTCTGACGGACTGCTTCTTCTACGGCGATTTCGTCAAAAGGGTTCATAGACATTTTTACATGAGATAGATCAACACCTGTGCTATCGGGTTTGACGCGTATTTTAATGTTATAATCAACAACACGTTTGACAGCGACAATTATCTTCATGACGATCCTCTTTATTTGTATGATTACAAGTTTATAGTAATAACCATAAGAAACCAAATCTTTTACAACTGAATCTCACTTAATCATTGGTTTTTCCATTATATCAATTTCCTTATGTGTGCTTATATTTTTTAGCATCGTTATGCCTCTCTCTTTTTTGTTTTTTGCACTTTAATTATTGCCACTTTCGCTTGAATAAAAAGTAAAAAACAATGAATATTTATTTCAAATGAACGTGATCATCATAGTCTGTGAAACAATTATATGAAAAGAACTTGAAATAAGAGGGGTGCAGAATGATAAATGGCCTACGAATAGCAAAATGAGGATATCATTTTTTTGTTCCGCATACTCAGTGTATAACGGGTAATGCAATGGCAAAAGAGTGAAAAAGGAAAAATGAGGAAATAACTTTTCAATCCAAGCGGTTGAGAGCTGTAAAATCAAATATTACGCTTTTAAATATTTCTAACAAATGTTTTTGGAAGTTTTTAAAGCTCTATTTACTAAAATAGAGCACACTTTCCATTCCTTTATGCGATTCTTTGCAAAAGATTAATAAGGCATAGTGTTTGTAAATACAGTGAGGGGTAGCGTTTGTGAATACGAAGAGTACTACTAAGCAGGTTCAGCATGATAAACCTTCTTCTTTTGTTGTTGAACAAGAGAGGGGGGACACACCTGCTGAAGTGACAATGTCGGATATCGCTAAAAAATTACGCTCTGTTTACACACAAATGCAGAAGAAACATTCGCTTCATCATTTGACACCACGTAATTTGGATGAAGAAAATTTTAAATCTTACTTGGATGATATTAGTCGGGCAATTTTGGCTGAATATTATATGCGTCGCCAAAAAGAAAAAAAACTTTTTGAGCATTTAGAACGAATTACAATGCTTATTCAAAGTTTGCATAGCGAAAAGAAAAGTTTAGAAAATGCAGGGGAAGCGCGGCGTCTTTCTTGTTCAAAATCGCTTGATTCTGTTGTGCACCACCTTGCTCATATGGCATGTGAGGAAAACCAAGAACGTTTTTCGCTCCAAGAGGTGCCAAACTTTTCGGAAAAAAACAACAGAACTCCAATTTCCCCAAATGCTGTAAACGCGTTGCAACAAGGTGGTGAAAACTCTTTACTAATGGATGCTAAGCAACTTTCTTTAAAAGAGGCTGATGCGGTTGTGAGAAATTCTATAGTAGAAAAGGGGCGTGTAGATTTTCAAGCATTTGATCATTGCATTGAGAAGGATCAACGTATTCCTTCCTTAAAGAGGGAGTCTCTTTTAAAAACAGAACCTTTGAGGAAGGGCTTTTTTTTACGTTATTCTGTTAAAAAATTGCTTCCTTATTTTTTAACCATTGCATTTGCGGTCGTGATAACATTATGCTTTTATAGTTTTTTAAGAGGAGCGCGTTTTTTTAATTTTGTTATGTGAGGTTAAGGGGCATGAGGTGTATGCAATTTGTGATTTTGCAAAAGCATGCATGGCATCTAAAATCGTTTTTTAACACGTAACAGAGATTATTGGAGAAGGGCTCTCAAAATTAACTAAAAAACCTCACATTGTTTTGAAGGTTCTGTAAGTGAGTATTTATTTACCAATTGCTGAAATGTCACTCAACATGCTGATCTTGATTGGTATGGGGGTGGTTGGTGGTTTTTTTTCAGGTCTTTTTGGAATTGGGGGTGGTTTTCTCATTACGCCTTTATTGATTTTTTATAATATTCCTCCTGCTATTGCTGTTGGAACAGGAGCTAATCAGATGATTGCATCATCTGTAACGGGGGCGATTGCACATTTTAGAAGGCGCACTCTTGATATAAAACTCGGTATTCTTTTAGCGATTGGAGGGGGAATTGGCTCTTTAGTTGGAATTCAGATTTTCTCTGTTTTAAAAAAATTGGGTCAATTAGATCTCATGATTTCGCTTCTTTATGTGATTCTTCTTGGAAGTGTAGGGAGTTTGATGATTATTGAAAGTTGGCGCGATATGCTGCGTCAGCGCAAGGCACAAAAGGTTAATATTCGTCTTGCTGGTCGACATAATTGGATTCATCGGTTGCCTTTTAAAATGCGTTTTCGGACCTCAATGATATACGTTAGCATTATTCCCGTTTTAGCGATTGGTTTCATTGTTGGGTTATTATCTTCCATTATGGGAATTGGAGGAGGATTCTTCATGATACCAGCATTGATTTACCTTCTCCGTGTTCCAACCAGTGTGGTGATCGGAACCTCACTTTTTCAAATTACATTTGTGTCCTCTTTTACCACAGTTTTGCAAAGTGTGAGTAATCAGTCAGTTGATATTGTTTTGGCTTTTTTGCTGATGCTTGGTGGAAGTATTGGTGCACAGTATGGAACAAGGGCTGGGCGAAAATTAAAGGCTGAACAATTGCGTATGGCGCTTGCATTTTTGGTGTTGATTGTATGTATGCGTCTTGCTTTCCAATTATTTGTACGCCCTGATAATCTTTTCTCTCTGGATATTCTTATGAAATAAAATGAATAATTTGTTTTCTTTATGCCTCATTGTAAGCTATTTTTGTGTGGTTCCTTTTTCTACATGGGCACATATTGGCGCGAAAGCAGCTTTCGTTGATCAAGTTGCTCATGAAACTATTCAGATTATCGTAACAACGAATAGGATTACGGTTGACGCACATTTTGATGGCCGTGATCTTTATATTGCTGGTGTTTTAGAAAATACCGATCCGTTATATTCTCAACAAAACCGTTATGATATTGTTGTGAGCTTGGAGGGCCAAGCGCGCTCAATGGTTATGCGAGAAAAGAAACGTAATGCTGGAGTTTGGATTAACGCAGATTCTCTGATTTTTAAAAATGTTCCTCTCTTTTACTCAATGGTAACAACGCGTGAGATTGAGGATATTACCAGCGCTGAAGGTTATAAACGATTGGGGCTAGGATTATCCTATTTGTTGCTACAGACGGATGAACAAGATCAGGCAAAAATACAAGTCTTTCGTGATGAACTTATAAAATTGCAAAAAGCCAAAAGACTTTATAATGAGGAAATAGGTGGTGTTCGTTTTGGTTCTGGTACACTTTTTACAGCACATTTTCGATTACCGGCAAATATTCCTGTTGGACATTATCAGGTCCGTGCTTATCTTTTCCGCGATGGACAGTTTATTGATAGTACGACTACGACTCTCGAAATCGTGAAAGCACATATTGCTTATACGATTTTCCACGCAGCTCACAGGAACAGTTTGTTATATGGATTTGTTGCGGTGCTTGTGGCTATTAGTACAGGCTTTTTATGTCGTTTGATTTTTCGAAAAGACTAATAGAATGGGGACGCTAGGGCATTTATTTTTTGCGTAAACGGCGTAAAAAAAGAAAAAGAGGCACAACAATGATGGCTCCCATCATGGTTATATGGAACAAATTTTTGAAAGTTATAAATCCTGTTTTCCATAGAGGTTTAAAAAATTCCATTATTTTATGCACGAGACTTTGAGGCGTCCAGCCAAGAAAATTCATCACGATGCCAGTGAAGAATGAAAGGGTGAGTAATTTTACAGAAACACTCCCTAATGATCTTCCAAGAAAGGCATGAAAGGAATTGGATAACTTTTTTCTTCTGTTCATTTTTATACACTTTTTAATATATTGCGTTCCCCTTGCGTAATACGTTGCATTTCCTTTGCATCCTAACAAGGGTTTTTTTATCATAAGTGAGAAAAAATAGTTTTTTTGTTATTTTTTCTTACTTCTCTTTCGAGTTTACCACCTTGTAATACTGGTGTAACATCTTTGCTGGTTTCTGAAACGCGTTCGTGTTCTGTTGGCATTTTTCGTGATATTTTCATAGTATTCCTTTCATTAACGTGTTCGATATTTTTTGGTTTTCCTAGATTCTCAAGGGATGTTTATAATATCTTCGACGTTTTGCGTGGCAGTTAAGAAATTGTTAGTACGTCGAAGGTTTTCGCAACAAGTTAATATGTTGTGTATAGGAAGTGATTTCAAGCTATCCTCTTTTAGAGAAGGACTATTTATTTTGGTAAAAATATGTTTACATGGATATTAAGGTTGGATGTTTCAACTTCTGTGAATTAAAAAGATAATAAATTTGTTTGTTGAAAAAGCAGGAGCAACAGGTTTGGCAAAATTTAGTGTTTCTAGAATAGCAGGGGATTTTTAAAATGCGTTGTCTAAGATAAAGTTTGGTTATGTGTGGGTGTGCGGGAAAAGATTAGTTTACCGCGATGTTCATACTTCGGGTCACAACACCTTTGCCTTAAAAGATAATAAGGTGCGGGTGGTTCCTGTTATTTAGCGCGGAATTATAGAAAAGTCTAAATTTCCTCCCGAAGAAGGGATGGAAGTTGTTGCTGTGGACAAGTTTATAACTTATTTTGGGTCCTCAAAAGGTCAAATTGTTGTTGAGGCTTTTGAATTAACAGGGGGGTACTTTTATGGCACTTCTAGAAAATTACAAGAAAAAATCCTGTTTTATGAAGCAAAGAAAAATCCTTTGCCTTCTGTACCTTAAATTATAGGTGTTATGACGTTATCAATAGGCGTTGTTATTCTTAATATCTTCATCGTATATCGGATTGTTTTCCATTCCATATTTTGGTTTGTTTTATCGGGGGGAGACGAGTGTTTGGTAAGTGGATGCTGCTCTTGCAGGTTTTTATATTTTGTCTTTAGGATCTACGGTTTCTAAGCCAGATCTTATTATTTTTGCATGTTGTTGTTGCATGGGGAATTTATATAATAATCTTTAAAAGGAAAAGTCTATGAACTTGAAAAGAAAAATATTGAAAGGGGGCAGTTTTTTTGTTTCTGCTCTTATTGCTATGGGGATTTTTGTGCAGCAAGTTTCAGCAAAAACACCTGCTGATACCCTCGTGATGGCTTGGAATCTTGATGCAATCAGTACATTTGACCCTGCACAACTCAATGACCGGTATGGAATTGAAGTGGTTAATAATATTTGTGATAATTTGGTCGATTCTGCTACAAATGATGCTAATAAAATGGTTCCTACTTTGGCAAAGAGTTGGGATGTTTTAAGCGATGACCAGAGAACGGTTATTACCTTTCATTTGCGTGATGGTTTGAAGTTTAATGATGGTCGTCCTGCAAATGCCAATGACCTTGTTTGGGGCATGAGGCGGGTTGTTAAATTGAAGTTGTCCAATGCAGCAACATTTAATGAATATGGTATAACAGAACAAAATGTTGATGACGCTTTTCAAGCACCGGATGAAAAGACGGTGGTGATGAAATTTGATAAGCCTTATCCAGCAGATCTTATTCTTAGCAATATTTCTACTAATCGTACTGCTGCTTTGCTTGATCGTGAAACACTTATGAAACACGAACAAGATGGTGATATGGGAAACCAATATTTGGCTAGCCATTCTGCTTGTGTTGGTCCTTATCAGTTAAGTAGCTGGCGTTCTGGAGAGGCTATTTTGTTGCGTGCAAGTTCTAATTATTGGGGAAAAGCACCTAAATTGAAGCAGATTTTAATTCGCCATGTTGCTGAACCAGGAACACAGCGTTTATTGTTGCAAAAACACGATGTTGATGTTGCGCGTAATCTGGCACCTGAGGATCTTGCAGATCTCCAAGCAACAACCGATATTAAGATTGAAAAGGTATTGGCTCCTTCCATGATCATATGGGGGTTCAATGCAACAAATCCCATTTTTGCTAATGAAAAAGTGCGTTTGGCGATGCGCTATCTTATTGATTATGAAGGTCTTGGTAAGACCCTTCTTAAAGATGTTGGTATTCCCCGTGCAAGCTTTATCCCTCTTGGGAATCTTGGTGCTTTGGATGAAAAAGAAGGACAGCCGTTTAAACTTGATCTTCAAAAAGCAAAGCAGCTTTTGACGGAAGCAGGTTATCCAGATGGTTTTGAAGCAAATATTTTTGCAGGGAAATCTCCTTATCCTTTTGCTTTGCCCATTGCTCAGTCTCTCCAAGACAATGCAGCAAAGGTGGGAGTGCGTTTTAAAATTGAACGTTTTGTAGGTACGCAGTTGTTTTCAAAGTTTTATGCACGTGGTTTTGATACGATTTTTTTCGGATGGAATAATGGTTCTGCGGATCCCCATACAATGGCTGCACGCCTTATTTACAATCCTGATAATCGATTTGAGGCGAAAAATACAGGCTATGCTAGTTGGTGCCATGGGTATTTTGATGAAAGTATAAATCAAAAGGTTAGAGATGCGTTGTTTCAAAAAGATTCACAAAAACGGGCGCAAATGTATGCTGATTTGCAGCGTGAAATTATGCAAAAGGGGCCTTATGCTTTTATCTATCAGACATATGTTTCTGTAGCTATGACACCTGATGTCAAAAAATGGGTTTGGAATAGTGCACCACATATTTTTTATAGTGCAATTGAAAAATAAGTGGATTTAAATGTTGTAAAATACAACAAAAGTGAGAAAATAATATCTTCGGCGTTTTTTATACAGTTTAAGAACTTTGCAAAACGTCGAAGTCTATTGGTAACGGAGCGATATGTTGTGTATAGAATGTAATTTTAGGACATTCTATTTAGAGGGATCTTTTATTCTCATTAAAGATATTTTTGTGCGGATATTAAGGTTCAATATTGCAACTTTTGTGAATTGAAAAATGGTAAATTTTTTTGGTGAAAAAACAGGTGCAACGAATGTAGCAGAATTTAGTGTTTCTGAAATAGCAGGAGCTTTAAAACGTGTTGTTGAAGAAAAGTTTGGTTATGTGCGGGTGCGTGGGGAAATATCGGGGTACCGAGGTGCTCATGCTTCAGGTCACGCCTATTTTGCCTTAAAAGATGATAAGGCGCGGTTGGAGGCCGTTATTTGGCGCGGAATTATGGAAAAGCTCAAATTCCCTCCCGAAGAAGGGTTGGAAGTGATTGCTGTCGGCAAGCTTACGACTTATCCTGGGTCCTCAAAATATCAAATTGTCATTGAAGCTCTTGAGCCAACAGGTGTTGGTGCTTTGATGACACTTCTAGAAAATCGCAAGAAGAAGTTTGCGGATGAAGGTTTATTTGACGAAGCAAAGAAAAAACCTTTGCCTTATATGCCTTCAATTATAGGTGTTGTGACATCACCAACAGGTGCTGTCATTCGCGATATCATTCACCGTATATCGGATCGTTTTCCATTGCATATTTTGGTTTGGCCCGTCCGTGTTCAGGGGGAAACAAGTGGCCAAGAAGTAGCTAATGCACTTGAAGGTTTTAATGCGTTGCCTTTAGGAGGAGTTGTTCCTAAACCTGATCTTATTATTGTTGCACGGGGAGGAGGAAGTTTAGAAGATTTGTGGGGATTTAATGACGAAGCCGTTGTTCGTGCTGTTTATGAATCTTCTCTTCCTGTTATTTCTGCTGTTGGGCATGAAACGGATTGGACCT
Organism: Bartonella heixiaziensis; assembly: GCF_046245125.2. Classification (GTDB taxonomy): domain Bacteria; phylum Pseudomonadota; class Alphaproteobacteria; order Rhizobiales; family Rhizobiaceae; genus Bartonella; species Bartonella heixiaziensis. The sequence goes on along the minus strand of NZ_CP176404.1, from coordinate 1,313,669 downwards.
TGATTGATTATGTCGCTGATTGGCGCGCTCCAACTCCCACAGCAGCAGCCGAACGGGCTGTTCCTGTTAAACTTGATCTCGAGGTACAAGTGGCATCGCTTGGTGCACGCTTGCGTACGGGATTAGCGCGTTATTTTGATTTTCATCGACAAAAATTGCGTGCTACTCTACGAGCTCTTCCGACTGCCGATCAACTTTTTGCTTTTCCTCGGCGGAGTTTTGATGAAATTTCAAGTCGTTTACAGCGCGCTCTTTTTGTAAGCTATGATAAAAAACGTTTTTCTTTTCATGCACTTGGTGTGCGTCTTTCACCGCGTTTGCTTAATGTTGAAAAAGCACAACATAATTCGAGGGAATATACTGCGCGTCTTCAGCGTGCTTTTGTGCGTAATGTGGAAAAACAACGTGCTCAGATAGAGGTAGCATCTAGGCTTTTAAGAAGCACTTCGTATCAGAATATTTTAGAGCGTGGTTTTGTTTTGGCTTTGGGGCAAGAAAATAAGCCTATTAAACGGTTGGTGCAGTTCCCTGAAACCGGACAAATAAATTTACGTTTTTTTGATGGTGAAATTTGTGTTTCAACGCATGATAATGTTCTCAATCGATCTTCAAAAATGAGACGGATAAAGACGAAGCAAGATGATCAAGGAACGCTCTTTTGATACGGTAAATCAAATATTGGATGAAGGGCTTCTCATGGGAGCGGATGGGAAAATTCGTTGTTCATGGGCGGGAACGGATCCGCTTTATTGTGCTTATCATGATAATGAATGGGGAAAACCTGTTTTTGATGATTATCGTTTGTTTGAAAAAATTTGTCTTGAAGGTTTTCAGGCAGGACTTTCTTGGCTGATAATTTTAAAAAAAATTTCTCATTTTCGCCAAGCTTTTGATTATTTCGATTTCGAAAAGATTGCAAGTTATGATGAAGAAAAGACCAAAATATTGATGCTAGATAAAGGCATTATTCGCCATCAAGGAAAAATTCGGTCAGTGGTTAACAATGCCTTTAGAGCACAAGAAATTATTACAGAATGGGGAAGTTTGTCTGATTATTTTTGGTCTTTTCAGCCACCACAATCAGAGCGTTATGAAAAGATAGATTTTCAAATATTGCAGAACAATCCTATTACACCGGCTTCTCTTCGTCTTGCGGCAGATTTAAAAAAACGCGGTTGGACATTTGTTGGCCCCACAATTTGTTATGCTTTTATGCAGTCCGTGGGAATTGTCAATGATCATCTTGAAGGGTGCTTTTGTCGATAAATTTACAAAATATAAGGGGTGGAGGAGACTTTTGAATAAGAATATAAAATAGTCTTTTGACAGTAAACTGTTGGTTGTCATTTGGTAATCGCTTTCTGGGGTGAGAGATTAGCGGAGAATTGGTTTTAACAGTTACAGCACTGCAATTTCAGAAAAGGTAAAGAAAAATCAGTTGGGGATTTTTCAGGAGTAGTTTTTAAAATTTTTTATTTCTGAAATCATGGTGGGTACAATTTATAGAATTGGTTTGAGTAATATTTGTTTGTTGTATTGATAAAAATCCATAACAAGAAAAACGACAGATATTTTATTCATGTATTGATGAAGGCGAATTCGTTTTCAGATTTGTCAGTGTATAGCTATGATGCATTGTTCTGTTTTTTGAAATTTAATGAAATATGTTTGTTAAATTTTTTACTGAATATATGTTCAGTGGCATATTTGTTTTGTATTCTGTTCGCAAATGTTTGTGCATACAATACAGAAAAAATGGTTCTATGGAAAATTAATGTAAATCATTCAGGCTGCTTGTGTTACGCTTTATTATCTGATAGCTTTGTTTTTTGGGAAGCGATTTTGCTGTGTGAGCTCCGTTTTTTGGGGAAGATGTTTAAGCTCAGACAGGTCTTATGTCCACTCCATTGCTTAGTTGAATCCTTAGAATTTGCTGTTGGAAAAAGTAATTAGTGCGGTGTGTAGTTTGGTGTTCCTTTTGGTAGGGGGGACGCAATGATAAACATCGAAATTGGGAAGGTTTTATAGCAGTTATGTCTTTTTGGGGGGAGAGAGTATGATGAATTTTGCTTTTACTCACGAAAAAGTACTTTTTATTATGTACGTTTTCAGTGGTTATGATGTTCTCTAAAAGATGAAGTTTAGAGGAGTGGGAGTTTTTCATTGTAGTTTTATTTTGGACGATTCATTTTCTATCGTACATAAAAAAGAAAATTCTTCTTTTATGCTTAGCTTTCAAAAGCTTAAAGAACTTTTTACAGGGGTAAATTGCAGTAAGAGGGCTTCTTTGTGTTTTTTTGCTTGTTTAGTACAGTCTTTATAGTACGGTAAAGATGCGTGTATGCCTTGAAACTGATTATCTGAGGGGAACAATTATTTTTAAAGTTTGCACATTATTATTTTTTGATGCAGTTTATGGGAATGAGATGGTTAATCTATGAATTCTGTGCGATGACTTTTTACATCACTTACAATTTGGGAGCGATTTAAGGATAAGATATAGTTTATTGTGGAGGGAAAAGGTATTGTAATGTGGATGTGATACTGACTGGTTGAAGGTGTGTTGCATGTTTTTATGGTTTCATTGCTACTTCAGTCAATGAGTTTAAAAGTGGATGTTCTCTATAGGTGGCCAAAACGTATTTATTCGGTCTTTGTTGTTATAAGTTTATCGTATCACTTCAAAATAATTAATCGATATAATGCTTAAAAGGAAAAGTTTATGAACTTAAAAAGAAAGATATTGAAAAGCAGTAGTTCTTTTGTTTCTGCTCTTATTGCTATGGGAATGTTTGTGCAACAAGTACCAGCGAAAACACCTGCAGATACTCTCGTGATGGCTTGGAATCTTGATGCAATCAGTACATTTGACCCTGCGCAACTCAATGATGTTTATGGAGCTGAAGTTATTGGCAATGTTTGTGATAATTTGGTCAGTGCTGCTACAGATGATCCAGCCAAAATGGTTCCCTCTTTGGCAAAGAGTTGGGATGTTTCAGGTGGTGATCAGAGTACGGTGATTACTTTTCATTTGCGCGATGATTTGAAGTTTAATGATGGTCGGCCTGCTCATGCCAATGATGTTGTTTGGAGCATGAAACGGGTTGTTAAACTAAAGATGGGCAATGCAGCAATATTTAATGAATATGGTATAACAGAACAAAATGTTGATGATGCTCTTCAAGCACCGGATGAAAAGACGGTGGTGATGAAATTTGATAAGCCTTATCCAGCAGAGCTTATTCTTAATAATATTGTTGCTAGTCGTGCTACTGCTTTGCTTGATCGTGAGACAATTATGAAACACGAACAAGATGGTGATATGGGTAACCGGTATTTGGTTAGTCATGCTGCTTGTGTTGGTCCTTATCAGTTAAGTAGCTGGCGTCCTGGAGAAGCCATTTTGTTGCGTGCAAGTTCCAATTATTGGGGAAAAGCGCCTAAATTGAAGCAGATTTTAATTCGCCATGTTGCTGAACCAGGAACACAGCGTTTATTGTTGCAAAAACACGATGTTGATGTTGCACGTAATTTGACGCCAGAGGATTTAACAGATCTCCAAGCAAAAACAGATATTAAGATTGAGAGGGTCTTGGAGCCATCTATGATGTATTGGGGGTTCAATACGACAAATCCCATTTTCGCCAATGAAAAAGTTCGTTTGGCGATGCGCTATCTTATTGATTATGAAGCTCTTGGTAAGACTTTTCTTAAAGGTGTTGGTATTCCACGTGCCAGCTTTATCCCTCTTGGGAATCTTGGTGCTTTGGATGAAAAAGAAGGACAGCCCTTTAAACTTGATCTTCAAAAAGCAAAGCAGCTTTTAACGGAATCGGGTTATCCAGATGGTTTTGAGGTCAATTTTTTGGTGGGGACATCTCCTTATGCATTGTCAATTGCTCAGTCTATCCAAAACAATGCAGAAAAAGTAGGGGTACACCTTAAAATTGAACGTTTGGCAGGTACGCAGTTGTTTTCAAAAGTTTACGCACGTGCTTTTGATACGACTTTTGTAGGATGGAATAATGACTCCGCGGATCCCCACACAATGGCTTCACGTCTTATTTACAACCCTGATAATCGGTTTGAGGCAAAAAATACAGCCTATCCAAGTTGGCAGCATGGATATTTGGACGAAAAGATGAATCAAAAGGTTGAAGAGGCGTTATTTCAAAAAGATCCACAAAAACGGGCACAAATATATGCTGATTTGCAACGTGAACTTATGCAAAAAGGCCCTTATGCTTTCATTTTTCAGAAATATAGTGTTGTAGCTATGACACCTGATATAAAAAAATGGGTTTGGAATAGTGCACCACGTATTTTTTATAGTGAAATTGAAAAATAAATGCGTATTAAGTGCTGTAAAATACAAAAGAACGTGTTCATGATATAAATGATGAAAATACCCCCCCCTGAATAAAAAAGGGGGGAAGCCATTTAGGGTGTAAAATGATGGGGGTACTTTCTATAAAGTGTGGTTAAGGTTCAGTTTATAGGTGTGAGATGTTCAATATTGATCAGCATGGAGATAATGTTTCTGAAGACATCTGTTCGTATAGTGCAGGTCGTATCTGTCTCAATTATAGGCTAGTCTTTGAATTTCTAGCTTGATGGAAATTCGAGAGAGTAGATTGTGTGTTATTTTATACTTTTGAGAGATGAAATAGATAAAATCAGAAGTACTGTGAGTTTGGATTAAGATAAAATAAAATGCAAAAGGAAGAAATCAAATGAGCAAAAAAGGGGTATTGAAGAACTTTTGTATTCTATTAGGGGCAATTGGGTGTTTGAATGTCTTTATACCACTAGCGTTTGGTGCATCGTCTAAAGATACATTAGTGATGGCGTGGAATATTGATTCAATTAGCAGTTTTGATCCAGCGCAATCAGTTGAAGTTGTAACGAGTGAATTATTGACGAATATTTGCAGTGCGTTAGTACAGTATGATCGCCATGATCCTGCGAAAGTTCGTCCTGCTATGGCTCAGTCTTGGGATGTTTTAGATGGTGGAAAAAGAATAGTTTTTCATCTTCGTGATGATTTAAAGTTTGATGATGGAAGGAAGGCGACTGCGCAAGATCTTGCGTGGTCAATGCAACGGATTGTTAAATTAGGTTTGGGTTATGCTCAATCTTTGATAAATTATGGATTTACTAAAAACAACGTTGAAACTGATATTCTGGCTCTTGACGATAAAACTTTACAACTGAAACTGGATAAACCTTATCCTATCCAACTTGTTTTGACGGTCATTGGACAGTCCTATGCTTCTGCTTTGCTTGATCGGCAAACACTTGAAGCGAAGAGTGTTGATGGTGATATGGGCAATAAATATTTAGCCACGCATTCTGCTTGTGTTGGTCCTTATAAATTGGTGCGTTGGACTCCGGGGGAGAAGGTTATATTGCAGGCTACACAACATTATTGGGGAGATGATGTGCCCAAAATTAAGCAGATTGTTGTGCAGCATGTTGCTGAATCAGCAAGCCAGAGACTGCTTTTGGAAAAAGGTGATGTCGATATAGCGCGTGATCTCTCTTCAGAGGATATTTTGGATATTGAAAAACAAAGGGGTCCCGTTAAAATTAGCCGTGTTTTGCGACCGCAGTCTATTTATTTATCGTTGAATAACAAAAACCCAATTTTTGCGAATGAAAAAGTAAGATTGGCACTTCGTTATTTAATTGATTACGATACCCTTGGAAAAACTGTTTTAAAGGGCATTGCAATTCCACGTGCAAGTTATATGCCATTGGGTATTCCGGGGGCTTTGGATGAAAAAGAAGGCTTGCCGTTTAAGTTAGATTTAGAAAAGGCAAAGCAATTAATAAGTGAAGCGGGATATCCTAATGGTTTTAAGGCCAATCTTTTAGTTGGTAGCCTTACCTATATGTCATCTGTGGCGCAGTCTATCCAAGAGAATGCACGAAAAATTGGTATTGAGCTTACAATTGAAAAGATGGCACAGGCTCAATTGTTGAACCGTGTCCGTGGTGGAAATTATGATACCGCTATTATGGGGTGGGGAAGTGCCGATCCTGATGGACATCCGGCTTCATTAAATCACGTTTTTAATCCTGATCCAACGTTTACAAAAAAGCACAATATGTATTTGGCTTGGCGTGCTGGTTACTATGATGAAAATGTCAATAAAATGGTCATGGATACGTTGTTTGAACAAGATCAAAATAAGCGCATTACGCAGTATCGTGCTTTACAGCATTATGTGCTCGAGCATGGTCCTATGGTTTATTTATTTCAGACCTATTATACCGTTGGCATGGGACCAGCAGTCAAAAATTGGGTTTGGAATAGTTTTAGACTTTACTACAATGATGCAGAAAAATATGCGCAGTCACATGAATAAAAATTGTGTGAGATGTGTGATTGTAGTTTTTTGATTGTGTGGCAAAGAGGAATGCCACATTCGTATTTTATAGGTGTGTAGGATCGTATCAAGATGACTTTATCATTTCCAGAAGCCAATATCGCTGCAACGCAAAAGCAGAAAAATTTGTATATATGGGATTTTTTTTTCAAGATATTTAAATTGTTGATTTCGGTATTTATTACTTTGCTTGGTTTGGTGACCATCACTTTTTTTATTAGTCATCTTCTTCCTTTAGATCCTGTTCTTGCTATTCTTGGTGATAATATCAGTCAGGAAGCTTATGATGCAATGTTTTATAAGTTGGGTCTTGATAAGCCATTGATTGTTCAATATTGGAATTATCTTCGCAATGTATTTTTATTTGATTTTGGGGATGCTTTAACCTCAGGGCGTCCTGTCTTAGCAGATATTATGCGAGTATTCCCTGCAACATTAGAGCTTGCAACAGTTGCTATTATTATTGGCACAAGTTTTGGTATTCCTTTTGGTATTTTTGCAGCGATGTATCGTGATTCACCAATCGATTATTTTGTTCGTGTTTTTACACTGGTGAGTTATTCAACACCCACTTTCTGGCTTGGATTGATGGCGTTATTGGTATTTTACGCTAAACTTGGCTGGATTGGTGGTCCAGGGCGTCTTGATTTTATTTACGAATACTCTTTTGAACCTAGAACAGGATTTTTTCTCTGGGATACTCTTCGGCAGGGGCAATGGGAAGCATTTGGAAATGTTTTTAGCCATATTATTATGCCTGCTTTAATCTTAGCTTTCGGTGCTATGGCTTATATTAGTCGTATGACTCGTGGGTTTATGATTGAACAGCTTAATCAAGAATATATTATTACTGCGCGTGTGAAGGGATTATCGTGGGCACGAACGGTTTGGGGACATGCCTTTCGTAATGCGGCTGTTCAGATTATTACCGTTGTCGCGCTTTCGTATGCTTTTTTATTAGAAGGTGCTGTCTTGACAGAAACGGTTTTTGCTTGGCCGGGCTTCGGGCGTTATTTGACCAATGCACTTTTGGCAGGAGATATGAATGCGGTTGTGGGATGTACTTTCCTTATAGGATTTCTTTTTGTTGCTATTAATTTATTTTCTGATTTACTTTATCGGATCTTTGATCCAAGGACACGTTGAATATGACAATCATTAATCATCATAAGCCACAATCGTCATTTTCTTTGAAACATTGGTTAAATGAATCTATTCCAAAATCAATACTTCAAGCAAATGTACAAAAAATTTATCATTCATCGATCAAGTTTTCTCATAATTTTTCGGCTGTCTTTGGTCTGCTTATTATTTTTGTTATTGTTTTATGCGCAATTTTTGCTCCTTGGATTGCTACCCATGACTTTATGAGCAATGATCTTGTTCATCGATTACAGCCGCCGTCTGTGCAGCATTATTTAGGGACAGATGAATTGGGGCGTGACATTTTTAGTCGCCTCGTTTTTGGTGCACGGATTACTCTCTATATTGTTTTTCTCACAACAATTATTGTGGGGCCAATAGGGTTGGTTGTTGGGACTGTATCTGGCTATATGGGCGGATGGATTGATACTGTTCTTATGCGTGTGGTTGATGTTTTTCTTGCTTTTCCAAGTTTGATTTTAGCACTTGCTTTTTCAGCAGCTTTAGGACCAGGGATTGAAAATGCTGCAATTGCGATTTCAATCGCGGCGTGGCCACCGATAGCACGTTTGGCACGTGCTGAAACTTTGACTATACGGTCCTCTGATTATGTCTCTGCAGTTCGCTTGCAAGGTGCTTCTACTTGGCGAATTATTCTGTTTCATATTGCACCGATGTGCATTCCTTCCGTGGTAGTACGGTTAACGTTAGATATGTCTGGAATTATTTTGACTGCTGCTGGTCTTGGTTTTTTGGGATTGGGCGCTCAACTTCCAAATCCTGAATGGGGAGCAATGCTTTCGACAGGTCGTGAATTTATGATGACAAGTTGGTGGTTGGCGGCAATGCCAGGTTGTGCAATATTATTTACAAGTCTTGCCTTCAACCTTTTAGGTGATGGGCTTCGCGATATATTGGATCCACGTAATGGGTAAAAAATTATTAGAGATAGAAGATTTACGTATTTCTTTTCCTACAATGCGCGGCATGTTAGAAGTTGTGCGTGGCGTTAGTTTTTCTGTAGGAAAGGAAAAAATTGGAATTGTTGGGGAATCAGGGTCCGGCAAGTCAATGACGGGACGTGCACTGTTAAAATTGAGCCCAAAGTCCGCAATCGTCAAAGCAAAAAAAATGCGTTTTGATGATATCGATCTTTTGACTGCAAGTGAACCTCAGATGCGTACTATTAGGGGAAAACGTATTTCAATGATTTTGCAAGATCCTAAATATTCGCTTAATCCATTAGTGCGAATTGGGGATCAGATCATGGAAGCTTACCGTATTCACTATCGTGTTTCAAAAATGGATGCGTTGGAAAAAACAATTTCTATGTTAGAATCTGTTCATATTCGCAATCCTGAGCATGTTATGCGTCTCTTTCCTCATGAAATATCAGGTGGCATGGGACAGCGGGTTATGATTGCTATGATGCTTATTCCTAAGCCTGATTTGATTATTGCAGATGAACCAACTTCTGCACTTGATGTCACTGTGAGAAGTCAGGTTCTGTCAGTGTTAGATGAGCTTGTAACAAAGTCTGGAACAGGACTTATTTTTATTAGCCATGATTTGAATATGATTGCTGATTTTTGTGATCGTGTTTTGGTGATGTATGCTGGTCGCGTATTAGAAGAATTGCCTGCGTGTGATTTATCGCGTGCGCGTCATCCCTATACCAAGGCTTTATTAGATAGTTTACCACGGCTTGATAAACCGGTTGATGTTTTGGCTGTTCCTGAGCGAGACCCTGATTGGCTGTCTAGTCCAACGATTGTTAATGGTGTTTGAGGGAGCTATCCATGGCCAGTTGTGAAAATATTGTTGATGTTTCTAATTTATCTGTAACCTTTGGACATGGGCACAAAGCAGTTACAGTTGTTAAAAATGTTAATTTCCATATTAAACGTGGAGAAGCTTACGGTTTAATTGGTGAATCAGGATGTGGAAAATCAACGATTTTGAATGCGTTGGTAGGGCTTATACCTCGTTATAGTGGGCAGTTCCTCTTTGATGGAGAAGAAGTGCTACAGCAAAGAAGCAAAGCTTTTTTGCGACGTATTCAAATCGTTTTTCAAGATCCTTATGCTTCGCTTCATCCGCGAAAAATGGTGCATACTGTTCTTTCGGAATCGCTTGCAATTCATGGTATGGATAACCGAAAAGAACGGGTACACGATGTTTTGAATTCTGTTGGTTTAAATTCTTCATTCCTCTACCGTTATCCACATGAGTTATCTGGAGGGCAGCGTCAACGTATTGCTCTTGCAAGGGCTTTGATTATTGAGCCAGAAGTTTTGTTGCTTGATGAACCAACTTCTGCATTAGATGTATCAGTTCAGGCTGAGATTTTGAATTTGTTGAAATCGTTACGGGAAGAAAAACAATTAACTTATTTAATGGTCTCTCATGATCTTCCCGTTATCGCACATATATGTGAACGGGTTGGCATTATGCATCATGGTGTTATTCTTGAAGAGCTTAGCAATAGTGATCTCCGTAATTTACATGCGCAAAATGACTATACCAAAATGTTTTTTGAAGCGAGTATCGAACCTATTGCTCACAGAGAAGAGAGAATATAAAAGATCTTACAGAAAAGAAATCATAATTTTTTGTTTAGGATTTCTTTCGTTGTATTATAGAGTTTCTTGTTTTTTATTGTTATATTAGGAAATTATTTTAATATAATATTTTTATTATATTATGTATTCTTTCTTGCACTATATAAATAATCAACAATGTTATTTATTTTTATATTATAACAATTTATTTAATTCTATTTTTAAAAAATATTTTATGTAAAATATTATTAATAAGATCTGTAGAATATAAAACGTATTTGAGTGTTAATATTTATCTCACAATTTTTTATTTTACTATATTTAGCTTTTTGATTCTTTTATCTTTTCTGGTCTTATTTTTCTAAAAATGCTGAGCTCTGTTTCTTGAAAAAAGATGAGAGTAAGGATTTTTACAATTGTAAATAATAATTATTGAAATCTTTTGGTTGTTTTCTGTCATAAAAAAAGAGAGAGTTTTTTAGAAAAAGAAATTTAGATTTATAAATTGAAAAGGCAGCATATTGTGCTGCCTTTTTTGTTAATGCATAGCGAGAAGAAATATGCTTGTTTTTACAGTCTTGTCTTAAAACTGATAGCGTATGCCACCTGAAAAACTTGCTCCTGACACACCGGTTTTTTGAAGCTTTTGTTGATAACTCACATCACCATGAAGGGAGAAATTATGAGACAGTTGTGCATTGATGCCAACGCCACCTTCAATAGCAAGCCCCATAGGATCAAGGTCAAAGTTTCTGCCAATCTGGATGGTACCATCATCACCAAATGTTTTGATCAAGTTTACTTTTCCATAGAAAGACATCGGACGGCTGTTTTCAGTGGAAATGGTTTTGGTCAAACGTCCACCAACACGGATCAACCATTGAGAAGGATTGTTCATATCAACGGTAAAATTATCAGCATCTTCAATGGTGTTAAACATCAAATGTTGATAAGCAAGTTGTGCTTGCGGCTCGAAGGTTAAACCTTCCACACTGGTTGCAAATTCTTTGCCAACAGTGGTGGAAATACTCAACATCTTAGCATCGTTCAACTTTGCAGTTTTGCCAATGAGAGCATTGCCGATATCTCCTTTTAGAATTCCATAGGATAACAGTGTATCCATATAGAACCCATTGTCATGCTGCACGCTGCCATAAGCTGTTAGTGACCATTTATCCAATGTGCTCTTACTTACATCTTTCATATCCTTTGGTGTGAACGACAGCTGTCCATAGGTGCCTACAAGACCGAAATGTGTTGTGGTATTTTGTCCTTCTAATGCCGCTAATGTGACACCGGCTTGGAGAGCAGCATAACGAATATCAGCACCGTAACCGTATTTGAGAGGTCCGCGTTCAGAAGATAAGGTTCCTGTGCTTCCATAGGTGTATAAGAAGAAACCGGTTTGTTTTTCTTCTTCTTTTCCTGAGATGGATGTTCTGATATTGGCTAAGAGCGCGTTTTGTTTAGCCATATCTGTTAATCCTGTACTGAAAAGAGCAGTTGGCATGACCAAATAGTTTGCTGCCTGTGGTACAAGAGCAGCCACACTTGGTCCAGAGCCAGAGCCAGAGCCAGAGCCAGAGCCAGAGCCAGAGCCAGAACCCGAACCAGTGTCAGTTTCAATAATTTCAGGTTGCAAACGGAAATCCCAGAAATTTTCATTCTTTTCATCAAACAGGTTTTGCGCAATATTGGCTTTGCCTTGGCTTGAGTCTGGTCCATAGGCACGTAGTGTATACATATCCGGTAAACCACCTCTTGTGGTATAGCCATTTACAAGTTTGAAAGAGCTTTCTTTTGCTTTTCCCGAAACTTGAATGAGTGAAAGACCACGGACATTGGCCGCAGCAGAGGTATTTGCTTCGACATTGTCATCTTCTAAGCGCCCCGTAACATAAACTGCTGTCGTTCCTGAGACATCCCCATTGATCAAAAGTCTATCGGTTTTTTGGTCATTTATTGCAGCACCATCACTCCATTTTGCGTTGAAGTGAATCTTTGCATCACCCGTTGCATTGTAGACTGCTGTGCTGTCTGGTTTACCAGAACCTATATGCAATGTTTGGTAATGATCTTCTGTTGGTTTGCTAAAAACAATGGAGCTGTTGTTAAGGTTTAGCACAGAAACATCAGAACGAGATCTTTGAGCAATATCAAGGAGATTGCCATCATCATCTTTTTCGTTTTTGCTGATTTTCAACGTCCATGTTGAATCGTTTTTCAGATCAAAGTGTACATTTCTGTCTTTAGCAATATTCGCTCTGCCTTCTAGAGTAGACTGATCTGCGTTTAATGTGAAGGTGCCGTTGGAGATCGCTTTAACCTCTTTACCATCCCACAAATCTTTATCTTTCCATGACATTTTGTCCCAAAAAATACCATCTCCTAATAATACGTCAGCATGGACTTCTGATTTTTTAAGATTTGCTGTACCGATTGCCAGATCTGCATTATTTTCAATATCGTTGTCAGTGAGAGCTCCAATAAGAATTCCAGTACCATTTTTAACGTGAAGTTTTGTATTGACCAAATTGATTTCACTACTTTGATGTTTTTGGGGATCATCCGATTCATTGAGTTTGGTTTTAGAGAGACCTAAAAACTGCAAGCCGCTAATTCCTGCTGTTACAGAAACATTTTTGAGATCAATAAGTCCACCATATGCTACGGCTAGTGCAACTTTTTTTACTTCTATTTTGTTTTCTACAGCACTTTGTGCTGCTTTAGTATCACCATTAATCATCTTAATCGTGCTATTATTTCCTGCAAAAAGACCTTCATCAAAATTTTGAATGGTTGTTTTACCATTTAATTCGATTGCACTATCAGGTTCTGCAGCGTTTACAGCAACGGTCTCATTTTTACTTTCACCACCGGTCATTGTTAAATCTCCGCTAATGATTTTACTCCCACCATCTGCATAAAAACCTTCGTCAACATTTTCAATAATCGTTTTGCCCGTTAACGTAATTTCACTCCCAGAGTCCGCTGTCCATACACCAGAGCGGTCTTTGTCGGGGTCTTGATCACTTGTTTCACCACCGATTACTGTTAAATTTTCGCTGATAATTTTACCACCATCAACTGCTCCAAGACCGTTCAAAGTATTGTTAATGGTTGTATCGCCATGCAATTCAATTCTGCTATCAGGGCCAAGTGCAACTGCACCGGTTCCTTTGCCATCTGTTGTTAAAGCAACATTCGTGGCATCAATTTGTCCACCTTTTTCTGCAAATAATGCAACTCGCGTATTCCCTATTGTTGTTACTTTTCCTCCTGCCATCGTGATCTTGGACCCTGATCCTTCTGCATGGAGTCCATAACCATCAGATGATTTAACCGCAGCTTTTTCGTCTAAAGTAATGGTGCTGCCGTTCCCAGCATATACCCCATTAGTTTTTCCATCGAATGATCCTCCAGAGACTGTTATTGTGGAGTGATCATTTGCAAATATGCCTGTTTTTGTTTGAGTGATGGTTACATTGTTTAAAGTCACAGTGCTTTTTTCGGCACTTATTCCTTTATCCATTAAGGCGTCATCGTTACCGCTTGATATTTTCACATTTTCCAGCGTGTTTTTGTTTTCATCACTTCCGCTAGCGTTGAAAAGAGCACCTATTTGAGAAGCAGCAATAGAACCACCGGTCATCTTGGCTGTAGCCCCATTTTGTACATCAAGGCCGTTTACAACATTTTCAATGGTTGTTTTGCCTTTTAATGTAATGACGCTGTCAGCGCCATCGGCTTTTGCGCCAGTTCCAGTGCCATCTGTTGTTAAAGCAACATCTGTGACATCAATCTGTCCACCTTTTTCTGCAAATAATGCAGCTTGTTTTCCAGTTACAGCTCCTTCCGTCTTCGTGATCTTGGACCCTGATCCTTCTGCATGGAGTCCATAACCATCAGATGATTTAACCGCAGCTTTTTCGTCTAAAGTAATGGTGCTGCCGTTCCCAGCATATACCCCATTAGTTTTTCCATCGAATGATCCTCCAGAGACTGTTATTGTGGAGTTATTATTTGCCGATAGGCCTGTTTTTGTTTGAGTGATGGTTACATTGTTTAAAGTCACAGTGCTTTTTTCGGCACTTATTCCTTTATCCATCAAGGGATTATCTTTACCGCTCGATATTGTTACATTTTCCAGCGTGTTTTTGTTTTTATCACTTCCGCTAGCGTTGAAAAGAGCACCTATTTGAGAAGCAGCAATAGAACCACCGGTCATCTTGGCTGTAGCCCCATTTTGTACATCAAGGCCGTTTACAACATTTTCAATGGTTGTTTTGCCTTTTAATGTAATGACGCTGTCAGCGCCATCGGCTTTTGCGCCAGTTCCAGTGCCATCTGTTGTTAAAGCAACATCTGTGACATCAATCTGTCCACCTTTTTCTGCAAATAATGCAGCTTGTTTTCCAGTTACAGCTCCTTCCGTCTTCGTGATCTTGGACCCTGATCCTTCTGCATGGAGTCCATAACCATCAGATGATTTAACCGCAGCTTTTTCGTCTAAAGTAATGGTGCTGCCGTTCCCAGCATATACCCCATTAGTTTTTCCATCGAATGATCCTCCAGAGACTGTTATTGTGGAGTTATTATTTGCCGATAGGCCTGTTTTTGTTTGAGTGATGGTTACATTGTTTAAAGTCACAGTGCTTTTTTCGGCATTTATTCCTTTATCCATCAAGGGATTATCTTTACCGCTCGATATTGTTACATTTTTCAGCGTGGTTTCGTTGTTCTTACTATCGTTGAAAGAAGCACCAATTTCAGAAGCTGTAATGGAAGCGCCATCTATCTTGATTGCCGCTCCATTGTTCATTACAAGGCCATTTTTGAATTTTTCAATGGTTGTTTTTCCATTTAACTCAATCTTGCTATTAGGTGAGTAGGCCCCTATACCAATACTTGTCCCTTGGGTTGCAGAACCAATTAGTGTTAAATCTTTACTAACGATTGTACCATTTATTGCCATAAGACCATGGTTTGTGGCGTTTTCAATGGTTGTTTTTCCATTTAACTCAATCTTGCTATTAGCATCTTGGACGTACACACCAACATTAGATTCTCCAGATTCATTAAGGGTTATTGTTAAAGCGTTGCTAGTAATTGCTGCACCGCCTACTGCCCGAAGCCCGTTAGTAATTTTTTCAATGGTTGTTGTGCCCGTTAACTCAATCTTGCTACCAGAATCTTGGGCTACTAAACCAATATTGGTTCCATTTATTATTAAATTTTCGCTGGTGATTTTACCACCTTTTTCTGCAGAAAGTCCGTCCTTAACTTTTTCAACGATTGTTGTGCCCGTTAACGTAACTTGACTGTCGGAATTTTTCGACGCTACACCAGTGCTGAATTTTTCAGGATCAGGAGAGGTTACTATTAAATTTTCACCTTTGATTGCGCTACCATTTGTTGCTTCAATTGCATCATAGGAACTGCCTGAAGTGGCAGTCGTTATTGTACCTTTTGCATCATTTTTAAGAACATTGTTAGCAGCATATGCGTTGAAATGGGTGCCAAACAGCGTAACAGTTATAGCCGCTGTACAGAGTAACAGAGATTTTTTATACATTTAGATATTTTCCTTAACTTATAAGCCCCACGCATTCCGCCCCCGCTTATAAGAAGGATATCAAATGAATGGTTTTATTCGTGACAACATAGGTTATTTTTGTTTTAATGTAAAGTATAATAATATTTCAAATCAAAAATACGTAATGTTTTTATCGTTTGTAATTAGAAAAGTTTTTATTATTTTAAATATAAAATGTAATTATTCATAATAATACTTTAAAATATCATATATTATTTTTAACTTTACTAAAGTAATATCTTTCATTTAAATGTTGAGCGCTGAGTTTAATTTATTTATGATTTAAGAAAGGAAAAATAAATGAAATGCTGAAAAACCATAAAAGAGAAAATGATAAAGAGGGAATAGTTGCGTTTTTACAGCTGTACGTCTGCAGAGGAAATTTTAGATACTGCTGTTTCAGAATGAGAAGAAGAGAGGCTTTTTGAGGGATGCTATAAAAAATATTGTAATTTGATATAAGTTTCTGCACTAAATGCGCGTTTTGTCATAACAAATTTTGATATCAAAGAATCAAAAAAAGAGTGAAAAATTGCAAAAGAAGAAAGCTTTGAAAGGTCTTTAAGACCACATTTAAAACATTGCAAAATCAATAAATTAGTATAAAACCTGCTGACAAGCTACAACTACAGCAGAATTCTCTCGCAACACTATGAAAAACGGTAGCGGAGGAGGGATTTGAACCCCCGACACAAGGATTATGATTCCTCTGCTCTAACCTACTGAGCTACTCCGCCAAAATAAATAAATTAATGCAAATTATTTCATCTTTTGCGGATATAAGGGGTAGAATAGTAAGATGTCAAGCATCGTTTTTAAGCTTTTCTCTTGTCATTCTATTTTATCCCCGATATGGAAATATACAGAATTATATTTTTTATATGATGAGCTGGAGAAGGCATAAAAATGTTGCCACGTGTAGCGGTTTTAGGGTGCGGTCATTGGGGTGGAAATCATATACGGACACTCCAAGGGCTTGGAGCTTTAGCAGCTGTTTCTGATATGGATATGGCGCGTGCGACAAGTTTTGCAAATATGTATGGTGTTGATGTTGTTGAACCTAATGATCTTTTTACACATGAAGGTATTGATGCGTTAGTGCTGGCGTTGCCTCCACAATTTCATACAGAAAATGTTCTGCGTGCCCTTAAAAACGGAAAAGATGTTTTGGTTGAAAAACCAATTGCCTTGAATGTAGCGGATGCTGAACGTCAAGTTCAGATTGCTGAAGAATATGGGCGGGTTTTTATGGTGGGTCATATTTTGCGATTTCACCCTGTTTTTGAAAAAATATGTGAATTGGTGATAAGCGGAGAACTGGGTGAAGTGCGTTATATTTATTCTCACCGATTAGGCTTTGGAAAGTTTCATGCACAAAGTGATGCTTTATGGGATCTTGCTCCTCATGATCTTTCAATGATTTTGGCGTTGACAGGATGCGAACCCTCTGAAGTTCGGGGAGAGGGGGCTGCTGTAATTGATCAGTGTTCTGATTTTGCCCATATTCATATGATTTTTCCAAATGGTATATTGAGTCATCTTTTTGCTTCTCGCCTTAGCCCTTATCGTGAAAGACGTTTAACAGTTGTTGGTACAAAAGCTATGCTTGTTTTTGATGATATGGAACCGTGGAGCCGAAAATTGGCGTTTCAGCGTTTTGCTGTTTGGAAGGAAAATAAAGAGTGGGCTTTTAATGCTGATAAGCTGAATTACATTGAAATTTATGAAGATCTGCCGCTTACTTGTGAATTGCGGCATTTTCTTCATTGTATTGAAACGCGTCAATCGCCTCGGACTAATGGCGATGATGCTCTTGCTGTTTTACGGATTTTAACTGCTGCTAGTGTCAATTATCGGAGATAAAAGAGATAAGTAGCACTTTTGCATTTTTGTGATTATCAATGGAGTTAATATGCAATTCATCGACTTGGGGGCGCAGCGTGTGCGCATTGAAGATAAAGTTAATGCTGCAATTGCGCATGTGGTTTCCAGTGGAAAGTATATTTTGGGACCAAAAGTAACAGAATTTGAAGAGCGATTGGCTGAGTATCTTGGTGTTAAGCATGTTGTTGCATGCGCCAATGGAACTGATGCCTTGAAGATGCCTCTTATGGCTAAAAATATTGGTCCAGGTGATGCTGTTTTTTGTCCTAGCTTTACATTTTGTGCAACTGCTGAAGTGGTCGCATTGGTAGGAGCTGAGCCTGTTTTTGTTGATGTTTTACCTGATACATTTAATATCGACGTTGATAAGCTGTGTGAAGCAATTGAGATGATTAAAAAAGAGGGACGCCTTAAACCAAAGGCAATTATTGCTGTTGATTTGTTTGGGCTTCCTGCTGATTATGCACACATTGCTAGCGTGGCGGAAAAAGAAAATCTTTTTGTTATTGAAGATGCTGCTCAATCTATGGGTGGTAGAAGCGGTAATATTATGTGCGGGGCTTTTGGGGATGTTGCAGCGACAAGTTTTTACCCTGCAAAACCATTGGGGTGTTATGGCGATGGAGGCGCTATGATGACCAATGATGATAATTTGGCAGCACTTTTACGTTCTATTCTGTTTCATGGTAAAGGTGAAACACAATATGACAATGTGCGTATAGGGTTAAATTCGCGTCTAGATACAATTCAAGCTGCAATTTTGTTAGAAAAGCTTGTTATCTTTGAAGATGAGATGGAAAAGCGTGTGGCAATTGCTCAATATTATTCCAATGGTTTAAGAGATATTGTCAAAGTTCCAGAAGTGGAAGAAGAGGGGCGTTGTGCTTATGCGCAATATACTATTAAGGTGGGAGATCGTGATAGATTGAAGGATTATTTACAGGAAAATTCTATCCCTACAATGATTTATTATGAAACACCTTTGCATCAACAGCCAGCTTATAAACACTTTTCTTATCTAAAAGGTTCTCTTTCTGTTTCCGAGTCTTTAGGAGAGAGTGTTCTAAGTTTACCTATGTATCCTTATTTAACGCAAAGTGATCAGGATATGATTATCCAGCGAATAAGAGATTTTTATCACTCTTGAGAGAGTATTTTGTCTTAAGCTATTATTTCAACAAACGAGCTTGATTTTGGCTCTCTCTTGGATAGGTGTTTTGAGAGGGGTGTGACATCAAAATAAAATCAGAATTATAAGAGGTTAGATATAGGCAAAGGCATAATTTATGTTTTCTTTTCACAATAGATCTTGTGTTATGGAAGAGACAGTCGACGTTACGTTAAGTAACCAAATATTCTTACTCGATTGTTTTGAAGACAACTTATTTAAGGGATGTTTTTTGAGTGCCGGTTATTTTTTTGCGAATACGGGATGCTAAGTCGTTTTTACTTTTAGAATTTTTGATTAATGTGTTGATAGGGGAAGCATCACCCTCTTGTAGGGCTATTTGGGCAGTTAATGTTGCTGCTAATTCTTTTGTTTCTTCTCGCAGTTCATTTAGGAGTTTCTGGTTAGCAACAGTGTCAAGCTCATCGGTTTGAATTTTTTGTAAACGTTGCTGATAGTGTGCAATTTTTTCACGCATAGTTTTAATTTCCATTGTGAAAGTGTTTGTTGTGAGAGCATTTTGTTTGTTCTTTATCCCGCTGGTCTCTTTTTCATGAGGAAAATAAGAAGTACATTGTGTGGGGAGATGCAATCGATAAAGCTGTTCTATTACTTGACTAAGTTCTATTTTTTGTTGGATATATTTTTTTTGCAAAGAGTCATATTTTTGTTCGTTGCGCACTAATTCGACAGCGTGTTTAGCACAGAGAAAATCGTAGTTTGCTTGTATTTCAGTGAGTGATAACGGAATTTGTGCAGAAACAAATTTATGTGCAAAGTGAAGGGCTCTGCGCCAAATAAGGGGGGCAAAAAGTACTAATAACCAAGAAGTAAAGGCTACTCCAAGAATAAAAAAAAGAAATGATTGGATAAGCATAAAACCCCTTTTCAATAAGAATCCATTTAAAATGGATTCCATGTTGGTTTGCGTGTTAATTTTAAGTATCCTATATTGATGCCAAGGCGTGCACCAATTCCCGTGCGTACTGGAATTAACAAGACATTATGGCGTTTAAGGACATGAAAACCAACACCTGCTATTAAATAGGCCGAACCTGAAATACCGCCATAGCGTCCCCATAAATTATTTATATTATTGAGATCATAAACTAAAATCATTAAACGGGAGCCATGGCCACCAAAATCCCATCCCACAGAGGGGCCTTGCCAAAAAACTTTATGCAGACCATAAGTTTTGGTAAAAAGCTGTCCTTCACCATAGGTTAATCCAGCAAAAAAGGCGCCAGAAGCTTCTTCGCCTAAAATATAGGCATTTGGATAACCGTATTGCGAAAAGATATTTTCAATTGCTACTGCTATACCGCTGGCAGTTTTCCCAAAAAAAGTGTGACCAGAATCGATAATTTCTTGCAACGAATAATGAGGGCCGGTTTGTTCTATCGGTCGGAATTGAGCATGTGCGACGTTTATCGTTATGAATAAAAGGAATATAAAGGGTAAGATATTTTTGTACCAGCGTGTCAGAAGCAAGAGAGCCATAGAAAATTTCCCTTTTATTAGTTACAAACAAAAAGATAATATTAGGATTTTTATTCGATTCAAATAAAAAATTAAGACATAAGGTTATTTAAATTCTTGAATTTGTTTCTAAAAAAAAATTAGCATGATTGTTAAAGTTCCATATATGTATTGGATGTTAAGAATTTTGCTTTAAAATGAAGCTCGTTTTTAACATGAGGAGTTCTCAATAATTATGACGTTAGCTATTTCTTTGAAGCCTACCGATCTTGCAGCTTTACTTTGTAGCCGCATCTGCCATGATTTGATTTCACCTATTGGTGCTATTCAAAATGCAATGGAGCTCTACGATGAAGGAGGAGCTGATGAAGATGCTTTGCAATTGGTGCGTTGGTCCGCTGCAAGTGCTTCTGCTCGTCTACAATTTGCGCGATTGGCTTTTGGTTTTTCAGGGGCAGGTGGGAGCAAGATAGATACGCGTTCTGCTGAACAGGTGGCTCAACAATATATGAAGGAAGAAAAAGCAGTTTTAAAATGGCAAGCTCCCTCTCTACTTTTACCAAAAAATGAAGTTAAACTTTTGCTTAATTTGTTATTGATTGCAAATGCAACGGTTTCGCGTGGTGGTGAAATAGTTGTGATGATTTTGCAAGATGAAAATAAACGTTCTTTTCGATTTGAGATTTCTGGTAAAAATTTACGTATTCCCTCTCATTTTATTGAGTTATATAATGGAAAACTCCAGGAAGAACTTATTGATGCTCACATCATTCAATCTTACTATACAGTGTTACTTTCTGAGGTGACGTCCATGAAAATAAATATAGACAAAACAGATCGTCATATTATTTTGGAAAGTGTGAAGAATCTTTGAATAATATAAAATTAAATAAGACGTGTTTGGAAAAGACAGCTTAGGCTACATCCGTGAGCGGTGGTTTTCCAACCTTTTAAGCGTAAGTATTTTCTATATACAAGAAATTTTGCGTGTGTGGACCTTTAATTTGTAACAAAGAGAAAATCTCGGCCCGCTACACTCCGAGATTTTACAATGTGTATTTTCATTGCTTAAGCGGTTTTACGTACGTTTTCCTCAATTGGATCACGTAACACATAACCACGCCCCCAAACTGTATCAATGTAGTTTATGTTGGAAGATACAGCTTCCAATTTCTTCCGCAGCTTACAGATAAAAACATCGATAATTTTAAGTTCTGGTTCATCCATTCCACCATAGAGATGATTGAGAAACATTTCCTTGGTGAGCGTTGTACCTTTGCGTAGAGAGAGAAGTTCTAGCATCTGATACTCTTTACCAGTTAAATGGACGGGACGCCCAGCAACCTCTACTGTTTTTGCGTCAAGGTTAACGGTGAGATCGCCCGTAACAATAATAGATTGTGCATGACCTTTGGAACGACGGATAACCGCATGAATACGTGCAATGAGCTCATCTTTATGAAATGGTTTAGTCATATAATCATCCGCACCAAAGCCAAAACCACGTACTTTGTCTTCGATAGCATTCATACCGGAAAGAATGAGAACAGGGGTTTTGATTTTTGCCAATCTTAGCGTCCGCAAGACATCGTAGCCTGACATATCAGGGAGATTGAGATCAAGCAAAATGATATCGTAATCATAGAGCTTACCTAGATCGACACCTTCTTCACCTAGATCAGTGATATAGACATTAAAGTTTGCTGATTTTAGCATTAACTCAATGCTTTGAGTGGTTGCTTTATCATCTTCAATTAATAATACGCGCATTTTAGATCCCTCACTTCGCTCCTCCAGAATCAAGCGGAGCACTCTTAATTTCACAGCAGTTGGTAAAACCACTGTTGAAAAAAATCATAAAATCAAACACTTAAAAGAAAAGTGTTTATGAACACCTCAGCAGTACGCGTAACAATCACTACTGAGTTCCCCACTATCTATGATAGTGGTTAACAAAATATTTTTTTTTTTGAAAGAGGTTGACAAAATTATTTTAAAAAATCGTTTCTTTGTTAAGCTTGATACAAAAACGAAGTGTTTTTTACAAACTTTAACTTTAAAAAAGACTTATAATAAATTATTTTAAATTACTTTTTTACAATTTTAGTGTTTATTTACCGAGCTTTAAATCTCTTCATTCTATAGTGGAGACGAAAAGTAAAGAAATGGTTATAGCTCTTTAAAGTAGGTGGTATTTGCACATGCTTTAAGGATGGGAAATTATAGTTTCAAGTTAAAAAATGGACTATTTTTCATCAAAAGAGTGTAACTAAAAGGATGTTAGGAGAGCGAATGTGAATTTTAAGTTGGCTCAATCAAGGAGTAGTGAGTATGAAGCCACGGGAAAGTTTGGTACGATTGAAGGCGTTTCAAGTACGTGGGAAGCGTCGTGAAATTGCACAGCTTGATATGATGATCGCAGAATTTGAGCGAATGGTGTTAGAGCTGGAAGCGCAAATTCTTCATGAGGAACGTAAATCTGGAAACAGTGATGTTCATCATTTTGCTTATCCTGCTTTTGCTCGTGCAGCACGGCAAAGGCGTGATAATCTGATAAATTCGATTCGTGATTTACAACGTCAGAAAACAAATGCTGAAATTGTTCTTCATGAAGTCAATGCAGAGTTGCAACGTGCACAGCTTTTGGAGACGCGGGAAAATGGAGCGGTAGTATGTGATGACCCTGTCGTGATTCAATCTAAATCGATGACTGGATAATGAAAGCTGTAGTTTGAAGAGCTATTCTTTGGGATGTTATTGGGTTCTGAAAATAAAAAACAGCCAAACTTGATAAAAGTTTGGCTGTTTTAAAGTATATTTTGAAGCAGGATTAATAGTAATTAATGCCTGTAGTTTTGGATTCTGGTTGTCCGTAATCCAGCTAAGCCATGCTCATCGATCAAACTCTGCCATGAGAGAAATTCTTCTACGGTCAAAGTATAGCGTTGGCACGCTTCGTCAAGACTTAACAATCCACCTCTGACAGCCGCAACAACTTCAGCTTTGCGACGGATCACCCAGCGCCTTGTTGTCTTCGGCGGTAGGTCGGTGATTGTGAGTGGACTTCCATCCGGCCCAATAACATATTTCATTTGTGTTTTTATCAAATTCGTCATTGTATCGTCTACTTTTAGTCAGGGACATCATTTAATTTGAATTAGGGACTTGATGCGGTTATAAGACATGAAATTTAAAAAAGAGCTAAACGCGTTGAAAGAAAAAATTAATAAAATAAGTCAATGCGCGAAATAAGGCACAAATTGAAGCGCGGAGAATAGCCTTTTGCGCTGTTTTTGTCGGATTTTAAAAGGAGGCAAAAAGGTTTTTCATTGCGCCTTATTTTCATCACTGTTTTTTTGTTTTGGCTCCTTTGAAGAAAGTGATACTGTTGGTTGTGAAAAGAATAAAAAAACAATATAAAAGAATTATGAATGGCATAAAAAGCAATGGCTGGTGTGCATGAGAACATTAATGAATGGGTGCGAATTAAATAGAGAATAAATACATGTTTTTGAACAGTCTTGATTTGCCAGGAAAACCTGAAAATTCCCGCGTTGTTGTAGCAATGTCTGGGGGGGTTGATTCATCGGTTGTTGCAGGTCTTCTGAAAAAAGAAGGGTATGATGTCGTTGGGATTACGTTGCAGCTTTATGATCATGGTGCTGCAACACATAGAGTAGGGGCATGTTGTGCTGGACAAGATATTGAAGATGCGCGTCGTGTAGCAGAGACATTGGGGATACCTCATTATGTTCTTGATTATGAAAAGCGATTTCGCGAAGCTGTGATTGATCCTTTCGCAGAAAGTTATGCACATGGAGAGACTCCTGTACCGTGTGTGGCGTGCAATCAGACTGTTAAGTTTGCTGATTTATTAGCAACCGCGCGCGAATTAGATGCAGATGCTTTGGCAACCGGCCATTATATTCGCTCGCGCTCTCATGGTGTGGCGGGGCATCGGGCACTCTTTCGTCCTCGCGATTGTGAACGGGATCAGAGTTATTTTCTTTTTGCAACAACACAAGAACAGATTGATTATTTGCGTTTTCCACTTGGTGACCTTCCGAAAGCACGTGTTCGTGAAATAGCAGCAGAAATGGGCCTTGTTGTTGCTAATAAGCATGATAGTCAAGATATTTGCTTTGTGCCGCAGGGAAAATACTCTGATGTTATCACAAAACTGCGTCCAGAAGCAGTAAATCCTGGAGTTATTGTGCATATTGATGGGCGGATTTTGGGAAAACACTCTGGAATTGTTAATTATACTGTTGGTCAACGCCGTGGTATTGGAGTTGCAACTGGTGAAGCGCTTTATGTGATTTATCTCGATGTGAAGAATGCGCGTGTTATTGTTGGTCCGCGTGAAATGTTGGAAACACATAAACTCTTTTTGCGTGATGTGAATTGGCTTGGTGATGAGCGGTTGGATAATTTTCCAGTCGATGGCGTTGAGGTAGCTGTAAAAGTTCGTTCAACACGTCCTCCGCATCTTGCACGCTTGTATTATCGAGAGGGTACTTTTTCTGTTGACTTGTTGGAACGCGAAAATGCCGTAGCACCAGGGCAAGCTTGTGTTTTTTATAATGAAAATGGTGATGAAGCACGTGTTCTTGGGGGTGGGTTTGTTATTCATTCAGAACGTGCAGCTGGTGCTGAAGTGATGTTGAAGCGGGTTTTGTGCAATCTGGAAACAAAAGCTATTGTTTCTTCTGAAGCTAAAACAACCGCTTCCTATAAATAAAATGTGTTCTTTCAGTTGAGACATTTTTACAGCTTTAATTATCGCCTTTAGCTAAGCTTATCAGAATCAGCAAAGTGTGCTAATGCAAGACCTGAGGCGGTGGCAACATTAAGGCTATCAAAGCCGTAGGCCATAGGAATCCGCAAAGTTTCTGATTTTTGTAAAACATGGGTTGGTAAACCGTCACCTTCTGTTCCTAAAATAAGAGCTGTCCTTTTTGCTGTTTTTGCTTGTGAGAGAGTGTATGAGGCAGAGGGGGAAAGTGCATAAGTATGAAAATCAGCATCATTTAGAGCTACAATAATATCATTAATATCAGCACCTTGCGTATAGGGTATCTTTAGAGCTGCGCCAGCAGAAACTCTGATTGATTTTCGGTAAAGCGGATCGCATGAGGTTTTATCAATGATAATGCCATTACTAGCAAAAGCGGCTGCATTGCGAAAAATAGCCCCCATATTATCATGATTAGAGATACCACATAAAACCAGAATCAGTGCTTTTTCAGGAAGATCATGTACAAATTTTTGTAACGATGGGAGAGTTATACGTTTACCAACACCAAGTATACCACGATGAACATGGAAGCCTGCAATATCATCCATTATTTTTTGCGAAACGCAATAAATGGGACACGTTGGCTGTGTCATTTCTAAAAGGGGGATAAGTCTAGGAAGGTGTTTTTTCACCATAAGGAGCGAGAGAGGAGAAAAATTTTTCGAATGCAGCAATGCAGACAATATTATTTTGCCTTCAGCAATAAATTGATGTTGCCGTCCAACAAGATCTTTTTCACGGATGTTGTGATAGGCTTTCAAACGTGGGTCATCAATTTGGTAGATTGTTATGATATTCAAACACATACGAGGCTTTTAACGCTCTTTTTTCTCAATTGCCAGATATTGAATATTTGCTTTATTTTCGAATGGTGAAAAAAAACGCATTATTTTAAAACCTATGGTAGAATTTATGTTGACATAATATATCAATTGGTGTAGTGTAAGGATACCGGGTGCGGTGCAATCTATTGTTTTCGTATCGGGTGCAGAGTTTTAGGTCCCCGCTATTTCCTAAGCTCTGTATACCCTTAATTCCTAAGGGAAAAGAATCTGGGTCCCCAATGCCCAGATTCTTTGTGTGGGTGCTGTTTTTTTTTGTTCCTAAGAATGGTTTTTATAGGTATTTTAGCTATCATAATGTTTGGGTACGCGTTATGGTATGGGGGTGCAGCGGAATGCTGAGGCGCCTTTTTATTGTGTACAATTATGCTGATATGTTGGTTGGTTTAATGTACATAAAAAGGTTGATAAGTCGTGCGTCAATTTAATTTTTTTGAAAAAAACAATATGTTATTTCAATTATGAAGTAGAAAAACCAATCGTTCATTTTTTCAAAAAGCTCTTGATAATCAAAATGATGCATTTGATTTCTGTTGGAGAATTTCTCGTTTCTTTTTTTAGTAATATTTGTGTTACTCTGTCTCGTTATATTATATCGTGTAACAGGGCAATTTCTGGAAATGACAATGGAGGCTTGTGAAAGTCGTTTATTGTTGTGCAGCTTCTGTAATATTGAGAAAATATTGGCGACATGCCAAAGACATCATTTATATGGTGGAAAGTGTCATTCTTTATTTCGTGAAGAAGAGGGTATGGTTGTGGATGTAAAAATCAATATACAAAGCTTAACCCTATACTCTATTTTTATTGCTTGTGTCGTTTTTGCTTTGAAATATTGGGCATATTACATCACTGATTCGGTTGCACTTTATTCTGATGCATTGGAATCAGTCGTAAATATACTTGCGTCATTGGCAGCATGGTGGGCTGTGAGAGTGAGTATGAAGCCGGCGGATCATGATCATCCTTTCGGACATCATAAAGCGGAATATTTTTCCGCGATTCTTGAAGGTGTACTGATCATTATTGCGGCAATTATCATTTTAAGAGAAGCATGGATAGCTCTTTCGACCATTAAATTAGTACAAAAACCTGGGACATGGCTTGTTATTTATTTTGTTGCAAGTGTTATCAATTACCTGTGGGGGGGGGTTCTTATTCGGCAGGGAAAAATCCATCGCTCACCGGCTCTTAAAGCTGATGGAATGCATTTCATAACAGATGTTTTTACTTCACTTGCCATTTTAATTGGTTTGGTTGCTGGTTTTGTGGGGGGATGGGGCATTTTGGATCCGATTTTAGCGATAATCGTTGCTATTAATATTCTTTTACAAGGATGGAAGGTGATTAATAGTGCCGTTCAGGGATTAATGGATGTTGGAGTTGAATTGGATGAAACCATGCGGATTCGTGAGCTTATTTCTGCAAATGCACATGGTGCACTTGAGGTGCATGATTTGCTTACCCGTGTTGCTGGCAGAGTTACGTTTATAGAGTTTCATTTGGTTGTGCCGGCTGCAATGCAGGTAGGAGAAGCACACCAGATTTGCGATAAAATTGAAGGCGTTCTTCAAGAAGAATTTGACAATGTACGTGTTTCTATTCACGTAGAACCTGAAGATGAGGCTAAGTTGCCTCCAGGTACAACGATGATCCCTTTTATATAATGGGATTTTCGTTTTTTGTTGATTTTGCAATTTTGGGGTTAGTCTCAAAGTGTTGAAGATCAAGTGTTTCAGTACATGCTATTTCATTTTTTTGATTGATGAGACTATAACGTTGCAATTGACAATGCCATTGATGATCAAATTGCTCAATGGCAAATAAGTTGAATCCCGCTGGTGGTTTTTTCTCATCAAGAGCTTGTGATGCTGACGCAACACCAACAATAGGAATTTTTCCCACTGTTCCTTCAATAGTATTCAATGTGGGTAAATGGGTATGTCCGTGAAGAATAAGTTCACAACCGTGGTGTTTGACAACGTCTAGAAAATGCTTAATACCCCATAATTTTTTATGCCAAGAGGTTGCACAGTGGAAGGGGGGATGATGTATCATGACGACACGAAAGAGATTGCGTGCTGCTGCTTCGTTTAAGAGTTGCGATAAAGCTTGCGCTTGCCTTTTACTAAAATAACCAGAAGCTTGAAAAGGTGGTGTAGCAATAGCCGAAGAGGCACCTATAATGGCTACATTCTTGCGAATGCGCATATAAGGAAAAGAAAGATTGTTTTTTTGAGGGAAATCACCTGTGATCCAAGGTTGGAAAAGGGTGCATGCCTTTTGAAATGCTCCTCGGACATAAGCATCATGATTCCCAAATGTTAAAGAAATGTTTTGAGGCTGACCTTGGTTAAGCAGCCAATTGTGTGCTTGTTCAAATTCCTTATCGAGAGCAAGATTGACAAGATCACCTGAGATCACAAGATGATCAGGTTTTTTTCTTTTTAAGTTTTTCATTAGAATGTCTAAGACATTTGTTGCCAGTTGGCTTTTGCGGTTTTTTTGCCAATTAAGATAGCCCGTAAAGCGTTTTCCACAAAGCTCATATAAGGAAGGTTGTGGTAGAGGGGAAAGATGCAAATCTGATATATGGGCAAGATAAAACATAGATTCTAGCATAGCGTTGAAAACAATTTAGGCAATAAAAAAGAGTAGGAAATAGGTTGCTGTATTTTTGAGACAAGAGGAGGATGAGAAAATAAAAAACAGTTTGTCAAAACGACACACAAAATCTTTAGGAAATTTATGCTTTGTTGTTTTGCCAGTTCCTAATGTTGCTATAGTCCTTGAATTTGAGAGTATTCATAAGAGGCGTTTTTACTCCTTTTTTAAACGATCTTATCCACATACAGATCTCATTTGTGATGTGTAAGCGAATAGTTTTGATTGATTCAAATAAAAAGGTGAAATAAAAAAATTCTATGATATTCAGGGGTCTAATTCAAGTTAAAAAATGATGGATTGTTATTCTAAATCAATGTGTTGTCTTTGAATTACAAAAAGGTAGAGCTTGGTACGGGACGGAATTGTTTGTATTATTGGTGTGTATTTTTGTGTGAGATAGATTCACTTTTAAAGCGTGAATACAATTTATTAGCATTTTTTAACGACTTTCACGATACCACAGGATGTTAAATAGTAAAAGGCAAGTAAGCAGTGCAAAAAAACCAGAAAAGATCGAAAAAGAGAAAGCATTGATTAAGCGGGTTTCTGTTGTTTCTTTTAGAACAATTGAACGCTCAAAGGGAGATGCTGATTTTGTTTGCGATCGAAGTAGTTTGATGGGAGGAAGATGAGTGCTTTCTTTTCCTTCATGGTGTAGACGCATGATGTGACCGCCAGTGTGTTGACTGATAGGGGCTAGTTTTTCTTCCGTTGAAATTAAGTCAGATAATTCGGGATTATTAAGAATACCTACAGAAGAAAATGCTGTTAAATCACCGTTTTGGATAGTAAAAATCCCTGTTTCGTTGGCATTAATAACTGCAGTAAAGACACCTTCTTGCTCTTTTGCAAGAATGATATTTTCTTTTTTCCCAGAGGGGAAGGTTATTTCAGCTGGTTCTGGATGATCTTTGAGCGTTTGGCGACAAATTGTTAAACGATGATGATCACTGGTGGCGCTTAATTTTTCTTCTTCAAGTTCTGGCTCTTTCATAAGCCAATGAGCAATTCGACGATAAAGAGCTGCATAAGGTCCTCCTCCTTCGAACCCTCGGGCCCAAAGCCAACTTTCGTCGGAAAGTAACATGCCTACACGCCCTTTACCCATATGGGAAAGAAGTAAAAGTGGTTGTTCATCCGCTCCTTTCATGAGGGCAGTACCTTTGTGTATGTTTTGAATTGCAATTTGTCGTAGCCATTGTCCCCATTGAGAAGCTGTATGCGTGGGGGTTGCAAGACCTCTCGTGACAGGGTGGCGTTCACCTTCTTTGGTTAACTTCGGGCGAAAAGGCTTTTGAAGAATAATACCATTGGGTAATGCCGGCAGGATGCTTATTAAAGGTGTTTTCGCAAGCGAGTTTTTTTGGGTAAATTCAGGTCCTGTTACCATCAGCAATGCACCACCTTTTTGCACATATTGGGCGATATAATCGTAGTAGATTAATGGGAGAACAGCAGAATGTTGGTAGCCATCAAGGATAATGAGATCAAAATTATCAATCTCTTCAACAAAGAGCTTTCTTGTAGGAAATACTACAAGTGACAACTGGCTTAATGGAGTATTGTCTGCTTTATTGGGAGGACGCAAAATAGTAAAATGAACAAGATCAATATTGGAGTCACCTTTCAAAAGATCTCGCCATGTCCGTTCACCATTGTAAGGTGCACCTGAAATAAGAAGGACACGCAAATTTTCTCTGATACCTTCAATAACAGTTATTGCACGGTTATTTTCAGAGCTTAATTCACTTGTGTGCGTATCGGTTGCAACTTGGATGATATTTTTTTCAGCATGAGGAAGAGTGATTTCAGTTTGAAAGATGATGCCAGGGGTCACAGAATAATGACCAACTTCTTCTCCATTGACGCTTAAAGTAATATTTGCTTGCATTGGTAGGGATTCTTGGGGTTGACCTTTATCTTCTACCAAGATGGAGAGCATTTGTGGTTTATTGATAAGGGCAAAGCGGGGGGGAGAAATAAATTTGATTTGGCGGTCAAATTCATCTGATCTTCCTGTTATAAGAGCATTGATAGGTGCTTTATGGTGAAGGTCTGAAATATAAGGTATGTCATGTACTTGACCGTCGGTGATCAGAATTGTACCTGCATAACGAGAGGGCGGTACATCAGATGTAGCTTGTGTTAAAGCACTAAATAAATTCGTTGAGGGGGTATATTGATTGTTAGCAAGTTTTCCAGCATCAATAAAGCGCGGTTCAAATTGTGGATAGCGCGCCAATGCTTTTGTTAATTGTGCGCGTGCTTCGTCACTGTCTTTTGTTCGTGTACCAAAGGTTTGGCTTTTGCTGCGGTCAATAACAATGCCTACGGTGCTTTTGAGGGGTTCACGTTGTTCTTTTATGATTATGGGATTCAGTAAAGCAAGAATCAATGAGGACAATGCTATCAGACGCAATAAAGATCCTCGACGTTGTGTAAAAAGTCCGATAATGACAAAAAGGGTGGATATTCCGCTTAAGAGCAGAATCCAAGAGAGTGGCAAAAAAGGCTGAAAAGTGATGAATGGTATCATTGCCTTCTTTCTCTTTTAAAGCGTTCTAAAAGTGCAGGAACATGAACTTGGTCGGCTTTATAATTTCCTGTAAGAACATAGATAACTATATTTAATCCTGCACGAAATGCCCATAGGCGTTGCATAGGATCATTGGGAATAAGTGGATATTTCCATGTGCCTTTTTCATCCAGAGCCCAAGCACCAGCCAAGTTATTAGCAGTGATAAGGAGGGAACTCACATTATCACCGGTAGCAGAAAGATTTTTGTTTTTTTTATTCATTGATGATGATTCAACCCATAAATGTGAACCACGGTAGAGCCCAGGAAAATCTGGCATAATATAAAAAGAACGAGCAATAACGTGATCAGTTGATGCGGGCTCAATGGTGGGAATGTTTAATCCCTTTAAGATGGTTCGTAATCTTTGTGTGGCTGGGGTGGCAGCACCTTCAAGATTAAGGTTTGCATTTATCTGATCGCGCGTGTCAAATAAAACTGTGCCTCCGTGTTTCATAAAGGTATTTATTTTTTCAAGACTTTTCTGTGTTGGTAAAGGGCTTTCAGGATCAATCGGCCAATAAATGAGAGGATAGAAGGCAAGTTCATCCTTATCAAGATCAAGTGCTATCACGGAGCTGGGCGAAAGCATTGTACGTTCTGCGATAAATTGACTGAGCGTTTCTAGTCCGCTTTTACTTGTTGTATCAATTTCACGATTGTGGGTTATGACATAAGCAAGATGCGTGGCGCCGGCTGCTTTCACTATGGTTTCATCATAACTTTCTATGCCTTGTGCATGAGCGACTGGACCATGTGAGAACAAGGCGATGATACCTATTGTGAGGGGGAGAAAAAGTAGCATATTACTTCGTCGACTGAGAAAAAAGGTCCCTCCCATCCATAAAATGAGAAAATTATCAAAGGCAAATAATAAGATGGCTAGTCCTAAAAGTGGACCACTGAGATTTTTCTCTTTTGTGTCATAGGATAAAGAACTCTGGGTTAAGGAGAGGGGCAATGATGATTGCTGTACCAAACGTGATGAATGATTTAAGAGATTGAGTGCATAAAGATTATTTTTTAAGCCGTAAAGTCCAGGAGGGGTATGATAGGATGCAACGGGTGGATTTTTGGCATCAATGACGAGTGGAACAACATAAGGGGGAGGGGGTTGTAGTCGTCCATCAGCGGTTAATGTTCGCCAAGGGTTTTGTACGGTTGTTGTTTCTATGTGTGTTGGATTTTTGTTTTCATAGGCATTTAATGTGATGAGTTGTTGCAACATTTGTGCGAAAAAACCAGAAAGAGGAAGATTTGACCATGTTGGGTCGGGCGCGATATGAATAAAAACGAGCATGCCTTTGCCACGACTAGCCCCTGTAATAAGTGGAGTTCCATCAGCAAGACTGAGCCATGTTTTTTCAAAAAGATCTGAGTTCGGTTCTGCTAGAATTTGGCGTGAGACAGTGATGTCCTTTGGGAATGGAAGATGAGAGAATAAGCTGTTTTTTGCAAAAGGTGCAAGTTTTTGCGGTTTAGCCCAAGACATGATACTCCCAAGCAAGCGTTTTCCAGGACGCAGTGGAACAGGCAGTAAGCTATCATGGTGTTCTGCAGCACTTAAGTTTTCTCCAGCAAAGCGGATGAGTGTTCCTCCTTTATTGACGAAATCAGAAAGTTTTTTTTCTGCTTCTTTTGATATATTAACAATGTCACCCATAATAAAAACAGATGGATTTTGTTTGAGTAAGTGATCAATATCAAGGGAAAGTTCTTTTCCTTCTGCTGTTATAAGCTGTGTATGCCCTTGTAATGCTTTGATAATGTAATAAAATGGGGCAAGCAGGGGTTGTGCCATTTCATTGACGTTTGGTGATAGAAGAGCAACGCGGTTTATCCGATTATGGCTATCACTTAAGAAGGTTGCTGCGGCGTGAGAATGGTTTTCGATTTTTATCCATGCAATATCGTTGCGTAATTCAAGCGGTAAGTTAAAAGGAACAAGAGCTGTTGTTTCTCCATCAAGAAAGTTTGTCGTAAAGTGGCCAAGCAGTTGACTGTTTAAGTCATAAAGGTTGAGTGCGACCGAAGATTCTCCATGTGTGGTTGCACGAATGATGCGTGCTGCGATGCTTCCATTATGATTTTCTATGGCTGTTATACCAGTTAGATCAGAAATATTAGCTAAATACCACAACAGCGTTTTGGGCTTTAACTGTTCAATGAGAGCAAAAGCGTGATCATCTTCGCTTGTTTGTAAGCCATCACTTAAGTAGGCAATATCAAAAGATTCGCTTTTGGTTATTTCGATCAGTTTTTTCACTGTACGTACACGGTTTACAGGCCAAGGGCGGGGTTGCAAATGCAGTAAATGTTGTTTGACGGTTTTCGCAGGTAAGGGCCCAATATTGGAAGTGTCACTTTCGGCTGTTGCAAGAAAATAAACGTTCTTTTGGTGTTTTTCTGCTTGTGCTAGGAGATTTTCGGCAATAGTCACACGTTTTTTCCAATCTTTTATAGAAGCCCATCCATTATCAATAATCAGTGCAAGTGGTTGAGATCCCGAAAGTGTAATTGGCTTTTGATTCCAAGTGGGCTGTGCCAGAGCGATAATAGTCAGTGCTGCTATGGTTAATCGCAACAATAACAACCACCAAGGTGTATGGTTTGCGGCTTCCTGTTGATTGCTTGATTTAGGCAGAAAATGCAAAGGTGGAAAAGGTTCTTTACGCGGGAAAGGAGGTGTTATGCGCAACAACCACCAAATGACTGGTAAGGAAAAAAGTCCGAGTAAAAGTAGAGGGGCACCAAAACTCAAAATGACCTCCTCTTATGAGATGGAGAGCACTCTATTTTGTTTGCAAGTTGCAGAATGATTTCTGTTAAAGGCTGATCGGTTTTACTCACATGATAGCTCCAACCTTGGCATGAGCAAAAATCTATCAATTGTTGCCGCCGTGCTTGATACAATTTGCAATAGTGTTCACGAAAGTTTTCTGCTTTTCCTAAAACGCGTTTTTCTTTCGTTTCAGGATCAAAAAATTCTGTACAGCCAGTATAGGGGAAGCGCTCTTCTGCGGGATCAGCAACTTCAATTAAATGAGCAGTAACCCGTTTTGCGGATAAAATGTTTAAATACTGGATAACCTCTTCTGGATAATCGAGAAAGTCGCTTATTATGATAGCGTGTGAAAAACGCGTAATGGTTGAAAAATCTGGAAATGTATTTTCTGAGTGATAATTTGCTAAAGCAAGCGCCATACGTTCTATGACATTGGATGTCATTGTGGGTGGCATTAAATTGGGAATAGCAATATGTTCGCCGCTGTCTGCAAGAAGTGTTGCTAATGCAAAGGCCAGAATGATGCTATGATCGCCCTTAGAGATTTGCGAAAAACGCGAACAATAGTGCATAGAAGCACTCTGGTCAGGCCAAATCCAAACTGTCTGCGCCTTTTCCCATTCGTTTTCCCGTAGGTACGTATGTTCGTCACGTGCAGAGCGGCGCCAGTCAATACGCGTAATGGATTCCCCTTCAATATAAGGTCGAAATTGCCAGAACTTTTCTCCGTTACCGCGTTTACGCTGGCCATGCCTTCCAGTTATCAGCGTATTGGCAATCCGGCGTGCTTGCAAAAGAAGATCTGGCATTTTAGCGGTATCTTTATGCAGCTTCGCCGCAAGTGACAGTGGAGATTGTTTTAAAACTTTTTTGCCAATGGCCATTAGAGGGCGTCTTTCACAAGATTATCGATAATGTCTTTTACGGTTATATCTTCAGCACGTGCAGAAAAATTAAGAGCCATACGATGTTGTAATACAGGTTGAGCCAATGTTGCAACATCATCAAGAGAGGGAGATAAACGCCCATGATAAAGAGCACGAGCGCGGGCACAAAGTGAAAGTGCTTGTGAGGCTCGAGGACCGGGTCCCCAAGCAACATAGGTGTTTGCGAGGGTGTTTTCTTTATGGGGGCGCGCTGAACGGACGAGTTTTAAAATGGCTTCGACAACATTTTCGGAGATGGGCATTTTGCGGACGATTTTTTGTATTTTTTGTAATTTTTCTGTCGATAAAATCGGCTTTGCACTTTTGTTTTTCTCTCCCGTTGTTTCTAGAATGATACGTCGTTCTGTGTTTAGATCAGGGTAATCAATATCGATTTGCATCAAAAATCGATCAAGTTGTGCTTCAGGGAGTGGATAAGTTCCTTCCTGCTCGAGAGGATTTTGGGTTGCAAGCACATGAAAAGGTTGTGGTAGATCATAACGGGTGCCAGCAACGGTAACATGATATTCTTGCATCGCTTGTAAAAGAGCTGATTGCGTGCGCGGAGAGGCACGATTAATTTCATCGGCCATGAGAAGCTGAGTAAAAATAGGGCCTTGGATATAACGAAAAGAGCGTTTACCATTTTTATCTGAGTCCATAATTTCAGAACCGATAATGTCTGATGGCATCAAGTCGGGCGTAAATTGGATGCGTTTTTCATCAAGTCCTAATACTGTTCCCAAGGTTTCAACAAGACGGGTCTTAGCAAGTCCTGGAACGCCAACGAGAAGGGCATGTCCTCCAGCCAAAATGCTCGTTAAAGCGTATTCAACCACATGCTTTTGACCAAAAATAGCTTTATCAACTTCTTGTTGTAAGATATCTAATTCTTTGTGTGCTGTATCAATATCATCAATGATAATTTGAGCTTCGTTATTGATAGTAGCCTTCTTAGTAGAATTGGATAATATATCGGTCTGACTCATATTTCTTCCTTAGGGCGGTTTGTCGCAAAATTGATAATTTTCTCTGTATGATAGTGAATATTTTATGATTTGTAGCAGAAAATGATGAGAAAAGAAGTGTAATACGCTGTTTTTTAATGTTCGTGTACAGTTAGAAAGATCTATTTTAACGCGTGGGGTATGGTTTGTTGAGGGATGTTGTGGAAAATGTTGTCCTATAAGCATACCATTTTGAAGAAATGGTGGCAATTTGTTTAAAAGGTTAAAGAGTGAGCATAATACAAAATTTCAAACATGTTGATTGGTTGCAGCATAGTCATATCCAAACACTTCTTCGTGTTTTATCTTTGGACGGTGAAGAGGCACGTATTGTGGGCGGTGCGGTACGAAATCAACTGTTAGAGCAACCTATTAGTGATATTGATATTGCGACAACCTGTTTACCACAACAGATTATAGCGCGTGTAGAAGAGGCGGGATTTAAAGCTGTTCCCACAGGTATTGCGTTTGGTACAGTGACGGTGGTTGCTTCGTCATGTTCTTATGAGGTTACAACTCTTCGTTCTGATGTTGAAACGGATGGTCGTCATGCAAAAGTGGCATTTGGCCGTGATTGGCAAAAAGATGCTGAACGGAGAGACTTTACTATAAATGCGCTTTATTGTGATGCTATTGGAAACCTTTATGATAACGTGGGAGGATTAAACGATATAGCCAGCCGAACAGTACGTTTTATTGGTATTCCAGAGAATCGTATTCGTGAAGATTATTTGCGTATTTTGCGTTTTTTTCGTTTTTTTGCTTGGTATGGGGGTGGACGGCCTGATGTAGCCGGATTGAAAGCTTGTGTTTGTTTAAAAGGAGGTCTGCAAAAGCTTTCATCTGAACGTATTTGGGGGGAAATGAAAAAACTTCTCATGGCTTCTGATCCAACACGTGCTCTTTTATGGATGCGCCAAAGCGGAGTTTTGACACTCATTTTCCCTGAAACAGAAAAATGGGGCATTGATGGGATTCACTCACTTGTGAAAACAGAACAGGATTTTGGCTGGCAAGTAGATCCGTTGTTGCGGCTAGAAAGTCTTCTTCCTCCGGATTCCATTCGTCTTCATAAAATGGCGCAACGTTTGCGTCTCTCTAATAAGGAAACAACGCGGTTAAAGGAATGGGCAGATTTGGAAATGATTAGCCAAGGCTGTTCAGATGATTGTGTGCAAAAATTAATTTATTTTCATGGTCGGCAGCCAGTTTTAGATCAATTATCTTTGTCTCTGGCTGCAGCACATGTTGATGCTTTGAAGGGAAATGAAGCTTTGCAAAAAGTAGAGGATTATATGAGGCTTTATCAGCTTGCCAAAAAATGGCAAATTCCAACTTTTCCTGTTAGCGGCAAGGATTTGATGGAAAAAGGTTTGGCTAAAGGAGTGCTTTTGGGACAAAAGCTTAAAGAGTTAGAAATAATATGGATTGAAAGCGGATTTTTAATAGATCGCAAGAGTTTACTAGAAAAAATTAATTTATAACATTGAGTTTTTCGAAGAGCTGTTTGGTTTTCTTTTATTGGTTATAAGTTCATTTTTATTTTGCTTTTAGTAATGCCATTTCAGAGTTACTTGTAGCAGAGTGGTATAAGGTTATTGGTGGTGTTTCGACCTTTTATCAAAATACAGAGATTTCATTTTTTTAAACCATTGGTGATAGGGAATCTATTGGCGCTTTTATAAATATATTGAAGATTCTGATAAAAATTTTGTATTTTTTCATAAAGTTTCTCTTTTTTCATTATAACCAATTTGACGAAGTGCTTCCCCTGTCGTTATGGCTACGCTCATTGCAAGGTTTAGAGAGCGTGCGTGTGGTTGCATGGGAATTTTTAATGCGTGATCAACAGCTTCATGGACATAATCGGGAACCCCTGCTGATTCACGACCAAAAAGTAAAACATCATTTTTCTGATAGCATATCTGTGTATAGCATTTTTCTGCTTTTGTGCTCAAAAGCAAAAGACGACGGTTATAGTGTTTCATGGTGTTCATAAAATTTTGCCAGTCAATGTGTCGTTCTAGTGAGGCATATTCGAGATAATCCAACCCTGCTCGCTTAAGGTTGCGGTCCGACAAATTAAAGCCTGCTGGTTCAATAATATGCACATGCAAGCCAAAACAGGCGCTAAGACGCAAAATCGTTCCCGTATTACCAGCAATATCGGGTTGAAAAAGAGCAATATGAAGTGTCATAGGCTCTGTAGTATGGCTTTTCCCTCGTATTTGTAAAGGAGTTATATGGTTTATTCCAGAAATATAATTGAGTAGTATGTTGTTTTTGTGCTGAACTATCATTCATTTTCTATTGTAGAAGAAAGACATTATCACTCGATATGCAAGAGGATAACAAGAAAAGCAAGATAGTGGTCATTAGTATCTGATCCGGATTTGAGTGATTATAAGAATTGTCTCTCTCTCTATGGAAACTTCAAACTGCTTTAACAAAATACTATTACATGTGCTGGCTGTCTCTCTTTTGTGAGGATTGTTATTGGAGACAAATATTGAAAGCAGATGAGATGGTTATGAAATCAATTTAAAACACTTTTATCAGTATTCACTATTGCGCAAGCTTTATAATATCGATGAGGCGTTAAAGCAGATTGAATGTAAAATAGCGGGCTTGTTAACAAAGGGG
This sequence comes from Bartonella heixiaziensis, assembly GCF_046245125.2. Taxonomy (GTDB): domain Bacteria; phylum Pseudomonadota; class Alphaproteobacteria; order Rhizobiales; family Rhizobiaceae; genus Bartonella; species Bartonella heixiaziensis. Next base: position 1,275,202 of record NZ_CP176404.1, on the reverse strand, counting down.
GGCAAGTAAAATAGTTCTGTCCAAATCTTATCCTCTGCACAAAGACTTTAATTTAGATAGAATGAATTTGATAGGTACCGAATCTTGGAATATTGTGAAAAACAGATGGATTTCAGGTTTTTACAATGAGCTGCGCAATAATTTATCTCAGTGATTTTGTATGGCTTGAAAATGTTGAATCTGTGTGCAGGATTGGAACAGAAAAATTTCAGCTCTAAAATGCAAATAGTCGAGAAATCAAAAAAGTCTTGAAGAAAGAAAATATAAGGAAAGAAGTATCACGGTTTTCTAAAGTTGAGGTCAGAGGGAGTGGCCTTCAAGGAAAGAAAAAACTTTACAAAGGGTGGGAATTTTTTTCTAGCTTTTGTGTTCTTCGTTAAAATTTGAGATCAATGGTGGAGTGGTGGTTGGAACGTTCCATTTGTAAAGAACAGGCATGTTACTAAGCAGAAATATGACATCAAGTGCAAGAAGTTGGCAAAAGATTTGATCTTCACTGATAATAAGCTTCTGCGATATGCATGAAAACTTAAAACTTTACCCGTTGTTTTTTTGAAGATGTTCAGGGTGTTTTAAAGTGGCGAGAGTTTTTTCTTATCCTCAGGTAAGTGACATAGCACCTCTAAACTTTATGAATCTTGGTGTTAGAACAGGATCATCTTTTGGTTTGGGAGGGCTTGCCAAGGATTATAAATTGTGATGGAGACGCTATGAGGATTGATATACCTTTGTCTGGGTTCATTCTTGTACCAAGCTTATAGATTAATGTTAGCAGCATGAAAGAAAAGCATTGCTAAGAAGTAGGGAAGATTTAACACAAAGAGATATGCTATGATGGACGCCTTAAGCCAATCTTTAGGTTTTGTTCCATATCTTAAGAACTGGAGTACTATGACGTAAAAGCTTTAGCCTGTTGCAGGGGATGAAAATACACCAAGGTATGACTCATAAAGATTATGTTTAGATGCATGGAGAGAAGAGGTAAGAAAATAAAGCTGTATCTCTGCTCTTCTTTTCTGCATAAAGCTAAGAAAACATCGTAGAATGATAATGAATACCTTTACACAGATTGCCACCTTATCGAATTTTCTTCAAGTGAACAAACCACTTTAGATGTATCTTCTGGTGATTAGATAAAGAACTTCTTTTTTATGGGATTGCTAGTTTAGGCTTCAATTATTCTCTTGAGTAGAGATGAGGTTATACAAAACCTAAAATGTTCTTCATGGTTTTGGAACTTGGAGGGCAGGATTGTATAGTGAGGGAGAATATGGTAAAAAAATGTTTTGATGAATAGGCTCTTTATAGGTAATGAGTGAGCAGACAAGGCGGGATTTCCTGTTTTTAGTGACAGGGATTACAGGGATTTTTGGTGTTGGCACGGTTATGTGGCCTTTTATGCGTCAGCTGCGCCCTGATGAGGCTGTTTTGGCGTCTTCTTCTGTTGAGGTTGATCTTTCTGGCATTGAAGAGGGCATGTCGGTAACGGTTAAGTGGCGTGGGCAACCTGTTGTTATTCGCAATCGTACTGCAAAAGAAATTGCTGAAGCGCGAGCTACAGAATTGAGTGTTCTGAAAGATCGGCAAGCGCGCAATCCTAATCTTGAAGGGGAAAAAGAAGCAACGGATTTTGCACGCTCAGCAGGACAGGGGCGTGAGAATTGGCTCATTCTCATTAATCTTTGTACGCATCTGGGCTGTGTAACACTTGGACAAGCGGGTGGATTTGGTGGATGGTTGTGTCCGTGTCATGGGTCTGTTTATGATACAGCTGGAAGAGTACGCTCAGGACCAGCTAACTATAATTTAGCCATCCCACCTTATCGATTCCTTTCTGATACTTTATTAAAGATAGGATAAAGTGATGAAGGGATTTCCTCCTTATTTTCCTAAAAGTGCTCTTGGACGTTGGTTTGATAAGCGTTTACCTTTCCCCCGTTTTTTCTATAATGCGTTTATCGTTTTTCCTGTTGCACGTAATCTTAATTATTTTTATACATTTGGCGGTATTTTGACCGTTATGCTTTTATCTCAGCTTTTGACAGGCATTGTCTTGGCACTGCATTATGTGCCAGATGTTCACTTAGCTTTTGAAACTGGTGAAAGATTTCGGCGTGATGGGCAGTTTGGGTGGCTTTTTCGTCCATGGCATTCTGTCGGGGCTTCGTTCTTTTTTATCGCTGTCTATATCCATTTGGCGCGTGGACTTTATTATGGTTCTTATAAAAATATGCGAGAAATGGTTTGGATCACGGGCATTTTCATCTATATAGTCATGATGGCAATAGCATTTTTTGGTTATGTGCTGGTTTGGGGGATGATGTCTTTTTCAGCTGCTTCAGTGGTTGCTGGTCTTTTTAAAGCTATTCCTTTGGTGGGAACGTGGTTGCATGAGACGTTTCTTGGTGGTTATAGTGTAGGACAACCGACGTTAAACCGTTTTTATGTTTTTCATTATTTATTGTCATTTCTTTTGTTTTTTTTTGTGGGGCTTCATATTTGGGCACTTCACCAGGTTGGGCAGGGCAATCCAACCGGCCTTGAGGTACAATCAGAGCAGGAAGTTGTTCCTTTTTCGCCTTATGCGCTTATCAAAGATATTTTTGCTATTATTGTTTTTTTGATCTTTTTTTCTTGGTTTTTGTTTTATATGCCCGATTATATGGGGCAGGCTGAAAATTATAGTGTTGCTGATCCTTTAAAGGCACCTCTTCGTGTGGTACCGGAATGGTATTTTTTGCCTTTTTATGCTATGCTTCGTGCTATAACGTTTAATATTGGTATTTTTTCATCTACTTTTTTAGGTGCTGTTGTCTTAGCGGGTTCGGTTTTTGTTTTGTTTTTTGTTCCATGGTTAGACCGCTCCACAGTATGCTCCGCGAGATATCGCCCCATTTATAAAATTTTCTTTTGGGCATTAATTTTTGATGTTGTTTTTCTTGGTTGGCTTGGTTCAAGAGAAATTAATCACGACATTCTTTTATGGACACAATTCGCTACGGCTTATTATTTTATATTCTTTTTACTTATTTTGCCGATGCTCCCTCTTTTTGAAAAGAGTTATCCACTTCCTTCTTCAATTACTGAAGATATAAAACAGAAAAAAAATAGACTATGGTAAAGGCTTTTATTGGACTGATTATTATAGTATTGATAAGCTTTTCTTTTCAGAGTTTTTCAGGTAATGTTTTTGATAAAGAGAAGGCGCTTGTTTTGCCTGTTCCTAAGAAACAAAAATGGAGCTTTTCAGGGCCATTTGGGGGTTATGATAAAGCGCAATTGCAGCGTGGATTGAAGATTTATAAACAAGTTTGTTCTAGTTGTCATGGGTTAAAATATGTGGCTTTTCGTGACTTAAAGGCTCTTGGCTATGATCAGGAAAAAATTAAGGCTTTTGCAAGGCAATATGAAGTGAGCGATGGTCCTAATAGAGAGGGAAAATTTTTTAAACGTACTGGTGTTGCAACGGACACTTTCCCTTCTCCCTTTTCTAACGAAGAAGAAGCGAGATTTATTCACAATGGTGTTTATCCTCCGGATTTGTCATTGATAGCGCGTGCGCGTGCTGCACCTTTGCCAATTTCTGACATATTGACTTATTATAACACTGCTGGGCCAGATTATATTACGGCTCTTTTAACAGGATATCAGAAGGCACCAGAAGATGTAAAAATTGCTGATGGTTATTGGTATAACCCTTATTTTATTGCAGGTAATACTTTAGCTATGGCACCTCCTTTAAGTGATGGTCTTGTTTCGTATAAGGATGGAACTCCAGAAACGGTTGAACAGTATGCACGTGATATTTCTGCTTTTTTGATGTGGGCCGCTGATCCCCACATGGAAATTCGTAAGAAAACCGGCTTTCGTGTTATTTTATTTCTCATCATTTTTGGGGGGCTTGTTTATATTTTAAAAATTCGGATTTGGAGTGGTTTAGAAAACGAATTCGAGAAGAAGATGAAAGATTGAAGAGAGAAGAGGCTAGCGTTACTGGTCTTAAAAGAGCAGAGGGAACAAATCTGATTACGATGCATTGAGGCTTTGTAAAGTAAAAACGGAGATGTTAAAATGAAAAAAATTGTGTCTACTGCTCTTCTGTCAGTTTTGATTGCTTCTAATGCTTGTGCTCAGTCTTTTGTGGTACCTTCTGAACCTGAGATGATTTCTTCGACCGGTATTGTACAGGTGGGTTCAGATATGTCTGCACGTTATGTTACACCTTTGGCAACGGATTTTGTTGCTTCAAGCCTTATTGGTGCAAATGTCTACAATCTAGAAAACGAAAATATTGGCGAAGTGAAAGATCTTATTCTGCGTGAAAATAGTATTGCGGGGATTGTCGTTGCTACCGGTGGTTTTCTTGGTATAGGGGAAAGTTATGTGGTCGTTTCTCCAGAAACAATTCAGATGACAAATGATTATGGTAAGTGGAAACTTATTACAAATGCGACAAAGGATTCTTTGAAAGAAGCTCCAACATTTAAATATGAAGGTCGTTGGGGACGCTAATTTTACGTTTCCATTCTCTATGAATAGAATAGGCGCTGTCATAATATATGATGGCGCTGTTTTTGTTTAAGAGAATCTTTCGAAAGCTTTTAAACAATTTTATGCAAGAGGTTGTTTTGTTTTATTGAGATTTGATTATTTGAAATTAAAATCAGTATATTAATTAAATACGATAGAATTTTATAGTTATTATTCTTGAATTTATAGTATTTATTATTGCTTATTTTCTTAATTAATGTACTGATTTTTGATATTTCTTAGATTAAAACTTCATTAAAACAATATATCTAAAGCTATTTTGTAGTTATATTTTACCACTTTCAGAAAAAATTAACTTTTCAATTAATTTATTTTCAATCATTCCGGTTGGTTTAGGCAAAATGGGAAGAAAAAATCTGTTTGGAGTTTATTGTGCTTCGTCTTTAGAAGATAATAAGTGATATTATTTTTTACGTCTTTCCAATCTGGATGAACGGTGTTGCTGTGTTGCAAGGTAAGGAAGGGCATTTGAAGGTGAGGGGTGTTGTCTGAACGCTAAGGCGTCGATGGCCGAATTGAGCTCCTCTTGTGGCAACTCTGTAAAAGAATATCACTCAAAACACGTTCATGCGTTTCTAGAGGTGTACAGGTATTTAGAGAGAGTGCATTAGGTATTGTGTTTAAACAACATGATATCGCCATCTTGTACGATGTATTCTTTGCCTTCATCGCGGGCTTTGCCTGCTTCTTTCGCGCCGTTTTCTCCACCTAGAGCAATATAATCCTCATAGCTGATGGTTTGGGCACGAATGAAGCCACGTTCGAAGTCTGAGTGAATAACACCAGCTGCTTGGGGGGCCTTAGTGCCACGCGTAATTGTCCATGCTCTTGTTTCCTTAGGTCCGCAGGTAAAGTAAGTAATGAGATCAAGCAAAGAGTAGCCAGCGCGAATGAGGCGATTGAGACTCGGTTCAAAGAGTTCTAAGGCATTAAGATATTCTGTAGCTTCTGCATCATTAAGTTGGGTGATTTCGGCTTCGATAGAAGCAGCAATGATAATGCTTTGAGCATTTTGCTCTGTGGCCATTTTTTCAACGGTTTTGGTAAAGCTATTTCCATGAGCAGCATCATTTTCACTCACATTGCATACATAAAGTACGGGTTTGGAAGTTAAAAGGTTTAAATTATCGAGGATGTTACGTTCATCGGAAGAGATATCTCTGAGTAATAACCGGACAGGGCTTCCTTTCTGCAGTAAATCTAACGCTGCTTCCATCATGGGAAGAATTGTTAGAGCTTCTTTATCTTTTCCGGTTGCACGTTTACGGATTTGTACGATTCGTCGCTCAAGGCTTTCAAGATCGGCAAGCATGAGTTCCGTTTCAACGGTTGTGGCATCAGAAATAGGATCAATGCGGCCTTCTACATGGGTAATATCGTCATCTTGAAAACAGCGTAAAACGTGAACAATGGCATCGACTTCACGGATATTGGCTAAAAATTTATTGCCTAAACCTTCACCTTTTGAAGCGCCACGGACGAGTCCGGCAATATCAACAAAGTTGATACGTGTTGGAATGATTTCTTTTGAGCCAGCGATCGATGCAATTTTTTCCATTCGCAAATCCGGAACGGCAACTTCCCCTGTATTTGGCTCGATTGTACAAAAAGGATAGTTGGCAGCTTGTGCTGTCGCTGTTTTTGTTAATGCATTAAAAAGGGTTGATTTACCGACATTAGGCAGACCAACGATACCGCACTTAAACCCCATGAACGCCTTCTTCTCTGTTGTGGTTATTTAGTTAAGATAAGATTTTTGGCGCTTTTATAGCATATTTTGAGAAGAGTTATAGTCTCCTGTTGCTGTAGGTAAGAAAAAAAGCTATCTTGAGGGAAATTTTTTCCTTTTCATTGCCACATTATAAAAATCTCTATCTTAAATTTGTTAAGAGAATCCCGAATTAACGTTAACAATGCGCTAAGTTTTTCATAGTATGCAGATCTGTATAAAGAATTAATCGGAGAAAATGTAAGAGTGTTGTCTTGTCGTGCTTTTTTAATTGCCGTACCTCTGGCTTTGGTTGGATGTGCTACGCGTCATTCGGATATGTCGCTTGTTTCTTCTCAACAAGTTCAATACATTCCGGCAGAAATACAGGCTTTATATGCACCTGTAACAAATGAACCTTATTTATTGCCTGCTATTGATCTTTCGACTATTGATCCAAAATTTTGGCGCCAAAAAGTTCTGTATTATACATCTTATCCACCTGGAACATTGGTTATAGATACGCAGGAATGTTTTCTTTACCTAATTGGTGAAAATGGAGAAGCTTTGCGTTATGGCATTGGAGTTGGTAAGGAAGGATTGGCATTTGAAGGTGAGGGGGTTGTCCAGCGCAAACGTCGATGGCCAAATTGGGCTCCTACTGCGGCAATGATGGCTCGAGAACCAGAACGTTATGGTCATTTGGGGAAAGGAATGCCACCAGGACCTGACAACCCATTGGGGGCACGAGCGCTTTATCTTTTCAAAAATGGGCAGGATACGCTCTTCCGTATTCATGGTTCACATGAGTCGTGGTCGATTGGCCGTGCTATTTCAAGCGGGTGTATTCGTTTGCTTAATCAAGATATTATTGATCTTTATGATCGCGTTCCCACTGGTGCGCGCGTGGTAGTTTTGCAAAACGGTGAGCGTCGTAGACCTAGTGTGTTAAGTCAACAATCAAATGTTTATGATCCACTACAGTCAACGATTACTCCAAGTGAATTTTTTTAATTCCAAGGAGTACCAGCTTAGCAAGTCTCATTGTTGTTATTTTGGTTTTGCGGTTCAATAATCTTTTTTCGAAAAAGAGCGTATCATTTGTAAGAAGTGCACAAAGCAATGCCGACTTGTTTTGTAAATTCGCGAAACAAGCTGTTATCGAAAATCTTTGTTTTTCGTTGCTTGTGAGATTTTGTTCATAAAGAGGCTTCCGTCACCCTTGAGGAGGAGAGTGATGTTTTTTGCAATTGCTTCTAAGAGAGGAAGTAAGCATTCTTGGTCGGATTTCGTAAAGTTTCCTAGAACATGTTGATGCACAAGTTCTTTAGAATTGGGGCGTCCAATCCCTAAGCGTATACGATAGTAATTAGTGCCACAATGGGCATCAATAGACTTTATACCGTTATGTCCATTACTTCCTCCACCAATTTTTATACGCACTTTTCCAAGTGGTAAATCTAATTCATCATAGATGATAATTAAATTCTTCAAGTCCAGTTTATAAAACCGCAAAGCTTCCCCAATGGCTTGGCCGGAAAGATTCATGAAAGTTTGAGGTTTTATAAGAAGCGTTTTTTCCCCATTTATGAGACCATTGGAGATTTTGGCTTGAAATTTTTTTGACCATGGAGAGAAAGAGAAGAGCTGGTAAATGGCATCAACAGCCATGAAACCGATATTATGGCGGTTATTTTGGTATTGTGAACCAGGATTGCCAAGACCAGCAATAAGCCACATATGTGTGCTTTCAGTAAAGTGTAAAAGGTTTAAAAATTTTAATGAAGGCGGGAAAATTCCCGCCTGCTAAAATTTATCAAGTTTTTTCGTTATCTTCGTCATTCTCTTGTTCGGAAGCCTCGTCACTGACATCCAAGCCAGCAGGGGCTGCTATGGTTGCAATGGTAAAATCTCGATCTTGGATAACTGGGGTTACCCCTTCTGGCAATTGCACTGCCGAAATATGGATCGAATCACCAATAGAGTAGCTGGCGAGATCAATCTCAATTGCTTCAGGGATAGCATTTGCTGGAGCAGTACACTCAATTTCATGGCGAACAATATTGAGGACACCTCCTTTTTTAAGTCCGGGAGCTGTTTCTTCATTGAGGAAGTGCACAGGGATATTCACTTCCACAACAGATTTCGCTGAAATACGTAGAAAATCTACATGGAGGGGAAAGTCACGCACGGGATCGAGTTGGTAATCTTTTGGTAAAACCATAATTTTTTGTTTACCAATTGCAATAGTCGCGACGGTGGTACGAAAGCCACCAGCGTGAATTTTGTAGAAAATTTCTTTATAGGGAACTGTAATTGCTAAAGGTGGTTGTTTTTCACCATAAATGACAGCAGGAATAAGACCGTTGCGACGAAGTTCACGGGAGGACCCCTTACCAACCCGTTCGCGTATTTCGGCCTTAAGAGTGTAGCTTTTGCTCATAATTTAAGTCCTTTTATGTAATTGGAGATCCATCAAAAACCAACAACAGTTTTTGCATGAATATGAAGATATGCGCCAGCAAGCAGCGATTGCTCCATTCTGCGTTGCCTCCAAGGGTGTCTACGCAGAAGTTTTTCTATAATTCAAACCATTCACAGATGCAAGAGTTGTGGGAAAAATCGATGATTTCTATCGTTGGATAAGAGGAAATGCTACAAGTATGGTTTAGGTGAAGAATAAATACTAGCCGATACAAAATCAAATATTGGAGATGTTATGAAGGTTGAGATCGCCTTAGGTGAGATGGCAGAAGGTAGTGCTTTGCGTAAGGCTGCACCAGCATTCATTGATCTTGAAGAGTTATTGGCGACGCGTCTTCTTGTGCAAGGCAATTCCGGTTCAGGAAAATCACATCTTCTTCGCCGTCTTCTTGAACAAAGTGCTTCATGGGTACAACATTGTGTGATTGATCCAGAAGGTGATTTTGTAACTTTGGCAGATAAATTTGGCCATGTCATTGTTGAGGCTCAAAGGAGCGAACTAGAACTGACACGTATTGCTCATCGGATTCGCCAACATCGCGTTTCGGTGGTGTTCAACCTTGAAGGTTTAGACACCGAACAACAGATGCGCGCTGTGGGGGCTTTTCTTGGTGCACTGTTTGATGTGGAACGTGATTATTGGTATCCTATGCTTGTTGTTGTTGATGAAGCACAATTGTTTGCTCCAACTGCGGCAGGAGAGGTTTCTGATGAAGCACGTAAAATTTCGCTGAGTGCTATGACCAATCTTATGTGTCGAGGGCGCAAACGTGGTCTTGCTGGTGTCATTGCGACACAACGTCTGGCTAAGCTTGCCAAAAACGTAGCTGCTGAAGCTTCAAATTTTTTAATAGGGCGTACTTTTTTAGATATTGATATGGTGCGGGCTGCTGATCTCTTGGGAATGGAGCGTCGTCAGGCGGAAATGTTTAGAGATCTTGAGCGCGGTCATTTTATAGCTTTAGGCCCTGCTTTATCAAGGCGTCCCTTACCAATTATCATTGGCTCTGTCGAAACATTAGCACGTTCTTCTAGTCCCAAATTAATGCCCCTTCCAACAGAGCGTGCTGATGTGAAAGAACTCGTTTTTACTGCTTCGCCAGGGGAAATTTTAATTCCATGCAAGCACTCACGAGAAACTGTGAGAGAAAAGTCAATTCATGAGATGTTGGAGGAGGCGGTGCAGAAAAAACAAGAATTACTGGAAGAAGAACCAAGCTTATTTCCTGAATTTTCTGCTGTTGATCGTGATCTTCAGCTAGAACGTGTTATTCAGGAAATTCTTGATGACCCTGAGGCTTTTTATCGTTCAACAGCGGTGCTTTATCAAGATTTCTTGGTTCGTTGTCGTATTCATGGTCATTCAGGAGACCTTTTAAATCTTTCGCAATTTCGGCGTAAATTAGCTATTGCTCAAGCTCGTGTTGACGAAAAAACCGCTATGAGTGAAAATTGGGAACGTATTTTGCATCTATCGGAAAGTTTGGAAGATGATGTTCAAGGTGTTTTTTTGCATGTAGCACAGGCTGCTTTAAGCAAAAAACCATGCCCATCGGATGCATTTCTGGCACGTCTTTATGGAACCCATTCTTTAAGTCGTGCACGCCGACTTTTAACCTATTTTGAAGAGCGTGGACTCATTGTTATCCATACACATTTTAGTGGTCAACGTATTATCGCTTTCCCCGATCTTGGTGTAGAAACAGCACCAGGAGATCCCAAGGAACTAGTTTAACCGAATAAGCTTGAGACAGACTGTTCTGCCGCTGTTCTTGCAATTGCTTCTCCAATAAGATCGGCAATTGGTAAAACGCGAATATTATGCGCCTCCTCAATTGCTTGTGTTGGCATAATTGAATCCGTAATAACCAATTCTTTCATTTCTGAATTTGTAATACGCTCGATAGCATTTCCAGAAAGAACACCATGTGTAATATAAGCAGTGACGCTCTTGGCACCGTGTTTAAGGAGGGCACTTGCTGCATTACATAGCGTTCCGCCTGAATCAACAATATCATCAAGCAAAAGACAATCTTTTCCGGATACATCTCCAATAATATTCATAACCTCTGATTCACCAGGACGTTCACGACGTTTATCAACAATAGCAAGTAAACTGTTCAAACGCTTTGCAAGCGAGCGTGCGCGTACAACACCACCAACATCAGGTGAAACAACAATAACATTTTCTAAGGAGTAATGCATTTTGACATCGCGAGAAATGACGGGAACAGCATAAAGATTATCGGTCGGAATATCAAAAAAACCTTGAATTTGCCCTGCATGAAGATCCAAAGTTAAAACGCGATGAGCTCCTGCTTCAGTAATCAGGTTGGCAACAAGTTTTGCGGAAATGGGAGTACGCGGTCCAGGTTTTCGGTCTTGACGGGCGTAACCAAAATAAGGGATAACAGCTGTGATGCGACGTGCTGAAGAACGGCGAAGCGCATCAATCATGATGAGCAATTCCATCAAGTGATCATTGGCTGGATAAGATGAGGATTGTAAAACAAACACGTCCTGTCCACGCACATTTTCATGCAATTCTACGAAAATCTCTTGATCAGCGAAACGTTTTACGGTGGCTTTGCCTAAGGGAATGTTTAAATAATTTGCGACATCTTCAGCAAGGCGTGGATTAGAATTGCCGCAGAAAAGTTTCATGATAAATCCTCTGAGTAATCACGATGAAATGTGATATGATTTTTAACTTCTTGTTACTAGCTTGCAAGGAAACAATTACGAGAGCATTACAATTTTATTCATCATTGTTAAAGAAGATATGCGTTTTGTTTTCTCTTTTTCCAAAAGTTTGTTACTTTTAGAGCAAAGTTTTTTCTCCACGCGGACAAAGAGATACATATTGATTAAGCTTTTTGATTATTACTTTATAAAAAAATGCTTTCAATATGGGGAATGTTCCATATTTAAGACGAATGAGGGGGAGTAAATAAAAAGGAATATCATCTTGCTTTCAATCATTATAACCAAATATTGAAAATAATTCAGAGAAAAAGCTATCATATTTTATGGGCTGGTAGATAATTTCGTGAAAAAAGCAAAGTACAAAGAGATTTATTTTTACATTTGGGTAAAAAGTTTAGTTTTGTTGCAGTTTTGGTATTGTTTTAAAGCATAAAAGAGGATCATCTTTTATTTTTCAGCATAATAGCAGAAATTTGCCGTCCGTAATCAGGTTCGCTGCGGTGTATTGCACGGCGATAGGAGAAAAAACGCTGTTCATCTTTGTAGGTGCAAAGCTCTACACAAGAAGCATTAACGCCTGCTTCTATGAGTTGATTCATAATGAATGCCCATAGATTAAAGTAAAAGTGATTTATTTTGTCTGTTTTTATAAAATATTTTTGGTGTTTACTGTGGCAATTAATAAATTGGTCGTAAAATTCGCTTGTTACTTCATAGTGGCAAGGACCAATACAAGGTCCAAGGACTGCTGTTATTGATTGTCGTTTAGCTCCTTGTTTTTCCATAATAGAAATTGTTTTCTCAATAATTCCATTTAAGCTTCCTCGCCATCCAGCGTGTGTAGCAGCGATGACACCTGCTTGAGGATCAGCAAACAAAACTGGTCCGCAATCTGCTGTAAGAATGCCAATTACAAGGTCTTTTGTAGTCGTAACGAGAGCATCAGCTTTAGGAGGGGGAGAACCGATACAAGCTTTATCAATGACAACGACTTCACAAGAGTGTATTTGATTGACAGTGACTAAATTTTGTACCTCAACATCAAAATAATGAGCGACCAAAGTGCAGTTTTGAGCAATATGTTCAGGGTGATCATCTGAGCTTTGGCCAACATTAAGGCTTTGGTAAAGGCTTTTTGAAACACCACCTTGACGAGTAAAAAAACCATGTTTTATCCATTGGTGGTGTAAAGCAGAAAGATCTTTTGCAAGGATAGGAACAGGGACAGGATTCATAAAAGTTTCTTATATGGGTAGTTATTTTCAAAGTAAGAATGGTGTATGAGATGCATTTGTCAATAAGTATTATTGCCGGTCATTAAAACCTAGGAAGTAGAGATATATTTTTATCACAAACATGCAAGACTTTAAATAATTTACCCATTTGATCTTGACCAGCGAGCCGTTCGATGTCTTGGCGAATTTTGTTTTGCAGTGTAGCACTTTTACCCGCTCCAAGCTGTTTTGCGCGTTCCAGCAGCCCCATTTTTAAAAGAAAATCTCCTTGCTCGAAGATTTCAGCAAAACAACCTTGTTCACGGGCTATTTTTTTTAAAAAGAAAAAACCAACATGTGATGTTAAATCATGTTCACCAGGAGCATCAAAAATATCACGGAATCTGTGTTTTGACAGCGCTTGCAGTGTATCACCAAATGCAAGATCAGCAGCACCATAATCAATGAGCAAAGCAGAACCTTTTCCTTGTACTAAGCGGTTGCTGATGTGTCGCATAAATTGATGCCTTGAGGGCGCATGTTCAAAAATTGTTCCATCAGGGACTTCAGAACCGTAGGATTGTAAGCAAGAAGAAGGAAATTTACGCGGGTCAGCAATAAATGTGAAATCTCCATTTTGATCAATTGTAATGCGGCGTTCTCTCCATTCTCCCTTAATTTTAATATATTGGTTGATGGGGAGTGTATCGAGAAATTCATTAGCTATTAAGAAGAGTGGTTTTGAGGGGATTTGATCAAAACTTTCGATGCTATGGATTTGTTTTTGATAGGAGGAAAGGCGCTTTTTTTGTTCTTCTGCGAGCTTTTTACTTATTTCAAGGAGAAAAACTTCAGCAGATTCAAATGCTGTCGTGGATAATTTTTGAATGGTACGCAAAACATCATCCATGAGAGTTCCACGTCCTGGACCTATTTCAGCTAGAATGAAAGGGCGAGGACAACCATGAGCGTTCCAGCTTGAGAGAGTCCAAATCCCAATCATTTCTCCAAATAATTGGCTTATTTCAGGCGCGGTAATGAAATCACCGGTACGCCCAAAGGGATTTTGTGTTTGATAATAGCCAAATTGAGGATCAGTGAGTGCCAAAGCCATATATTGGCTAACAGTGATTGGTCCATTGCGTGTAATAATTTCTTTAATTTTCTCTTTAAGGGTAGCCATTATTTTGCGGATTGCTGTCTAAAGGCTTGAAAAAGGAGATATCCCCCCAAAAGAAGCATAGGAAGAGTTAAAGCCATGCCATAGGTAAATCCAGTTGAATGAAAAAAGGTGGAAAACCATTCTGGGTCTTCTTGAGGAGCACGGTAAATTTCTGAAATGCTCCGTGCTATTGCGTAGCCTATAATAAATGTTCCTGCAACAGCTCCAGGGCGCTTTAATGCTTTGAAGGCGAAAATGATAAGGCATAAGAGGATGAAAAGAAGAAATCCTTCCATGAAAGCTTCGTAAAGTTGGCTTGGATGGCGTGGTAAATAATAAGGATCTTGAGGGAAGCAAACAGCCCAAGGGCGTGTGGTCATATTGCCCCATAATTCTTGGTTGATGAAGTTGCATATCCGTACAATGCCGATGCCAATAGGAGCACCTGCTGCAATTATATCAAACATTGCTCGTATATTGATATTGTTTTTACGGGCAAACCAGACCATTGCAATGATGATGGCAACAAGCCCGCCATGAAAGGACATTCCCCCATCCCACACTGCGATGATGGCACTTGGATGGCTAAAATAATAAATAGGATCCCATACAAGTACTTGCCCTAAGCGTCCACCAACAACAACACTGATGGCAGACCAAACAACAAAATCCCCTATCTTTTCCTTATCCATAGGAGGATGATTTGCATACCATAGGGTTTGCTTTTTTAATAATTTTTGTGCATACCACCAAGCGAAAAGAATACCGACAACATAACCAAGTCCATACCAATGGAGAGCTATGGGACCTACACGGACAATGATGGGGTCGAGAAAAGCTGGGAAAGCAATGGCAGGACAAGAAAGATCATTCATGAGCAAGCGCTTTACATTGATTAATTTTAGATGATGCATTCATTTTAGATAAGCTCAAAAATGACAGATGAATGCACAATGGTCAATTAGGAGAGTGATAGGTTTCCACTGTTTAGTGTGGTAAAAATTATGATGGTAAAAGGAATGTAAACAGGTGCAGGTAAAATCTATAAAGTCATAGAATAAGGGAACAAATACAGTATCTATATGTTATAAAACTGCGCTATAGTGCGTGCGTTAGTAATTAAAATTAAGGAGAGAACTACATGCGTAATGGATCAAACCGTATTTTTGATGAATTAGCTAAATTAGCAACAGATGCAGTTGATGTTGCACAAGGTATAAAGCGTGAAGCCGGAACAGCTTTTCGTTTACAAGCTGAAAAGATAGCAAATAAACTTGACCTTATTTCACGTGAAGAATTTGAAGCACTTAAAGAGATGGTGTTGAAAGCACATGCCGACAATGTTGATTTGAAAAAACGTCTTGATGATTTGGAAAAAATGCAGACGCGAGAAAAGTAAAATGGTTTTTTGTAAAAAAATTATAGTTTGAGAAAAAATATCCCCAATTTTTCAATGTAGTGTGTGAAGCAAAAAAATGCTTAATCCTGAATCTGTTAGAGCAGATTTTTAATTTTTTTGGGTTTGTTTTTTATAAAAAAGATTTTTTTTTGAATCAGGGGGCTGGCGCTATGAAATTGTATCAATACACTGAAAAAACTTGGTGATTCGTTTTATTATCATCAGGTATATTACTTGGGAAGCATTATTCGTTTCTGGGTATGGCGTGCTTTTAGTGTTTTTAATGTGTATTTGTTTGGTATAAGGGCTTTGATTGTAGCAAAGTGTTGTTACAGTTTAGGTATTTTGTTTGCTGTTGACAACGTTGTTAATATTTATTGAGGATTAATGATGAGGCTTGCATTTTGCGCCACAGAAAGAGAAGAGCATCCTGTTGACTTTATCGAACAGATCGCATGTAAATACGATTGGTCTTTTGAGCGGAATGCAGAAGATGAAATTAGTGTTTGTGTAGAAGGGAAACGAGCGAACTATCGCCTTGCATTTTCATGGATGGAAGAGCGAGAAGCTCTTCATTTAGCTTGTGCATTTGATCTTTTTATTGAAAATGGTCAAACAGCGGAAATGCATCGCTTATTGCTGGCAATTAATGAAAAATTATTGCTAGGGCATTTTGATTACTGGCAGGGGGACAATTCGGTCATTTATCGGCAGGGGCTTCTTCTGGCTGGGGGAGTGCCTCCGTCTCATATACAGGTTGAAACGTTATTGATACATGCGCTTAAAATTTGTGAAAGCCATTATGCTGCGTTTCAGATGGTTGCTTGGTCTGGTGAAAGTGCTTATAAAGCACTGCAATACACTTTGTTTGAAACTGTAGGGAATGCCTAAATTCTTTAGAAATCCTTTTGAGCGATTATTTTTTATTATTAATGAGCGTTGTGAAATATTTCTCATAAGGGGATATCGATGATAGCGCGTAACCCTCCTAAGGGGCTATCATCTAATTGAATGTTTCCTCCATGGCTACGCGCTATGTCTTGGGCAATAGAAAGACCAAGACCGGTTCCACTAGCGTCTTGGTTTCGTGCTTTATCAAGTCGAAAGAATGGTTTAAATACTTCCATACGCATATTTTTATCAATGCCAGGTCCATCATCGTCAATAGTCATTATAAAGGATTCTTGTTGAGATATGGCTGTTAGTTTAACGGTGTTGGCGTAACAAAATGCATTTGACACAAGATTGCTGATTAGGCGGGTGAAGGCATGGGGACGCACTTGTATTTCTGTAGGGCCTTCGATGGTATAAGAAAATTGACGTTTGTGAAGATGAGCATCGGCAGAGAATTTTTGCATAAGAGTATTTAAATTAAGTGTTTTAACACTTTCAGTGCCTTCACCGCGTGCAAAAGCAAGGTAACCTTCTAACATATTTTGCATGTCGCTAACATCTTGTTCAAGTGGAGCAATATCAAAGTCAGTATTTGCTAACGCTAGCTGTAGTTTAAAACGGGTAAGAATGGTTCTTAAGTCATGACTTACTCCTGAGAGCATCATGGTGCGTTGTTCAATTTGACGTTCAATACGTTCTCGCATACGTAAAAAAGCAATGCCAGCACGACGAACTTCATCAGCTCCTTGTGGTTGAAATCCTTCGGGTAAAGGACGACCGCGTCCAAAGCTTTCTGCTGCTTCAGCTAATTGTTGAATGGGTTTGATTTGGTTGCGCAAAAAGTAAATCGCTATCAGCAATAAAACAAGCGCTGTTCCTACCATCCAGCTTAAAAAAATACCGGTATTGGAAGCATAGGCTTGGCTACGTAAAGCAAAGACCCGCAGGATGTTGTGACCAAGGTGGATGCGGATTTCGACAAGATTAGAATCGCCTACTGTATCAATCCAGAAGGGGCGGTTAATTTGGCGGGTGATTTCTTCACTCAGAAAATAATCAAGAATTGCAAAAAATGGTTTAGGACCTGGAGGGGGAAGAGGAGAAGGGGGTAGGATAGAAATATTTAATCCCATGCGTTGTTGTGCAATACGCTTGATATCTTCATAGTTATCTTGTTGCGGATATGTTTCAATGATATCGATAATAGCTGAAATATCATGAACAACAGCGGTTGAAAGACGCTCAGTCACCATTTGCCAATGGCGTTCCATAAAAACGTAACCAATTACTGTTTGCAGAAGCACCATAGGAGCGATAATGATAATTAAAGAGCGGGCATAAAGCCGTTTAGGCATCTTCTTTGTTAACCATCGGACAAATTTTCTTGAAGATCCAATCATTATGTGCCTACTCAATGGAGAGTTTATAACCTATTCCTCGCACTGTCTGAAGCCATATGGGGATTGCTGGGTTTTGTTCGATCTTACGGCGTAGACGATTGATCTGTACATCAATGGCACGTTCACTAATATTACTATCATTCATTGCGAATTTATAGCGTGGAATTGTATCACCTGCATTTTCGGCAAAAAGAACCATCATTTCTTGTTCTTTATCTGTCAATTTAATAACTTTTCCTTCTTTTTTAAGTTCACGTCGTGAAATAGAAAATATATAAGGACCAAAAACTATTTGCTCAATTTTAGGCTGGTTTGATAGAAAACCACGTCGTAAAATAGCATTGATACGAAGGAGAAGCTCGCGAGGATCAAATGGTTTGGCAAGATAGTCATCTGCGCCTGCTTCTAATCCATGAATACGATGGTCTGTTTCCGACAAAGCGGTGAGCATGAGAATGGGAACATCTTTTGTTTGGCGGAGTGAATGAGTAAGATCAATACCGTTTTCACCAGGCATCATGACATCAACAATGAGAAGATCAAAATCTAAACTTGCCAACAGTCGTCTTGCTTCATTAGCATTGGCTGAAACTGAAACACGAAATCCATTTTTAATGAGAAACTGAAATAAAAGATTGCGGATACGAGTGTCGTCATCAATCACAAGAAGGTGAGGTGCGTCATCACACAAAACTTGAACATGATCGGCCATTCTTAAAAACCTTGACAAAAATTTAGTTTACACAAAATGCAAGTTTACATAAGTTGTATAAAGCTGTCGAGCAGCACCTTTACCTTAAAGGAGAGAAAGTTTTATTTATAAATTTAAAGAAGTTATTTTTGAAAAGGATATTATGGGTAGTCTTAATATACATATTATTCCAGTTACGACATTCCAACAAAATTGCACTTTGCTTTTTGATAGTGAATGTAAAACGGGGGTTCTCATTGATCCTGGTGGTGATTGGCCGCGGATTCAAGATGTAATCGAAAAGAATGGCGTTATCGTTGAGGCTATTTGGATAACACATGGTCATTTTGATCATGTGGGAGCAGCAATGCAAGCGAAAGAAGCGCTTAATGTAAAAATTATCGGTTCACATCGCGATGATAAGCCTGTGATGGATGCCGTGAGCGAAAGCGCAAAAAATTACGGCATCACTGATGCGTGCATCTGTATTCCTGATCAATGGTTAGAAGATGGTGAGTGCGTTCATTTTGCTGGACATGTGTTTAAGGTTTTTCACACCCCAGGACATTCTCCTGGTCATGTTATTTATTTCAATGAAAAAGAACGCTTAGCTCTCTTGGGTGATGTGCTCTTTCGTGGTTCTATTGGACGCACTGATTTCCCCTTCTGTTCTCATGAAAAATTGATGCACTCTCTTCGAGAAAAAGTTTTACCCTTAGGTGATGATGTTTGTTTTATCTGTGGGCATGGTCCTAAAAGTAGCATAGGCTATGAGCGCCAAAATAATCCTTTTCTTCAAGATTTTAATATAGAAGCAAACAAAAAAACGCTTTGAAGCGTTTTTTTGTGCCATTTAAAACTTTTTTAGTAGAACAGAAGTTAATTTATTGGGGCATAACAAATGTGTTCCAAACCATTACGGTCTCGAAAAGTCCCTGTTTTAGGGTTGAAGGAACGGTATTTTTCCTTGCAATAGTTAAGCCAATCAGATTCTAATGATTTCTGGAGTGGCTCATATGCTACCGTTTGCTGCACTTGATAAACTCTTTGATTTTGCGGAACTTTTTGATAAATTACCTGATTTTTTGGTACTATTTGATAAACCACTTGTGGCTGTGCAGGTTTTTTTAAAATTGTGCCAAGAATACCCACCGCTAAAGCATCTCCTGAGTTGTTTATATGAATATTACTGTGTTTTGTCTTTTCGCGCTCAATGTGATGATATGTTTTGTTTTCAACATGATGATAATAATGATGATGATGATGATGATGATGATGTTGTTGTTGTTGTTGTTGTTCCGTCCTATTATGTTTGGCTTTAAATCTTCTAGAGCTTTCTTCAAAACGCTTGCGGAAATCATCAACAAACTTTTGGAAATCATCAGAATGACAGACATTTTTGCTATCAGAACAATGGGAGCTAGAAAAACGGGAACGCCAGATATCATCAATTTTCTTATCAATTTCCCTTGTCGCATCATCTCTTTCTTTACGCATCTTCCTCATCATATCATCTATTTCTCTCGTGATAGAGTGAGTAACATCCCATGCCATATCCGCAAGCGTTGCATTTAGCGGCATGAAAACGGTTGCAGTTGACATTGCTGATAATACCGCTAACCTGATCACCTTTTTCATAATGATGCTCCTTGTGTAAATTCGTATTTTTTACATCCTACACGTTTCAAACTGAATAGAGCCTGAATAATTTTGGGCTTTATTGTGACAATAACAAATGAAAATTCATTTAGTTAAAGCTATCGCGAGTGCAGTAAAATAAAATCATGACAGAATTTTGATTTCAATTAATGTACTCTGCTTGAGGTTAATTAATAAGTTTGTATTGAGAGTACCAGATTTTTTACTATGGAATATAAACTCTTTATTTAGGGATACTTTTTGTATCACTTGATACAATATAAATTGAATAATAGGAGTATGAATAAAAGTTATCATTTTTTATCGTAAGTTTATGGTGCTATGATAAAGTCTTGTTTTACTTTATTTGTTTTATAGAACAGTGTCCTATTTGAATATTCTCTTGTGATGATAAATAATATTTGAGTTCTATATCAGATTATAACTGTATAAATATAATATATTTTATGATGTTTTTGATATATATAAGACATTTTCTTTAAATTTGTCTGCTTTTTTAGAGTTTGGAAGTTTTTTATATTTTTAGGTATTTTTTATAACGCGGTTTAACAAGAAAAATTACTTAAAAAGTCAATAAAGTTTAGGCATTTTTTGTAAAATATTCTCTCTCATGGTGTTTTAGATAAATTGGAGCACCCTTGATGTTTGAGGTTATCTATTTTGCGGATAATGCTGTTTGCTTTTGAGCTTTAGTCGTTTTTTTAGAAGAGCTGAAGATTATTTTAGGCGGTTTGAAATTTCTTGCTCCTTTGTTGATTGCGTTTTTTTTCGTTTTATTGTTGCTTGATTAGGGGTGTCTTTACCAGATTTTCCTTTTCGATTTTCCAAAATACCAGTGTCCATGGTTGGTCCCATGTGTGCAAGGTCTGGTTTGGAGAAAAGACTTGGTTGTAACACGGACTCATGGGTGGATTGTTCGCTATGATGTGTTAAGGGGGTCTCAGCGATTTCTAGTTCTATCTTTTGTAATTGTTTGATTTCATCGCGAAGTCGTGCTGCTTCTTCAAAGTTGAGATCAGCAGCTGCTTCATGCATTAATTTTTCAAGGTATTTTATATGAGATGCTAAATTGTTGCCAACCATATTTTTTTTCTCGATGACATCAGGGGTAATTGTGCGAATATGGTTGTTTTCATAGCCTGAATTGAGAATATCTCCGATATTTTTTTTGATACTTTTGGGTGTGATATGGTGTTCTTCATTATAGGCTATTTGTTTTTGTCGACGTCTTTGTGTCTCCTGTAAGGCTCGTTCTATGGAGCCTGTGATTGTATCTGCATAGAGGATAACGTGGCCATCTACGTTACGTGCAGCACGTCCGATTGTTTGTATGAGGGAAGTTTCAGAGCGCAAAAAGCCCTCCTTATCAGCATCTAGAATGGCAACAAAACCACATTCTGGAATATCTAAACCTTCTCGGAGCAAGTTGATACCGATGAGGACATCAAAGGTGCCAAGCCGCAGATCGCGTAGAATTTCAATGCGTTCTAATGTATCAATGTCAGAATGCATATAGCGTACGCGAATATCTTGTTCGTGGAGATATTCAGTTAAGTCCTCGGCCATACGCTTTGTGAGAACTGTCACCAATGTACGGTAGCCTTTTTGAATTGTTTTACGAATTTCATTCACAACATCATCGACTTGATTGCTGGCTGGACGAACCTCTGTTGGTGGATCAATGAGCCCTGTTGGACGAATAATTTGTTCTGCAAAAGTGCCATGAGATTGTTCTATTTCCCAGCGTCCTGGTGTTGCAGAGACGGCAATAGTTTGTGGGCGCATGGCATCCCATTCTGTTTCCATGAAAAATTGATGCAATCCCTTCGAGAAAAAGTTTTGCCCTTAGGCGACGACGTTTATTTTATCTGTGGGTATGGTCCCAAAAGTAGCTAGGCTATGAATGCCAATGGAATCCTTTTCTTCAAGAGATTTAAGAGGGGGGAGGGCATCAAAAAACCCGCTTTAGAGCGGGCTTTTCTCGATGTTAATTCAATTTACTGGAGCATAGCAGACATGATTTAAGCCATCACTGCCTCGAAAAGTCCCTGTTTTAGGGTTGAAGGAACGGTATTTTTTCTTGCAATAGTTAAGCCAATCAGATTCTGATGATTGCTGGAGTGGCTCATATTCCACCGTTTGTTGCACTTGATAAATCACCTGATTTTGTGGTGCATCTTGATAGACAATTTGTGGCTGTTCTGGTTTTTTAAAAACTTTACTAAGAACTGCACCTGCTGCAAGAGCAAGAATGCCCAATGCTAAAGCATCTCCTTGAATATTACTGTGTTTTGTCTTTTTACGTTCTACATAATGATATGTTTTGCTTTCAACATGATGATGTTGTTGTTCTCTCCATGTCTGGCTGAAATAATGACGCTTGTGGGGATCATCAAAAGAGTGATGTTTACTATGAAAAGAATGGGAGCTAAAATTGCGAGACGGTAAACCAGACTCCCTCTTCATTTCACTCATTTGATACCATGCCATATCCGCAAGCGTTGCATTTAGCGGCATGAAAACGGTTGCAGTTGACATTGCTGATAA
This sequence comes from Bartonella heixiaziensis, assembly GCF_046245125.2. Lineage (GTDB taxonomy): Bacteria > Pseudomonadota > Alphaproteobacteria > Rhizobiales > Rhizobiaceae > Bartonella > Bartonella heixiaziensis. Next base: position 1,252,787 of record NZ_CP176404.1, on the reverse strand, counting down.
TACCGCTAACCTGATCACCTTTTTCATAATGATGCTCCTTGTGTAAATTCGTATTTTTTACATCCTACACGTTTCAAACTGAATAGAGCCTGAATAATTTTGGGCTTTATTGTGACAATAACAAATGAAAATTCATTTAGTTAAAGCTATCGCGAGTGCAGTAAAATAAAATCATGACAGAATTTTGATTTCAATTAATGTACTCTGCTTGAGGTTAATTAATAAGTTTGTATTGAGAGTACCAGATTTTTTACTATGGAATATAAACTCTTTATTTAGGGATACTTTTTGTATCACTTGATACAATATAAATTGAATAATAGGAGTATGAATAAAAGTTATCATTTTTTATCGTAAGTTTATGGTGCTATGATAAAGTCTTGTTTTACTTTATTTGTTTTATAGAACAGTGTCCTATTTGAATATTCTCTTGTGATGATAAATAATATTTGAGTTCTATATCAGATTATAACTGTATAAATATAATATATTTTATGATGTTTTTGATATATATAAGACATTTTCTTTAAATTTGTCTGCTTTTTTAGAGTTTGGAAGTTTTTTATATTTTTAGGTATTTTTTATAACGCGGTTTAACAAGAAAAATTACTTAAAAAGTCAATAAAGTTTAGGCATTTTTTGTAAAATATTCTCTCTCATGGTGTTTTAGATAAATTGGAGCACCCTTGATGTTTGAGGTTATCTATTTTGCGGATAATGCTGTTTGCTTTTGAGCTTTAGTCGTTTTTTTAGAAGAGCTGAAGATTATTTTAGGCGGTTTGAAATTTCTTGCTCCTTTGTTGATTGCGTTTTTTTTCGTTTTATTGTTGCTTGATTAGGGGTGTCTTTACCAGATTTTCCTTTTCGATTTTCCAAAATACCAGTGTCCATGGTTGGTCCCATGTGTGCAAGGTCTGGTTTGGAGAAAAGACTTGGTTGTAACACGGACTCATGGGTGGATTGTTCGCTATGATGTGTTAAGGGGGTCTCAGCGATTTCTAGTTCTATCTTTTGTAATTGTTTGATTTCATCGCGAAGTCGTGCTGCTTCTTCAAAGTTGAGATCAGCAGCTGCTTCATGCATTAATTTTTCAAGGTATTTTATATGAGATGCTAAATTGTTGCCAACCATATTTTTTTTCTCGATGACATCAGGGGTAATTGTGCGAATATGGTTGTTTTCATAGCCTGAATTGAGAATATCTCCGATATTTTTTTTGATACTTTTGGGTGTGATATGGTGTTCTTCATTATAGGCTATTTGTTTTTGTCGACGTCTTTGTGTCTCCTGTAAGGCTCGTTCTATGGAGCCTGTGATTGTATCTGCATAGAGGATAACGTGGCCATCTACGTTACGTGCAGCACGTCCGATTGTTTGTATGAGGGAAGTTTCAGAGCGCAAAAAGCCCTCCTTATCAGCATCTAGAATGGCAACAAAACCACATTCTGGAATATCTAAACCTTCTCGGAGCAAGTTGATACCGATGAGGACATCAAAGGTGCCAAGCCGCAGATCGCGTAGAATTTCAATGCGTTCTAATGTATCAATGTCAGAATGCATATAGCGTACGCGAATATCTTGTTCGTGGAGATATTCAGTTAAGTCCTCGGCCATACGCTTTGTGAGAACTGTCACCAATGTACGGTAGCCTTTTTGAATTGTTTTACGAATTTCATTCACAACATCATCGACTTGATTGCTGGCTGGACGAACCTCTGTTGGTGGATCAATGAGCCCTGTTGGACGAATAATTTGTTCTGCAAAAGTGCCATGAGATTGTTCTATTTCCCAGCGTCCTGGTGTTGCAGAGACGGCAATAGTTTGTGGGCGCATGGCATCCCATTCTTCAAAGCGTAAAGGGCGATTGTCCATACAGGAAGGTAGGCGAAACCCATATTCTGCTAGGGTTGCTTTTCTTCGAAAGTCACCTCGGTACATGCCTCCAATTTGGGGAATGGTTACGTGACTTTCATCGATAAAAACAAGAGCATTGTTTGGAATGTATTCAAACAAGGTTGGTGGTGGTTCTCCGGGTTTTCGTCCTGTTAAATAGCGTGAATAATTTTCGATTCCAGAGCATGAGCCGGTGGTTTCCAACATTTCCAAATCAAAAATTGTACGTTGTTCTAAACGTTGTGCTTCTAAAAGACGTCCAGCTGCGTTCAACTCATCAAGGCGTTGAGCGAGTTCCATTTTGATCGATTTCATCGCTTGATTGAGTGTTGGGCGTGGTGTTACGTAGTGTGAGTTGGCATAAATTTTAATCGATTGAAGATCGCCTGTTTTTTGTCCCGTTAGAGGATCAAATTCCGTAATTGTTTCCACTTCATCGCCAAAGAGCGAAATACGCCAAGCACGATCTTCGAGGTGGGCAGGGAAAATTTCAATTGTATCCCCTCGAACACGAAAAGAACCACGAATGAAATTAATATCTTGTCGATGATAGTGTTGAGAAACTAAATCAGCTAGTAATTGCCGTTGATTGAGTTTATCACCTTTTTCTATTTTGAAGGTCATAGCAGTATAAGTTTCTACTGAACCAATCCCGTAAATACACGATACAGACGCGACAATAATGACGTCATCACGTTCAAGGACAGCGCGTGTTGCAGCATGGCGCATACGGTCGATTTGTTCATTAATTGAGGATTCTTTTTCAATATAGGTATCAGAGCGTGCAACGTAGGCTTCTGGCTGATAATAGTCATAATAGGAAACAAAATATTCAACGGCATTGTGGGGAAAAAAACTTTTAAACTCTCCGTAAAGCTGCGCTGCTAGAGTTTTATTTGGTGCTAAGATTAAAGCTGGACGCTGTGTTTCTTCAATGATTTTGGCCATTGTATAGGTTTTTCCTGAGCCGGTAACACCCAAAAGCACTTGTGTACGTTCATCTTTTTGAATTCCCTCAACCAGAGTTTTAATTGCTTGGGGTTGATCTCCTGCAGGTTCAAAGGGTGTTTCGAGTTGAAATGGAATGCCACCTTCAGACTTTTCAGGACAAACAGGGCGGTGAGGTGTCCATAACGCGCCATTCTTAAAAAGAGGATTGCCTGAGGCAATCAGAGCAGAAAGAGCCTCAACTGTTGCTGTAACACCATTTTTCATTATTGCTTCCTTTGATATAAAAATGTGTTTTGAAAGGAAATATTACGTTCACCAATTTGATCGAGTTAATGGACAAGCAAAGCATCTCTTAACAGTTTTGTTCTCACTTACTGGATATTTCATAGGATATTTGATTAATCCTTTGGGGAGTTTTTTTCAGTATTTTTATTATAACGACAGCTGTGGTTGTTTGTGTCATTTCTTTCATTTATACTATGATGCTGTTCAACAGATTTATTATGATATTCACTACAGCCGTTATGGAGAGTGAGATTATACGTATCATGATTTGTTATGGGAAGCATTGCGTATGTATGATAAAGAGCATTGCCATTTTTAAATGAAAGGTAACGAGATGATACCCAACCTGTTTGGGTATTATATCTGATTTGGCACCAGTTTTCTCTACAGATTTGGACAAAGACCAATGTTCCTACTGGAATTAAACCACGAAGCGTATACTGCGTGCTCGGTCCTGCTCTAAAATTAAGATTGCTTATGACAAAAGCATCTGCAGCTTTAGAGACTGTTGTGGCTAAAAAGAGAGAGCCAAACCCAAAAAAAACGACTAAATTTTTCATTTTCCTGCAGAGGTTTCCTTTAGAGATTTCCCTTCTTTCTCTCTTCATAAAAGATCTTTTCTACTAGGTTATGATAAAACAGAAAAAAATACAATTGTTTCTTCTCAAAACTTCTGATGTTAGAAGCTTAGTTGAACATTTTAAGTCTTCAAACATTGGGGTTTTCTGGACAGAATTGGTGCATGCTTTGTTTTCCATTTTATTTTTATATGGAAAATAGGGATGCTGTACTATATAATATACGAAATTGTGTTTTTCGGATTCCAAAAGTGATTTTGGAAGCCGTTTTTTATGTTTTTATTAAACCTTCCGTGTAACAGAAAGGAACGGGTTATGGAAAAAGTTCCGATGACTACAGCTGGTTTTGAAAGTCTTAAAGAAGAGTTGCGTTGGCGCCAACAAGAGGAGCGTCCACGGATTATTGAAGCAATTTCTGAGGCACGTGCGCATGGTGATCTTTCGGAAAATGCCGAATATCACGCTGCTAAAGAGGCACAAAGCCATAATGAGGGGCGTATCAATGAGCTTGAAGACTATATTGCGCGGGCGGAGGTTATTAATGTCTCACGTCTTTCAGGCGACAAAATTAAATTTGGCGCGACGATCAAGCTTTTGGACGAAGATACTGAAGAAAAAAAAGTTTATCAGATCGTTGGTGATCAAGAAGCTGACGTAAAAACTGGTAAAATTTCAATTTCTTCACCTATTGCCCGTGCACTCATTGGTAAGCAAGAGGGTGATGTCATTGAGGTGAATGCACCAGGTGGGGCGCGTAATTACGAAATTATTAAGGTTCAGTACATTTGAATTGTTATGCGTGTGTCTTTGGAAGAAACAGAGATTATTACTCCTCACTTTAAAAAGCGCTTATCAGGAGTAACATCTACGATTATTCAGCTTATTCCGCTGCAGAGAGAACAGGGTATACATATATCCACTTTGGGGTTTGGATTGCCGCGAAATTTCCCAACCTTGACCTTTAAGGACCTTTTCGGACTTTGGAAGAGTCCGAGAGGTAAGCCATTTCGTATTTGGCATGCACGGCGCAATATCGAGATGCTTTGCGGGGTTTTTTTACGCGATGTTTTGCGAATGAAGTTAAAACTCATCTTTACTTCAGCATCTCGACGCAAGCACAAGCCTTTTACCAAATGGTTGCTTCGTCGTATGGATAAGGTTATCGCCACTAGTGTATGTACGGGAACTTATCTAGAGGTGCCTCATCAGGTTATTATGCATGGAGTGGATATTAGGCGTTTTTCACCCCCCAAAATTCCTGATGATTACTTTTCAGCAACTGGGTTGCCAGGGAAATATGCAGTAGGATGTTTTGGGCGCGTGCGCTATTTAAAGGGCACCGATTTGTTTGTGGATGCAATGATAGCACTGCTGCCATGCTATCCAGATTGGACTGCAATTATTGCTGGTCGGACTACAGAACAGCATTATGGTTTTGAAAAGAAATTACGACAGAAGATTACTGAAGCTGGTTTAAACGACCGCATTATTTTTCTTGGTGAGAGGCTTGATATACCTGTGTGGTATCGTCGTCTGTCACTTTATGTGACTCCTTCTCGTTTGGAAGGTTTTGGTTTGACACCATTGGAGGCGATGGCATCACAGACGGCTGTAGTGGCGAGTGATGTAGGGATTTTTAAAGAATTGGTGGTCGAGGGAACAGGAAAGGTTGTTCAAGCAGGAGATGGAGCAGCTTTAACATCAGCAATTGAATCTTATTTTACTGATTTAGAAAAAACAATGGAAGCAGGAAAAAAAGCGTTAAACCATGTTCGTAGACATTTTCCTCTGGAAAAGGAGGCAGAAGCAATAGGAAGAGTTTATAAGGAAATATTTGCGGAAAAAACATTTTAAATATTTCAGGATTTTTTTGGGAAATGAATAGAATTTGACCTTCTTAAAGGTATTCGTAAGTATTTTAGCGCATAGCTTAATAATATAAATTCTATTTTACAATATTTGTCGTTTTTTAAGATAATACAATATTAAACTTTCAAATACTTTAATAAACTGACTGAAATTTTATATTATTCCAGTGCTAAAAATGGCGTATATTATTCAGTAATAAAAAACTTATTCACTAAAAAACACCGCTGTTTTTTAAGTCAGTGGGTATTGATAAAATATATTGAGATCTTGTCTTAATTCTTTTCCTTTTTAATGAAGTGGATCCATAAAGCAGAGTGTTATAAAAACTTGTCTGGTATGAACTTCTCTTGAATTATACTTGATAGTCTTGATGCATTGCATTCATTTTTAAACAGTTTCTGCATTAAAAAGAGCGATATAGGGTCCTATTTAGGGGATAACTTTATATCGCTGATATAATCGCTTGTTTAAAGCTCTTTAAAAGTTTCTCCATTCGTTGAATGAAGATTAAATTTTTAATGTACAGTGTTTGTCTTGTAAATTTCTTATCATTACAAACTTTAAATGCCGTGCATTAGAATTGTTCACGCCAAAAAGCGGGGATAAAAAGTACGAATATGGTTATAATTTCAAGGCGTCCAGCGAGCATCAGAAAACTTAAAAACCATAAGGCATTGTCATTTATGCTAGAGAAATTGCCAGCAGGGCCAATAATGTCTCCAAAACCTGGTCCAATATTTGAAAGGGCAGTTAAGACACCTGTGAAAGCAGTTGTGAAGTCAAGGCCGGTTGTAAGTAAAAGTGCAGTACCGATAATCAGGCAAAACATATAAAGACATACAAAAAATAAAATTGCTTTAGCAACATCGGTAGAGATATTTGAATGATCGTAGCGAGCCTTTACCACTACATTAGGAGAAAGAAGTTGTGCTATATTTGTTTGTGTAATGCGCCAGAGGATAATGAGGCGATTAATTTTCATACCGCCAGAGGTAGAACCAGCACATCCGCCCATAAAAGAAATAATGAAAAAAATTCCAAGCGCAAAAGGACCCCAAAGTTGATAATCTTCAGCACTATAGCCAGTGGTGCTAATGATAGACGAAAGGTGAAAAATTACATCAAGAAAAATCCAGTGGAAGGTGCGGTGATCATGAAAACGCAACCATGCTGCTAAAACAAAGCTAAAGAGGAAAACAATAGTGAGAAAAACGATCACTTGCGAATCAAGAAAGCGTTTGGAGCGGCCAGGAAGCACTAATTTGACATAGAGTATAAAGGGTAAAGCAGAAAGCAACATGAAGATTGTTGCAACAATTAAGATGGCTGGCTTATCAGAAAAATAGCCAAAGGACGTGTCATGAGTTGAAAAACCAGCTGTCGCTACTGTACTCATTGCATGGTTGATGGCATCAAATAAACTCATGCCAGAAGCAAAATAGGAAAGCATACAAGCAAGTGTAAGTCCAACATAAGCTATGATAATTCCATTGGCAATTTGGTTGATGCGAGGCAGTATTTTTTCAGATTTATCTGATGATTCCATATGAAAAAGCTGTACTCCCCCAACACGCAGTGAAGGCAAAAGCAAGAGGGCTAAACCGATAAAACCAATGCCTCCAATCCAGCATATGATAGAACGCCATAACAAAATACTTCGTGATAAATTATCAAGGCCAATGATCACTGTGGAGCCGGTGGTTGTAATTCCAGAAACGGATTCAAAAATTGCTCCTGCTAAAGAAACTGGAAGATGGGAAAGGTAAAGAGGCAAAGCGCCAACAATGCTTCCTGTAAGCCAAAGGCACACAGTAAGCGTAAAGCCAAGCCGCGCCGAAAAACGACAAGTAGCACCCTTGGTGGCCAAAAGAATCAGGGTAGCTAACATAGTGGTTATGGCGCAAGAGTAAAGAAAGTTTCCCCAATCACGGTTATTGTCGTGCAAATCCACAAAAATTGGCAGAAGCATTGCTCCTCCCATGATTAATGCAAAACGTGCACAGACATTGATAATAAATTGAAAAATGGTTGTTCCCTATCTCTGTATCTTTTGTTACGGTTTTATGTTCATGAGCATTTACGTTTTTCTCTTTATAGGATAAAGGTTGGCTCCTATATTAAAGAACGTTTTGATGAATCGGCAATAAAATCTTTTCACCAAACTCAAAAAAAATACATATACATCATAATTTAGGCAGTTGAAAAATCTTTTTTTTAAGAGCACATTACGTTATCATTTATAGAAGAATTCAGTAAGAAAAAAAGAAAGGGATTATATGGTACAATCCCATATTCGTCTGCTTGTTATCGGCTCTGGTCCAGCTGGTTATACGGCAGCGATCTATGCGGCGAGAGCGATGCTTAAACCCGTTTTGGTTACTGGCTTGCAGCAGGGTGGGCAGTTGACGATTACAACTGATATTGAAAATTATCCAGGTTTTGCTGATCCAATTCAAGGACCATGGTTGATGGAACAAATGGCGAAACAAGCTGAAAATATGGGTACAAAAATTGTCTATGATATTATTACAAAAGCTAATTTATCAGAACGCCCTTTTGTCTTATTTGGAGATTCAGGAACGCAATATTGTTGTGATGCACTCATTATTGCAACGGGAGCGCAGGCTCGATGGCTTGGTTTGGAGAGTGAACAAGCGTTTATGGGTGGGGGAGTTTCTGCTTGCGCTACATGTGATGGTTTCTTTTATCGTGGTAAAGATGTTATTGTTGTCGGAGGTGGGAATACAGCTGTAGAAGAAGCTCTTTATTTATCGCATTTGGCTAAAAGTGTAAGCGTGGTTCATCGCCGAGATCATTTTCGGGCAGAAAAAATTTTGCAAGATAGGTTGCTTGCTTGCAAGAACGTACGTATCATTTGGGATCATGTGGTGGAAGAAATTGTTGGTTTGCCAGCTCAAGATTCAATGAGCGCTGTTGTAACAGGTGCACATCTTAAAAATGTTAAAACCGGTCAAAAGATTAAAATAGATGCGGATGGGATATTTATTGCCATTGGGCATGATCCTGCTGTTTCTTTGTTTGAAGGACAATTAAAACAAAAACTAGGGGGGTATTTATGGACAGCGCCGGATTCAACAGCAACGAGCATTGCCGGTGTCTTTGCTGCAGGAGATGTAGCGGATGACACATTCCGACAAGCTGTAACAGCCGCTGGAAGGGGATGCATGGCAGCACTGGAGGCAGAACGGTTCCTAGATCTTCAAGCGTAAACCATCAAAATGGGAAATAAGTTAGAGGCAAAATTGTGACAGCACCATTGGATTGGGATAAGTTAAGGGTTTTTCATGCTGCGGCAGAAGCGGGGTCTTTTACGCATGCAGCACAGAGGCTTCATTTATCTCAATCAGCAATTTCACGACAGGTTTCAGCTTTAGAGCAGGATGTTGGTGTATCTCTTTTTCAGCGTCATGCGCGCGGATTGATCTTAACAGAGCAGGGTGAACTTCTCTATCGCACAGCTCATGATGTGTTGATGAAGCTTGAAAGCGCGCGCTCGCAGCTCAGTGAAAGTCGTGAAAAACCAGCAGGGAATTTGCGTGTCACATCGACCTATGGAATGGGGGCAGGATGGCTTGCAGAGCGTATGCCAGAGTTCTTAAGTCTTTATCCCGATATGCGGGTTCAACTCTTGCTTGATGATGAAGAACTTGATCTGACAATGCGTCATGCAGATTGTGCTGTTCGTTTACATCAACCTCAACAGCCTGATCTTATACAAAGAAAACTTTTTACAATTCATATGCATGTTTATGCTTCGGAAAATTATATTGCAAATTACGGCAAACCAGAAAAAATGTCTGAGCTGGATGCGCACCGTATTATTTCATTTGGTGAACCTGTTCCATCTTATTTGTCTGGTTTAAATTGGTTGGAAAAGGCTGGTAGAAGTGATGGATCTTTGCGCGTTTCAGTCCTACGAATCAATAATATTATTTCAATTAAGAATGCACTTATGCGTGATCTTGGGATTGCTGTGCTTCCGGATTATATTGTAAATAATGATGAGCGCCTTGTGCGTCTTTTTCCTGATATGGTTGATATTCCTTCCTTTGATACTTTTTTTTGTTATCCTTATGCTTTAAAGAATTTGGCAAAGTTGAACGCTTTTCGAGATTATATCTTTTTGAAAGCGCGTCAGTGGGCTTTTTAATGGATGAGGTGTTTTAAGCTATGTGTTTCATGCATAGCAGATACGCTTAAGTCTTTATTGTGCTTCTCCTCATAAAATGACATAGAATGTTATCTCTTGATTATGTTGTCTCCCATTGCATTTTCTTGAGTGTTCCCTTACGAAGGTCTTTCAGATTGATTTTATCTCTGGAGATTTTCCAAATTTGCCGGGCAAATTGTCCGGCTTTTTTTTAGTTATCTGAAGAAATGTTTGAAAATTGAGACGCATTGGAAAATCTTAAGGAAAAAGTTCAAAAGTTTTATGGATGTTCCAAAATTTTTTACACATCACCAAAACGCGATGAGAAAATTTTAGAAATATTGTGATTATAGGTTATAAGAGCCATTACGAAATAAAAAGGCTTAACTGGAAGAACATAATATTTATAAGCGTCATATTTTCTTTAAAATTATAAATTTAATCAAGAAGTAAAAAGGCTTATGAGTATGTAACATAGGATTTTTGTGATCATAATTTAATGCGGTGGTAAAATTCGAAAAGAGTCATTTTTTAAGCATAGAGTTAAAACAGCGAAGGGTACACATTTCAATAAAGACGACAGAGATGTGCTCTATGCCCATATCTTTTCTAAAATGCGTTGTGTCTCACTCGTTTGAAGAGGGTACTTGATTTTTTGATTCTGTTCATGGCATGTTGTTATGCCGTTTTTACAAAATGCATTTATTTACACTATAACCCAGTAACTGAAAATCTCTCAGATGTTCTTCGGCAATAAAACTTTAGCAATAGACGATGTTCTGCTTTTTAAAGCAAACTATTGCAAAAGCGCTGGATACGTAAGCAAGCTTCTTCAAGCAACTTTTCTGATGTCGCATAAGAAATACGAAAAGCTGGGCCAAGTCCAAAAGCAGACCCATGGACAACAGCGACAGATTCTGCCTCCAGAAGCGCTATTACAAAGTCTTCATCATGAGTGATCACTTTACCTTCAGGGGTTTTCTTCCCAATGAGCTCTGCACAGGAAGGATAAACATAGAAGGCACCTTCTGGCGTTGGGCAATGAATACCAGGTGCTTGGTTCAGCATGGAAACAACAAGATCACGGCGTGCCTGGAAAACACTTTTATTTTGAGTAATAAAATCTTGTGGACCATTGAGTGCTTCGACAGCGGCCCATTGTGAAATAGAGCTTGTGCCAGACGTTTGTTGGCCTTGAATAGTATCCATGGCTTTAATTAATTCTTGTGGCCCCCCTGCATAGCCGATTCGCCATCCTGTCATAGCATAGGCCTTAGAAACACCATTCATTGTGAGTGTACGGTTGTAAAGTGTTGGTTCTACCTGAGCTGGAGTGACAAAGGTAAAACCTCCATATGTGAGATGTTCATAGATATCATCGGTGAGAATATACACATGAGGATATTTTACTAAAACGTCTGTTAGTTTTTTTAATTCGTCATGCGTATAAGCAGCACCTGATGGATTTGAAGGAGAGTTAAAAATGAACCACTTGGTTTTTTGAGTGATGGCAGCTTCTAAATCTTCCGGTTGAAGTTTATAAGAAAATTCAGCTTTTGTTTCGACAAAAACAGGTGTGCCACTGTTGAGGGTAACCATTTCCGGATAACTTACCCAATAAGGAGATGGAATGATGACTTCATCCCCTTTATTTAAAGTTGCCATCAATGCATTAAAGAGAATCTGTTTACCACCGGTTCCAACAATAATTTGCTCTGGTTCATAATTGAGATTATTTTCTCTTTTAAATTTTGCAGCAATTGCTTGGCGTAATTCTGGAATGCCAGATATGGGGGTGTATTTTGTTTCTCCGCGTCGAATAGCTTCAATGGCAGCATTTTTTATATTGTCTGGTGTATCAAAATCTGGTTCTCCAGCACTTAAAGCAATGACATTACGACCTAATGTTTTCAAATGACGCGCTTTTTGGGAAACAGCAATTGTTGCAGAAGGTTTGATACAAGAAAGCCTCTCGGCGATAAAAGCCATAATTCCAATTCCTTATAATGATATAAGCAAGTGATGGTTGATTTGAGGGTATTTTATAAGAGATTATATTGTATGCAATAAAAAATTGCGGAGAAAATCTTAGGAAATTTTGTTTTAGACACAGATTTTATTCTGATATTTTTTTAGGTTTTTACAAGGAAGCTGTTTTTTGTGTTTATAAAAAAATTTAAAGAGGAGAGGAAAGCGCATTTCCATAATTGTATAAGCGGATAGTCAATATTTTTATAAAAGTAAATTCTGCTTTTATAAAAAATCCCCACTTTAGGTGAGGATTTAAAAATAATATAGCAGAACTCGAAAATCAAAGGGCAGCAAGGTTGCCAGCAGCAGATTTTCCTGAACGACGATCTTGAAGAACATCGTAAGAAACTTTTTGTCCTTCATTAAGATTGTTCAAACCAGAACGCTCTACGGCGGAAATATGTACAAACACATCTGCACTGCCATCACTAGGCTGAATAAATCCGAAACCTTTTGTTGTGTTAAACCACTTAACTGTTCCTGTAGACATAGGAAACTCCTTAGAATATATATAATTATTTTGTACTGAAGCCAAAAGCCACCAATACGGTTTTAGATCGAAATTAGGTGAGAGAAGTTTTGTCAAACGTGCTGACTGCACAGGAAAGAAAGTCACTTAACCGAAAGTTCGATAAACGCCTTATAACGGTCTTTTGTATAAAAAACAAGTCTTAATTGATATTTTTACACAAAGAAAAGACTGATAAAGAATATAAAGGAGAGATGGTTTGTAGCATAGTACAAACTTTTAAGTGAAATAGCTTTGCAGTGGGCGCACTTCAAGGCACTTCTTTTTAAGTGCTTCCATGGCTTGTACTACGGATTCGGCTCCAGCCATTGTTGTGTAATAAGGGACTTTTTGCATGAGTGCTGCATGGCGTAATGATTTGGAGTCCGAGATGGCACTGGCGGTATTGGTTGTATTAAAAATCAATTGAATTTGCCGATTACGAATAGCATCTTCAATATGGGGATGACCTTCTAACACTTTGTTGATTTTTTCTGCTTTAACGTTATGTTCGGAGAGAAATTTTTGTGTTCCGCTTGTTGCTAAAACAGAAAAACCAAGTTTAGCTAAACGTTTTACGGGATTTAAAATGCGTTTTTTGTCTTCATCTCTTACAGAAACAAACAAGGTTCCCTCTTTGGGAAGCTCAACACCAGCTCCAAGTTGAGCTTTTGCGAAAGCAAGAGCAAATTCATAATCAAGTCCCATGACCTCACCGGTTGAGCGCATTTCCGGACCAAGAAGTGTATCAACACCTGAAAAACGGGCAAAAGGAAAGACGGCTTCCTTAACAGCGATATGTTGTTTTTTTTGTGGAGAAGGTAATCCACCATAAGCTTGAAGAGCACTGTGGAGAGTTTCTCCTGCCATAATACGTGCTGCCATTTTAGCAATGGGACGCCCAATTGTTTTCGCAACGAATGGGACCGTACGCGAAGCACGTGGGTTAACCTCTAAGACATAAATTGTCTCATCTTTAATGGCATATTGTACATTCATAAGTCCACGAACATGAAGTGCTTGTGCCAACGCTTTGGTTTGATGCTCTAATTCAATGACTAATTTATCTGAAAGTGTGTGTACTGGTAAAGAACATGCAGAATCACCAGAGTGGATGCCTGCTTCTTCAATATGTTCCATAATGCCAACGACTAGTGTCTCTTCTCCATCACACAGACAGTCAACATCAACTTCAATTGCTTCTGTGAGATAACTATCAAATAAAAGTGGATTTTTACCAAGCAATGTATTGATCTGTCCTGTTTTGTCGTTTGGATAGCGGGCTTTGATCTCTTCTGGTACTAATTCTGGAACACTCTCAAGCAAATAATTTTGCAAGCTACGCTCATCACGGATAATTTGCATAGCACGTCCTCCTAAAACATAAGAAGGGCGTACAACCAATGGGAAGCCCAATTCATGGGCAATGAGACGTGCTTGCTCAACTGAATGGGCAATGCCGTTTTGAGGTTGTGTTAAGTTCAGTTTGAACAACAGTTTTTGAAAACGGTCTCTATCTTCTGCTAAATCAATGGCGTCAGGTGAGGTCCCTAAGATAGGGATTTTATGTTTTTCTAATGCGCTTGCTAATTTTAGTGGTGTTTGTCCACCAAATTGGACAATGACTCCTACCAATTCGCCTTTTTGCTGTTCTGTTTCCAAAATAGCGAGAACATCTTCTGTTGTTAAAGATTCAAAATAAAGACGATCAGATGTATCATAGTCGGTTGAAACTGTTTCAGGATTGCAGTTAATCATGATAGCTTCAAAGCCTGCATCGCGCAGTGCAAAAGCTGCATGGCAGCAACAATAATCGAATTCAATACCTTGTCCAATGCGGTTTGGTCCGCCACCTAAAATAGCAATTTTTTTGCGTTCAGAAACTTGTGCTTCTGAGTGTTCTATACCCGCAAAGGGGGCTTCGTAGGTTGAATACATATAAGCTGTAGGTGATGAAAATTCGGCTGCACAAGTGTCAATACGTTTGAAAACATGCTTGACATTGAGCGATTTGCGCAAAGCGGCAATGTCATCGGGCTCTTGTCCAGTAAGAGTGGCTAATCGCGCATCCGAAAAACCCATAGCTTTCAACATGCGTAGATTCTCTGTATCTTGAGGTAATCCATGGGTGCGGATGCGCTGTTCCATCTCAATGATAGCAGCTATTTGTTCCAAAAACCATGGATCAATTTTGCTTATTTGGTGAATTTCTTTTAAGGGCAAACCTGTACGCATTGCTTGAGCTATGTAACGCAAACGATCAGGGCTTGGGATTGCAATGGCAGAGCGTATAGAATTTTTCTCATCACCTTCAGCATGTTCAGGAATCAAAATTTCATCAAGACCAGTAAGACCTGTTTCAAGTCCACGGAGCGCTTTTTGCAGAGATTCTTGGAAAGTACGACCGATTGCCATAACCTCTCCTACAGATTTCATCGCGGTTGTTAAGACAGGTGATGAGCCGGGAAATTTTTCGAAGGCAAAACGAGGAATTTTTGTGACAATATAGTCAATAGAAGGCTCAAATGATGCTGGTGTTGCACCACCGGTAATATCGTTTTTTAACTCATCAAGTGTATAGCCAACTGCCAATTTAGCGGCAATCTTAGCAATTGGGAAACCTGTTGCTTTTGAGGCAAGCGCTGAAGAACGGGAAACGCGCGGATTCATTTCAATAACAATGAGGCGGCCATTTTCAGGATTGACGGCAAACTGTACATTAGAGCCGCCAGTTTCAACGCCAATTTCACGCAGCACAGCAATTGAAGCGTTACGCATACGTTGATATTCTTTGTCAGTTAAGGTGAGGGCAGGGGCTACGGTGATAGAATCGCCTGTATGGATCCCCATAGGATCAATATTTTCAATGGAACAAACGATGATACAGTTGTCATTTTTATCGCGGATAACTTCCATTTCATATTCTTTCCATCCCAAAACACTTTCTTCAATCAAAACTTCTGTGGTGGGTGATGCTTCAAGTCCGCGTTCAATAATTTCATAGAATTCAGAACGATTATAAGCGATTCCACCACCTGTACCACCAAGCGTGAATGAAGGACGGATAATGGCTGGAAGTCCAACAATATCAAGAGCTTGTACTGCCTTTGCAGTAGCATGTGCAATATAATGTTGTTTACGGTCTGCTTCTGTATGACGCCAATCTTGTTCAAGTTTTTCCAGTGCTTTTTCCAGTGCATCACCGGAAAGTTTCGCTTTAAGTTCATCGCGTGCTTTTGCGTGTAGTCGGCGATTTTCTTCTTTTAGTTCAGTTGCATTGGCTAGCATAGAACGCGGTGTTTCCAAACCAATTTTTGCCATTGCTTGGCGAAACAAAGCACGATCTTCAGCTTTATCAATAGCATCGGCATTTGCACCGATCATTTCCACATGATAGCGATCTAAAATTCCCATACGCTTTAATGATAAAGCGGTATTGAGTGCTGTTTGTCCTCCCATGGTTGGTAAGAGGGCGTCAGGGCGCTCATGGGCAATAATTTGAGCAACTATGTCAGGAGTGATGGGTTCAATATATGTAGCATCAGCTAAATCTGGATCTGTCATAATAGTGGCAGGATTGGAATTAACCAGAATAATTCGGTAGCCTTCTTCTTTTAATGCTTTACAGGCCTGTGTGCCTGAATAGTCAAATTCACATGCCTGACCAATAATAATCGGCCCTGCTCCAATGATAAGAATAGATTTTATATCTGTACGTTTTGGCATGTTTTTTTCCTATAGCAAACATCTGTGCGCAATTGCGGTAGGCAGAATATTTAAATTTTAAGGACAAAATCGTTTTATAAGTTAAGTGATAAAGAAAGTAAGCACTAAAATGCCTTTTCCATGCTTTTTTTCATAGAATTGAAGATAAAAAGCTTCTTTTGTGCTGATTAACTTTATATGGGTGCGAGAGTGTAACCTTTGCTAAAGACAACAATATTGACGAGGAAAAGTCAAGATATTCAAGATTATCATGGGTGATGGAGCATAACAGTTATTTAAGAGCAGAGAGAATTTTGTAGAGTGAAATCGAATTTTTATATGCGGTGGTGAATACAATTTGCCTGTTTTTATTGCACTATTTGTTATGGCAATTTTGGGGGTTATGATCTTTTCCACTTTTCCTTTCGTGATGATACTTAATTTCTATGTGCTGTCATTCTAACTTTAATCAAAGTCATAGATAGGATTTTTTGTTTCATGATCATCATTTAAGAATGTCAAAAAAGAATTATTGATATTAAGTTTTCTGTTTTATCAATATAACAAGCGAGACTAAGATTATCTGATGCTGCGACTAAAAATGTAAAATATATTGTAGCTGTATAGACTACACGAACTGGGATATTTATCTTGATAATTTGAGTGCTTATTTGAATATAATTATATTTATAATATAGGGGACATTTCTGCCCCCATATACATTATTTTAGGGCTCTTAAAACGATAATTCCTGGTGTTTTCGTTACATAATCCATAAAAGGGGAATCCACCACTTTTTCATTTTCTTTTCGTGAGGATGCATTTCGTAACATGGGACCATTATCTGTCATGATAAAGAAACCCACATGGGTTACATCCAATCCAGGAAGTTTGGTGTAAATACCAATGAAATCACCGGATTGTAAACGAGTTATAACTTCTTCATTAATAACACTACTTGGAATATAAGTTATATTGCGTTTAACAATTGGTAGTCCAGAAAGGTAGTTTCCTCCATCAGCTTTTTGATTGAGATATTTTTCAGTGTTCACTGCATTGGGACTGATTTGTGCGGTGATGTCATCGGCAAGTTTATATTCTCTATAAGCCCAGTCGGTAAAAAAATGTTTTCGATTTAAAAAGCTAATATTACCATCAACATAACGCGTTCGGATGACATTATTTATGAATTCTGTTTGCGATGTTGATTTTCGTAATGCTTCAACGTAGTCCAGATAAGTGAAGCAATCTAAGCCTCTAAAATCGATTATAAGCTTTTCTGGTGTAGTTTCTGAGCCCTGTAACATATTTGCTTGGTAAGGTGTCCCTAAAAAAGCTTCAGACAGTAATTCAATCATTTTTTCTGTCTTATGATCACTCATTTTTGAGCGTTCTTTAAGAATAGTGTTCAATTTATCTAAAGTGTATGGATCTAAGTTTACTTTTGCTGTTTGCTGTGTCTCAGTTTGATTTTCTGAAGTGTCCTTGCTTGCATCAGAATTTTGGAAATCACATCCTGTAATCAAAGCTGAAATTAAAATTATTTGAAATATTTTTCGCATTTTTTCACCATTTTTGAATTGATAATGATTGGTATTTTCTGAAGCTCATTAGATTGTCGTTGAAACGATTTTAGCATATAATAAATATAGTATAAATAGTTATAGTTAGGATCGTGTTTTAATTTATACAGATTGTTTACAATATAAATTATTGTTCTTATCAAAACAATAAGAAATTATATTATTTGTAATACACTTATAATTTGGCAAGATCAATTTGGTAAAAATTAAATAATAAATTTATTATTATTTTTTTACTCTGTAAACTATAACTTTTATGTTCTTATAGTATATTTAATAATAAGATTTTTTAGCGAATAGCGATGGTAGTAGATTGTTACACTGAAATTTAATTTCATTTAATTCCTTAAAATTACTTCTTGAAAAATGATAATGCTTACAAAAGTGTATGGTATGTTCGTATATTTTGTAAAATGAGAATTCTTGGTAATTTTCTGTTTTTTTCTAACATTTTTACTTTCTCTATAGTTTGGATAAGAACAAGTTATCCTATGTAGCGGTTCTTAACAGCAGGTAGGGGTTAGAAGATAGTAGAGAAAGTAATGTCTATAGGCATACTATGAACGATCAAAACTTTATCCAAAATTTATCCATCATAGGCTTATTTTAGTTTCTATTACCTTGTTTATTGGATATTATTGGTACGCAATCATTTGTTCTATTTTGCCCGAATATTTCGCTCAATTGACAGAAAAAGATCTTTGTAAGCTTCCGTGGGAGGAGAAGAATATTCGTGGCTTATTCAACGATGCAATTTTTGTTTGCTCCAGTTATTGGCAACCTTTCCGATCGTTATGTTTGCCGTCCTATTTTGTTTATCTCTCTTATCAATTTTGCTCTTGATAATCTTATATGTACTATAGTGTGGAGCTGTTCTATGTTGTTTATTGGACGTCTTTTATCGTGAGTGAGTAGCGCTAGTTTTGCAATCTGTACCGCTTATCTGGCTGATGTATCCGATATAAGATTAATAATTCATCGTTTTGCAACTTGAAGGAGGGGTCAGAATACTTGAGGATTCTCTCATTTCAAATTTATTTGTGTTGAATCAAACAAAACTATTCCCTTGTCCGTTGCAAGTGGGGCTGATGTGTGGATAAAAACTGTAGAAGAAGGAGATAAAGTGTCTCTAATGATTTGGTCCAGTGCAAGGGTTTTAGCAACATGGGGTGTTGGTAAATAGTATGATGGTGCTTTTTTGCTTCTTCATAAATGTATAAATATAACGATGGTGGTGCACAATGGAATTTACCATTATACTATTCATGGACGTCGTCGTGAGATGGGGATTAGGAGTATTGAGATAAAAGGACGCGTATGCGCAATTTGGTTCATTTGTTCCATTTTTTTGTTACCTATTTTTCGCTCATTAATTTATGTGTGTGTGGATTATTCTTCCAGAAATTCTTCCTGTGTGGAAGCGGTGCATATTTATATTAAGTCTGCAGATCCTTTAGGTGCTCTTTTGCAACTCAAACAATATTCAACAGCTCTTCTTGGTATTGTTAGTTTTTTCTTTATTGGCTTGCAGAATCTTTATGGCTAAGTATTTTGGCACTTGTTGCTACAGAACGCTATAATTGGAGCACCTTATCTATCGGAGTTTCTTATAGTGTTTTTGGTATAGGCAGATTATTGTGGTAGTACTCGTTCTACCTTCTTTTCTAAGAGATGAAGCAATTGGCACATTGCGATGGTGGGGCTTCTGTTTGCGTCAGCTGTTATGTTTGGCTACACGTTTGTAACGAAAGGGTGGATGGTTTTTATGCGCGTTTTTGCATGTACAATGTTTGAAGTTTTGTTCATGTACCTGTAGGCGCTGTTGCTTCAGTACAGGTGCCCGAAAATGCCCAAGAAGGGCTGTCGAGAGTAGATGGTATCCGTTATTTTATTTAAGCTCGATATGGGGTCTATTTTTATGTATTTCTCTCTGAACGATTTACTCACGAAAGCGCGGTGTTTTATTTTTCTGGTGCTCCTTTTGTGGGGCTTCTGTTGCTTGTTATTACAACGATAGTTTTTGCTTTATGGGTACGTTATTTTTTTGAAATTCTGATTAATAAGAATATTCTGCTAAGATAATTCAAAAGGCAAACAAGGCTTGTTAATTCTATAAATGAACTGAGCTGCTCTTTTACTAAAATAACATGTTTGTGTATAGCAAAAGAGTACAGTTTGGGAGAGTTAACCAAAAAGATAAAGCACTTTAGATTAAGCTGTTTTTTTATAATCCATAATGAGATCAAAAAAATGCTGAAACAGATAGTGACTGTCTTGTGGTCCAGGGGAAGCTTCTGGGTGGTATTGAACAGAAAAAACCGGTTTTCCAATGATTCGAATGCCGCAATTTGAGTTGTCAAAGAGGGAAATATGAGTCTCTTCAACATGTTTTGGTAAAGATGTCTTATCTACAGTAAAGCCGTGATTCATAGATACAATTTCAACCTTTCCGGTCGTAAAATCTTTAACAGGATGATTAGCACCATGGTGTCCTTGATGCATTTTTATGGTTTTTGCTCCAACAGCAAGAGCCAGAAGTTGGTGCCCGAGACAGATGCCAAAAAGCGGTATACCACTGTCAATGAGTGCCTTAATGGTTGAGACAGCATAATCGGCTGTGGCAGCTGGATCGCCCGGTCCATTGGAAAGAAAAACACCATCAGGATTCAGTGCCAGAATTTCTTCTACTTTTGTGTTTGCTGGCACAATTGTTATGCGTGCGCCGTGTGCAGCCATGAGACGGAGAATATTGCGCTTTATGCCATAATCAATTGCAACAATGTGAAAATTGTACGTGTCATTTGCACTATACCCTTCATCCCACATCCATGGCTTTTCATTCCATTCCATTAATTGCCTTGATGTCACTTCTTTTGCGAGATCAAGATTGATAAGACCAGTCCATTTTTGTGTACGTTTTTTTAGAGCATCGATATCAAAATCTCCATTTGGATCATGGGCGATGATGCCATTGAGTGCACCTTTTTCACGAATAAGAACGGTTAATGCTCGTGTATCAATACCACAAAGTGCAATGATTTTACGGGTTTTGAGCCATTGATTAAGATTTTCATTTGCTCGATAGTTAGAAGGATGGGTAATGTCTGCTTTGAAAATAGCACCAACTGCTCCATAACAATTAAGGGGTGTGAGATCTTCAATATCTTCACTATTTGTACCTACATTGCCGATATGAGGAAAAGTGAAATTAACGATTTGTTTTTCATATGACGGATCTGTGAGGATTTCTTCATAGCCTGTTATGGCGGTGTTAAAACATATTTCAGCTTCAGCAACACCTGTAGCACCTGCTCCTTTGCCTTCAATGACTGTTCCATCGGCCAATATTAAGAGGGCTGTAGGTTTGCTTACACTCCAAGGATTTGGAGAGGAAATAGTTTGTGTCATAGTGTGTGCTCACAATTTATTCTCTGAAAGGTATAATGATTAACGTTAGACAAAAAACACCACCCTCTCACACGCTCTGGGTACGCATTGTTATTGTAATATTTTGCTTAAGGTGGTAAGTATAGGTATATTCCGTGAAGAGGTAAAGCCCTGTTTTTGAATTTTCTAAGTCCTCGATATTAATTATTTTTGATTATGCGTTGTAAGACATATAAGGCTTGCTTAGAAGCTGTTTTTTCTAGAACAAAACGGGTGAGTTTTTGTTGCATGCTAGATTGATAGGGCAATTCGAAATTTCTTTGAAGGTATAAGATAGGAGTTGTCTTTAAAAAGGATATGCAGAAAATACATTATGGGGTGCTTTTTCTTCATTATTAGTAAAGGTAAAATGTCTTACGATTTATCTAAAGCCCTTTCACATAATGGTTTATGAAACTCTCTTTGATCGCAACAGGGGATTGGGAAAAGATTTAGACTCTTAAAATTCGTTTGTAATAATACAAAACAAAGAGATAAAGCATTTAATTAGCGCTGCATAGAGGGTTTGTGATCTTTTTCATTTTGATGAAGGTAAGTAAAATCACTGATTATCAAATAGTCTCTTTTAGCTAAAATGGTTGAATAGCCTTAAAAGTGAGCGTGTTATAAAGAATCTTGTTGCTTGAAATTGGTAGAGAAAGAACAGGAGGAAAATAACAGTTTTGGGGACACTCCTTTTGAACTTTTTAAGATTGGTAATAATCCTATTAAAAATTACAGAAAATTTTGCCGAGCTGCAAAGGGGAACCGAAAATATTCTTATTGTTAGCTGCTTTTTTGCGTGCAGATAACGTGAGGATATGTTGATAAGCAACATTCATTGCAGAGGAATGCTTTTAGGTGAGAAATTTAGAAGTTTTTTCTGTTGATAGGTAAACCAAGACATCTGCTCTTAATATCACATTATGCTTTTCTTTGAGGTATTTACGTCCTTTATTTATATGGAATTTGTTGTGTACAGCGGTGAAGCTGCTAAAAACAATTCAGTTAACAACAATGGTTTTCCTGCTAGACGCAAACGGGAGCGGCGTGCCCACAGCGCATCTTGCCGGCCAATATGAATGTAATCGCGGGTTAGTTTGTTACTGCTGAATAGATAGTGCCCCAGTGGTACAGTTCCTAAGTTTATTATTGCTTGATTATGATCAAATAGGGTTTCTTGCGGAATTACAGTGCGTCCAAGGAGCCAAGGCTGATTATCTCCCATCAATATGATTTCGCGTAGCCAGTAACGTGAGCTATCGGGCAGATGCTCAGCTTCTTCTTTCAGTTTATCACGCGTAATGAAGCGTTCACGTTGTGGTTCGATGTGTACGCAGGCGCAGTGATTTTCAAGTCGACGCGTCATGGACCCCAACTCCATTAGCCAATCATTTATTCTAGCTGGTACTGGAGGATCTTTATCAGAGAGCCACTTCAGAGGTGGCAAGATGGAATCCTGAGGATCAGGCATCATTTCACTCTCTATCTAAAACTGTATTTTATGGGCTGTGTATTGGATGATATAATAAACATCCCTATTGTAATATAGAAATGCGAAGACAGCAAGTTTCTAAATGGAAATATGTAAGGGGAAAATTTAATGGAGTTGTTTTAAAAAAGGATATGCAGAAAATATATTATGGGGTGCTTCTTCCTTATTATTCGCAAAGGTAAAATGCGTCACGATTTATCTAAAGCCCTTTCACATAATGGTTTATGGCACTCTCCTTGTTAGTAACAGGGGATTGGGAAAACGTTTAGACTCTTAAAATTCGTTTATAATGTATATAAAAAAGAGATGAAGAATTCATCTATGTGAAAAGGATTGAAGAAGAAATATTAGGAGTAGGGGGGATCTTATTTAATATTTTAAAAATTAAAGGGTACTCAAACTATTTGAATTTAGATGTAAATGCTTTTGTATTACTTATAACTCAGAAATTTATTTAAATGATTTAGAAAGAGTGATACAAAGGATTTCTTATCATTAAATGGTTATCTCATACCTTTATATCTAGTATATCAATACAAATATAGGGAATTTCCAGGAATTAAAACAATCGTATTTGAAGAATACATATGTGACAATAATGGGTATTTAAAAGATAAGACTCCAAAATTAATTAAGCTTATGTGAAACTGTTTTTATAAATCATGATTATAGTGTGGTAATATTTCAAGCTCTCATTCTTATTTTGATTTTTTTAGATTATGTAATCATAAAAATAATGAATTTACTCATTACAAATATAAATCCATTCTTATATATCATACTGTTGGAAAAGAATTTGTTGAATAAAAAAGAAAAAGCATTTTGCTCAATCAATTAAAGATACAATTTATGGTTCAGCTATTTGTTAAACAGCTCTATTAAAGATGACTTTATATTTGTAAACAAGATGCAAGTCTGTATACAAAAATATTCATTAACCTTATTATAGATGGACAAGAATTATCTGTATTTTTTGCCAACGAGAAGCTCTTCATCAAAAAAGGGAAAACTCGTGGATATATTAGCTATATAGTATGGATAATGGTATTTTATATGAAAATGCAAGTAAAGAAAAAATTTCAAGAGATTATCAATTAAAACAGTTAGCTAAATTCATTAAGGATGGTGATATTTGTTTTGAGATACTGACAGTGAAAAGAGTTATGGAAGCTTTCATGAAAAAAGTCTAATCTTGTGAGAACATGCATTAGCAACTCAAATGTTTCAAGAAAATGTTAAAATTTTATGTCGCATAAGAACATTTAAAGTTTTTAGAATATCTCACAAGGTGATTTTGATAGGGTTATAAAAAAATAACCAAAGTTATCACATCATGGTTTTTGTTTGCTTTATGATGATAAATGGTATGTGATAATGCAAAAATATTATAAAATTTATTATTTGTTAAAATAAAAAATATTTTAAAAGTACATGATAAGATAAATTTTATATTAATTTTTAATTGATAATAAATAAAAAAAATATCGAAATAAAAATGGAATAGTATTATTTTTTATCTTCTATGTATATTATGAAAACTATTTTTAAAGTTATAATATTAAATATATGTATTTTAGTTTTATGCTAAAACACTTTTACTTACTTACACCATAGAATTTAAATTTTACGTAATATAGATTGTGATCCTATTTATTGTTTTTATAATACATGCAGCAGCCGTGTTAATATTACAGTGATGTAAAAAATTTGATTATGATTAGTATATTATATTTTTATTAGAAATTTTAGTATGAGTATGGCCTCTAAAATCACACGCTCGAACCGATAATATTTGAATATGGATTATAGAAAAGAAAGTCAGTATTGTACTAAAACAGTGTAGATATTTCTTTTCGCACGAGCACATTCTAGCCTTTTGATATGGTATATTAGGTTATGCGGTGCTAAAGAATTTCCTCGCTATTTCTTGCTTAATGATATGATGATGGTGATGCAAAAGGACAGAACCTTAAGCATTTCACCATCACTTCCTCAATTGTTTTAAGTTCTAAAGCTACCATTGAAATCTTAGGATTCTTAAGAAGCACTAAAAGGTGCCTCTAAAAAATGAATAAATGCTTTATGGTTTAATTTTTCGTCCTATCCATATCAGGATACAGGCTCCAATAAAACCAGAAACGAGATAGCCAAACCACCCAGCAAAGCTAACCCCTAAAAGTCCAAAAAGAAAGCTGGCTAACGCAGCTCCAATAATTCCCAAGATAATGTTCAGAAATATTCCTGTTTGGCTTTTCATTAGATACTTTGCAGCCCACCCTGCAAGACCGCCGATAATAATAGCTGCAATCCAACCGATATTTACATCTTCCATTACATTCTCCCTCCTTTTCCATAATCTAAACTGTTAGTTCTAACTAGGGTAAGCTTTGTAAAGGTCAAGATTTCTTTCTTTTTTACCTAGGGGGATATTGCTGCTGAAAAGTTTGTTATAATTGCTACTTTGCTGATTTCCAATTCAAGTGGACACCTAATGCACGCAGCGTTATATCCATAAAATCACAAATACACACATTGCCCATGATAACAAAAAGCGTTGAGGTTAGCAATAGTTTTACGTAAAAGGAGAAAATGTTTGTGACAGTATTTTGAAAGTATGAATAAAATGTATTCATAAGTAGGTGTCTTGCTCATTCCTCTAACAAAATTCAAAAAATAAAATGACATGACGAAAGAAACGAGCAAAGTTGACGCTCAAAAGTTCAAGAAGACGTTCATTAATACGATCTCAATGATGCTTAAAATGATGTTTAATTTTTAGCAGAATACTGTGGAGGTAGAATTTGTAAAAACATTGATATATTAGTCGCAGACCAATTAATGGTTGCATTTCTTATGACACACTTTTTCTCTTGAATGATAACCATTAATTTTCTCGTTCAAATATTCCAAAAGTTAAGATTTAGATGTTTTTTGTTCAGCAGGGGTACGCAAACGCGAATTTTTGAGTAGTCCTTGGGCTTCTAGAATTGGGTAGATCATTGAGGTTAAAAGAGAGTTGATTTGTTTGAGATCGCGTACAGTGTCAAGATGAAGGCTGGACGATTCTATGTTTTTGAGGTCACCTTCACGGAGGCGCTTAAAATGCTTCAAACTCATTTCTTTTTCTAAATTTCGAATCTGATCTTTTTTTTGTACCAATAAATGCGCGGCGTGTGTGTCACGCGAGACAAGAACATTAAATGCAATATGCGCATTGGCCAGAACAATGGCGTGAAAATGAAGGAGATCATTCCATCCGTCACTACTGAATTGTAAGCCTTTTTGTTGTTTCTTTTTAATCAACATAAGCATATTATGAATAATTATGTCGCCCGCTTGATCCAATTTTATACAAGCGCTTAGAAGTTCTTGCGTTTGGAGGGCCTCTTCATCAGATAATTTTTGTCCAGCTAATCGGGCAAGATAGAGTTTGATTGCGGTATGCTTTCTGTCCAATATGGTATTCAGCTGGTTGAGCTCACGGATGATGTCAGGATCAGGGTTTTCATATAGTCCCATGATTTTTTCTAGCATGATATCCACAAGGTCACAAATATGGATGACTTCACGCATGACATTAGAGAGTGCTAAAGTTGGGCGTTCAAGAACGCTATCATCAAGAGCTGTTTGCTCGGATAAATTAAGAATTTTATTGGTTTGCGTATTTTTTGTACTTAAATGGACAATTTTAGTGGTTAGCTTTAAAACCCATTTCGAGAGGGGTATTCCAGCAAGAAGAATAAAAACATTGAAAATGATATGGGCATTAATAACTTGAGTAGAAGCGTTATTGCCAAGCCATGTGATTGGTGGTTGAAAGAAAAGAAATAAGATAAGGACAAAAATTGAACCAGCTCCACGCATGAGTAAATTTCCTAATGGAACGAGGCGGGTATTAGGAGAGGCGTTGCGTGTTAAAAGCGGTGCTATGAGAGAAGAACCAAAGTTGACGCCAAGGACCATTATAACACATAGTTGAGCATGGATAAGATCATAATTGGCGAAATTGACCAGCAGAATGATTCCAGCGATAGAGGAATGCAAGAGGTAAGTTAGTGCTGCTGCCAATAAAAAAGTGGAAACAGCATCGGTTGAAAGATAGCTAATGATGCTAGGCAAAATCGCACTATCACGTAAAGGTTCTGTGGCGGTGCTTATCATTTGTAAAGATAAGACCAAAAGGCCAATACCGATGACGATACGTCCGATTTGACGCCAATTACGTTTTTCAGTTGTCATGAAGATAAAAGTGCCGATTAAAAGACATAAGGGCACAACGATAGTAAGATCATAAGAGAGGATTTTGACAACCAGTGCCGACCCTAATTCTCCTCCACGTACAGCCATGAGTCCCGCTAAACCAGAGACAAAGCCAGATTCAACAAAAGAACCAACAAGAAGCGTTATTGCTGTAGAGCTTTGTAAAATCATTGCTGTAAACAGTCCAAAGCTTACAGCAAAGAGTGGTTTGGAAATGACGTGGCGCATTTTGTATTTAAGCCTATCACCATAGGCACGTTCTACTCCTGTGCGCACCATACGTGTGGCCCAGAGAAGTAAAGAAATAGCGCCTGCCAGATGAAGGAGCACCAATGAACCATTCATGATACTTTTCTTTCTCTATTGTCATGAATACAGTTGATCTAAAAACTGACGAACTGATGTTTCTCGTTTTACTTTGCTCTCGCCTCTAATACATGACGAAAATCATAGCCGCTTGGATTTTGAAAAATCTTTAGACCAAAACTAGGAAGAATGGAATAAAGATGATCAAAAATATCACTTTGAATTTGTTCATACTCTAGCCAAACGGTTGTGTTGGTAAAACAATAGATTTCCAAAGGTAAACCATCCGGTGTAGGCGGCAATTGCCGCGCCATTAAGGTCATGTTTTGTTCGATGTTTAGATGATTTTTTAGGTAAGCAAAAACATAAGCACGAAACGTCCCAATGTTGGTTAAACGACGGGTATTGGCTAATATATCATGATTTTTATCTAATTGAGCATTCCATTCATTGATTTCTGGTATTTTTTGTGTGAAATAATTTTCTAATAAATTCAATCTGGAAAGATATTCTTGTTCTTCTTCTGTATGGAAACGAATGCTTGATTGGTCAATAAAGAGAGAGCGTTTGATGCGTCGTCCACCTGCTTCTTCCATTCCGCGCCAATTCTTAAAAGGATCTGTCACCAGTTTACGGATAGGAACAGTCGTGATTGTTTTGTCAAAATTTTGAACTTTAACAGTATGAAGTGCAATTTCAGTGACATCACCATCTATATTGAGACTAGGGATTTCAATCCAATCGCCGACACGGACCATATCGGTGGATGAAATTTGGATGCCTGCAATGAGAGAAAGGAGCGTATCTTGGAAAATCAACATCAGAACAGCCGCCATTGCACCAAGACCGGATAAAAGAATAAGAGGTGAGCGGTCAATCAATGTGGCTACCATGAGAATTGCAGCTACAGTAAAAAGCGCAATTTTAGCGATTTGAATATAACCTTTTATTGGTTTTAAACGCGCTGTTGGCTGTTGTTCATAAAGGATATTAATAACGTTAAGAAGAGAAGAGATTGCAAGGACAACAACAAAAATAATAAAGGCATTGGCAACATTGCTGATAATAGTGCTGAGTTCAGCAGGAAGTGTTGGGATAAAATCAATGCCGATTGAGAGAGTAAAGGCTGCAATAATATTAGCTATGTACTGAATGGTGTGTTCAATATCGGCGGTTGTAGCTTTAGGAAGAAAAGAAGAAAACCGTTTTGCTCCGTGAATAAGTATATTTCGTGCTAAAAAGTTGACTAAAAGTGCTACAAGAATAAGAATAATGAGCCAAACAATGGATTCTAGCAGTGGATATTGAACAAGAAATTTGATCACTTTATTTACTCTCCATTTTTAAATTATATACGGTTGAGCTCTTATAATCTTTCAACCTTTTAAGATGAAGTATTGGAATTATGCTTCAAAGTCGTTAAACATGCAAAAAAGAATTTTAAACCTCTGTGAGAGATAATGCGTTTTCCGTCTGATTTCCTTGATGAGATCCGCACCAAATTGCCAATTTCAACGGTTATTGGCCAAAGGGTGGTATTTGATCCCCAAAAAAGCAGGCCTGCACGGGGAGATTTCTGGTGTTGTTGCCCATTTCATGGTGAGAAAACTCCAAGTTTTCATTGTGATGATCGTAAGGGGCGTTATTATTGTTTTGGCTGTGGTGTGAGTGGTGATATTTTTACTTTCCTTTGTGAGCTTGATGGATTGCGCTTTTCAGAAAGTGTAGAGCGTTTGGCTGATTTTGCGGGGATGAAATTACCTCTCTTTGATCCACAAAGTCATAAACGCCAAATGGAAAAGGCAGACCTTTATGATGTTATGAAAATAGCTACGGATTTTTTTCAATATAGCTTACATGATAAAGGAGGAGCTCAAGCGCGTCGTTATCTCGATGCGCGTGGTGTAACGCCAAAGCTTGCAGAGCGCTTTCGAATTGGTTTTGCTCCGACAAGGCGTACAGCTTTGAAAGAAGCTTTGAGTGCACGTGGTATTTCAATAAAACAAATGGAAGATTGTGGGCTTCTCAAAATGGGGGATGATGGTAGCACTTCCTATGATCGTTTTAGAAATCGTATTATATTTCCTATTGAAGATTTACGCGGACGTGTTGTGGCTTTTGGAGGGCGTGCATTAGATAAAGATACGCGGGCAAAATATCTCAATAGTCCTGAAACAGTGCTTTTTCATAAAGGAAATATGCTTTATAACGCGGCTACTGCGCGCAAAAATAGCCGCTTTGTTGGTGATGAAAAAATCCATTCACTTCTCGTTGTTGAAGGTTATATGGATGTAATCACATTGACGAAAGCTGGTTTTGAAGGAACCGTAGCTCCTCTGGGGACAGCGTTAACGGAAGCACAAATTGGACTTTTATGGCAGATGGCGGCTGATCCAATTTTGTGTTTTGATGGAGATGATGCTGGTTTAAAAGCTGCTTTTCGTGTTGCTGATCGTGTATTGCCTCTTTTAAAGGTAGGGGTGTCTGTGCGCTTTGTTTTGTTACCACAAGGTAAAGATCCAGATGAAATTATTCGTGCTGGTGGTGCAGAGCTTTTCACTTCTTTTTTGAAAAAATCAATTCCACTGATTGAGCTTTTGTGGTTGCGTGCCACCTATGGAAAGAGTTTTGAAACTCCAGAAGCACGAGCAGCGCTAGAAAAACAACTAAAACAGCAAATTTTTACGATTAAGGATGCAGATGTACGTCGTTATTATTTTCAAGATATAAAGAAACGGCTTTTTGACTTTTTCCGCCCATTTTTTTCGAAAAAAAAAGGTGCAGGACAATATGGTCAGAATCCTCAAAATAGGATGTTTAAAGATCAATCTTTTTCGATGTTGGCAAATTCCGACATAGTGCGTAATTCATCCCATTCTATTCCTCTGCGTGAGGCCGTTATTTTACTGATTTTGGTGCATTATCCTGAGTTATGGTATGAAAATTTTGACGTTCTTGCTGAGTTAGAGTTACAAAATACGCAATTAGTGAGCCTTCATCAATCTATGTTAGAAATTCTTGGAAGCCAGCAGCTTTATGATGACAAGACAATGGTTACACTTTTAGAAGAAAGAGGGCAAAAAGCTCTCTTAGAGCGTATGACAAATCTGGTGCAAAATGTTGGTATGCGTACTGTTTTTGCGGGGGCACCTATAGAAGATGCCCGTGCTGTATTAAAACAAGCCATCTACTTGCATCTTCAAGAATACCACCTACATAAGAGACTACAAGATATTGAAGAGCAACTTGTGGAAAATCCTAATAGTGAGGTTTTTGATCTGCTTCGTGAAATAAAAATCGAGCTGGAACAGATGCAAGCGACAGAAGCTTTAATTAAAGGATTTGGCAGTTGGTTTGATGAAGAAATAGACGGGAATAAGAAAGATAAGATAAAATGATTCGCTTTTTTTGAGCGAATCAGTCACCTAAAGCTTAGTATGAGGAAGTTGGATGTAGAGCGGTGTTTTTATAAAGAGTCACGAGTGAATTTTAGGAATAGCGGGAAATTGGTTCTTACTATAGGGTGCAGAGATTGTCTCAGAAAGGCTGAGTGGTGTCGGGGAAACTTCTGGGGTTTTCCCGCGTTTTTGTGTGAGTGAAGAGTGTATGCAACAAAATGTATTTTTTCTAATAGAGATCTCTTCTAAGAGGGAGTATATACGGGATATTGTTGATACGCTAAGTAGGAACGCAAAAAACTGGTCACGCGGAAACTGCGTGGTGATCAAGTGGAGTTAACGGTATGGCAACGAAAGTAAAACAGAAAGACAATATGGAAGCAAAGGGCCAAGCGAGTGTGGACAGTCCTCTTCTCGATTTTTCTGATGATGCCATCAAAAAAATGGTTAAACTCGCCAAAAAAAATGGTTACGTGACGATGGATGAATTGAATGCAGTTCTTCCTCCTGATGAGGTTACATCTGAACAAATTGAAGATACCTTGGCGATGTTCTCTGAGATGGGCATTAATGTCGTTGACAATGAGGATGAAAGTGAGACTGAGCCTTATGAAGAGGAAGTTGCAGTAGAGGGAGGCGATTTAGTAGAGGCTACCAGTCACGCTATTGTAACAACAACTAAGCGTGAAGTGACAGATCGCACCGATGATCCAGTGCGCATGTATTTGCGTGAGATGGGAGCTGTTGAACTCCTTTCGCGGGAAGGTGAAATTGCTATTGCTAAGCGTATTGAAGCGGGGCGTGAAACAATGATTGCCGGACTTTGTGAGAGTCCTTTGACTTTTCAGGCTCTCATTATTTGGCGTGAAGAATTAAAAGAGCAGCGTATTCTTCTTCGTGAGATTATTGATCTTGAAACGACTTATGCAGGACCAGAAGCCAAGCAGACTCCTGTTATTGAACGAAGTGAGGTCGAAAAAATAAAAGAGGAAAAAACTTCTTCTGGTGCGCGTGATATGGAGGATATTAGGCGAGATATAGGTGTTGAGGAGGATGATGAAGAAGACGATGACGTTAATTTATCGCTTGCTGCAATGGAAAATGAACTTTGTCCTCAGGTCATGGAAACATTGGATTTCATTGCTGATACTTATGTAAAATTACGAAAATTGCAAGATCAGCATGTTGAGAGCAGTTTGGCAGAGCGTAAAGAGGGGGCTCTGTCGCCTTCCCAGAAGAAAAAATATATTCAATTGAAGGGTGAATTGGTTCAAGCGGTGAAATCTCTTTCTTTGAATCAAAATCGTATTGAATCCTTGGTTGAGCAGCTTTATGACATCAATAAGAGATTGATTCATAATGAGGGAAAGCTGAAGCGTATTGCAAATAATTACGGTGTTGGTCATGAGGATTTTTTAAAAGAATACCAAGGTCGTGAATTGGATGCGGATTGGATTGATTACATTTCAACTTTGTCAGGAAGCGGTTGGAAAGAATTTTCAAGACGTGAAGCTAAGGAAATTCAAAGTTTGCGCAGCGAAATACAGAATCTTGCGCAAGAAACTGCTATTTCAATTGGCGAATTCCGTCGGATTGTGACACAGGTGCAGAAAGGTGAGCGCGAATCAACAATTGCTAAAAAAGAAATGGTGGAAGCTAATTTGCGTCTCGTGATTTCAATTGCCAAAAAATATACCAATCGTGGTTTGCAGTTTCTTGATCTTATCCAAGAAGGCAATATTGGCTTGATGAAGGCAGTGGATAAGTTTGAGTATCGGCGTGGATATAAGTTTTCAACTTATGCCACATGGTGGATTCGTCAGGCGATTACGCGCTCAATTGCTGATCAGGCACGCACCATTCGTATTCCTGTTCATATGATTGAAACAATTAATAAAATTGTTCGCACATCGCGCCAGATTTTGCATGAAATTGGGCGTGAACCCACACCAGAAGAATTATCTAATAAACTTTCTATGCCGCTAGAAAAAGTGCGAAAAGTGCTTAAAATTGCAAAGGAACCGATTTCACTTGAAACACCCGTTGGTGATGAAGATGATTCTCATTTAGGTGATTTTATTGAGGATCGGAATGCATTGTTACCGATTGATGCGGCTATTCAAGCTAATCTGCGTGATACGACAACTCGCGTGCTTGCTTCACTCACACCACGTGAAGAACGTGTTTTGCGAATGCGTTTTGGTATAGGGATGAACACTGATCACACGCTGGAAGAAGTTGGCCAACAATTTTCAGTTACACGTGAGCGCATTCGTCAGATTGAAGCAAAGGCGCTTCGTAAGTTAAAGCATCCCAGCCGTTCACGCAAATTGCGTAGTTTTCTTGATTCTTAAAAGTGTAATTGCGCATTTTTCAAGGTGCGTTATTGATTGGTGAATATGGATGAAAGACACTCTCATGGAGTTCTTGAGGTGTCTTTTTTCCAAAATTAACAGGTTGAGATTGAATAATTTATGCAGAATTTTTGATGTTAAAAATTCCTCTTGGCTTTGATATTTGTGTGCTAAGGTTTATAAAACGACATAAAATTATAGGGTAGCTTCTAAAAGAAATGAACAATTCTAAAGCGTTATTTTATGTGCACCAGTAAGTTTATGAACAGAAGTGATCTATTAAGAATACTCTCATCAACGTATGTTAACTTTTCGATGCGCACGGAAAGTTTTTTGTGTGGAGGCATTCATAAAAGTCGCTTATGTTTATGTGTCGATATATGAAAAGTTTCATTTGGATTATATTCTTGCTTTAAATTGATAAATATTTATCGTTACGCATGCGGGGATATGTTTACATTAGCTTCGCAACAGATATTTTCTTATTTATTAAACTGGATTTTAAAAAAATATCTTGAAGCACTGTACTGAATGAAGCAGTGTTGAAATAAATAAAAGATATGTAAAGTTATCGAGATTCAATTTTATTTATTTTTCTTTTTAATAGATTTCTTTGTTTAAAAAACTATGGCCAATTTTATGAGTAAAGAAGTTCCCTTTTGGAAAGTAAAAAAATTAGAAGAAGTTTCCATTTCTGAATGGGAGAGTCTTTGTGATGGCTGTGGGCGTTGTTGTTTGCATAAGGTAGAAGATGAAGACACTGGTGATATCTATGCAACGAGTGTGGCGTGTCGTTTTTTAGATGCGGAAACTTGCCGGTGTCGGGACTATGCTCATCGTAAATCAATTGTTTCAGACTGTATATCGTTGGATATCGCAACAATTAAAACAGCCCGTTGGTTGCCAGAAAGCTGTGCTTATCGACTGATTTATGAGGGACAAGATCTTCAATGGTGGCATCCATTGGTGTCTGGAAATTGTCAGACGGTGCATCAAACGCAATTTTCTGCGCGTGGACAGATAGAAATTCACGAAGACGAATTATTGTCTGAAGAAGATTATCTCCAACATATCACCGATCTTCTCTGTGAAGGCCGGTGATAAGATCATTTTACACAATGATTGATCATACGATGAGATTTAATCGATACAAAATACTACAGTGACATTCACATTATAATTCAGTTCACCACCTGAAAAATTTGTATCTGCATAGCTTTCATTTGCTGCTCTGCTCATGAGGCGTGGGCTTGAATGATAGCCATCGTCATTTTCATGGATTTCAATAATCTTGCCTAATTTTAAATTGGCTGCTTGTGCTATAGTTTCTGCTTTTTCAATTGCTTCAGCAATGGCTTTTTTACGCGCTTCTTGATAAAATGGCTTCATATTGGCATTGGTAAAGGTAATGCCATTCACAGAATTAACGCCGAGTGCCATGGCTTGATCAAATATTTTCCCAGCATTGGAAAGATCACGAATGCGCACTGTTAAAGAATTTGAAACGCGATAGAGAATTTCCTTGTTCTTTTTTTCGTGATGATTATCTGGACTAGATTGATAAATGGACAAGCCTGATGTTTGCAGGTCGTTTGCTTGGATGCCATTACTCTTAAAAGCGTTTACAATATCGTTCATAGATTTATTATTGGCTGCTAATGCTTTTTGGGCAGTTTTGTCGTGAGTTACAACGGCTAGATTGATAATTGCCATATCCGGTGTTGCTTGATTTTCGCCAGTCGCAGTAACTGTAATAGTTGCGTTTTCCATTTTTCTTTTTTCAGCGTGTGCGGTAAGTGAAGTGGCTAGTAGGGTAAGTGCTACCATAGCCATTTTAACCGGATAAATCTTCGACGGTTGGGAAGTTGTTCTTGTCATATCTATTCCTTTTGTTTATCGATTTACTACTCTCTCATTTTCTAGAGTTCTTGTAAAGAAATTAGGGCATTAGAAAAAAAAACCGATAGAAAAGAGAAAAAGGTCGATTATAATTTAAGCAAGCTCTTGTATCATAGAGAATTTTAGTTTAGAGAGAAGCAGCTTGTGGGGCCTGTAGCTCAATTGGTTAGAGCCAGCGGCTCATAACCGCTTGGTTGGGGGTTCGAGTCCCTCCGGGCCCACCACAATCCGCAGTGGGTAATTCCTGTAAGTTAATGTAGTTTGTCAGTGGGTTTTCTATCATTAATTTTCTTTCAAAGGCGGTTTTCTGATTCTTTCAAAGGCGGTTTTCTGAGTTTTCATAGATTAAAAAAAACTTTGAAGACTTTTTAAGGCTTTCTCTCTTTTTTTGCTGAAAAATTCTGTTGTTTATGGGTTTTGCACTTTTTTGATTTTCTGCTGTTAAAGCTATCATTAATGAAGAGCACATTTAATGGTAGAAAATGTATATAAAATCATATGTTAATCATATCTTTTCCTACTTATAGTGTACAACCTCGTGTCAAGTTACATCCATTAGTTTTAAGAATCGCTATTACGAGCTCTTTTTAGTTTTTTTATCAATTCAAGAGAAAGTTGTTTGCGTTTAGTATTTATTTTATAAAGGGATGGTATAGTATCATCTGTCCAGCTAAATGATGCTTTGAATTGTGTTACTACTTGCACTTGCATTAATAGTACATGTTCCGGCTCGTTTGTTTAAAACGGGGAATAGGGATCTTTTTGGAATTTGCTTCTCTCTGTCGTCTTCTGTTCAAGAAGGAAATCCATCCTTATTTTTGAAGAGAGTTTGTTACCCTAATATTGGTTTGTCTTCTAAAAGGTCATTGCGTAGTTTCAGAAAAATTTGAACGGCTATTGGTGCTTTCTTGCATCATTCAACTGCCTGTTTTAGTATGGGTTTTATTATTCTATAAGACATGTTTCCTGTAGAGTCATGTCTTTTGGTGTTTTTTTGATTATACCCATTGATGCTGTTAAATATCGTGTGAGTAGCTATGCAAATGCACCCTTAGCCAGTTTTCTGGTTTAGGAAGTATGAGCTCTTGTAATTTAGTAAGTGCAATTTTGTAGTTATCGACCAACACTTATGGTTCACAGATTTCGCGTATTTTCTACTATTGTCTATGGCCAATGTATGCATATTATGCGGCTCTATTGGATAATGTTTTGCAATATAAGGGAGGCGGGGTTTTGGTATGGCAACTTCACAATTTCAAGAGCAAGGTTTCATAATATTTATTCTTGAATACATTTATAAA
The DNA here is from genome assembly GCF_046245125.2 of Bartonella heixiaziensis. Classification (GTDB taxonomy): domain Bacteria; phylum Pseudomonadota; class Alphaproteobacteria; order Rhizobiales; family Rhizobiaceae; genus Bartonella; species Bartonella heixiaziensis. The sequence goes on along the minus strand of NZ_CP176404.1, from coordinate 1,216,774 downwards.
TTTATTTTGCTAAGTAACTGAAATTGCTTTTTGAAAAACAGTTTTAAGAGAGAATATTAGGTTTACCAGTAGGTTTAATTTCTATTAATTAGCAACCTTGTTTTTTCTTCTCTTGAAGTATGTGTAATGACACATTGTCTGATAATAGGTAGGCAATAGGTTATTTCTATATTTCTTTTTGCGTGTGATTTACCCCTAACGTGAAATATTTGTGTTGTTTTGAAATGGTTGTTTTGGTTGTTAAAAGTCGGTTTTTTTGAGGCTATATAATCTTATCAGTGAATTCGTATTTTTGATCTCTCTCTTTCAGTTGACTACTGTAAACTGTGCATTTTCAAAATATGCATTTCGTTGTGGGCTCACACATTATCAAAGACCCATATTTAGATAACTGTTGGTATTTCTGTAACTAGTTGCATTGCTCTGAACCTGAGCATTGCCATGAATATGCACATTGTTTGCAATCTTCACGATGTCCAAAATTTAACAATCTTTAGGAATAAAGATTATCTCTTTCATTATCCGTTTTCTCAGGTTGTTTAGTGCAAGGATGCAGTGTAAATTACAATAACGGATATTAATTATTTCACCACCATGCCTTTTTCATACGTGCTTTATTTTTGAAAGCCTGAGCAGTATGCTGATTCTTCTTGTGATGATTTCTGTTGGAGGAAGGATGACTTTTGCTCGTACATTTGCTGTTTGAATTGTTTAAGGAAGGCAATTCGTAAGACCCTTTTTTTATTTTGATAAAGCAAAAAACATACCACTTGAAGTGCCTCGGTAAACTCAATTTTTTTGAATCGATTGTAAGAAGGACTTCATCCTTATTATTAGTTTCCTGCTCATGCGAAGCTACTGATTGGTATCTTTTTTGTAAGTACTTATGCAATTTATGTATGGCTATTATCGGGACTTTGTCAGTTGTATCTTTTAAGTGTTGCCATTTTTGTTCATAACAGATTTCTATGTCAGCACTTAAATGGTCCTTTCAGAGGAGAGATTGTTTTTTTAGAAAACTCATTACGGAGTCGCAGGTAGCGTTATTATTCATAAAAAAATCTGTATATAGCGCATCGTTATATTCTTGATTCGCGATATAGTTAAAAAACATAGGTAGAGTTGTGTAGAGTAAAATCGTGCTATATTTTTCTTTCAAAATAAATTTATGCCAATTCTCTTACGTAGAATTCAGAAACATTTTTAGAGATATTTTCACATCGATTCGTTATTGGTTCGATTTGCGAAACTTGAACAGCATTGTTGATAGAGGTGATGATATCAACTTGTTGATAAGAAGATTTGTACCATGTGATGTTTTTTGTCTCACCATGGTACACACTCCATAGAATTCCATCTAATTTTATAAAAACCAATTTGTACACAACTGATTCTATACTGCTTATTGCAAATAATTTTTTCTAAGTTATGGGATATGCATAAACGCTTTTGCGTTACCTAGTTTAACTAAATGGAGAAGAATAATGAGAAACGACGAAAACTTTGAAATAGTTTTACCTGATATTATTGTGAAATGGGAGGCTTTGTCTACAACTCAAAAACAAGAGATTTTGAAGAGAGTAGAACACTCTATAAATGTTGCTCAGTCAAAAGAACATTTAAAGCTTCAATCTTCTTTTTATCTCCAGACGAAATCAAAGCGATGAGTTTTAAATCTTCATCGGAGATGTTAAAACCAGTTATTACGTATATGGCGCTAGCATTTCCGAGTGTGTCAAGAATAGCCATAAGTTTATCCACAGAGGGTCTTTTCCCCCCGTTTATCATTTGTTGTACGTAATTTTGTCCACAGCCTGCTGCTCTGCTTATTTCAATCATCGTTCGTCCATCACTTTTTATTAAGTCAGTTAAGCGTTGGAACCAATCTTTTTCAGTCTTTGTCATTTTTAGACCTTTACACATTGACGCTATAGCGTTAATATTGCGCCGCGAACCCAGAATACATGATAAAGGAGCGTGAAGATATCCATGCGCAGCTCTTCGCTTATGAAGGATATAGAGTTGTTTTTAACTAATAACAAAATGTCCCCATACACTTTCAGATTCGAATCAATAAAAATGGTTGCTTGGTTCCACGATTGTGACAGGGTGGATGCATATAACCAGAGATGGAAATACGCTTCATGTGTTTATGAGATGCTACTTTAATAGTATATGCAGTGGAATTATAAATCAAGATATACCCCAACGTCCACATCTGTAAAAAGTTTTTGCATTAAGGTGGTGTGTGGGCATAACGGAGCTTTACAACCTTGGGGAAAAGGGACATGGCTGTAAAAAACGAATTCATAGGTGAAAGCGTTGGTTTCCCTTTTGTTGTAATAAATTGGGTCATCATCAGATGGTGTATCTTATGCATGTGTTAAGAGATTTTGAAAATTTCAAAAACAAGCGATTTTGATGATTTTAAAGAGCATAAAGATAATCTCAACCACAAAGGTGTTTTTGGGGTAGGGTGTGACACAAGTGGCAGATACTTTATCAAAGATGAATGTGTTTTTGGTGACGGGGAAGTTTATGGCGATGCTGAGCTTTTAGAGAACTTTAAGTTTATGACAACGCTTTAATCTGCTCTTATGCAAAGATTCATGGGAATGCGAAATTTTATTGTAATGCTGAGGTTTGTAACTATGAAGATTTTAGCGATGACAAAGGGACTTATATATGTCCCTGCATTCTACACAATGCAAAAGAGGCAAACAAGAGCAATGCAGGTAAGGCACGTGTTGAGATCATTCCACTGTGAGCATTTTTTGAAATCAGTTATGTTTTTGCATTTGGTATAAATAAATACAGTAAGACAATTGACGTAAGAGACTGTATTTGAGCTATTTTGCGTCATTTATTAGCGTATTTTGGTGAGAGAATAAGGATGCCGAGAGTAGTTTGTCACACTTGGCATGTGTGGCTTATTGCATTCTTTTTTAATGGAGGGCGAAACAAATTGGTTGAGATGGCTTGTTAATGGTAATTAAAGGAGATCAAAATGAGTCTAAACGAAATTTTATTGGGAGTGGTGATTATTGTTTTGCTTTTCAGTGGGGTTATGTTTCGGTTTGCTTTGTATCATCACGACCAAGTTAAAGCTCTTAAAGAAGAATCAAGAAAGATAAAGCATGAATTTTTAAGGGATTCTATGAAGATAACTGAAGAACGAGATAGAGCACTTAGAGAGCAAAGCATGGTGATTAAAAGACGTGATCAAGCGATTGAAAGGCTGAAACAACAGATTAAGCAGTATGAGGAAATCATAAAGCAACATCAGGAAAGTGATTAAATTAGAAGATGATGCGAAAAATTTATTGTATTCATATTTTGCATCGGATTTGTGCATTAAAAGACTTTGGAAATTTAAGATAAGGTGATTTAGGAAACTTGAGAGCGTGGAAGAGGTAAACCTTAATTGTGAAGGGACTGTTGAGTTGATGGTGAGGTTATGGTTTTCGATAATGTACAAGTTTAAAGGTAATTGTTTGTGATAATGTAAAAATCTCTGATAATGCATATCTATACGGTATCGCAACGGTTTATGAGAATGTAATTGTTTATGGTGATGCATGTTTTGCTAAAAACAGTCCTGGAGCTGATCCGTTAATTGGAGAAATGAAGTATTTGCTGATAAAATAGCCTCAACGAATACGCATATAATAGTCATGGCAATCAAGAAGGAGTGGCGCCTATTCTTTATGAGGTGAAGAAAACAAGTCGGTCATGATGATTGCACAAAAGAAAAGGGGAGAGAAAGATGAATACAGAAGACGCTAGGTATTTGGCAAAACAATCATATTTATAATTTGTAATGTATGTGCATTCTAGCACGTTTGTTACTGTTACGAAAAGATACAAAATTTGAGAGATAAGAGAGAGTAAAATAATATTGGATTAAAAAACTTAATGATGCACCCGTTAAGGAACGTGATCAGGCAATAAGGTATTAGAGAATAAGAGTATAATCTTTTCATGGATACAAGTTTTGCTGAGATAAGAGTAGGGACAGAAAAGTACGCTGTTATTGTTTTATTGGAAGAATTTGGCGAGTTATATTGTATGGATTGCTATGAGGCTTTAAGGCTTGAATGTGAAGGTACAACTCTAACACGTTATCACAATTAAATGAACGGTCTTTTGGGGGCACACTAGCATAGAGAATAAAGTCAATGTGTTTTCTGTTATCATCTTAATGGTGATTGCTAATTTTTTCTTTAAGACATTTTACTTGGTAAAATGTCAAACTAGCTTTCTTCGAATATATTGGTATTGGTGTATTTGAATTGCTTTTGGGCAGAATTTTTGATGTATAAATATCTTACTTGTTGGAAGGTTAGGTTGATCAACGAATATAGCTGTGTTTTTTAATCATAATTTTCAGCTTTGCTCTGAATTCTGCTGTTATTTTTCTGTTTATAGAGAGGCATGCTTTGCTGTTTCTTGCGTTTATTTTTTTAAGGTTGCCTTATTATTTTTTCTAAATTTTTTAGCTCCGTTTAGCTCTTTTTTCTTCAAAAAACTTCATTATTAATGGAAATCTTTATGAGCAGTATAGCTTAAGCTTTTTGATGATGCCAAGTATTTTTGGCATATTTCGCATATCTTTCTCTCTTATTGTTTTTGGGAAAAATGGGATGGAGTATGGTTAATATAATTCCCTACTTGATCTTGCTATGAAAATAAACTGGGTGATTTGTGAGTCGGATAATTTTATCACAAATAGAATAGTTAATGTTCAAGCACACTGCTTCGAAGGTGGTGTGATGCATTGTGTGTTTTGCAAATAATGATTTACAGAAATCATGATGACAGTAGATTGAATGGAAGCAGTTATTTTGAAGTGGGATGCTACCTTGGTACAGATGCTGTTCATGTTTATGGCAGCTTATATCTCCCTTAACGGTGTGGTATGCACAGTATCAAATATCTTATAAGTTATCCGATGGACTAAGAAGACGTGAAAGGGAAGGCTTCAAAAGAAGAAATGATAGAGCAGTAATATTCTAAAGAACACATAAGTTAAAATGACAAAAAAGAGGAGGCTTTGATGATTTTCATTGCATTAAAGAGAAGGAAATTAGACATGTCAATGCGGTTGGTTTCCAGGCTTTTTTCAGAAATGTTACTTTTGGATCTTGTTTTTTATCGTTTACTCAAAATTATATAAAGCTTACCATTTTTCGTTAAGTCTATTCATTCATTCATTTGTTTTTTATAAGACCTATTTGATCAAACTTGATAAGAGTTTAGTCAGAATTTCTTTTTTTCAAAGTGAGATGGACTGAATTCCTTGCTAATCTTTTTAAGTGAGCACGTAGCAATTCCTATTGCCATTATAATGCGTTTCGCAATAAAAACATGTCTACTTACGGAAATAAAGCGTAATGTTTCAGCATACATTCATATGGATGAAAGATTTTACTACTGGCTATACAGTGATTGGTAATCATAAATTTTTGATTATAGAATGCAGCATTTTATTCTCATTACTGTCGAAATAAAAAACTTTGATTCGGGAAAGCGTGCGATAAACACCGATTTTGCAATATCCATTTTTCATTAAGATTTTCAAGATAATTTGATTTAGAGCATTGGATAAACTTATGGTGTAAGTTTGTGCAATAAATCTTTTTTGATATTGTTTATCCATGCAGATAGCTTTGCACTTTTGATTTTTCTTTATGAGAGAGGGGCATTGAAATTTTTTTTACGGCTGAAATTTCACAATACACGCTGTAAATGTTTTCTTAGAGCCTTAAAAATGGCTTTAGTATAATTTTGTGGGTGTCGATTTGATAGAGAATTTGTGGCGATTTTGGTTGCTTTAAAACACCACCAAGACTTGCATTTCCAAAGAGTTTGATCAGTTGAAAGCATAAAAAAGCATTATATGTTGCTGATTGATAAATTTAATAGCAGTTTGTTTTTTGCTTTGGAGAGAGGCAAAGCGTCTGTGAAAAGCTTTATTCAATAGTCTCTTGAAGTATATTAGAAATCATACAAAAAACTTCTCATCTTTTCTACTGTCGGAAAGCAATCTTTTGCTGTTCAGCACTTAAAACGTGATGTAAATATCCCTAATATATAAAGTAATTTTTTTAGCTAAATAGTAAAATGTTAAGATTGTAGCTCTCTAATCAGGGCTTTATGCGTAATTTCTTTTATTTGTTCAATATTCATCAGGATATCCTGCTTTGTTGGATAACCTTTACTGGAAAAAGCGATTTTTTGTTCATCTCCTGAGATTAGACGCCAGTACCATTGATTGTGAACCCCTTGAAACACCTCAAAATACATGCTTCCTACCTCATAAAATAGCCTATAATTTGCAGGATAAATATTCAGCCCACCTGACTATGGGTATTAAGGTATGTCTCCATAGTGAGTAGTCAATATATCTCCTTTTGTTTTTTTGATCTCAAACAATAATTCCTATGAGAATTACATTTGTAACAAGAAAATATTTATTGTCAATAAGGCATAATCGGGAATTTTATACTCTAAAAAAATTTTTTTTAATTTTATGGCCTAGTATTTTTTACTGATAGTAGAATTTTTTTCTTTTTATGCCATTGGGCATATATCTTCAATTGTTTTACTATAACCATAAACTTTATATGAAATCCCAAACTTTATCAGAAAAGAAATAAACATTTTTGCTTTTTCCTGCTGATAAAGTTTATGTCTGTCTATCGTTCCTTTTGATATGAACGTTTATTGATTAGCAACAACCTCTTTTTGCGATATGCTTCGAATGAGTAAATCAATAAACAAGCTAAGGGTATAGGAATTGGCCATCTTTGCCTTCATATCGATTAGAGAAGTTGCTGCGTTTGGAGTGGGTCCATTAGATGATCCTTGTTTTGATAAATATTGCTGCAACTTTTCATAAGAGTTTTCAATTTTTTCTTGATTTAAGTTTTCACTACGAGCGCTATTGTTCGCAAGAGTCTCTTCAAGCCCCTCAATTTTTTTGATAAAATAGTTCCAATCAAAAGCACCTTTAGTATATTCAGCATCAAACATTTTTCCTTGTCCAGTTAAAAGCCAATTAATATTGACACCGTACAGCGTGCGATATGTTTGTAAGACACTAAGGTTGGGTTCTCTTTCTCCACGCTCATAAAAAGCGATGGAGTTTTTTGTCATGCTAAATTTTTTAGCTAATGTTTCACGTGACGGATCCCCTAAAGCAAGGCGTACATAACGCAAACGTTTTCCAAATATAGTTTTTGATTCAGTTTCAGGACGTGCCATGAATTATCTCCCTCAGTAAATCATCATGGTATAAGCTTTGACCGATAAAGGCACACTATGTATTAATATTTCTTTATCCAATGTCAATATTTGTAGTCAATATTTATAATTTTATTTTTCTCTTAATTTTTAAATTTTAATCAATAGAAAGTGATTTTTAATTTGCTGTATTTTGTGTAATTTTAAGCGTGGTGGGCAATTTATATGAAAAATGTATTTACCAAATCCTTTGCTTGTTTTTTCTTCAGAAAATTCCATATAGATTTGCCGTGTGTAGTTTATTTTGATATTAGCAGATACGATTGATTTGCGCAAAATGAATTAAAGAGATGAGCTTAGAGGAATGATCATGGCCTTATTAGGCTATTTTAGATGGGCTTTTTTTTTCACAATTGTTGGCGTCTTTTTAGGAGGGGCTATTGGTTGGCTTGAAACGGGAAGTGTTTCTGGTTTTCTTAAATATTTTTTCATTTGCTGTGTTTTAGGGATTTTGGAGATTTCTTTATCTTTTGATAATTCTATTATCAATGCGCGTGTTCTTGGAAGGATGGATCTGCTATGGCGCCGTCGTTTTTTGGTATGGGGCATTTTAATAGCAGTATTTGGAATGCGGATTATTTTTCCGTTGCTGGTGGTTGCTGTTGCTGTTTGGATTAATCCAATTGCAGCAGTAAAATTAGCAATATGGGAGCCACATCAGTATGCTGCAATCTTAACGGATGCTCATGTAGGCATTGCTGCTTTTGGGGGAACTTTTCTCATGATGGTTGGGTTAAAATATTTTTTTGATCCTGAAAAAGAGGTGCATTGGCTTGCTTTTATAGAAAGACTAGCTCAAAAGCTTGGGGCGTTTGTTGGGATTGATATTGCAATTGTTTTGATTATGATATTACTTTTTTCAGGACAGATTGTAACAGAAGATAAAACAGCTTTTTTACTTTCTGCCCTTTATGGACTTTTGACATTTATAAGCGTTGAAGCTATCGGTTTGCTCTTGGATTCTCCAAAAACAGCTTTAACTACTGTTGCTAAAGGGGGAGCAGGCGCATTTCTTTATCTAGAAGTTTTAGATGCTAGCTTTTCTTTCGATGGCGTTGTTGGTGCTTTTGCCTTTTCACACAACCTTTTTATTATCGCAATTGGTCTTGGTATAGGTGCATTTTACGTTCGTTCTATGACGATTATGTTGGTTGAATCAGGGACGTTGTTGCATTATCGTTATTTGGAGCATGGTGCTTTTTATGCGATTTTGGTACTTGCAGTGATTATGTATTTGCAGACCATTCTATCGGTGCCTGAGATATTAACTGGACTTGTGGGGGTCTGTATTATTGGAATGGCGTTTTATTCTTCACTTCGTTTTAAGCGTCGTCACCTGAATGAACATACCATGTCTCAGTAAGTTGAAGGTTGTTTATGCGTTACAATAGCTGAACGAAAGAGGCCATTTTAGGAGACCATTAAGAGTTCTATACCGGCTTTGTTCATAGTTTTAAGCATCGTGTTAAGCGATCCGTTGAGATCAATACCAGCACAGGCATTTAGTGAAACGCTTACTTTAAAGCCGCATTGGATGGCATGGAGTGCAGAAAACCCGACGCAAAAATCGGTTGCTAAGCCGCACATAGTTAGTTTCGTAAAACCATGTTCTTTGAGATATAGTTTTAAGCCTGTTGGTGTTTTTTGATCATTCTCAAAAAAGGCGGAATAGCTGTCAATTTTTTGATTGTAACCTTTTCGAAGAATAAGTTGCGCTTTTTCAACTCTGAGAGATGAATGAAACGCTGCTCCTTGTGTTCCTTGTACGCAATGATCAGGCCAAAGTATTTGGGGACCATAGTCAAGGGTGACTGTATCATACGGCGTTTTTTCAGGGTAGGCAGAAGCGAAGCTGGAATGGTTTTTGGGGTGCCAGTCTTGGGTTAAAATGACATGATCAAAATGATCTATGAGATTATTAACAGCAGGTAAAATGATATCACTTTGTGGTACTGCAAGTGCTCCACCTGGCAGAAAGTCATTTTGAACATCAATGACGATTAAGACTTTTTTTTCCATGGATATATGCCTGTAGAAGATTTATCTTTTGTTGTAATCTTTAAAGACTATGTTGCGTCTTGCAGTTTTGAGATAATCTGATGGATATTGCTATTATTTGTATAATTATCAAGCCAAAAGAGAGGAATGGATAAGTTTTTACGATTGGTTTTATAGTTTTTTACAAATTGTAACCACATGCCAATGGGGAGTGCAATGTGGTCACTCCTCGCAACATGGTGGTGCAGAGCTTTAATAATCATAGGGCTTGGGACGTCAGACCCCATGAGGCGGCGATTGTTTTGTAAATGCAGTTTGAGCCATCTTAAGACAAGAGGTGAAGTACATTGTTTCCCGTGACACAAAAGTAATGAAAAGAGATGGGGGGTTTCTACGGCATAATGTAATGCCCACAAAGCAAGAAAAGAGGGTGCATAGAGAATTAATTTTCTTGGTGCTACATTATTGCATTGATAGGCCGGTTTAATACGATAAAAACAGTGTTTTATATTTGGTATAAAAAATAGGGACGATGTTTGATAACACGTCTCGGGTATAGCTAAGAGGATTTGTTTTTTATTCATTGAAGGTGTGTTTTTTGCATTCAGAACCATAGTGGGGCTTGTGAGATTAGAAAAAATGTATCAATATTAGAATGCAAAACCCTTGCATTGAACATAAGTGTTGCTTATCCGAAGTTTAAGGAAAGCGGAAGCATTTTTTTCAAAGTCCTAACTCTAATATCACACAATATTTAAAGAGAAGTTTATGGCACGTCAATTTATCTATCACATGGCTGGGCTTACTAAGGTTTACGGTAATAAGAAAATTTTGGAAAATATTCATCTGTCTTTTGATCCAGATGCAAAAATCGGTATTTTAGGACCGAATGGTGCAGGTAAATCAACCATTTTACGTATTATGGCTGGGCTAGATAAGGAATATACCGGAGAAGCATGGCTTTCTGAGGGGGCACGTTGTGGCTATCTTTCGCAAGAGCCTCTTCTTGATACAAGCAAAGATGTGCGTGGCAATGTGATGGAAGGTGTTGCCGATAAGCAGGCAATTTTGGAGCGCTATAATGAGTTGATGATGAATTATAGTGAAGAAACGGCTGATGAAAGTGCGCGCCTTCAAGATATCATCGACAGTCAAAATCTTTGGGATTTAGAGAGTCAAGTAGAAATGGCTATGGCTGCCCTTGATTGTCCACCAGCAAATGAGGACGTGACAAAGCTTTCAGGAGGTGAAAGGCGGCGTGTTGCGCTTTGTAAATTGCTTTTGTCAAAACCTGATTTATTGCTTTTAGATGAACCAACGAACCATTTGGATGCTGAAACTACAGCTTGGCTTGAAAGGCATCTGCGTGAATATTCTGGTGCGGTGCTTTTAGTGACGCATGATCGTTATTTTTTAGATAATGTAACGGGATGGATTTTAGAATTAGATCGCGGGAAAGGTATTCCTTATGAAGGGAACTATTCTGCTTATTTGGGGGCTAAAGCCAAACGTTTGGCTCAGGAAGGGCGTGAAGAGGCTGCTCGTCAGCGTGCGCTGTCACGCGAAAAAGAATGGATAGCTTCTAGTCCAAAAGGACGACAAGCAAAGTCAAAAGCGCGGATTAAAGCGTATGATGAATTGGTTCAGGCTGCACATGAGCGCCGTCCTGGAGATGCACAGATTATTATTCCTATCGGCGAAAGATTGGGGCAGGTTGTCATTGAAGTTGATAATCTCTCTAAGGCATATGGAGAGCGTGTGTTGATTGATAGTCTTTCTTTCAAGCTTCCTGCAGGTGGAATTGTTGGAGTTATTGGTGCCAATGGTATGGGAAAATCTACCTTGTTTAAAATGTTGACGGGTCAGGAACAACCAGATTCAGGTCAAATACGTATCGGCGAAACAGCTCACATGAGTTACGTTGATCAGAGCCGGGATTCATTGGCGGGCGATAAAACCGTTTGGGAGGAAATTTCCGGCGGAAATGACATTATTAAATTAGGTAAATATGAGATGAATAGCCGCGCTTATTGCGGTGCGTTTAATTTTAAGGGCGCAGATCAACAGCAAAAAGTAGCAAGTTTGTCAGGAGGGCAGCGCAATCGTGTGCATTTGGCCAAGCTTTTAAAAGAGGGAGGTAATGTTCTTCTTCTTGACGAACCAACCAATGATCTTGACACTGAAACGTTGGGCGCATTGGAGGATGCGCTGGAAAATTTTGCTGGTTGTGCGGTTATCATATCGCATGATCGTATGTTTCTTGATCGATTGGCAACGCATATTTTGGCCTTTGAAGGTGATGGACATGTAGAGTGGTTTGAAGGTAATTTTGCAGAATATGAGGCTGATAAGATTCGTCGTCTTGGGTCAGAGGCTCTTAATCTGAAGCGTGGGAATTATAAGCCGCTTACACGCTAGCATTGCTTGTTTACTTTGCCCTTTTATCTTAGAAAATGGTGATGCTTTCTGTGTTGCTTTTATTCTTCAGGAAGTATGTTATCATACTTTTTCTAAAGTATATAAGAGCCTAGAATTTATCTAGGTTGTAATAGAAAAATATAGATTTTCATATGCAGTTGGGTGGATAGTTACAATGACCAGTAACTTTGCCATCATTGTTATGAAGTAGCGGGGAGGGGCCATTCGTTTTTAGCAATTGTCCATTTTTATCTTATCAGAAAACAGTGCGAACAGAAGTGATGCAACTATATGCCTTCTGCTTGATTTTCTATTCGTAGGAATAAATGCTTGTCTGAGCAGTAAGGAATATTTATGGAAAAAATAGAAAGTTTGGATGTGATGATTGTGCTGCTAAAAGCGATGGCAGAGACGAGTCGTTTGCGTATTCTTGCACTTTTGTATCACGAAGATTTAACAGTAGCGGACTTTGTATTTATACTTGGTCAGTTGCAATCGCGTGTATCACGAAATTTACGTTTATTGTGCGAAGCACAATTGATTGAGCGTTATCAGAAGGGGGGACGAGTTTATTTTAAGCTTTATCATAGTTGTTTGGCTAAAAAAGATGTTGTGATGGCTGCTCTTTCAGCTCTTCCAGAGCATGATTTAATGCTTGTGCATGATTTGGTACGTTTGGTAGATGTGAAAAAACAACGCCAAAATAAGCGAAAGAAGGATTTCTTACAAAATGCGGCGCGATGGGATGCGTTACGGTTATCATATGTTGCGGATCACGTTGTAGAAAGCGCTTTGCTTGAAATTGTTGGAGGTAAACAATTTGATACGATGCTGGATATTGGTAGGGCTACAGGCTCTGTCTCAAAATTGTTTTCAGGTCTTTATACGCATGCCGTTGAAGTTACGCTTGATAGCGATATTTTGCATTTGTCTGTTGGAAATATAACTTTTGATTTGGCGGTTTTTTATTGGGTTTTACATCTTCTTGATAATCCCCAAATAGCTTTTAATGAGGTGGCACGTGTTTTACGTCCCAATGGGCGTTTGTTGATTGTAGATTTTGTTCACCATAAAGGTGCCTCTTCATATTCCTCTCATTCTCATATGCTTCTTAAATTTTCAGATTCACAAATAGAGCAATGGTTTCAAAACGCAGGACTTGTTTTAGAACAAACAGTTTGCCTTACTTCTGTACAAAATGAAAGTCATGAGGAGGGGCTCATGGTAAAGCTCTGGCTTGCTCGTGACCCGCGTTTACTGGTAGATGATATAAAAGATAAAAAAATAGACTTTGCATAATCATATTTGCTCATGTGCCTTAGACTGCTTGGTGCTTTATGTTTAGGCCGTGTAAGCTGTATAGCTAACGATCTTATTATAGAGGCGAAGCCGGTAGCGTTGCTCTTAACGTGTATTAATAATAGTATGTGTGAATTATGTAATATATTGATTATTAATAATAATTAATTGTTTTAAAATTTTAATAAAAAACCAGTGTAGGATTTTTTTGCATTTCAAGCCCTCTATTTAGGAGCAAAAAATCATTTTTGTGTGCATCACGGGAGGGAATGGTGTGCGGATAAAAAACGTTTGAGAAAGAATGCAATGTGTCTCTTACAGAACCATCTTAATGTAAATACAGGTGCAACATTGGAAGTTAGGAAGTATAATGACAATACTGACTTGTACTTTCAAAATACAGTGATACCTAATGAAACTCGCATTATACCCTTTATGAGTAGGGTGATACTAAGAAATGAGATTGGGAGCAAGACAGGTTCTTTTTAAAGCAAGTCTGTGAATGAGCAGTGCAATGGTATGTTGTTCTCAATAAGGGGTGTGATTTCATGAAAGAACGCGAGAAGCAAAAAAGAAACACTGTATAATCTCTCCTAAGGAGAATTAATAGAATAATTTTTAAGATACAGGAATTCGCTATTGTATCCTTTTACAGGGTGGGGGTAGACAATAGAGATGGGGAGGAAATGTTTATTCTAGTTGTCATCACTTATGATAATGCATTGGAATTTGTTGCTGGTTATAAAATAATTTGTTCTCTCCTTAAATAGCGCTAGTAAATGATTCGGAATAAATACGTTCAGAACTCTGACTTTTTTGTGAAAATTCATTTCTTCAAGTCCATAATTGGTGTTTTTCTTGCAGAACCAATTTTACAATATTTTTTATGGGTCTTTTCAGAAATTGTCATAAAGACAGGAAAGACTCAGTATTTTTATTTTAGTCGTATTGAGCTCCTATTTGTTCATCGTTTGGAACAGAATACTTTATGTCCGTATTAGCGCGTATATTTCTAATTTTTTTGTTATAATTTCAAGCTATTAAAAGATTCACATTTTGATTTTTGGGGAATAGTGTTGAACAAGTGATAACTAGTTTTAGACTTTTTCTTTTCATAGGAGAAAGTCTACAAAAGCTGTTTATGCTTTTAAATTTTTACGAACACTGTTTTTTGGGAAAGATTATTGGGGAAAATAACAATGATCATAGATTCTGATTGATTGATGGTTCCCGAAATAAAGTTGCTTCAAATTGGGTCAATTTTGGTGTTTTTTTGCCTAAATTTTTCCACTTTTAGGCAATTTATATTTTTTTTGTATTTTTTGTATGAAATACGGTAAGAATTTCTTGTTGTTTAGAGTATTTTATTCCATAGCAAGTATATTGCATCGACGTAATGGTTGATGTGAAGGACGATCAGGGAGCCTCCTCCCCCCCCCCGCGTGGATCCCTTAGATTGTCTGGCCTGGCTGAGGATTTCCTCAGTCAGGCTTTTTAGAGTTCAGTGTTAATTAAGGAAGTATTAAGAGGGGGCAGAAAGTATAGAAAATAGGCCTTATATAGTATATAAAGATTATAATTTAAGGTGTGTTAAGTTTAGGTTGTCATCAGTTTTCAGTAATTTAAAGGTTTTTCTTTATTAAAAGTTCGATGAACAATGTGTGGGGGAAGAATACTTTGTGTGTCGTGGTTTTTAGGGAGATAGAATGGGATTTTGCTGGCGTCGTAGTGTCCTTATTTTGTTTGTATTTTTTGTTTTTGCTGCCAGTCTTTTTGTTTCTCGAAATGGTGCGGTTTATAAGGTTCTTTTTGATCGCTCTTTTTCTTCTCATCAGGTTAATGTAAATGTAACAGAGGGTATGCTCCTAGAAAGGTTGGCATTGTCTTTTCCGGATATTGTCGTGAAACTTTCTAAGATGAATCCTCAACAACAAAAGCAATTCATTGAGCAGGTGCGTCGAGATACAATTGCTGCTGCTTCTGCCAGTGGTCAGAGCGATGAGCTTGCTCGAAAATTGGGTGAAACTGTTGCTATGATTATATTAAAAGCGGTTTCTCATCCTTCCATTAGTGATTCTTATTTTTAGTCATTTCCCTAAAAAATTATGCGTTTACGGTTTATCCTAAGAGTTTTTTGCGCTTTTCGTGGAATTTTGGGAAGTGTGAAGAGAAGTTGTGCTGTCCATTTTTTATTTGATATTATGAGCGAGGAATGGAAGAGAGAAAAGGACTTAGAATCTCCTTTTTTCTACGGATTTTAGGGTATGTTTTCTGAATATGGAGAAGGGGATGCTAGGAGGAGATTAGCCTATCACAGGCAAGGAAAATATTTGAATAGATATGAGCAATATAAATTTTTATTCAGGTGGTATTGGGGTTGTTTGTGCTGACCCTTTAAGAATTTTCCAAAATAACTAGAAGAAATTATTAAAGTGTGCTATACGGCTCGAAAATTATGTGTTTGATACACATTCGTGAGCTTCTTGTGGTTGTTTTTAGGAAAGAGCTCGTCTGAGTTGAGTTTTTTGCAGCGAGTATTTTAGCAGCCATTGAGGAGAGTTTATAACGGTTTCTATTCCTAGTAGATATTTTGTGGTATCGAGGACGTTGTGTGAAGATGTTCCAGTCAATGTCGCTTTTTGCGATCGTGGAATTGACCTGAGTAAGGTTTGCAATCATTGTATTTGAAAAATGGCAGAGCCATTAGCATTTTTAATGCTATTTTTGTTTGTTAAAAATTTAAGTGTGCGGTAGAAGTATCGGAAAGTGATAGAATATATTACTTTTTTACTACGCTAAAGCCTCCGTTATAGTTTCTTTATTTTTCGATATCTTATGAAATAGAGAAATATATAATTAATAAGCTGAGCGATTTTCTTATAATGTGAAAATTTAACTTAAAATTGTCTTAATATTTTCATTTTTAAGCCGCTCTTTAGTTTTCTTTCTATGTACAATGCTCCCTTCAAGCCGTTGCGGCTAGGATTTAAGAATGTCTTAATAAAGAGAAAGAAAATGCAATTTTTAAATTTTTTTTTAAGTACAGCATTTGTTGTATCTTTTGTATTTGAGATAAGTTTGGCTCATACTGTCCTAAATGTTGCTGGATCAAGTGAAGATTCTGTAACGACTTCTTCTAAGATTCCTGTTCGTCCTTATGAGTTTCTTATTCAGAAATTTGCAAATAAGTACAATGTTCCCGTTAATTTGGCACATGCTGTTGTAAAGGTTGAAAGTGATTATAAGGCACGTATAAAGGGGGCTGCTGGTGAAATAGGCTTGATGCAAATTAAACCATCTACTGCGCGAGGATTGGGATTTAAAGGTTCTGTACAAGATCTTTACGATCCTGCGACCAATCTTGAATATGGCATGCGCTATTTGGCACGTGCATATAAACTAAGCGGTGGCAATACGTGTGGCACAATCCTTAAATATAATGCAGGTCATGCTGCAAAAAAAATGAATTCCATTTCGGAAAAATATTGTTCAAAAGTGAAAACGTATTTGGCTTCATTAAAATAAAAATACACCTTGAAGACAATGTGTTTTCTTGATCAAATTTATAAAATATCTTGAGATGACTATTTTCACTTGACGAAAAATGTTTTATAGCTGATGTGTCAGTCGGCTGGGCAGCCGCGCTTGTCTTATGCTGAAAGGCGGCAAGTGAGGAAAGTCCGGGCTCCACGGAAAAACGGTGCCGGGTAACACCCGGCGGGGGCGACCCTAGGGAAAGTGCCACAGAAAGTAAACCGCCTATTTTTATAGGTAAGGGTGAAAGGGTGGGGTAAGAGCCCACCGCGCATTCAGTAATGAATGTGGCAAGGTAAACCCCACCGGGAGCAAGACCGAATAGAAATGACGCGCAGGGTTTAACTTGCAGCCGGTTTCCGGGCGAGTCATTCGGGTAGGTTGCATGAGGCGGATGGTAACATCCGTCCTAGATGAATGGTTGCCATGTAAAGTGTAAACTTTACCATACAGAACCCGGCTTACAGGCCGACTGATTTTTCATGATAATGTTATTTTACATCATATCGTCAAGAGGTTTTTCCTATAAAATGTACGTTTTGAAAGGGGACACTTAAAAAATAACATTTCTTTAAATATAATGCATTAGGATATGCATCGGATTAACTTTGACTTTATTCTCTTTCATTATGAGGTGTGAGAGTTGAAGTTTTGGTTATTCTGACATCAGTTACCATGAGAGAGCTGTTGATTTTTAAAAGCATAAATCAAGACGGATTATTTTGACAAAACAGGGGCATAGAGCTGAACGCCATATTCCAGTGTTGTTGCAGCCAGTTTTATCTGGGCTTGCGCCATTGGTTGGAGCAAGAGTGATTGATGGTACCTTTGGTGCCGGTGGTTATACACGTGCTTTTTTAAATGCAGGGGCAGAGGTTATTGCTCTTGATCGTGATCCTCATGCTATTTGTGAGGGACAATCGCTTGTTAATGAATTTTTTCCACGACTTCGTTTGGTGCAAATGGAATTTTCACAGTTGGATCGCGTTGTTGAAGAGAAGGTAGATGCTGTTATTTTGGATATTGGTGTTTCTTCTATGCAGCTTGATGAAGCTGAAAGGGGATTTTCTTTTCAAAAAGATGGTCCATTAGATATGCGAATGGCTCAGACTGGTTTTACTGCTGGCGATGTTGTAAATCTTTTAAAAGTGAATGATTTAGCTCGAATCTTTAAAATATTGGGAGAAGAGCGTTATGCTGGTCGGATTGCACGGATGATTGAAAAACGCCGCTGTGTTAAGCCTTTTTTGCGTACAGGTGATCTTGCTCATGCTATCGAGGTATTGGTAGGCCGTAAAAGTGGAGATCGCATTCATCCTGCAACACGTGTATTTCAGGCTCTTCGCATTTATGTTAATGATGAAATTGGTGAACTTGCACGTGGCTTATTTGCTGCTGAACGCATTTTGAAACCTGGTGGTCGTTTGGGTGTTGTAAGTTTTCATTCTCTTGAAGATCGTATGGTCAAAAGATTTTTTTCTTTTCGTTCAGGAGAGTGTAAGAGATCACGCTATCTTCCTGAAATAAAAACGGCTCCAGCAACATTTTTCCCTTTGTTTAAAGGGGGAATAACTGCAAGTGAAGAGGAGTTACAGCAAAATCCTCGTTCACGTTCTGCACGGTTGCGTATTGGTGTACGTACAGATGCAGATAGTCTCATGGCAGATATGAAATTGTTTGGTTTAGCAGAAGTTGCCAGTTTTGAAGGCGGCAAAAAATGACAGTTTTTCGTACATTTGATATGATTTTAGTGCTGATTATGATTTGTATGGCAGGTCTTACTTATAAGGTAAAATATGATGTCCAGAAACGAATGAGCGAAGTCCATCGTCTTGAACATAGAATTGCTGCAGAAAAAAATACGGTGAGCTTGCTTCATGCTGAGTGGGCTGTGATGATAGAGCCATCACGCATGCAAAAACTTGCGAAACGTTATCAAAAAGAGCTTGGTTTAGAGATTATCCAGCCTCGTCAAATTGTGGAGTTTGAGAATCTTCCAGTACGTGTACATGATCCAATTGAAGAAGTGATTAAGCAAAATATTTTGGAGGAAGGTAAGGATATTTTAGCTAATAATCGTGCTTCCCAATTGAATGGCGTTGTTCAAAAAGGCGTGCGGTGATGAAATCATACTTTTTATTTTCGCAGAAGAAAAAGCGCTTAAATAAACAGTTGAATGCTCATAATTCCCCCATTCGTCGCCCATATTCTAGTCGTCCACGCTTGCTTTTTTCGTTACTATGTTTTCTTATTTTATATGGTGTTATGGGGGCTTGTCTTATTTCTTATGGGCTCGAAGGGGGACAGATTGAAGAAGCAAAGGGGCCAAGAATTCTTCAATTGACTGCGCGGCCTAATATTATTGATCGGAATGGCCGTTTATTGGCAACGGATATTAAAACTTATTCGCTTTTTGCTGAACCACGACGTATTATTGATGTGGATGAAACAATAGAATTGCTTTCAACAGTTTTGCCTGATCTC
Organism: Bartonella heixiaziensis; assembly: GCF_046245125.2. GTDB lineage: Bacteria > Pseudomonadota > Alphaproteobacteria > Rhizobiales > Rhizobiaceae > Bartonella > Bartonella heixiaziensis. The sequence continues at coordinate 1,197,736 of NZ_CP176404.1, read as the reverse complement.
AATTGGCAGGAAACTTATAAACGCCTAAAAAGAAAATCTAGTTTTTCTTGGATTCAGCGTGGACTAACGCCAACGCAAAAGACGCAGATTATGGCTCTTGGTATTCCTGGGATTGGTTTTCGTACTGAAATTCGTCGTTTTTATCCAAGTGGTTCTGTGGTTTCGCATATTCTCGGCATGGTTAATGTTGATAATCAGGGCATAGCGGGGATGGAAAAATATATTGATGATGCTGGATTGAGTGCTTTGCGTGCTGTTGGTCTTGCAACTGAAACGTCCTTAAAGCCTGTTCAACTTTCGATTGATGTGCGTATTCAGACAATTGTACACGATGAACTTATGAAGGCAATGAAGCGTTACAAAGCAATTGCCGCAGGAGCTGTTATTTTAAATATCCATACTAATGAAGTTCTTGCTATGGCATCTGTTCCAGATTTTGATCCTGAAAATCCTGTTGATGCTTTGAAGAGTGATCGCCTCAATCGGATGACTGCTGGAATCTTTGAAATGGGATCTATCATTAAAAGTTTTACGACTGCGATGGCACTTGATTCAAATATCTTTCATTTAAACAGTATCATTGATGCTTCAAAACCTTTGCAAGCAAGTGGAGGGTACACTATTCATGATTTTCATGGGAAAAATCGTCCCCTAAAGTTATGGGAGGTTTTTATTTATTCCTCTAACATTGGTTCTGCAAAAGAGGCATTGGCGGTAGGGATTGATGGACATCGTGCTTTTTTGAAAAGGCTTGGTTTACTTGATCAATTGTCAACAGAATTGCCCGAAGTTGCACACCCCATTGTGCCACATCAGTGGAAAGATATTAATTCTATGACGATTTCTTTTGGACATGGTATGGCAACAACGCCCTTACAAACAGCAGTAGCTGCTGCTGCTTTAATGAATGGGGGATGGTTGATTGCACCCACATTTTTAAAACGTACAAAAGAACAAGCTTCTAAACATGCAAAAAAAGTTCTGCATGCTAAAACGAGTCAAAATATGCGTTACCTTTATAAATTAAATAGCGATATTGGTTCTGGACGTAATGCAAAAGTCGAAGGTTATCGGGTTGGTGGGAAAACAGGAACAGCTGAAAAAGTTGAAAATGGAAAATATTCTAAAACAAAAAATTTCAATAGTTTTCTCGCGGCTTTTCCTATTGAGGATCCTTCCTATGTTGTTTTAACAATTATCGATGAACCTAAGCCTGAAGAAGGAAAACATGCAGCAACAGCAGGATTGAATGCTGGGCCAATGCTTTCTAATATTGTTCGCCGCTCAGCTACTTTTCTTGGAATAAAACCGGATTTTAAAAAAGAATACGAGCCTCTTTTAAGCACAAAGAACAATTCAAGCTTAGTTAAACAACGGTAAAATGAATATAAAAAGGTGTGTTGTCATGTTGTTGGGAACTGTTTTTGCAGAATGTATTGAAGATAAAAGTCTTTCTTCAATAGAAATAACAGGAATAAGTGCGGATTCTCGGCAAATTTTGCCAGGCTATGTTTTTGTAGCCCTTCAAGGCAATCAAGGTGATGGAAGACACTATATAAATGATGCACTAAAGCGTGGTGCACAAGCAATCGTTACAGATTGTAATGCTGTTCTTGAGAATTTATCTGTTCCTCTTTTACGTGTTCGTGATGTTCGTCATAGTTTAGCAATAGCAGCTGCACGTTTTTACAGTTCTCAACCTGAAACTATCGTTGCTGTGACAGGGACAAGTGGAAAAACATCCGTTGTCTCTTTTGTTCGGCAAATTTGGACTCATGTTGGATTGTGTGCCGCCAGTATAGGGACGGTAGGTGTTTTTTCTCCTTACCGGAATGATTCTGGTTCTCTCACAACACCTGATCCAGTAGTCTTACAGCGCCTCCTTTATGAAATTTCCAATGAAGGTGTTACACATGCAGCCCTTGAAGCATCTTCGCATGGGCTTGATCAATGCCGACTTGACGGGGTACGTTTAACTGCTGGTGCCTTTACCAATTTAGGGCGTGATCATATGGATTATCACACGAGCGTAGAGGATTATTTGCGTGCTAAAATGAGGCTCTTTGATACACTTTTGCCTCAAGATTTTCCTGCTCTGATTTTTGCGGATGATGTTTATTCGCAAAAGGTTATTGATACAATCACACAAGCGCGCCGCCGTGTCTTAACAATTGGGCGTAAAGGGCAATTTATCACTATTAATCGTATTGAACATCAACGTTCGAAACAGTGTGTTGAATGTCGTGTGGAAAACAATATTTATACATTTGATTTGCCTCTAGCTGGAGATTTTCAAGTGAGTAATGCGCTTTTGGCGGCGGGATTAGCAATTGCAACAGGTGTTTCTCCTGATAAAGTTTTTCATTCACTTGAAACTTTACAGGGAGCCCCTGGGCGCTTGGAATTGGTTGGAAAGACAGAAAATAATGCGCCTGTTTATATAGATTATGCGCATAAACCAGAAGCTTTAGAGCAGGTATTGCTTTCTGTTCGCCCTTTTACACAGGGGCGTTTAATTCTTGTTTTTGGTTGTGGTGGTGATCGTGATCGGGGGAAAAGATCTTTAATGGGAAAAATTGCAGAAAACAAGGCTGATATTGTTATTGTAACGGATGATAATCCCCGTACTGAAGAACCTGAGAAAATTCGAAAAGATATTTTACAAGCAGTTCCAAAAGCAATGGAAATAGCGGATCGTGGTGAAGCTATTGCTTATGCGGTTGGGATTTTGCAAGCTGGAGACACACTCATCATCGCTGGAAAAGGTCATGAGAATGGTCAGATTATAGGGCAGAAAACATATCCTTTTTCAGATCGCTTGAAAGCGATAGAGGCTTTGCAGGAACGAAAGAGATGACAGTGTTATGGGATAAACAAGCACTTATTACAGCAATTGATGGCTTTGTAATCGGATGCTTACCAGAAACTTTTTCTGGGATTTCTATTGATAGTCGCACGCTTGTAAAAGGCGATATTTTTTTCTGTATTAAAGGGCATCATCTTGATGGTCATGATTTTGCTGCGCAAGCTTATGCAAGGGGAGCAGGCGTTCTTATTGTTACGGAAGATCGTTTGACTGACATGAAAAAAATATCCGCTCCACTGATTGTTGTCCCTGATGTTTTGCAAGCCTTAGAAAAACTTGCACAAGCTGCGCGTAGGCGTTCAAAAGCTAAAATTATAGCGGTAACAGGTTCAGTGGGAAAAACAACAACAAAAGAAGCTCTCAAACAAGTGCTTGCAACTGTTGGAAAGGTTCACGCGAATTCTGCTTCTTTGAATAATCACTGGGGAGTGCCGCTTAGCTTGGCACGAATGCCAGCAGAGTGTGATTATGGTATCTTTGAAATTGGTATGAATCATAAAGATGAAATTCGCCCTCTTGTAAAGTTGATTCATCCGCATGTTGCTCTTATTACGCATATTTCTGCGGCACATATGGGTTTTTTCAAAAATCTTGAAGAAATAGCAGATGCAAAAGCTGAAATTTTTGAAGGATTAGATGAGGAAGGTGTTGCCATTTTAAATGCGGATAATGATTTTTTTTCTTATTTAATTCAAAAAGCAAAGCAATGTGGTGTGAAAAAGATCTTAAGCTTTGGTGAGGCTGAAAATTCTGATTATCAGGTTAGAGATATATGTCTTCAAACGGATTGTTCCTCTATGGTTGTACGAATTTCTGGACAAGATAGGACGATTAAAATTGGTGCTCCTGGGCGACATATTGTCCAAAATAGTTTAGGTGTTCTTGCGGTTTGTGATGCCGTTGGTGCTGATTTAGAATGTATTGCGCTTGCTTTGAGCCATTTTTCTCTCCAAAAGGGGCGGGGTATCCGCTACGAGTTGTCTTTACCCAATGGTGGCGAATTTTATTTAATTGATGAAAGCTACAATGCGAATCCCGCGTCTATGCGTGCTGCTCTTGATCTGCTTGCTACAGGGCCAGTAGGTTCATGTGGTAGGCGCATTGCTATTTTGGGGGATATGCTCGAACTGGGAGCTCATAGTGAAAAACTCCATCGTGATTTAGTAAAGCCAATATGTCTTTCTGGTGCTCATCCAGTTTTTTTATTTGGTGAGGTAATGAAATTTTTGGCCATTGATTTATCCGCTTACGTTAAGGTTCATTATGCTGAAAATATTGAAAAAATTTTACCGCTTCTTTTTGCAGAAATTTCCAATGGGGATCTGCTTATGATTAAATCATCCCGTGGTCTTAATTCTTCAGATATTGTGACAGCACTTTTTGATCGCTATAAAGTGGTTTCTCTCTAATTTAAAATAGGTTTTTTTATATTATGATGCTGTTTTTTTCTTCGCTTAGTGATTGGCTCCCAGGCGTTAACGTTTTTCGTTATATTACTTTTCGCACTATAGCAGCGATGCTCACATCGGGACTCATTGTGTTTTTATTTGGTCCTAGTATCATTGCTTCTCTAAAATTGCGGCAGGGAAAAGGGCAGCCAATTCGCGCTGATGGTCCTCAAACACATTTTAAAAAGGCTGGGACGCCTACTATGGGTGGTCTGATGATTTTAATAGGGATTCTGGTATCAGCGTTTTTGTGGTGTAATTTATCGAATATTTATTTTTGGGTGTCGCTCTTTGTTATGCTTTCTTTTGGAGCAATTGGTTTTTATGATGATTATCTTAAGGTAACAAAACAAACACACAAAGGATTTTCCGGTAAAGCTCGGTTAGGATTGGAATTTTGGGTTGCAGCAATTGCTGCTTTTATGATCTTACAAGTTGGTTCTCCTGGATTAGCTTTTCCCTTTGTGAAAGATTATTTTATAAATTTGAGTTGGTTTTTTATTCCTTTTTCTGCTTTTGTTATTGTAGGGACTGGGAATGCTGTTAATTTGACCGATGGTCTTGATGGCTTAGCTATTGTTCCTGTGATGGTTGTTGCTTTGTCTTTTGCTTTAATTGCTTACCTTTCTGGTAATATCAATTTTGCTGATTATCTACAAATTCATTATGTATCAGGAACCGGTGAACTGGCTGTTTTACTGGGAGCCGTTGTTGGTGCGGGTCTTGGCTTTTTATGGTTTAATGCGCCACCAGCGGCCATTTTTATGGGGGATACTGGTTCTTTGGCGCTTGGAGGACTCCTGGGTACTGTTGCTGTAGCAACCAAGCATGAAATTGTTTTGGCTCTTATTGGTGGGCTTTTTGTTCTGGAAGGGTTCTCGGTTGTTATTCAGGTTGGTTATTTCAAATTAACAAAAAAGCGTGTGTTCCTTATGGCACCAATACACCATCATTTTGAGAAAAAAGGCTGGACTGAAAGCCAAGTTGTGATACGCTTTTGGATTATTTCGATTGTTCTCGCTCTCATTGGTCTTTCAACACTTAAATTGCGGTGACATTTTGATTTCTGTTACGTGTTATAAAGGTCAAAAAGTTGCTCTGTTTGGATTAGGGGCATCTGGATTAGCAGCAGCAAAAGCATTGGTACGTGGTGGTGCAGAAGTGGTTGCATGGGATGATAGTCCTTCAAGTGTGCAAATGGCTCTTCGGCACAAAATTCCAACGCGAGATCTCCGTTATGAAGATTGGTCAGAGTTTGTTGCATTGATTTTAGCTCCTGGTGTTCCTTTAAATTATCCTAAGCCTCATTGGGTTGTTGAGAAAGCACGTCAAAAAGGTATAGAAATTATCGGGGATATTGAATTATTTGTTCGTGCGCGCAACCATTTTTTACAGCACTATGGTTTTTGTGATCAGGATGTTCCCTTTATCGCTATTACGGGCACAAATGGAAAATCAACAACGACAGCTTTACTTGCGCATTTGCTAGAACAAATGGGCTATGATGTGCAGATGGGGGGAAATATTGGAACCGCAATATTGACCCTTAAGCCGTTTGTAAAAAAACGTATTTATGTGATTGAATGTTCATCGTTTCAAATTGATTTAACACCCTCTCTTCAGCCGACCGTTGCTCTTTTATTAAATCTCACGCCTGATCATATTGATCGCCATGGTAGCTTTGCTCAATATGTGCAAGCTAAAAGGCATTTAGTGGCTAGGGCTTCTCATGCTTTGATTTCAGTTGATGACGCTGCTTGTCGGGAGTTGTATCAACAATTGCTTCATGAGGGTCGTCAAGTCGAGGCAATTTCCAAGGAACATTTTGTTGAAAATGGCTTTTATGCGGAGAACACTAAGCTTTTTGTTGTTCATCAAGGGCAGCGCTCCATGCTTGCAGATCTCGCTCTTATGACAGTGTTACGTGGTAGTCATAACGCGCAAAATGCTCTTATGGTTTTAGCAACATTGCAAGCTTTAAAAATTACTGATCCACATATAGAGAAACATTTAGCAAGTTATAAAGGATTGGTTCATCGTATGCAGCAGGTGCGTAAAATGGGGACAGTTTTGTTTATCAATGATAGCAAGGCTACCAATGCAGATGCATCAGCGCCTGCACTTTCTGCTTTTAATGATATTTTTTGGATTGTTGGAGGGCAGGCAAAAAAAGGTGGGATTGAGTCTCTTAGAGGATTTTTTCATAAAATTCGCAAAGCTTATTTGATTGGGACTGCGGCGGAAGAATTTGCTGGTGTTATTGGTTCTGCTTTTCCTTTTTCGATGAGCTTAACTTTGGAAAATGCGGTGCATGAAGCTGCTGCTGATGCGATGTGTTGTAAGGTAAAAGAAGCAGTCGTCCTCTTTTCACCCGCCTGCGCAAGTTATGATCAATTTAAAAATTATGAAATGCGTGGGGAAGCGTTTGTTTCTTTTGTTATGCAGTTAAAAGAAGCATGAATAAAAAAAATGATTTTGTGTTAACTCTCCGGAATCCTTTTTCGTGTAATTCAGTTTTTGAAGTGTTTGCTAAAAAATGGGGAAACTGTAGTCACTTTGAGTAGAATTATAAAAAGGATCAAGTGAATAAGATGTTTACGCGTGCTGATAGAGATCCAATTGCTAATTGGTGGTGGACAATTGATCGCTCTATCTTCGCGGCTTGTTTGATCTTAATGGGGATTGGCATTATGTTATCTTTTGCTGCTAGCCCTACGATTGCAAAAAAAATCGGTATTGCTGACAGTTTTTATTTTGTTCGCTGGCATATCATTTTTAGTATTCCAGCGTTTTTTACAATGGTTACCATTTCTTTTTTTTCGCTCTGTAATATTCGGCGGTTATGCGCCCTTGTGCTTATTGCGACGCTTTTTCTTATGGTTGCAACCTTATTTGTTGGTCCAGAATTGAAGGGAGCACGGCGGTGGATTGTTATATTTGGTCTTTCTGTGCAAGCTTCAGAGTTTATGAAGCCAGCTTTTGTGATTATGTCAGCTTGGCTTTTTTCAGAACAGGTGCGGCGTAGGGGCATTCCTGGTTATACGTTAGCTACTGCACTTTATGCTTTTTGTTGTGTGCTTCTCGTTTTACAGCCTGATATTGGCCAAACATTTTTAATGAGTGCAACATGGGGGGGGCTGTTTTTTGTGGCTGGTGTATCCCTTACCATTCTTTTCTTGTTTCTCATTTTAGGCATTGTAGGAACTGTTTTAGCATATCTTTTCCTTCACCATGTGCGTGAACGTATTAATGGTTTTTTAACAGGTGAAGGCAATACTTTTCAAGTGGATGTAGGGCGTGAGGCTATTTTAAATGGTGGTTGGTTTGGACAAGGGCCGGGCGAGGGAACGGTGAAACGTATCATTCCTGATAGCCATACGGATTTTGTGTTTTCCGTTGCTGCTGAGGAATATGGTATTATCCTCTGTCTTTTGATTATGATGCTTTTTGGCTTTATCGTCATGCGCTCACTGTATATAGCATTGAATACGCGTGATTCATTTATACGTCTCGGCATTACTGGTATAGCAATGATGATTGGTTTTCAATCAGCGATTAATATGGCAGTTAATCTTCATCTCATCCCTCCAAAGGGAATGACATTGCCGTTTATTTCTTACGGTGGTTCCTCTATGGTGGCTATTGCACTTTCAATGGGCATTTTGCTTAGTTTGACGCGCCGCTGGCCAGAAGCACGTCTCTCAGCGTTTTCCTCTCCTGCTGTTTTGGATACCACTTATGACTGATAAAAAAGTTATTGTTTTGGTGGCTGGTGGTACAGGTGGGCATCTTTTTCCTGCTGAAGCGCTTGCTGTTGAATTAAGGCAGCGTGGATATGATGTTCATTTGGCAACGGATGGAAGAGCGCAACCTTTTGTGCGCTGTTTTGATGAAGAACATACACATATACTTTCATCTGCGACATTTACACGACGCCATCCTTTTGCACTTATAAAGACATTTTGGGCTTTGTTAAAAGGAATGCGTCAATCATTAATACTTTTTTATAAATTGCGTCCTGTTCTTGTTGGTGGGTTTGGCGGTTATCCTACGTTTCCTCCTCTTTTTATTGCTGCTTTAACGCGGCGTGCAACATTTATTCATGAGCAAAATGCTATTATGGGGCGTGCAAATCGGGTTTTGGCACCTTTTGTGCATGCAATAGCGGGTGGTTTGTTATTACAAAATAATACTCATGTTCATAAAACGCTCTTGACTGGTAATCCTGTGCGTGAGGCTGTTCTCAAAGCAGCGGAAATTCCTTATCATCCCTCAATTGGTGAAGAGCCATTTCATTTCTTGGTTTTTGGTGGTAGCCAAGGGGCTTCTTCTTTTTCACGAATTGTCCCTGCAGCAATTGCTTTGCTGGATGAGAAGAGCCGTAAACGCTTGCGAATTGTCCAGCAAGTTCGGGGGGAAGCTTTCGAATTGATAGAAATCTATCATAAGATGGGTGTACAAGCAGAAGTTGCTCCTTTTTTTGATGATATGGCAGAACGTATGGCGCGTGCTCATTTTATTTTGTCACGTGCTGGTGCCTCATCCGTTTGTGAAATAGCTGTAATCGGTCGTCCTGCTTTGCTTATTCCATATCCCCATGCGCTTGATCATGATCAGTCTGCGAATGCAGCACTGCTTTCTGCTGCAGGAGGTGCGCAAATTATAGCAGAAAAAGATTTGAATGCACAAAGGCTTGCTTCTCTCTTAACAAAAGTCTGTGGTGATCCGCATCTATTAGAAACACAAGCGTTGGCTGCTAAAAAGGTTGGGCAACCTCATGCAACCAGTCGTCTTGCTGATATGGCTGAAGCGTTGGTTATGGGGCGATCACTGTCAGATGTAAAAAAGGAGTTTTTTGATGAAAATGCCGCTTAATATAGGCCTTATCCATTTTGTTGGAATCGGTGGGATTGGCATGAGTGGGATTGCGGAAGTTTTTCATAATCTTGGCTATAAAGTTCAAGGATCTGATCAAGTTGAGAGTGCAAATGTTGAACGTTTACGGGGAAAAGGAATTAACGTTCATATGGGGCATCATGCTGAAAATTTAGGTGACGCAGAGGTTGTTGTTATTTCTACTGCTATAAAAAAAACAAATCCTGAATATATTGCTGCGAAAGAAAGGCATTTACCGATTGTGAGACGTGCAGAAATGCTTGCAGAGTTGATGCGGTTTCGTCGGGCAATTGCTGTTGGTGGTACGCATGGTAAAACAACAACTACATCAATGGTAGCAGCGCTTCTTGATGCTGGTCGTTTTGATCCGATGGTGATAAATGGTGGAATTATCAATGCTTATGGCACGAATGCTCGTATGGGGGATGGCGATTGGATGGTTGTTGAAGCGGATGAAAGTGATGGTACTTTTTTAAAGTTGCCTGCTGATATCGCTGTTGTTACCAATATTGACCGTGAACATTTAGACCATTACGGAAGTTTTGGCGCTGTGCGTGAGGCTTTTCGGCAATTTGTAGAGAATGTTCCTTTTTATGGCTTTGCTGTGTTGTGCCTTGATCATCCAGAGGTTCAGTCATTGGCTAGTCGTATTGATGATCGTTGGGTGATAACTTATGGGGCCAATCCACAAGCGGATGTTCGTTTTCTTAATCTGTCTATGGATGGTCAAAAAACGCATTTTGATGTTTTCATTCGCTCGCGCAAGACAGGTAAAGAGACTAAATTGAAAAATTTGGTTTTGCCAATGTCTGGGCAGCATAATGTGTCTAATGCGACGGCAGCGATTGCCATTGCTCATGAACTGGGTATTTCAAATGAATCCATAAAAAAAGGCTTAGCAGAATTTGGTGGAGTAAAGCGGCGTTTTACGCAAACAGGAAGTTGGCGTGGCATTGAAATATTCGATGATTATGGACATCATCCTGTTGAAATAAAGGCTGTTTTATGTGCAGCGCGTGAAAGCGCAAAGGGGCGCGTGATTGCGGTTGCGCAACCACATCGTTATTCACGTTTGTATAATTTATTTGATGATTTTGCTGCTTGTTTTAATGATGCCGATACAGTGTTGATTGCTCCTGTTTATGCGGCTGGTGAAGAGCCAATTGCTGGTTTTGGTGCTAGAGAATTGGTAGAACATATTCAAATGGCTGGGCATCGTGATGTGCGTTTGATTCATTGTTTGGAAGATGTTGTTTCGATTGTCTCTACTTTTGCTAAAGTTGGTGATTATGTTGTTTTTCTCGGTGCTGGCAATATCACACAATGGGCTTGTGCTTTGCCTCAGCAGTTGGTGGTGCTTGATAACAATGATGAATTTTCAACTGATTGATGGTGAAGCGCTGTTGGCGCAATTGCAACCAGTTTTGGGTAGCATAAAGGGCAAGCTTATGCCTAATGTAGAGATGCGGAAAGTAACGTGGTTTCGCACTGGTGGGTTGGCTGAGCTTTTTTATCAGCCTGCTGATGAGGTAGATTTAGCGGTTTTTCTGCAAAATCTTCCTGAATCTATCTCTGTAACAATTGTGGGAATTGGTTCTAATCTTCTGGTGCGTGATGGCGGGATTCCAGGTGTTGTTATTCGTCTTCCGGCGAAGGGTTTTGGGCAAGTGCGGCAGGTTTCTCCAAAGCGCTTTTTGGTTGGTGCTGCTACGGCGGATAAACATTTAGCAGCAGCGGCTTTAGAGGCTGAGATTGCAGGTTTTCATTTTTATCATGGTATTCCTGGTGGTCTTGGAGGAGCATTAAAAATGAATGCAGGCGCTAATGGTGTTGAGACAGCTGCGCGTGTTGTTGAGGTCTATGCACTTGATCGTAAAGGACAGCGTCATGTTTTGAGCTTAAAGGATATGCAGTATTCTTATCGTCATTGCGGTGTCCCTGAAGATCTTGTTTTTACTGCTGCTTTGTTAGAAGGACAGTTAGGAAATAGAGACAATATTCGTGCCGCTATGGATGAAGTTACACTTCATCGGGAAACAGTACAACCTGTTCGCGAAAAAACAGGGGGATCAACTTTTCGAAATCCTGAAGATATCTCAGCGTGGCGCGTTATTGATGAAGCAGGATGCCGTGGTTTGCGGATTGGTGGAGCGCAAATGAGCGAAATGCACTGTAATTTTATGATCAATACAGGGCAAGCAACAGGTTATGACCTTGAAGCTTTGGGAGAAACAGTACGTGCACGTGTTTTTGCGCACTCTGCTTATCTCTTACAGTGGGAAATACAGCGTATTGGTCAATTTGAACAAGGCCGTAGTGTTCCCTCTTTTGACCCATTTCATTAATTTATTTTGTGCAATAAAAAAATACAATAAAAAATTGAGTCATTTCAAAGAGATAATAAAAAAAATCCATTAAGAATCAATAAATTAACAAAGAATCTCTTGCGTGATGCGTCTGAGTCTGATTCATTATGCAAAATGCTAGGATATTGATTCGCAAGGATAAATCCTAGTTTTTCCTGTATATGGTATTAGTGATTTTTGTGTTGTCTATATATAGTATACAAAGGAGGGTGAGTTGTTATGAAAGATGAACATATAGCTGTATTAATGGGGGGATTCTCCTCTGAACGGTCTGTAAGTTTGTCTTCCGGTGCTGCTTGTGCTGATGTTCTTGAAGCGCAGGGGTATCGTGTGAGTCGCGTGGATGTTGATGGTCATATTGCTTCTGTTCTTGAGCAATTGCGGCCTGATATTGTTTTCAATGCATTGCATGGGCAATTTGGTGAAGATGGTCGTATTCAGGGTATCCTTGAATATTTGAAAATTCCTTATACCCATTCTGGGGTGATGGCATCGGCACTGGCAATGGATAAAGGGCGCGCAAAAATTGTTGTTGCGAGCGCTGGTGTTTCTGTTGCGCCTTCTTGTGTCATGAACCGCTTTGCTTTGGGGCGAACACATCCCATGGAGCCTCCTTATGTGATTAAACCTGTGTGTGAAGGATCGAGTTTTGGTGTTGTTATTGTAAAAGGAAATGAATCTACGCCGCCACGCAATGTTGTAGGGGCTGATTGGGTTTATGCAGATGACGTGATTGTTGAAAAATATATTCCTGGTCGTGAGCTTACTTGTGCTGTTTTGGGGGATGAGGTCTTGGATGTTTGTGAAATTCTCCCTGATCAGTCTTTTCAGTTCTATGATTATGACTCGAAATACAAATCTGGTGGCTCTTACCATATTTGTCCTGCACAACTTTCATCAAATATTTACCAAAGCGTGCAAAGAATGTCTTTAGCAGCACATCAGGCGATCGGTTGTCGAGGTGTTAGCCGTTCTGATTTTCGTTTTGATGAAGAAACGGGAGAATTGATTTGGCTTGAAATTAACACGCAGCCCGGTATGACACCAACTTCTCTTTTGCCTGATATTGCAAAAGCAAGTGGTCGTACTTACGGCGATATTGTTCAGTGGATGGTGGAGGACGCGTCGTGTATGCGTTGAATGTTGATAAAAAAAATGTTCCGGTAGCGCTATCAGTGCCGATTTTGCCACGTCTTTATCGTCGTTTTCTTCGGTTTATGTCTGAGTTTGTCCTTATTGATATTCATGTTCCACGCCATTTCGGTTCTTTTGCGGTTTTGTTTTTTTTCTTTGTTACGTTTCTTTATGGGATTTTATCGAGTGGTCGTATGGAGCCTATTATGAAGACCGCAATAGCAAATGCTGGTTTTGTGGTCACTAATGTCGATATGCGTGGTGATAAGCGCTTGGTAAAACAGGAAGTTTTAAAGATTTTAGGGCTTAATGGTGCCCCATCCATATTTACTTTTGATGTTGATAGGGCGCGTTCTCTTTTGGAAAAGCAGGCTTGGGTTCAATCGGCTAATGTGCAGAAAGTTTATCCCAACCTCGTGCGTATTTCCGTTGTGGAACGTGAACCATATGCAATTTGGCAACATGATGGCATGATGGATATTGTTGATCGTGTAGGCCGAGTCATTGTGCCCTTCCAAGGGGGGGTGGTTCAGAATTTACCTCTCGTGGTTGGGAAAGGTGCGCAAAATGCTGCCGAAAAGTTTATTCAAGCACTTTCAGTTTATCCGCAGTTTTCTAGTCGTGTTCGCGCTTATGTACGTGTAGGTGATCGGCGTTGGGATCTTGTCTTAGATAATGGGATACGCGTTATGTTGCCTGAAAATGATCCACTTGAAAAACTTGCTTCTCTTCTTGGGTCAGGGAGAGCACAAGATCTTTTTTCTCGCGATATTGTGAGTGTTGATTTTCGTCTTTCTGATCGCATTACAGTTTCTTTATCAGATGAAGCGTTGGAACATCATCGTGCTGCAGTGGCAGACGAAGAACGCGTTTTAGAAGCGCGAAAGGCAGGACGCCTATGATGTTGCTCGGATCACATCATGCGAGGGGACGCAAAACACGCTTCTTAACGGTTCTTGATGTCGGATCAAGTAAGATTGTGTGTCTGATTGCTTGTTTGCGTCCTTTGAAGCATATGCATTATTTACATGGTCGTACGCACTCTATGGAAATTTTAGGCTTTGGAGTGCAACGTTCACGCGGTATCAAATCTGGTATTGTAATGGATATGTTTGCGGCAGAGCAATCCATACGGTTGGCTGTTGATGCAGCAGAAAAAATGGCTGGTTTGGTGGTTGATTCAGTGATTGTAAACTTTTCTTCAAGCCGATTACAAAGTGCTCTTATCAATGGCATGGTGCGTTTGAATGGTCGTGAAGTCACTAAGCGTGATGTGCGTGTAGCATTTGCAGACGTTTCGCGCAAAGCTTTTGATGCTGAGCGCCATGTCGTGCATTCAGTTCCTGTTTCTTATGTGTTGGATGGAGATAAAGGAATTTCTGATCCTGTCGGAATGACGGGAGAATTATTTGGTGTAGATGTACATGTTGTAACAGCTGAAACAGCGTCTTTGCGTAATTTAGAAGCTTGCATTAATCGAGCGCATTTGAGTGTCGAAGCAATGGTTGCAACTCCCTTTGCAAGTGGTCTTGCTGTTTTGATGAATGATGAAGCGCATTTAGGAGCAGCCTGTATTGATTTTGGTGGTGGAACCACAACATTTTCAGTGTTTTCTGAGGGAAAGTTTGTTCATGCGGATGCACTTGCAGTTGGTGGACATCATGTGACTCTTGATGTTGCACGTGGATTCTCTATGTCTATCGAAGAAGCAGAGCGTTTAAAGGTTGTCTCTGGTTCTGCACTTTTGACAAGTGCTGATGAGCGGCAGATGATTAATGTGGCGGAGATTGGCAGCGAGCATCGTGAAATCCAATATCCACGTGCTGTTCTTGGTCGTATCATTCGTGCACGTGTCGAAGAAATCTTAGAGATGGTGCGTGATTGTTTGAACCGTTCTGGTTTTGGTCACATTGTTGGTAAGCGTGTTATTTTGACTGGGGGGGCAAGCCAGTTAACGGGGTTGCCAGAGATGGCACGTACAATATTGGGAAGAAATGTTCGTATAGGGCGGCCTTTAGGTATTTCAAGGCTGCCTCCTCTTGCAAAAGGGGCGGCATTTACATCTGCTGTTGGGTTGTTGATTTATCCGCAATTGGTGGGGTTTGAAGAAAAAACAGTACAGACTGCAGTGAAACATTTATCGACGGGCACGTGTGGGTATTTTCAGCGTGTTGGTCAGTGGTTGCGTGAGAGTTTTTAAGTAAGTTTATTGATGTAAGTTAAATTTCATCGCTTGGGCTTGCGATGTTTTATGAGAAGGAAAAGGAAATGACGATTAATCTGCATCGGCCAGATATCGCGGAATTAAAACCACGCATTACCGTTTTTGGTGTTGGAGGTGGTGGCGGGAATGCCGTGAATAATATGATTAATGCTGGTCTTCAGGGAGTTGATTTTGTTGTTGCGAATACGGATGCGCAGGCTTTGGCTATGTCAAAGGCTGAACGTGTTATCCAGCTTGGTGCAGCAGTTACGGAAGGCTTAGGAGCTGGCGCTTTGCCTGAAGTTGGACAAGCAGCTGCTGATGAATGTATTGATGAAATTATCGATCATCTCGCAGATTCCCATATGGTTTTCATTACTGCTGGTATGGGTGGGGGTACCGGAACAGGGGCAGCACCTGTTGTTGCTCGTGCTGCTCGTGAAAAAGGTATTTTGACCGTTGGTGTTGTGACAAAGCCATTTCAGTTTGAAGGTGCTCGTCGTATGAAAACGGCAGAGGCTGGTATTGATGAGTTACAAAAGTCTGTTGATACATTGATTGTTATTCCCAATCAGAATCTTTTCCGTATTGCGGATGAAAAAACAACATTTGCTGATGCTTTTGCTATGGCTGATCAAGTGCTTTACTCTGGTGTTGCTTCTATTACAGACCTCATGATTAAAGAGGGACTCATTAATCTTGACTTTGCTGATGTTCGTTCTGTTATGCATGAAATGGGCCGTGCGATGATGGGAACGGGTGAGGCGTCTGGTGATGGTCGTGCTTTGGCAGCTGCTGAAGCTGCTATTGCGAATCCGCTGTTGGATGATACTTCTATGCGTGGTGCTCGTGGCTTACTCATTTCCATTACGGGTGGTCGTGATATGACTCTTTTTGAAGTGGATGAAGCAGCGAATCGTATTCGTGAAGAAGTAGATGCGGATGCAAATGTTATCTTTGGTGCTATTGATGATGAGTCCTTAGAGGGGGTTATTCGTGTATCTGTGGTTGCAACGGGTATTGATCGTGAGGCTAGTGATGTCGTTCAACCTTCTCATCCTCAACTTCAAAGACATGCAACTTCAGCTCGTAGGAGTGATCCTGCAACGTCGCAGACTTCTTTTCCTATTCAGTCACCTCCTTTGCGTTCTGAATCAATGGTAGAAGTGATAGAAGCACTTGAAATAGAAAAGGGTAAATCAGCTGGAGAACAGTTCCGTCCTAAAAGTCAAATTTTTGCACAACCTACAGATGCCGTTGCTGCACGAAGTGCAAATGCTGCTCCTTATGGGGCAAGTGTTGTACATGGGCAGATGTCAAATGCACCGCGTATGCAAATTAATCGTGGTTCTCAGCACTCTATGGTAGCACCAGTAAGTATGGAGGCAACCGCACATGTTCTTGATGAGATGACAGGGGTTGTGAAGCAGAAAGAGAAGCAAGTGCAACAAAAGCAAATGCAACAGATGCAAACTCGTTC
Organism: Bartonella heixiaziensis; assembly: GCF_046245125.2. Classification (GTDB taxonomy): domain Bacteria; phylum Pseudomonadota; class Alphaproteobacteria; order Rhizobiales; family Rhizobiaceae; genus Bartonella; species Bartonella heixiaziensis. The sequence goes on along the minus strand of NZ_CP176404.1, from coordinate 1,181,343 downwards.
GGCACCGATGCGTATGCCTGAGTTAAAAGATTTCCCTACTGTCGCTTATGGTCAAAGGGAGAGATCACCTGTTGCCGATCAAGGACCACGCAATCTTTGGCAGCGTTTGAAACAGAGCTTAACACATCGTGAGGAAGCTGAGCCAGAAGCGCGGCTAGAGCCCGCGGTGAGATCGCCTCAGCAGCAAGAAGCGCATGTTTATAATAAAAATTCTCAGGCGCTTTCTCAGGATGCTTCTGTTTATGTTCCACGTCGTTCTGGTGAGTTGCATCCCCATGTACCGCAAGATCAGCGTACTTTTATGAGTGAAGAAGATCAGTTAGAAATACCAGCGTTTTTACGGCGTCAGGCAAATTAATTGGCAAAAAAATGAGAATTGGCATTTGTCTTCTATAATCAGTAAAATCTTTGTACAGTAAATGTACTACGCTTTTTGAGCTAAATACTCTGTTTTTTATAAACCCGCTTATAATAAGCGGGTTTATTATTTACTATGAGTATGGTTTTATAATTTTTTAAAAGGCGTAAAAAGCTAATCAATGAAGGGATAGAATGAAGTTGGTGCAAAAATATCAGTCAACTCTAAGAAAAGCAGTGATATTTAAGGGCATTGGTGTTCACAGTGGGTGTGTGTCTGTGGTCAAGATTTATCCAGCTGATGTTGGGTGTGGTATTGTTTTTAAGCGTTTTGGGGTGGATGGAACAGAGAAAATATTTCAAGCTCATGCATCTCAAATAGGAGCGACTGAATTATCAACAGTGCTTGGACAGGGAGAGTCCAGAATTGAAACGGTTGAGCATTTGATGGCTGCGATTGCAGCTTATAATTTGGATAATCTTGTTATTGAAGTGTCGAGTCATGAAATACCGATTTTGGATGGTTCTTCATGGCAATATTGTCAAGGGTTTGAAGAAGTTGGTATCGTAAAACAGGATGCGTTGCGTTCCTATTTTATTATAAAAAAACCGTTGCGAGTTGAAATAGGTGGTGGAGTTGCTGAGTTTTTGCCATTTGATGGGCGCCGTTTTGATGTAACGCTCTCTTTTTCTTCTTCTGCTATTGGTAAACAACATTTCAGTTTTGATCTTACCACACAAGGGTTTAGGGATGATTTGTCACGTGCACGCACGTTTGGTTTTATCAAAGATGCGGAAAAATTATGGGCTTCTGGGAAAGGATTAGGTGCTTCTTTGGAAAATTCTCTTATCATCGGACTTGATGACAAAATTATGAATCCAAATGGTCCCTATTGGGAAGATGAATGTGTACGACACAAAATGCTTGATGCAATTGGTGATACTGCTTTGCTTGGAGCTCCTTTTATTGGATTATTTCGTTCCTATTGTAGTGGGCATAGAATTAATGCGCAATTGGTGAAAGCTGTTTTGGCGGACGAATCATATTACGAAAGAATTCATTTATAGGGAAAGTAAAAGAAAAATTGAAAAGGTTCTCTTGTGGTTTGTTTGATTTTTAAGGGGATGATTGACCTAAGCCACTAAATTGGTTAGTGGATTTTAAAGCGATATGGTATAAAAATCTCTAATTAACAATTTTTGCTACAAGGTGACATTCTCTGGAGGCCGGAAAAACTATGACAAAATCTCATCTCTGTATTGGAAATATGGCATATAGGAAATCTAACGTTGTACGCAAGCTATTTGGAGTGGTACTTTTGGGGAGTACCTGCGTGTTAGGGGGATGTTTATTTAAAGAAAAAAATACCCTTGATCCATCTGCATATGTATTAAAAATGGATGCACCAGATATTTTATATAACCAAGCATTGGCTAATCTTGATAGTGGGCGACTTGGAGAGGCGTCGAAAAAGTTTCTTACAATTGAAAAGCAGTATGCTTATACGGATTGGGGTCGTAAATCTCTCGTGATGGGCGCGTTTACAAATTACCGACTTGGCAAGTATGATGAAGCAATTAGCATGGCTCAGCGCTATATCACTCTTTATCCAGGATCAGATGATTCTGCTTATGCTTATTATATTATTGGTCTTTCTTCTTTCCGTCGGATTCCTGATGTTACACGTGATCAACGCGATACAAAACGTGCTATTGCTGCTATGCAGCTTCTCATAGAGCGTTATCCTAATTCTGAATATGTCAAGGATGCGAAAGATAAAATACGTTTTGGGCGGGAACAGTTGGCTGGTAAAGAGATGCAGGTTGGCCGTTATTATGAAGAGGGGCGGCGTTATCTTGCTGCTAGTAGAAGATTTCGTACCGTAGTTGAAGAATATTCCGATACAAATCAAGTCGAAGAGGCGCTTTTCCGATTGACGGAAGTTAATCTTGCTCTTGGGTTAACTGCGGAAGCGCAGACAGCAGCAGCTATTTTAGGACGTAATTATCCCAAGAGTGAATGGTATAAATTTTCTTATAATTTATTGCAGAAAAATAGTATGTCACCAAAGGAGCATAAATCTTCTTGGATCTCAAATGCTTTGAGTGGTAATAAGAATAAGGCACGTTGATTTTCTATGCTGGTACAGCTTTCGATTCATAATATTGTTTTGATCGAAACGCTTGATATTCATTTTACAGCGGGTTTATCGGTTTTGACTGGAGAAACGGGCGCTGGAAAATCTATTCTCCTTGATGCTTTGTCGTTAGCTCTTGGTGGACGTGGTGATGCTTCTCTTGTGCGTCACGGTGCAACTCAAGGGCAGGTGACAGCTGTCTTTGATGTGCCTGTTTTACATCCCGCGCGCCAACTTATCCGTGAAAATGGTTTTGATGATGAGGGCGATATTATTTTACGGCGTGTGCAGTCAAGTGATGGTCGTAGTCGTGTTTTTATCAATGATCAGGTGGCTAGTGTTGCCTTGATGCGTAATGTTGGGCGTCAGTTGGTTGAAATTCATGGGCAGCATGATGATCGCGCGCTTGTAGATGTTGCAACACATCGCCAGTTATTAGATGCCTTTGGGGGGCTTGAGGATGAAATGGAGAATTTGCGTCGTTGCTATCGAATATGGCGTGAATTTGAGGAGCGTTTGCAACAACAGCGGATTAAAGTAGAAGATGCTGTCCGTGAGGCTGATTATCTTCGTGCATGTGTGGAGGAGCTTGAAAAGCTTGATTTTCAAGTTGGTGAAGAAGAGGCTCTCTCTCTTCGTCGTGCGGATATGCTTAAATTAGAAAAAATAGCGACAGATATTAAGGAAGCTGATGATCTCTTAAGTGGCCCAAAATCGCCGATACCTGTCCTTTCTAATTTGGTGAGGCGTTTGGAGCGAAAAATCCCTGAGTCGCAAGAGCTGATTACACCTGTGGTTAAATCTATTGATGATGCGTTGCATGCACTTGCAACAGCACAAGAAGGTCTTGAAGCCGCAATACGGGCATTGGATTTTGAACCTGGTGAATTGGAGCGGATAGAAGAGCGCCTTTTTGCTCTTCGCGGTTTTGCTCGTAAATATCAAGTTTCTCCCGACGAATTGGCTCAGTTGCGCAATAAGATGGATGCTGAACTCGCTGCTTTTGGGGATGCTCAGGCTATATTGATGCGTTTAGAAAATGAGGCAGAGCAAGCACAAAAAGAGTATGATACATTGGCGCAAGCGTTGTCAATAAAGCGTCGAGAAGCAGCAAATCATTTGTCTGAAAGCGTTATGGCTGAGTTGCCAGCACTGAAATTGGAAAAAGCAGAATTTATCGTTGAAATGCAGAGTGATGCTGAAAAGCGGACTGCTGAGGGGATAGATCGTATTGAGTACTGGGTTCGGACAAATCCTGGAACACGGGCAGGACCAATGCTCAGTGTAGCTTCTGGCGGTGAACTGTCTCGTTTTTTATTGGCATTAAAGGTTGTTTTGTCTGATCGTGGTTCAGCTCCCACATTGATTTTTGATGAGATTGATACAGGCGTTGGTGGAGCTGTTGCCGCTGCCATTGGGCAAAGGTTGCAGCGTTTATCAGAAAGTATTCAGGTTTTTGCTATTACGCATGCGCCACAGGTAGCCTCTAAAGCACACAGTCATTTTCTTATTTCAAAGGTTGAAAGTGATGATAAAGGACGTTTTATGACGGGTGTGCATAAAATGGAGGAGCATGAGCGTGCGGAAGAAATTGCCCGCATGTTAGCAGGAGAACAGATTACAAAAGAGGCACGCGCAGCTGCTCAAAAACTTCTTGCATAGATATTACTAAGAGGTAGTATTTTAAGTGCTTATCAATGATATTACTGGTAAGTATTATTCATTTGGATTTTATTGATAATAAGGCGCTGAAATTCTTATGGTTATGGCCCATAATTTGGAATAGATTTTATGCACAAGGATGCAATTAAAAAACTTACTGTTCTTGAGGCAGAAAGTGAATTAGAGTGGTTGGCAAAAGAGATTGCACGTCATGATGTGCTTTATAATAATAATGATCAGCCTGAAATTTCTGATGCGGAATATGATGCTCTTCGCCGCCGTAATGCAGAAATTGAAGCTCTCTTTCCGGAGCTTATTCGTGCAGATTCTCCTTCATATAAAGTTGGTGCACCGATTTCTGAAAAGTTTGAAAAATCTGTTCATGCACAGGCGATGCTTTCTCTTGACAATGCATTTAGTGGTGAAGATGTCAGTGAGTTTGTTGAGCGCGTTCGTCGTTTTTTACGACTTCCAGAAAAACAGATATTAGAAATAACAGCTGAGCCGAAAATTGATGGTTTATCTTTATCATTGCGCTATGAGAAAGGGAGGCTTGCGCGCGCGGCTACCCGTGGTGATGGGTATGTAGGTGAAAATGTCACAGCGAATGCGCGGACAATTTCTGATATTCCAAAAGTTTTGCAAGGCAATTTTCCTGATGTTATTGAGGTTCGTGGTGAAGTTTATATGGGGCGGGAGGATTTCCAAGCGCTTAATATGAATCAACAGGGGGAGGGAAAATTAGCTTTTGCTAATCCTAGAAATGCTGCAGCTGGTTCGCTACGGCAGCTTGATTCACGGGTAACCGCAAGTAGAAAGCTTAAATTTTTTGCTTATTCTTGGGGTGAAGTGAGTGAAATGCCAGCAGAAAGCCAAATAGGGATGATAAAAAAGCTAAAAGAATATGGTTTTATTATCAATCCATTAACAAAAGTTTTTAAGACGTTAGAAGAGATTATTTCCTATTATCATCATATCGAAGAATGCCGCCATTCCTTAAGTTATGATATTGATGGGATTGTTTATAAGGTTAATGATTTGATGCTCCAGATGCGTTTGGGGTTTGTCTCTCGTTCACCACGTTGGGCAATCGCGCATAAATTTCCAGCAGAAAAAGCGATGGCACTTTTGGAAGGCATTGATATTCAAGTCGGACGAACTGGAGCATTAACTCCTGTTGCGCGTCTTGCGCCTATTACTGTTGGTGGTGTGGTGATCACCAATGCAAGTTTGCATAATGAGGATTATATTAAGGGAATTGGTCATAAAGGAGAGCCAATTCGTGAAGGGCGTGATATCCGTGTAGGCGATACAGTGATTGTACAACGTGCTGGTGATGTGATCCCTCAAATTGTTGATATTGTTGCTGCAAAGCGTCCAAAAGACGCTTCTGCTTTTGTTTTTCCTCACTTATGTCCAGCGTGTGGGAGTCATGCTGTTCGTGAAGTGGGGGAAGCAGTGCGTCGATGCACTGGTGGGCTTATTTGTCCTGCACAAGCAATTGAGCGTATTCGTCATTTTGTTTCACGCAATGCCTTTGATATTGAGGGACTTGGGAAAAAGCAAGTGGAGTTCTTTTTCCATGTTCAAGATGAGACGCTTTGTATTCATACACCAGCCGATATTTTCACTTTACAACGCCGCCAAGAAAAGTCTCTGGTGCGTTTAGAAAATATGGAAGGTTTTGGTACTGTTTCAGTTCGTAAACTTTATGATGCCATTAATGCACGCCGAGAAATTCCTTTAAGTCGTTTTTTGTTTGCATTGGGAATTCGCCATGTTGGAGAAGTTAATGCACGGCGTCTCGCACGCGCCTATCAAAATTATACAGCTTTTGAGACGGCGGCGATGACGGCTATTATGCCATGTGATGAGATTAATACAGAAGGAAATGAGGCTTGGATAGAGCTTACCAATATCGAAGGAATTGGACCACAGGTAGGGAGTGCGATTCTTGATTTTTATCAAGAAGCGCATAACCGCGAGGTTTTGTCTGTTTTGCTTAAGGAAGTTACACCTCTTGATGAAGAACTTGTTATGACAGATTTTTCACCAATAGCAGGAAAGATCATTGTTTTTACAGGAACTTTAGCACGGATGTCACGCGATGAAGCAAAAGCGTTAGCGGAACGGTTAGGTGCAAAGACCTCCGGTTCACTTTCTAAAAAAACGGATCTTCTTGTTGCAGGAGCTGGGGCGGGATCGAAATTGGCTAAAGCACAAGAGTTAGGTGTTGAGGTTATCGATGAAGAGACTTGGTTGCAGTTAATTGAGGGGCATTATGTTTAAAGTTTTTCTTTCAAGAACGATGAATACACCAGTATTTTCATTCATCTCATGTAAAGCATCGTTTGTGCTTGTGTGCTAGAACGAGGAATACTGATATTCCCTTTCTTCTCTTGAGATTGTTATGCTTTCTCTTATTTTGCGAAGAGTTTTTATTTGTGAAGATTCCAAATACGACTGTTTATATAAAGAGTTGTTCTTATCTTATATGCTTTGATGAAAAGTCCGTATCTTTCTTAAAAAAGAGAAGGAGAGGTTTTTTATAGAAAGAGTAAAAGTTGTACGCTATTTCACTTAAAGAGGCATGGTTGCTTCTTTTGCCCATTTTTTGTCTTCTTCGTTCAAGTAAGGTGCATTAATCTGATAAACATGTGCATGGTAATCATTAAGCCATTGTCGCTCTTGCAGTGTCAAAAGCTCTGGGAGGATTAAGCGTCGATCAATGGGGCAATTTGTAAGTGTTTCAAACGAGAGCATTTCTATATCTCCACCATCAATTTTTTGCGCTGGCTTTACAATCATCAAATTTTCAATACGAATACCAAAAGCATTTTCGCGGTAATATCCAGGTTCATTAGAAATAATCATTCCTGGAATGAGTTCTTGGCACCCATTGCGCGAAAGATTTTGTGGACCTTCATGAACAGAGAGATAAGATCCAACTCCATGGCCCGTGCCATGAGCATAATCAAAACCAGCTTTCCATAAGGCGATGCGTGCTAGACTATCAATGTCTTGTCCACGTGTGCCTTTTGGAAATCGTGCGGTTGAAAGAGCAATCATGCCTTTGAGAACAAGAGTAAAGCAGCGCTTTTCTTCCTCTCCAATATTTCCAATTGCTATTGTACGTGTGACATCTGTGGTGCCATCACGATATTGTCCACCTGAATCAACAAGATAAAGTTCACCAGCTTTCAATAATTTATTTGTTTTAGTCGTCACGCGATAATGAACAATGGCACCATTTGCACCTGCTGCTGAGATTGTATCAAAAGACAGATCTTCAAGTTTTTCTCCCATTTCTTTTGCTGTTGTTATACGAAATTCTTCTAATTTTTGAGCAGCAGAAATTTCACTTATTGTGCTTGGTGTTTGTTTATCTAACCAAGAAAAAAAGCGGGTAAGTGCTACACCATCGCGCAGGTGTGCTTTGCGCGCACCGTTTAGTTCTGTGCTATTTTTAATGGCACGTGGTAGAGCAGCGGGATCAGTAAGCGTAATAAAAGAGCCTTCTTGTTCTTCAATAGTGGTGCGTAATTTTTCGCACGTTAGTCGTGGATCTAAGGCAAACACTGTCCCTTTTTGAACATACTCTTTGATCTTTGGAATAAGCTGTTCTGGTTCATATAATTTTGCATAACGTTCCAGATATTGCTTCTGTTCTGCATCAAGTTTTTTGCTGTTAATGAATAAGGCTGGTGTTTCTTGGATGGGAATGAGAGCAAAACAAAGGGAAAAAGGTGTGTTGGAAACATCATTGCCACGTATATTGAATGTCCATGCAATGGAGGAGGGATCTGTAAAAATAAAAACCTCTGCATTGGCTTTTTGTATATATCTGCAAATCAATGCCAACTTTTCATCTGAACTGCATCCTGCATATTTGAGAGGATGAACTGATAGGGCAGATTGCGGCAATTGTGGTTGATCATGCCAGATAAGATCAATGGGATTGGAGTGAATTGCTACAAGTTTTCCACCTGCTTTTATTTCTAATGCGTTTCTCAAAGCATCGGTGGCAGCGATGGTGTGAAGCCATGGATCAAAGCCAATAGAAAGTTTTTGCCCATTTTTTTCAAGCCATTGTGAGGGAGGGCAAGTTATGAGATCTTCATAATCAAAAATATCAGGATCAGTTTGTTGGCGAACTTGGAGCTTATATCGCCCGTCTGTAAATATGATGGCTTTGTTTTTTAAAATCAGTGCAATCCCAGCTGATCCAGTAAAGCCGGTTAGCCAGCTAAGGCGTTGAGCATGAGGAGGGACATACTCTCCTTGATGTTCATCGCTACGCGGAACAAGAAAACCATCGAGTCCAAGGCGGTCTAGTTCTTTACGAAGAGAGGCAATGCGTTTTAGAGCATGGGCTGGATTTGTTATTGTTTCAAAAGATTGATACATAACAACGTCCTTTCCTTTTATTTTAGATGTATCGTAACCCATCCTTGACGGTGGTATGTTTCAATGTGTTTCAGCCCTTGTTTTACATAAGCCTTTAAAACATCTGCATGTTGTTCTTCAAGGATTCCAGAGAGTATTAGTGATCCGCCTTTTTGGAGTGCCTTTACCATTTCTTGTGCAAGCTCGATAAGAGGATTGGCAAGGATATTGGCAACAATGAGATCAAAGGGCGCCCGTGAAGCAATTTCATCATGGGAAAAACCTGTTGCTGTGACAGCTGTGATATATTTTTTTACGCCATTGAGTTGGATATTGTGTTGTGTAACTTGAATAGCGACTGGATCAATATCAGATGCAAGTATAGCAATAGGTTTGAGCATTGCAATGCCGATGGCGAGTACCCCACTGCCAGTACCGAGATCAAGTGCATTTTGGGGATTTTCGTGTTTCATCACTTTGGCAATCATTTCTAAACAACCAGCTGTTGTTCCATGATGTCCTGTCCCGAAGGCTTGATTTGCTTCAATTTCAATAGGCAAAACATTGGATGGAATGTCGCCTCTATTATGGCTTCCATGAAGAAAAAAAGGTCCAGCATACACAGGTTTTAGTCCTTCAAGGCTTTTTTGTACCCAATCAATATTGGGTAAAATTTCACTGTTAATTTTATTAGGATCTATAGAAAGGATGTGTGCAAAACGTTTTGAAGCATTCTCTTGGCTTTCTTGGTCTACATAAAGTGAAAGCTCATATATAGAATTTTTTTCATCTATCTCTGCAAGAGCAAGAGGATACCCCTCTTCATCAAAGGCTGTTTCCATAAGTGTGTACAATTGTTCTGCTTCATTTTTGAAGACAGTATAATACAAACGAACTTGCTGCGACATGCTGTTCTTTCTCTTAAATCAGCTTTTAAATTTAATTTGAGACGAGTTTTTTAAGCCGTTCAATGGCAATATCGTCTCTTAGTTCATCGTCGTCTTCTTTAATTTCATAAGGAATAACGCCAGCTAATTTTCCACCTTTTTTGAGTAAAAAAATTGCTGCTGTATGGTTATATGTATAGTTTTCATCTGTTCCAGGGACTTTTTCAGCAACGATGTTAAAAGAATCTACCATTTTATGAACTTTATCAGGATCTCCACTGATACCAATGATTTTATTGTTAAAATTACTGAGATATTCATGGAGTACTTCTGGTGTATCACGTTCGGGGTCAACAGTAACAAACCATATTCCTAACTTATCGGCATTGGGGCCAAGAGCTGTAAGCCATCGATCAAGATTGATCAGTGTGGTAGGGCAGCTTTCAGGACACATAGTGAAGCCGAAAAAAATTATTGAAGGCTTGCTTCGAATATCAGCTTCAGTAATAATTTTTCCATTGGAATCAGTGAGTGTAAAATTATCACCTAAAGGCTTATTTTTTAACGCATCATAAATAAAAATACCTGCAAGAAATATGACTGTCAGCCCCAAGATGCGTATTACATTTTTCATAGTTTGACTCTCTTAGATAGATCGAGAAATTGTAACATTGGCAGGTTAACTTTGCAATCTCTGTTTCATGATTGATTTTGTTTACCTAGTCGGTCTTTTTATTTACGGAAAAATAATTGGTGGAAGATGAATGGATAGAGAGAAAGATCTTCGATTTCATGAAAGTGAGCCTCGTATTCATACGACAGCACGACTGCATGGTTGTAAATTGGGACGCTATGTGGAAATCAATGAGCGGGTGGTTTTGCGTGATGTAATGGTTGGAGATTTTTCTTATTTTGAGCGTAACAGTGAGGCTATTTACAGCAATATTGGACGTTTTTGTTCTATTGCATCTCATGTTTGTGTGAATGCGTTAGAGCATCCCATGGAACGCCTTTCAACGCATAAAATAACCTATCGTCCTAATGAATATTTTCGTTATATGGCATTAGATAGTGGTTTTCGCGAAAGGCGCTGTGCAAAACGCGTTATCATTGGGAATGATGTGTGGATTGGACATGGTGCGGTTATTATGCCTGGGGTGACAGTTGGACATGGCGCTATTATTGGTGCGAACGCTGTTATAACGAAAGATGTTATGCCTTATGCGGTTGTCGCTGGTGTTCCTGCAAAGTGCTTGCGGATGCGTTTTCCCGATCATGTGATTGAGTGCTTTTTGGATATGGCTTGGTGGAATTGGCCGCTTGATAAAATTTATAACGCATTGCCTGATATGCAAAATCTTCCAATCGAGGTTTTTATTGACAAATGGAAAGAGCGTTCAAAATAAAATGAAAAAATAGTTTTTTGTTTGGGGGGGTGGTTCCATTATGTTTATGCTAAGCTTTGTTTACAAAACTATCGAGCACGCGCTTTTCTCCAGCTTTCTCAAACATAATAGTTAATTTATGTCCGTCTATTGCGGAAATATGACCATAACCAAATTTTATATGAAAAATCCGATCATTGATTGAAAAATCTGAAGGAATCTCAGAGACTGATTGGGCAATAACTTTTCCTTCAATGTTTTTTTGTGTACGTCTCCATCCTGATTTCGAATAATCATTATAAAAGGAATTTTGATGTTTAAAGTGCGATTTCCCATAACCACCATAGGATGTTGCCATTTCTACTAATTCTACATGTTCTTCTGGTAATTCATTAAGAAAACGCGAGGGAAGTGTAGATTGCCAAAGTCCATGAATTCTTCGATTGGATACAAACCATATATGCAGATGTTTTTTTGCTCTTGTTAGTCCTACATAAGCTAGTCTGCGTTCTTCTTCTAAACCTGAACGGCCTCCTTCATCTAATGAGCGCTGATGGGGAAAAAGTCCTTCTTCCCAACCAGGAAGAAAAACTGTTTCAAATTCAAGCCCTTTTGCTGAATGAAGAGTCATGATGTTGACTGCATCGGTATTTTCATTGTTTTCAGCATCCATAACCAGTGCAACATGTTCTAAAAAGCTGTGAAGGCTTTCAAATTGTTCCATAGAGCGGATCATTTCTTTGAGATTTTCTAATCGCGTTGGTGCTTCTGGTGAGCGATCTTCTAACCACATCGCTGTGTAGCCTGAATCATCAAGGATTGTTTCGGCAAGTTCTTTATGTGGTGTATGTTGCAGCATATTTTGCCAACGGCGAAAATCTTCGACAATGCTTCGTAAAGCACTGCGCGCTTTGGGTTTTAATTCATCCGTCTCAACTATTTCAGTAGCAGCAGAAAAGAGGGGGATAGCGCGTGCCCGTGCACTTTCATAGAGGGTACGTACGGTTGCATCTCCTAAGCCACGTTTGGGTGTGTTGATAATGCGTTCAAAGGCTAAATCATCTGCTGGTTGGACAACAACGCGTAAATAAGCCATGGCATCACGTATTTCCATTCGTTCATAAAAGCGTGGACCACCAATAACGCGGTAGTTAAGACCAAGTGTTACAAAGCGATCTTCAAATTCACGCATCTGGAATGATGCACGCACCAATATAGCTATATGATTTAATGAATGACCAGCTTTTTGTGCTTGCTCAATTTCTTCTCCGATGGCTCGGGCCTCCTCTTGCGAATCCCACGCTGCATGAATTTTTACCTTTTCTTCTTCGTTATTTGTTTGATCAGAAAAAAGTGTTTTTCCAAGTCTTCCTTGATTATGAGAAATCAGATGAGAGGCGGTTTTGAGAATATGCGATGTTGAGCGATAATTGCGCTCTAAACGAATAATTTTTGCAGGAGGAAAATCTTTTTCAAAACGTAATATGTTATCGACTTTAGCACCACGCCACCCGTAAATGGATTGATCATCATCGCCAACACAACAAAGGTTGACATGTTGTCCTTTTGTTTGTTTTGCTAAAAGACGAAGCCAAAGATATTGTGCTGTATTTGTATCTTGATATTCATCGACAAGAATATAGCGGAATTTGGAATGATATTCGCGAAGAATATCTGGATTGTGTTGGAAGAGAGAGATAGAATGAAGTAAAAGATCACCGAAATCACAGGCATTAAGACTTTTTAATCTCTCCTGATAGCTACGGTAAAGTTCTCGCCCCATACCGTTGCCGAAGGAATAGGCATCGCTTTCTGAAATGCGTTCTGGTGACAGTCCTTGATTTTTCCAGGAATCAATCATTATAGCAAAGCTTCGTGCCGGCCAACGCTTATCGTCCAAGCCTTCAGCTTGAATAAGCTGTTTTAAAAGACGAAGGACATCATCGCTATCAAGAATTGTAAAGTTGCTTTTTAAACCAACAAGTTCTGCGTGGCGGCGCAAAATCTTAGCACCGGTGGAATGAAAGGTTCCAAGCCAAGGCATGCCTTCAACAATTTCACCAATAAGTTCAGCAATACGCGTTTTCATTTCACGTGCCGCTTTGTTAGTAAAGGTTACAGCAAGTATTTGCTGAGGAGAGGCAAGACCGGAACGCAAAATGTGAGAAATGCGGGTCGTTAAAACGCGCGTTTTTCCAGTACCAGCACCCGCAAGAACTAAAAGAGGTCCTTCTGTATTCATGACGGCCTGTCTTTGTTCGGGGTTGAGTTTTTCTAAATAGTCAGCATCATATTGCGCACTATGAGCAACTAACTCAAAGTTATTTGAGTGCTTTGGAGGCGTGGATTCATCTTCGAAAAATGGTATGTCATCAGAAAAATTATTCATTGTACCTTTTGTGTAGTATTTTTTTCATCTGAACGCTAGATCTAAAAAAGCCACAATACTTTCGGTTGAATAAGAAGACAGAGATCGTAAAAAATAAAACAAATACTAAAGGCGCTGGGTGAGAACACTCTGGAGTGCATAAACGCGTAACGAAGCCGAAAGATTTACTTGTGGTGGCCTTTTACTGTCAATATCAGTGATAATAAAGGCTAAAGATCGTCCTTTTTTGCGTGCTAGAGCTTTGAGGATATCTATGAACGGCTGTTCTAAAGATACGCTTGTTGAGTGCCCATCAATTCGAACAGATATTTTTCGTGAGATTACGGTTGACCAATCGATAGAATCATCTCGTTGCATTCTCTTTTACTCTTCTTCATCGTTTAAGAAACGATTTTGATCAAGAAATTTTTGAGCTTTTAGGGATTCTTTTTGTTCAAAAAGTTTTTCAGCTTTTGTTCGTCCAAAACGATAGCGATTCTCTTCTGCATGAACAGCTTGTTTTGTACGCTTCTTTTGTTTTCGAAATTGACGAAGGTTAATCAGTTCAGTCATGAAGAAAATTATTTTTTTCGAAAAGAATCTAAGGAAACAACATCAGCGCTTTGTTTGGCATCATTGTTTGAAGGCTCTTTATTTGTTTTGAGATTTTGGTCTTTATTTAATATGGTTTCTTTTTGTTGTTTGTCCGATAAAATGACAGGTGTGGACATGGTTTTTTCTGAGTTTTTATCTTCTTTAGAGCTAAGATTTGAAGGCAAGTCAAATGCTGCTTCAAATGCTGCTATGGGATCATAAAATACTTGGATAGACGTGAAAGGGATCACTAATTTTTCGCTAATTTCCCTAAAAGAGAGCGTTACTTCAAAAGCAGTTTCTGACACACTTAAATCTCTAAACTGATGTTGTAATACAATTGTCATTTGCTCTGGATAGCGGTTTTTAAGTCGAGTGGAAATTTTTACTCCTGGTGCATTTGTCAAAAAAGTAATAAAAAAATGGTGATTACCTGGAAGTCCTGCTTTAGCAACTTCCGATAAAACTTTACGGATAACTCCACGGAGCGCATCCTGAACGAGAATATCGTAACGGATTTGATCTTGAACCATCGAAGTTTATTCCTTTTATTTCACACAGTGGCTGAGTATAAATGATATCATGCAATGAAATGTTTCTTTAAGGTAGCAATATTTTTTTTACAATGCACCTCATTAATTGAGAAAAACACGAAATTTTATGACAAATAGTGTCTGAAAGATCAATCAATAATACCTATAAAAGTGAAGGCTTCTGTTGCCAGGTGCCTCCGAACCCCGCTTAAACCTGCGACGGTTTAAGGCTTAATTTGAAACATTCGCACTGCATCAAGCAGCGAGACGTGCTTCCGCATAGTTGTCATTTGCAACTACTCATTTAGTCCGATAACGGTGGTACTATGCCGAGTAAAAGAGCAATCTTTACGCCCTTGTCGATCCTATTTCGCCCCCACCAAAGTATAATTTTCGCTTATTATATTTTGGTGGAGGCGCCGGGTACCGCCCCCGGGTCCAATGAGTTTATTTCATTGTCCATTTATTACCATAGCTGGCAAGCCAGCCATCTAAATATAGATGAAGAACGGTCTTTAGAAAAGGGGGGGGTTGTTAATATTTTAAATCCTCTAGTTATTTATGAAGCTATATAACGTGGTTGTAAAATACAGCCGCTAATTTTTGGAGAGGAGATGGAGCAAAATGACCAATGATCTAGCAGATATTAAGTTATATGACAAAAATCCCGATGAGGCTGCAATAGAAAGGCTTCGTCATCGCTTAGCTTTGGTGATGAAAAAACAGGATGCATCACTTGTTGCTACATCGGATCCAAAAGAGTTAGAACGCGTTGAAAAATGGGTTCAAGATGTATTAGGGGCGGATGGGCAGAGTGCTAAAATGGTTGTGTCAAAAGTTGCAGAAATGATGTCTGGAGATCGTAGAAAAAGTCGTATGACTTTTTATTATTTGGTAGCCAAACAATTAAACGCACTTGATAAAATTTAAACAATTTTAAAATTCAATTTTGCTCAATAAAAAAAGCCCAAAAAAATTTGGGCTTTTTTGTTTAGCATAGAAGGTTTAATCGGTTTCGTCTTCTTGAAGATATCCTCCTTTGCTCATATCCGGTATAAAGAGGGTGGCAATGAATGCAATGATCATTACGCCGATTACGTAAAAATAAAACAGTGATTCATGTCCTATATTTTTTAATCCAAGTGCTACGTATTCGGCAGAACCGCCAAATAATGCATTGCCAATAGCATGAGAGAGACCAACTCCCAGTGCTCGTACTGAAGAGGGAAACATTGCTGATTTTACGACACCAGAGATGGATGTATACATGCTCATAATACAGAGTATTCCAATAATGGCTGATAGCGCAATCCATGGATTATGTGCGTGACCGATTATGAGAAGTCCAGGAATCGTAAAGAGAGTAGAGAGTGCACTCCAAAGGATAAGTAAATTTCTTGTCCCAATTTTATCAGCTAGGATACCAAATATGGGTTGGAGTAATATGAAAATAAAGAGTGCCGCGGTCATTACAGTTGTAGCGGTATGTTTATCAAAACCAGTAGTTGTGATCAGATATTTCTGCATATAAGTCGTACAAGTGTAAAATGTGAGAGATCCTCCAGAGGCGAAGAGAACAATTACAAAAAATGCTTTTGTGTGTTTGCTTAGAAGTTCTTTAAGACTCCCAGTGTGTTTTTGAGAGCGGCTTTCTTTGGTGGTTGTTTCATGAAGTGAACGACGTAGATAAAGTACAACGAATGCTCCCAATCCACCAATGGCAAATGGAATACGCCAGCCCCATGTTCTTAATTGGTCTTCCGTTAGATAAAGTGCCAGAATAAATATAATAAAACTGGCTAAAAGTTGACCAGTAATAAGTGTACCAGATTGGAAAGAAGCGAAGAGACCGCGGTGTTTTTTAAGGGAAATTTCGCTTATATAAGTTGCAGCTGTACCATATTCACCACCTGCTGAAAGTCCCTGCATCATACGGATTAGGAGAAGAAGAATTGCTGCAGTTCTCCCTAAAGTTTCATAAGTGGGAAGTATGGCAATGAGAAAAGAGCCCCCACACATCATAAGAATAGATATGAGCATTGAGTTTTTGCGTCCATAACGGTCAGCAATAAAGCCGAAGAGCCAACTTCCAATTGGGCGCATAAGAAAACCAATAAAGAAGATCCCTGCAGTTTTAAAAAATTGGGTAACAACATCGCCATCTGAAGGGAAAAATTGTGGTGCAAAGTAAATAGATGCAAATGAGTAAACGTAAAAATCATACCACTCTACTAGATTCCCTGATGCGCTAGATATGATAGCGAAGATACGTTTTCTTGTATCATGTTGTATTAAAGTTTTTTCATTTTTCATGAAGTGCTCCCCTTTTAGATCTGTAGTTTATATTTTTTTATTTAAAGTTTTTTACGATTTGTATCGCCAAAACTCAGTTAGTATAATAATAATTTCTTATGAAAGCTATATGAGAGGGCTTATTTTGGTTATAGGATTATGCCTTTTGAGCGTTTTCTTTTTGTAGGCGGATAAAGATCATCACATCGAATCTAAAAGGGGAGCGTGTTGAAAAGTAGGTTTAAGCTGGATGAAATGTTGGTAAAAAAGTGCTTAAATGGCTGTTTTAAAAGTTGCTGATAGGATGTTTGGAGAGTGCAGAAAAGTTGTATAATTTTTTATTATTTAGATACTAACCATTTGATAAATATCTAAACAATACAGAGTCTTATACATGTATTCTTCACCTTATAGAGGAGTACAGCATTTTTTCCTGTAGGGTGAGCTATAAGAAGTGAATGGATTTTATATTATTTGCTTCTTTTATTGAATATTTATACATCCATTATAAAAAAAGCCCAATTGCTTGGGCTTTTTTATTTTGTATAGAAAATTTAATAGATATCATTGTCTTTAAGATATCCTCCTTTGTCTATATCTGGCATCAAGAGAATTGAGATGAGTGCAATGATCATCATACCAACTATATAAAAAGAGAAGACAGTTTCATATCCTATACTTTTTAGTCCAAATGCTACATATTCAGCAGAACCACCAAACAGTGCATTCCCTATGGCAAAAGCAAATCCAACTCCGATTGCCCGGATTGAAGCAGGGAACAGTTCTGCTTTTATGATACCTGCGATAGATGTATAAAAACTCATAACACAGAGCATTCCAATGATGATTAATAGCGCGACCCATGGATTTTTGGCATTCCCAATCATTTTAAGCACAGGAATGGTGCAGATAATGGATAATGTACTCCACATGATGAGTGAAGCCCTTGCTCCAATTTTATCGGCTAGAGAACCAAAAAGGGGTTGGAGTAATACAAAAATAAAGAGAGCAGCAGTCATTATCGTTGTTGCAGTGTGTTTATCAAACCCAGTGGTTGTGATCAGATATTTTTGCATGTAAGTGGTGTATGTGTAAAATGTGAGCGAACCTCCTGCCGTAAAACCAATAACCAGAAAGAAAGCTTTTTTGTGGTTGCGTAAAAGCTCTTTTATACTACCAGAATGTTGTTTAGAACGGCTTTCTTTGGTGGTTGTTTCATGGAGCGAACGACGCAGATAAATTGCAATTATTGCTCCAAAGCCACCAATTACAAAAGGAATACGCCAGCCCCATGCTTTTAACTGATCTTCAGTAAGGTAAAGTGCTAAAATAAATATAGTGAGACTGGCGAGAAGTTGACCTGTGATCGTTGTAGCATACTGGAAGGAAGCAAAAAGACCGCGACTCTTTTTAAGAGCGACTTCGCTCATATAAGTTGCTGTTGTGCCATATTCACCGCCAACTGAAAGTCCTTGAAACATACGGATTAAGAGTAAAAAGAATGCTGCTGTTATTCCCAAGGTTTCATAGGTAGGAAGTATGGCAATGAGGAATGAGCCACCACACATCATAAAGACAGAAATAAGCATTGAGCGTTTACGTCCATAACGGTCAGCAATAAAGCCGAAGAGCCATGCTCCAATTGGGCGCATAAGAAAGCCAATAAAAAAGATTCCTGCTGTTTTTAACAGTTGTGTGACAGCATCTTCATCTGCAGGAAAGAATTGCGAAGCAAAATAAATCGACGTAAATGAGTAAGCGTAAAAATCATACCATTCTACTAGATTCCCCGATGCACTGGATATGATAGCGAAGATACGTTTTCTTGTATCATGTGGTGCTAAAGTTGTTTCATTTCTCATGAATTGTTCCCCTTTGTTGTATATTTTTTCTATTTAAAGTTGTTTACAGTTTAAGCAATAAAAATTCAATTGTATTGCGATCTTTCTTTTAAAGGGGGAAGCGGCTTATTTTCATGATGTTTGCAGTTTTTATTTTTGTCATAGAGCAAAAACGTTGCTCATATTTATAGGAAGGTATGTTTTGATTTTTATTGCATCTTTAACGGTTGTATTGATCATTCAGATCAGAAAGGGGTGTTGAGAGAGGATTGATTGGTGATAATAGATGCGCTTTAATTTCTATTATTAGACAAATAAGGAAACGATGTTTTTTCTTATTTTTGATAAAGAAAAGAGGACATTAATTAAAGCAGATTCGATATTTTAAAGCTAAGTATACTGGATTTATTGGTATCATGAAAAATATAGGGTCATGGCATGAGGTGCTTTATTCATCATGGTTTATATCAAAGAAGAGGGTATCGCTCCTTTATGACACGAGAGATGTTTATGATATGAAAGGCGTGTCTATAATAGGTTGTAAATATTGATTTTACAATATTATCATAATCAAGAAGCCCGAAAAATCGGGATTCTTGATTTAGTTTAGAAAATTTAATGGATACTATCACCTTGAAGATAGCCCTCTTTCCGGGCATCGGGCATTAAGAGAACAGAAATGAATGCAATAATCATCATGCCGGTTATATAAAAATAGAAGACAGATTCATATCCAAGATCTTTTAATCCAAGCGCAACATATTCAGCAGAACCGCCAAACAGTGCGTTGGCAATAGCATAAGAGAGCCCAACTCCTATTGCTCGTACTGAAGCGGGAAACATTTCTGATTTTACAATGCCAGAGATGGATGTATAAAAGCTCATAATGCAGAGCATTCCAATAATAACTGATAAAGCAATCCATGTACTATCAGTACTACCAATCACATTAAGTCCAGGAATGGTAAAAATAATAGATAAAACACTCCAAATAAGGAGTGAAGTTCTTGTTCCAATTTTATCAGCCATAAAACCAAATGCAGGTTGAAGTAGCATGAAAACAAAGAGTGCAGCAGTCATCACAGTTGTGGCTGTATGTTTATCAAAGCCGGTGGTTGTGATCAGATATTTCTGCATGTAAGTCGTATAGGTGTAGAATGTGAGCGATCCTCCAGCGGTAAAGCCGATAACTAGAAAAAAAGCTTTTCGGTGGTTGCTTAGAAGTCCCCTAATACTACCAGCTTGTGCACTAGAACGACTTTCTTTGGTCGTTGTCTCATGGAGTGTGCGGCGTAGATAAATCGCAACAATTGCTCCTAGTCCACCAATGGCAAATGGAATACGCCAGCCCCACGATTTTAGCTGATCTTCAGTGAGATAAAGCGCTAAAATGAATATAACAAGACTGGCTAGAAGTTGACCACCAATCAGTGTGGTGTATTGGAAAGAGCTAAAAAATCCTCGGCGATTTTTGAGGGCAATTTCGCTCATATAAGTTGCTGTTGTACCATATTCACCACCGACAGAAAGCCCCTGAAGCATTCTGAGTAAAAGTAAAAGAATTCCTGCTGCTACTCCAATGGTTTCATAGGTAGGAAGTAGGGCGATTAAGAATGAACCACCACACATCATAAAAACAGAGATAAGCATTGAGCGTTTGCGTCCGTAACGATCGGCAATGAAGCCAAAAAGCCATCCGCCGATTGGGCGCATAAGAAAACCAATAGCAAAGACACCAGCCGCTTTTAAAAGTTGCGTAACGACATTGCCATCTGAGGGAAAGAATTGTGATGCAAAGTAAATGGACGTAAAGGAATAAACATAAAAGTCATACCATTCTACTAGATTACCTGATGCACTGGACACGATAGCCCAGATACGTTTTCTTGTATCATGTGGTGCTAAAGTTGTTTCATTCTCCATAAATTTATCCCTTTTGTGATCATACCTAAATTGTTTCTTTTAAAATTTATTTACGATTCGATTCATCAAAATGCAATCGTATAATGATAAATTCCTATAAAAGATGTTTGGGAGGGATATTGATTTGAATTGTATTTTTATAAATTTTGAAGTTTCTGTTTCCTGTAACGTTAAGAATCAACCATAATATTTATATGAAAATCTATCTTGATCTTTTATCGCATGTTTTAAATAACGGCATTGATCGTACAGATCGAACCGGTGTGGGGACACGATCAATTTTTGGGTATCAAATGCGGTTTGATTTGCAGGCTGGCTTTCCTCTGTTAACAACGAAGAAATTGCATTTGCGCTCGATCATTTATGAGCTTTTATGGTTTTTGAGAGGTGATACAAATATTGCATGGTTGAAGGAACATGGTGTATCAATTTGGGATGAGTGGGCTGATGAGAAAGGGGACCTTGGTCCTATTTATGGTTATCAGTGGCGCTCTTGGCCTGCTCCCGATGGACGGCAGATTGATCAAATCAGTCATCTTTTGACGATGATTAAAGAAACGCCTGATTCTCGTCGCTTAATTGTATCTGCGTGGAACCCTGCACTGATAGAGGAGATGGCTTTGCCTCCTTGTCATTGTTTTTTTCAATTTTATGTTGCTGATGGGAAGCTATCCTGTCAGCTTTATCAGCGTTCAGCAGATATTTTCTTAGGTATTCCATTCAATATTGCTTCCTATGCGTTGTTGACGATGATGATTGCCCAAGTAAGCGGACTTAAAACAGGAGATTTTATTCATACCCTCGGCGATGCTCATCTTTATTCAAACCATTTTGAACAGGCGAGATACCAGTTGTCTCGTATACCGAATGCTTTGCCGTCGATGCTTATAAATTCAGCGGTAACAGATCTTTTTTCTTTTAAATTTGAGGATTTTGAATTGCTTAATTATGAAGCGCATCCACATATCAAGGCACCGGTGGCAATATGACTTTTCCAGTTTGTTTAATTGCAGCTGTTGCAGAAAATGGTGTTATAGGTCGTGAAGGTGCGATGCCTTGGCATTTATCCACGGATTTGCAACGCTTTAAGGCTTTGACTTTTGGTAGCCCCGTTATTATGGGGCGAAAAACATGGGATTCTCTTGGGCGTCCTTTACCAGGGCGTACAAATATTGTTATTACCCGTAATTGTGCATTAACGGCTGAAGGCGCTGTTATTGCTCATTCTTTGTCGCAAGCTTGTTCTATTGCAAAAAGTGTGGCTTCTCAAAATGGTGCAGATGCAGTTTTTATTATTGGTGGTGGTGAAATTTTTCAACAAGGATTGTGTATTGCTGACAAAATATTCCTTACAGAAGTTTTAGATTCCATTGAAGGTGATAGTTTTTTTCCTGTTTTCGATAAAGAGAAGTGGACTATTGTGCAAACACAATATATTCCTGAAGGAGAAAAAGATAGTCATCCGACACGTTTTGTGGTTTATGAACGAAAATAATCATTAAGTTAAAAGAACCTGTCAGTTGTATTGTAATGAGGTAAGAGGCACCCTATAAGATCAAGCGAATGGTTGCTGTTTGAGTAGTGGTAGTCAGTTAAAGAGGTGAGGATGCCCTGGACAAATCAAAATGGTGGTGGCCCTTGGAGCGGCGATAAAAGTAAACTCGGTGGTGACAAAAAAACACCGGCTAAGAATCTCTTTGGTTCTGGTGGCAATAGTGGTGGGGATAATAGTCCCAATCTTGATGACATTTTGCGCAAAGGGCAGGATCAGTTTAAACAATTTGGGAGAAGTAGTCTTTCTGTTTTATTACTTTTGCTTGCTGCATTTTTTTGGCTATACCAGTCACTTTATATTGTTCAGCAAAATGAACAAGCGGTGGAGTTGCGTTTTGGTGTCCCTAAAGAAGGCATCATCGGTGATGGTTTGCATTTTCACTTTTGGCCAATTGAGACCTATATGAAAGTACCTTTAACAGAAAAAACAATCGCAATTGGTGGGAAGCCTGGTCAGGTACAACAAAGTGATGGTTTAATGCTTTCGAGTGATCAAAATATCGTTAATGTTAATTTTTCCGTTTACTATCGGATTTCATACCCTAGTCAGTTTTTATTCAACGTTAATGATCAAGAAGGAACAGTTCGCCAAGTTGCTGAGAGTGCAATGCGTGAAGTCATTGGTTCGCGGCCGGTTGATGATGTTTTACGTGACAAGAAAGAAGAAGTTGCTAATGACGTTAGAAAGATTATCCAGTTGACTGTAGATAAATATCAACTTGGTGTTGAAATAAGTCGTGTGTCTATCAGTGAAGCTGCTCCTCCGACAAAGGTTGCTGCTGCGTTTAATTCTGTTCAACAAGCGGAGCAGGAACGTGGAAGAATGATTGAAGAGGGGAATCGTGTGCGTTTTACGAAGATTGGTTTAGCAAATGGTGAAGCTTCACGCACACGGGAAATCGCAAAAGGTGAAAAGGCACAAATGGTTGAAGAGGCAACAGGGCGTGCTGAACGGTTTCAGGCGATAGCTCGTGAGGCTGCAATTTCACCAGAGGCTGCTCGCTACCGTCTCTATATGGAAACAATGGGGCGTATTCTTTCTTCACCAAATAAGTTGGTTCTTGATCAGGCAAATTCTCCGGCGGTGCCTTATTTACCTCTGAACGAATTGTTGCATAGCCATGCATCAGAAAAAGTGCAGGCAAAATCAGTGCGTCCTGCATCGCTCTTGGATTCTCGTATTTCTGGAGGAGATTAATTATGCAGCAGTCTCGTTTTTTGTTTATTTTGAGTGCTATAGTACTGGTTTTGATGATTTTGTGGATGTCCGTTTTTATCGTCTATCCTCGTCAACAAGTAGCAATTAAGCGTTTTGGACAAATTGTTCAGGTAGAATCTAATCCAGGGATCTATTTGAAGGCGCCCTTTATAGATAAGATGATCATTGTTGATAATCGGTTGTTGCGTTATGATGTTCCTACACAATCTGTACAGGTTCGTGGTGGTGCGTATTATGAAGTGGATGCGTTCTTTATTTACCGTATTACAGATCCTAAGTTGTTTTTACAGCGCATTGCTTCTGGGCGTCCGCAAATTGCTGCTCGTGAAAATCTTGCACCGCGTTTTATTGATGCTTTGCGAGCTGTTTATGGTAAGCGAGAATTTAAAGCGGCTTTATCGGATGAACGGGGAGCGATGATGGCTGAAGTACAGAAGCAGTTTTCTGTAGATGCTGGTTCGTTGGGTATTACCATTGTTGATGTGCGTATTCGAAAAACTGATTTGACCGATGCTGTTTCAGAAGATGTCTATCGGCAAATGGCAGCTGAACGTGAAGCTGCTGCGGAAAATATTCGTGCTCGTGGTCAGCAGGAACGAGATCGTATTGTGGCGGAGGCTAATCGTGAATATGAAGAAATCGTAGCAGCTGCAAAGCGTGATGCTGAAATTACTCGTGGTGAAGGTCAGGCTGAAAGTATTCGCCTTTTATTGAATGCGCGGGAGGCTAATCCCTCCTTTTACGATTTTTGGTTAGCGATGGAACAGTACAAGAATTTAGAGCGTACTCCGATGGTGATTTCACCGAATGAGGATTTCTTTTTCTATTTTCGTAATCCACCGCAGGCAAATAAAGTATTTTTACCAACAATGAATACTGGCATTAGTAAAACTGATCCAAAATCAGGGGAAAGTAGATGAAAAGATGGATTGCAGATACGAGCTTTTGCATAAAAAGTGTGGTCTGTGACTGTTTTCTTTTGTGATGAAATGGTAGAAAGCATCGAGCCATACTGGTTTACATAGATAAATTTAGTGAGGCTCTTTGCAGCATTTGGTTAGAGGCATGTCATGGATACAAATGTCATGGGTAAAAATACGTTTGTGAAGTGCTTTTTCACAAGAGTTTTTATCTATGTGGTTTTGTTTTTATTCGGGGCAATTCGTTTGTCTTGGGCGGGGGAAGAGAAAAATGCACCACTTTCCATTCCTGATTTAGCTGCTGAGCTTTTGGAGACGGTTGTGAATATTTCCACAGCACAGACAGTTGATGGAACCGAACAGGACGAACTTACTTCGGTACCCGTTATCCCAAAGGATTCATTACTGCAAGAGTATTTTAGTGATTTTTTTACACCCAAAGATGGTCAAAAAGGGAGCCAGTTTCAAAAGGTTCGTTCTTTGGGTTCTGGTTTTGTGATTGATGCGCGAAGAGGGCTTATTGTTACGAATTACCATGTTATCGTTGATGCTGACGATATTGAAGTTAATTTTACCGATGGTACAAAGCTAAAAGCAAAATTGCTTGGAAAAGACAGCAAGACTGATTTGGCGCTGATTCAAGTGGAAGCGGGAGGAAAAAAATTAAAAGCTGTACGTTTTGGGGATTCAGAAAAGGTGCGCATTGGTGATTGGGTTATGGCTATCGGTAACCCTTATGGTTTTGGTGGCAGTGTAACGGTTGGTATTGTGTCTGCGCGCAATCGTGATCTTAATGCTGGTCCTTATGATAATTTTATTCAGACCGATGCGGCAATTAATCGAGGTAATTCTGGCGGTCCGTTATTTGATAGAAAGGGTGAGGTGATTGGGATTAATACAGCAATTATTTCCCCCTCTGGAGGATCAATTGGTATTGGTTTTGCTATACCATCTGATATGGCTCTTTCTGTTATCAAACAGTTGCGTGATTTTGGAGAAATAAGGCGTGGTTGGTTAGCTATTCGTATTCAGCCGGTAACTGAGGATATTGCAAAAAGTTTAAAACTAGAAAATCCTGAGGGAGCGTTGATTGCAGGGAAAATAGAAAGTACAGAGGTGGATAATAGTCAGTTGCAAGCTGGAGATGTTATTCTTTTCTTTGGCAATGCAAAAATTAAGCATGCACGTGATTTGCCGCGTTTAGTGGCGGAAAGTCCGGAAGGAAAAGTGGTAGATGTTACCGTTTTACGGGATGGACAAGAAAAAACAGTAAAGGTTAAGCTTGGACGTTTAATTGAGACAGATGCAAATGAAAATACAGCAGAAGAATCCGATGATGAAAAAGGCGGTGCTGTATCGAAAAGCGTGACAATGCAATTTATGGGAATGACATTATCTGAGCTTACAGCGGATTTGCGTCAACGTTATTCAATTACTGATAAACTTCAAGGATTGGTAGTGACATCTGTTGCACAAAATAGCGCAGCCGATAAAAAGCGTATTCGCTCTGGTGAAGTGATTGTTGATATCAATCAAAGTGCTGTTACAACAATTGATGAGGCTAAAAAACGTGTTCATAAATTACGTGAAGCCGGACGTAAAAATGCTTTATTCATTGTTGCTCGTCCAGATGGAGAGTTGCGGTTTGTAACGCTTCCAATGGATTAAATATTGGGAGGATTGTTTTTTTAATACGGGTTTAATCATTTGTATTTTTGTTATAGCTCTTTAATTGTGCGATATGTGATAGTTTGTTCTCTTCAGTTTTTAAAAGAGTAATTATACAAAAAGATTAACATCAAAGCCAGTATTTAAGGGCATTCCTGCATCTTGCTTTCTGGTAAATATGAAAAACAAATAGTTGCAAGAAAGAGGAACGTGAAGAAAGTAATTTACTGTGGACTTAATAAGTCAGAATGCCATCCATTTTTTATAAAAAGATAAAGCTATTTGATTAGAGATGTTAAGCTAAGTAATTATTTGAACATATAATTGCAAAGCACATGTGTGTTTATGATGGTCTCTCTGAAAGGAGTTTTTTGACTGTATTTTGTTATTAAATGATGATAGCCAAGAATAAATGCTTTTAAAGCCTTTTAACATTGTTATTATGTCCATTTTTTATTTTCCCAAGGAATTGAAACTATCATAAGCACTTTCTCTGTATTAAGCCGTAGAGATCTTGCTTGCATTTTTTTGAAGAGTTCATTCTATGGCAATGTAGATAAAATACAGGTTCTTTGGGGTTTGTCATGTATGTTGTAATACGTCGGTGTTTGATAAACATAGGGGGGATCCATTCATGACGCAGAGAGCGATTACATTGATAGCGGGGCCTACAGCAAGTGGTAAGTCAGCGCTTGCTTTACAAATGGCTCAAGAAAAAAATGCTCTCATCGTTAATACTGATTCAATGCAGGTTTATGATGTTTTAAATATTTTAACAGCACGGCCTACGGAGGCTGATATTGCGATTGTTCCACACTATCTCTATGGCTATGTGAGTCCTACTCTTCATTATTCAGTGGGACAGTGGTTATGTGATGTTGGAGAGCTTTTAACTACATTCATGTCAAAATCACTTATTTTTGTTGGCGGAACAGGGCTTTATTTTCGTGCTCTTTTAGAAGGGCTTTCGGAAATACCTCATATTCCAGATGCTGTACGGCAGAAATGGCGACTTCGGCTTGATGAAGAGGGAGCTGAAAGCCTTTTCCGCCAATTGTTGCAAGTTGATGCTGCTCTTGCTGAAAAAATTTCTTCGCAAGATGGTCAGCGTATTGTTCGTGCTTTAGAAGTTTATGAGGCAACTGGTAAGAAGCTCAGTTGGTGGCAGAAGAAAAAAACGCTTCCTCTGATTTCATCAGATTGTGCAGAAAAAATTCTTCTTCTTCCACCACGTCAACAGCTTTATGAACGTATTCATAAGCGGTTGGATACTATGATTGAAAGAGGAGCTTTAAAAGAGGTTTTTGCTATGAAAAAGCTTATGCTTTCTCCTCTGTTGCCAGCGATGAAAGCTATTGGTCTGCGTGAATTGATGGCTCACTTAGACGGATATAAAAGTTTTGAAGATGCTCTTGAAACAGCAAAAACACAAACGAGGAGGTATGCAAAAAGGCAAATGACGTGGTTTCGTCATCAATTTGATGAGGAATGGACGCTCATTTCTTCAGATGAAGAGCTGTAGAAAATTTACAAGAAGAGAGCGTTGGGAATGGAAAATTTTTAAAAAGATAATTTTTGATTGACGAATGGCATTGATGGAATTAATAATTCCCTAATAAGGAATATCTTTCTTACAGTATGTCGTGCGTTTTAAATGGGGGGATGATTATACGATATATGTTTTCGCGTGTAATAGGCTCCTTTGGGGGCCTTTTTTTATTGTGCTATAAATGGGCGAGTGGGGAAAATGATAAATCATCCAAGAGCGAAAGAGAGTGCGGACGGAAAAATAATGTCTGGGGCTGAAATGGTGGTGCAAGCTCTTATTGATCATGGAGTTAAGCATCTCTTTGGTTATCCTGGTGGGGCTGTTCTACCTATTTTTGATGTTCTCTATCACCAAGATACACTCCAGCATATTTTGGTGCGCCATGAACAAGCTGCAGGGCATGCTGCTGAAGGTTATGCACGCAGTACTGGAAAGGTAGGTGTTATGCTTGTGACTTCTGGTCCAGGCGCAACGAATGCTGTTACACCTTTGCAAGATGCTCTTATGGATTCTATACCTCTTGTTTGTTTTTCTGGTCAGGTAGCGACAACGATCATTGGAACAAATGGCTTTCAAGAAGCTGATACGGTTGGAATTACAAAGCCCTGTACGAAGCGTAATTGGCTGGTTAAAAACGTCAATGATCTTGCGGCTATTATTCATGAAGCTTTTTCTCTTGCTCAATCAGGTCGTCCTGGACCGGTTTTGATTGATATTCCTAAGGATGTTCAATTTGCTTCAGGAATTTATAGAGCGCCTCAAGTGCCGACATTTATGCATTCTTATTCAAAGTCGAAAGGGAATGCGCAGGCTATTGAAGAGGCTGTTTCTCTCTTAGTAGAAGCAAAGCGTCCTGTTATTTATTCTGGTGGTGGTGTTATTTCATCGGGGATGGAAGCTGTAAAGCTTTTGCGCGATTTAGTTCAACTGGGTGATTTTCCGATTACATCAACACTCATGGGGCTTGGTGCTTATCCCGCTTCTGGCAAAAATTGGCTTGGAATGCTTGGGATGCATGGAACCTATGAAGCTAATATGGCCATGCATGATTGTGATGTCATGTTAGCTGTTGGAGCACGATTTGATGATCGTATCACAGGGCGATTGGATGCATTTGCACCTCATGCGCGTATTATTCATATTGATATTGATCCTTCTTCCATCAATAAAATTGTAAAAGCAGAAGTTCCACTTATTGGCGATGTGGCTTGTGTTTTGGGAGATATGACGCAACTCTTAAAGATACAGCAACCAGCGTTTAATAGTGAAGTCCGTGAGGCGTGGTGGACGCAAATTAATCGCTGGAGATCACGCAATTCATTGGCATATATGAAAAAAAAAGATGTTATCATGCCACAATATGCTCTTGAACGGCTTTATGCACTGACCAAAGATGCTCGTGCTTATATCACAACGGATGTCGGACAGCATCAGATGTGGGCAGCACAGTATTATCATTTTGATGAACCAAAACATTGGATGACTTCTGGTGGTCTTGGAACGATGGGGTATGGTCTTCCGGCGGCTATAGGTGTTCAAATAGCCCATCCTGATGCGCTTGTTGTGTGTATTTCTGGTGATGCATCCATTCAGATGAATATTCAAGAACTTGCAACAGCTATTCAGCATGACACACCTGTAAAAATTTTCATTTTAAATAATCAGTATATGGGGATGGTTCGCCAGTGGCAGCAATTGCTGCATGGTAATCGTCTTTCTCATTCTTATACGGAATCTATGCCTGACTTTGTGAAATTAGCACAAGCTTATGGAGCCGTGGGAATTCATTGTTCAAAACCCGATGAACTTGATGATAAAATTCAGCAGATGATTGACTGTGATAAGCCTGTTCTTTTTGATTGTCGTGTTTATCATTTAGAAAACTGTTTTCCTATGATCCCATCGGGATGTGCCCATAATGAGATGTTATTACCCGATGAGGCAAGCGAGGAAGCTGTTGCAAATGCTGTTTCTTCCGAGGGAAAGATTCTTGTATAAAATGAATATGTTAACAAAATAGTGAAGGATGGTGATGATGAAGTCTTTAAAGTCTTCATCTCTATCTCTTCTTTGTGGAGAGTTCCTATTATCCTTAGAGCTCATTTTATGATTTTCATTCTAGACATGGGGTGTATTATTATTTGTATGCGATGTTTGTTTTTTTAATTCATATGTTCACATTAATAGCTATTTCGTTGCATTTGTTAGATAATACATTGAATTATCTGTTATAAATTAATTATGTTGTCTCATATATGAAAGATTCCATCGTGCAAGAAAAAAGCCACCGTGCTTGAAGGGTGCGACTATGCAAACCGTTATGCCTATGAAAACAATAGAAAAGTTTGTCACTATGTTTTGGTTTCGCATTATGAAATTGCTCCAAAGCGCTCTTTCAGGGGCTTGATAGGAAAATCCTCCTAGCGGCTTGAAAGGAAGGGCAAAAATAACAAAAATCAAATGCAGCCATAGAAAATTAATAGGTCACCATAGCTTATAATCAGGTAGTAACCTCACCTTATTATGCGGGAGAAATTTATATATATATGAGATGTGTAGTCAATATATATAAATCAGAATAATACTCACCATTATATCATTATCAGGACATTAGCATTGAAAATCAAATACTCTTTCTTTTATTTGTTCTACATATCTATGATTCCATAAATCTGCAGACACAAACACTCTTTGAATCCACCGCATTGGATTTTCATAACTATCAAATGATCCAGAAAATTTATCTCTAGAGTGTAGAGCCATTCTGTTATCAATGTATAATAATCTTCCTGGTTGTACATCAATTCCAAAAGATACAGCCTTAATAGCTTCATAAAAATGATCTAAAGCTTCCTTGGCTTTTTTTGACTGTGGTTCTAACATGCCTGGATAAAAAACAGCGCTGATATCTGGGAATTCACCGTCCCCTTGAACTAGGGGTACTTTACTTGTAGAGGTTACCCCATTTTTTCTCCATCTATAGGGAACATTAATTATATATAAATTATCCCTTAAGCTCCTCAAATCCTCCTCATTTAAAAGTTTTAAAGCTAGACGTGCATCAGATATTCTCGTTAACGGGCCATCAACATCATTGCGAACACCAGATAAAAGGATCCCTTTAGGAGATAAATTTAAACCTCTTATAAATTTTAGTGCAGCATTTTCTATATAAAAATCTAACTCAACTTCAGATCCTAATCCTGTATAATCTTTTTTATTATCCTCTAAAGGAACTAGGTTGTTTACTATATGTTCGCCTTCAAATTTAATTGAATAAGGCTCTCCGATTAATAAAGAAAACATCATAATTAAATTTTCGCTAATATAGCCACTTTTACAAGACGCATCTAAATTATAAGGATTAGGTGACGTATTAATTTGTCTATCAATTGGAAGGTTTTCAAAGATTAAATATGCTCTAGGGGTAATAGACATCTTTTGATTCATAAGAATTGTCAATATTCTATGGGGTAGCAGCGAAAATGCTATTTTTTTTTTAGCTTAACCGAATATTCAATACCACCGTATGGATCATAAATAACATGGTCCAAAGCCTCCCAAAGTTTGCCTCTTTCGCCATTGCTCAACTCAAAAGTATTTTCATTTATCACTATAATTTCCTCCCCAATATATATTTCCCTACTTTTTTATTAAGAAAAGTGAAAAAACAATAATTAAAATTAAAATCAGCCATGTTAGTACATAAGTGTCTGTAAAATCTTGGATTAATCCAAATAATGGTGGAGCAGTAATAATTGCGATTTGATTTACAGACATTGCTAAACCCAGAGAAAATCCAACGCTTTCTTTCGGCGAAGAGTCTACAATATAAGCAACCCAAGGGCCATACCATCCTAATCCAAAAAAACCTAACCAAGCAGATAAAATAGTTAAATAAATTATCGATCCACTCATGCCTAAAATTAATATTAAAAATCCAAAAACGACTGCAATCATGCAAAACAAGACAGGAAAAAATCGTCCTTTTCTACAATGATCACTCCACGCTGCTAAAATAATTCTTCCTAAGGCACCAGAAGCCTGTGAAACAAAAAACAAATAAGCACTTTTATCTAGAGACAGGTGATAGATTCTATAAAAATAAATCGTTATAAAAATGGTTAAAACATATTGAACGATCACAAGTGAAACGCCTGAAAAAATAATATTCTTCATATGCGGCGCAGCTAACATCGCAAGACGTGACCTTACATTTGCATAGAACGAAACTTTTGCCTTGCTTTTTGGAACGATAGCTACAACTTTTGCTGGTGAGTGATAAAAAATAATAAATATACATCCCCCTAAAAAAGAAACGATGGCACCGACCAAAAACGCACCTTGTATGCCATAGATAAATGCACTAGCAGGAAGAACTATCCCAGCTAATGCCCCACCTAATGGTAGCCCCGCCTGCCTTATTCCCATTGCAAATCCGCGCTGCGATTGTGGAAACCATGAAGAAACAGATTTAGCGCCACCGGGTTGAGCAGAACTATAAAATCCCCCTAAAATTAGCAAACAGACCAAAAGAGAAATATAGTTATCTGCGATTGCTCCCAACAAAAGAGCGACAGAAACGCCGACCGCTCCAACTCCAACAATATAGCGCTCGTTAAACTTGTCTAGTAATTCGCCAGCTACAAGTAACCCAATAATAGGTAGGAATTGCGCTGCTGAAGACAGCAAACCTATCTGAGAGTCACTAAGCGAGAAATCCTTCTTAAAAAATTCAGCTAAAGGACCAATCCCTTGAACAAAGAAGCAAGCTGATGCTTGAGCAATAGTGGCAACAAGCAATATAATCCATCTATAATGATTTTTTTCTATAAATTTATTATTGCTCACTATGCCCCCTCCAGTTAAAGTGTATTCCAATAAAGTAGCCTTTTTTTAATAATGCTTGCAACAATAAATTAGGTATTTTATGCTGATTACATAAAAATCTGTCAATACGATTGGTCTTAATATGAAAGCTAAGGAATATGCTTAATTTAAGGAAATAAGCTATTATGTGTCGTGCAAATTTGATAGGCTAGCGATATAAGATAAATTTTACAAACATTGGTTCAGCCGGCATCAAGCGCTCTTTATAAAAGAAGCTATATTTTGGCAAGCTTTTTCAATATAATTCTCAAAGCTTTCTTCAGTTACATAGCCCAGATGCGGCGTGCAAAGAACTCTATCTGATTGCAATAATTTGCTCTCATATACCGGCTCGCTGTCATAAACATCCAGTGCAAAGTAAGTTGAATTTTCCAAACTTAGTATTTTTTCTATCGCCCCTTTTTCAACCAAAGCTGAACGCGCTGTGTTGACAAAAATAGCATGAGGTTTCATGCTCAATAGATCATCTAATTGAATGATTTCTCTGGTTTTATCGCTTAAACGTAAATGTACGGATATAATGTCAGGACGTGTAAAAAATTCATCTTTTGAATGCGTAAAATGATAACCTAAATTTTTTGCTTCTTGCGTTGAACGTTCGCTCCCATAAACCAAAATGGACATGCCAAAAGCTTGAGCATATTGAGCGACCATTTTACCAATACGCCCAAACCCGAATATTCCAAGAGTAGCCCCTTTCATTTGGTTGCCAAATGTTGTTTGCCATCGTCCTTTTTTCATATCAGACACAGATTTACAGAGTTTTCTACGCGCAGACATAATTAAGAGCCACGCAAATTCAGCAGCAGAAGTTGGATCTCCACCACCGTCTAATATTTCAATTCCTAAGTCTCTACAAGCTTCTATATCAATATGTGAACCTATAGGGCCTGTTTGGCGAATACAGTACAAATAAAATCAAATAATTATACTTAATGTAAGGGATTGGGCGGTTATTGATTCTATTACGTTTTTTTGCTCCTATCCCTAACTTTTTTGGAGCTTTTTTATCGATTCAAGAGCAAGTTTTTTACGATCTGCACTCTTTGTATAAAGAGATGCCATGTTGTCGTCTGTCCATCCAAAAAGTGCTTTCAATTGTGAAACTGTTGCACCGGAATTAGCGGCGCGTGTTGCTGCTAATTTTCTCAAACCATGTGCTGATTTTTTTATACCCGCTTCATTGCATGCTTTGTAAAATAAAACCCCGAAGCTTTCTTTGGGTATTTTGTTCCCACGTCTACCACAAATGAATGTTTCATTTCCAATAGGACCAATTTTAAGGGTTTCTGCTAATTCAGGCAAAATTGGTAGAAAAACATCTGTTTGGAATTTACTTTTCTCTGTCTTAAGATGAATGATATTATCTTTCACATCTTTCCAACCAATTCGTACGGCATCACCACGACGCAAACCCGTGTAAAGAAGAACATCAATCCAGACACGTTCATGGGTTCCTAGAGCCCATTTTTGATAATATTTCTCAACATCTTCTTCTGTCCAAACAGGAAATCCCTCTTTATTTTTAAGTGGAGGTTTTTTAACGCCTAAAGTTGGATTACTTTCCAAAAGTCCTTGATCAATCGCCCAATTAAAAAGACCATTAAGTGCCTTCAGAAAATTCCTAGCCATTGCTGGTGTTTCTTTACGCCTCTCAACACCGGCTATGATATGTTTTTTCTCGATTGCTTGATATGGAATATTTCCTATTGCATCGCACACCTTTATAAGAATGAGTTGATTTTGTTTCTTTGTAGCTTTAGCAAGGTTATGCCAATTGGAGCTGTTAAAGTATTGTTTAAGCAACCATGCAAATGACCCTTCAACAAGTTTACCAGTTTTGGATTTAGGAAGTATAAGCCCTTGTAACTCGGCAAGTGCGCTTTTGTAGTTGTCGACAAACTCTTGCGTTCCATAGGTTCCATGCACTCTAATGCGTTGTCCATGACCAATACGCACATACCATATAATTTTACCATGGCGCGTGATTTCTTTGACAAGATGAGGGGGGCGTGGTTTTGGCATGGCATTTTACATCTTAGAGAGCAAAGCTTCGTAATATTCATTTTTTGACAAATCTAATAACTTATCAGGATGCGCTGCTGAATTTGGTATTGGGATATCAGATTTAAGATAGATGAGGAGTTCGCCTGTAGGTTTGATTTCTATTAATTCGCATCCTTGCTTTTTAGCTTCTCTTAAAGCGCGTGCAATAGCTGGTTGGGTTATGGTAGCAGGGCGTGGCGCCATGTTTTTTCTCCTTACATTTAGATGCAATTTACGTGTGGCGTGAATCACGCATTACTTGAAAGTGTTAGGAAAGGGCGGGGGTGCTAGGAGGTATGCGTTAACACAAGCACCCCCATAGAGTTAAGCAGCTCTTGCCAAGATCTGCTTCATGTCTTGATCTATTTCCGCTAAAAAGGCTTCAACAGCTTGATTGATCTGTTCAATTTGTTGATCATCACGGAGAACACGCTTGACTTTCATGCGCAAGTGAAAGGATTCCCCAGCAAAACGTGGGTCATAGCTTACAAAATCACACCACTTTCGTCCTGTACAAGCCATTTGGAATTGCATTTGTGCGTGATATTCTGGTTTGATTTCGTCACTTATACAAAAGCGCATATGTGTTACTGATCTCGGGCATTTGACTTCGATTAAACCGTCTTTTCCAATGAGACCATCAGGGCTAGCCCCCGCCATTTCCATTGTGGGGTGTTCGATAAAGCCGCATTTTATTATATCGGCATCATAAATGAAGCCATATTCTCTCAAGGCATCATCTTCATGTTCAATGCCCCATCTCATATCTTCAGTTTCATAATAGGGGCTTGTTTCGCCTGTTAAGCGTTCTGTCATGAGTTTGATTTTATAGTCTTCATATTTGCTTGTCGGCAATCCTTTTGCTGTTTTACTGATAATGTTGTAAACATTAGATGCGGTGACTTTACCCAAGCGCGCTTGAAACCATTCTGCTGTCCTTTGTTCCATCTCACACCGCCGTTCTTTGTTCTTGTGGTGTTGGTGCATATTCGATATCTTGAATGTGAATATACTCGGCATCTTGTATAGGCGCCTCTATTTGCTTTTGTTGTAGGAAAGATTGTTCTTTTGCATTCTGTCTCTGTTGCAAAATATCCAAAATCCTTTGTGCTATTTCATCAGGAAGATCTTCAAGCCTGTCGACTCGTCCATACTCAAGCACTTTTTCCTCTTCTGTTTGAGTGATGTTTATTAATTGTTTGATTTGCGTAAGCACATCATAAGAAACTAACTTCGTTTGTACGTTATGGTTTGCTTCATTGATACGTTTTGCTTCATCTTCTTCATAAATACCGGAAAACCCGAAAGCATAGCGAGCACATTGTATAGTGGCTTTATGGCGCAACATACGTGCTGGATATTTTTTCCAAGGGTCACTGTTGTCTTGTGCGCATTCTTTGAGATATTCGGTGACTTCGATAGGGTCTTTAATTCCTTTGAGACGAATAGCACATTTAATAGCAATGAGCTTCCCATCCTTATCGAGTTGATCTTGAAAGGTCATGCCATCAAAATTAGGATTTGATTTGATGATCTTTATCCAACCGTCGATAGAAACAACAGGGATCATGCCGCCGCCTTTTTTAGGAAATACATAAATTTCTTTAGTTAAAGGATTAAGTCCATAAGTTTTGGCAACAAAAAGAAAAGTAGCAAATTCTGCATCCTTGATGATACTAGCATTTTTATCTCCAATACAAGTTTTCATGATTGTGGTTCGAAATTCTTCAGCATCAAATCCATATTTTTCTGCTATTTCTTTTAAAAAAGTAGAATTTGTCATCTTGATTTCCTCCATTGCGCGCAATTCCCCCGTGGCGTGAATCACGCATGTTTTAAAATGCTGGTTGGTTGTTAAATTTTTATGTCTTGAGGAATTCTCGTGTTTCCGCGAATATTAGCTAATCCACGAATTTCGGCATTTCTAAAAATCTTGACTGCGTCATAAATGCGAGCACTATCATAAACTTTTGCATCTCCAAAAATCTCAACATTTCCATAATTAACTTCATCCTCATACGTGAAATTGGAGCATGATATAATGACATCACCATAAACTTTAGCATTGTTATAAATGAGAGCAGGACCACAAATTATTGCGTTCCCATATACACGAGCATTGTCGTAAACCTTGGCTCTATTCTTTATTCGTGCATTCTCAAAAACTTCTGCGTCACCATAAATGCGTGCGTCATTGTAAACTTCTGCATCACCGTAAACATGAGATTTGCCGCGAACAACAGCATCACCAAAAACATGTGCACTACCAGAAACCTTGGCATTACCGAAAACAAC
Source organism: Bartonella heixiaziensis (assembly GCF_046245125.2). Classification (GTDB taxonomy): domain Bacteria; phylum Pseudomonadota; class Alphaproteobacteria; order Rhizobiales; family Rhizobiaceae; genus Bartonella; species Bartonella heixiaziensis. The sequence continues at coordinate 1,144,836 of NZ_CP176404.1, read as the reverse complement.
AGCACGCCTGTAAACTTGTGCATCAGAATAAACTGAAGCATTTCCACTAATACAGGCGCCATCAAATATCTTGGCATTATGCAAAATGATAGCACTTTCATACACCTTGGCATCATCATAGACCCAGCAATTGCCATCATGCGATAAGTTGCTTTCATTTTCAATAAAGCCACCAAGATCTCCTTTTTTGACATCATCAAAATCTCTTAATGCTTTAATTCGGTGAAGAGTTTTGCCATCAAACTTAATTGTTTCATCTGTTAGTTCGTATTTTTTTTCCATGATTTATTTCTCTTAATGCATGCTTTGTTTTTTAATCTCTTGAGACAACACACCAATTCCTTTTGCTGTGATTTTTGCGCAAGGAATGACTTTTTCTATTCCATTTGCGGTTTGAAGTGTAATGGTGGGACAATCCATTAGTCCTTTTTGGATTTTATCCTGATAAGGCAATAAGCGATCCCCGAAAGTGCGTCGATACACCCATCCTTTTTTCTGTAGGAAGAGAATGAATTGTTTTGGTTGCATTTCGAGCACTTTAGCGGCTTCAGTAAGACCGAAGAGCCCATCAGAGCGTTGTAAGCTTTCAAGTGCCATTGCTTTTGGTTTTAAATCTGCAATGATGATGTCTTTACGCTCATTTTCATTTTTTAGATGAGTTAATACACCTAACATTACTTGTGGACTTGAGTAATCGATTTGTGGTGTAACAACTTGCTTTGCACGCCGCTCGCATTCAATAAAATATTGACGGGCTTGTTTACCTTTTTCATTACGCTCTACCATGGAAAGTTCTTTTGCCATTTCCAAAGTGAGATGGTAATTAATTGCGATAACAGCTCTAGATTTTGCGCTCGCCAAATTTGGTGACCGCAAATCTTGTGTTTTTATAAAATCTTGTCCTTCTATAAAATTGTATCTGGTAATACGGTCCTTAATCCAATTGGAAAAGTCACGTTTTGCCTCTAAGAACGCATGTAATTCACGAGCATTAACCGTTTGAACGCTTTCTTCGTTAATGGTGTTATTTGTAATAGTGATAGGATTATCCATTTTTATAATCTCTTCGAATTACCAATATTGATAAGAGAAGGGGGCGCTCTTAAAAACGTCCTCTGTAGTGTGTATAGTGAGGGTAGTTTGGAATGACATCCGAAAGAGTTAAACGGTGCTGCTGTTCATATGTCCCGTACATTTCATCGTCATATTCGCGCTGTTTTATATCATCTAAAAAATGACCATACGCAGCGCTGCGCTCAATAAATTCGTGAGGTATTTTTCCTTCAAAACATTTTTGTTCATGTTCTTTAAGGTAGAACTCAGCAATATCTTCAGAGATGTCTTCACACCGGTTAGTTTCTGGTTCAATGCGAAAAATTTGGACAGCATTATCGGCTTCGTCAATAAAGTTTATAATGTCTTTTTCTTCGTAGAAAGGTCCAGATTTTACAATGCTTTCTCTCTCATCACTGCACATCACTAAGAGAATTTCATCAGAATTTATAAACACTGGTTTCTTCACAATTGCCTCCATAAGCCCTATTGGCAACGGTTAATTTCTAAGATATGGAGTGAATATATGTAAAAAGTGCAAGTGTCAACATAAAAATGTAAAAAGTGCATATTTATGTTAGCTATGTTTTTTTAAAAAATGCACTATCCACAATTTATGGAGATACAATATGCAAATAGCGGAACAAGATTATAATCTTCTAAAAGGGTTTTCTCAGAAAGAAAAGGAAACTATTTCTTATTTTTTGATTGCCTTAAAAACTCAATATACAAAATCACATCTCTCTTGTTTTCTTCAGAAAGATCACGATAAAAATTCATAAATTCTTGATCAACATCATTGAAAAAATTTGGGGGGGGTTCATTAAAAAACTCTGCTATTTTAACTAGTTCCCCAATACTTATGCTTCTTGATTTTCCATTTTTGTAAGGATTAATCATTCTACTTATAGTGGATTGATGGATTCCCAAATGAGCGGCTAATTCTATTTGAGCACCGTGTCCGCGCTCGTTTAATTTCTTTTCTAGCCATTGTTGGATACTTTTTTCAATATTGCTACTCATAATCTAAATATTATCCCTAAAAATACGTAAAATGCAAAAATGATAAAAGTGCATTTTTTGTTGACATATGTAAAAAGTGCAATTATTTATTGCGCTGTTATGGAGATTACATATGGCTTCGAGATTAATTATAAAATATTTAGGCGGTTTCAAAACTGTAGCAGCCATAGTGCAAAGGGATGTGTCATCTGTTTCTAGATGGCGTGGTTTTATACCAGCAAAGCACCAACAAAAATTATTAAACTATGCACGCGAGCATGGGATAGACTTGCGTCCAGAAGATTTTTTTTATCCCGAGCGCTTGCAGAGATTAATGCAAGAGCAACATCCCCCAATTACGAAAATTTGCAAAAGTTCCGGCGTTGATAGCGCGGGTGAGACTTTGCGCTCTTAAGGAGATGATGATGGCTGTAGAAAAGAAATATGAATTCACGGATGAGACAATCGAAATTGGTGGAAAAACACTTCACCGCATCCGTGCACTGAGAGACTTTGGAAACGTCAAGAAAGGTGACTTAGGTGGTTTTGTAGAGAGTGAAGGCAACCTATCCCATGATGGTAATTGTTGGGTTTGGGGCAATGCTAAGGTTTATGACAATGCCAAGGTTTATGATGATGCCTTGGTTTTTATCAATGCCCGTGTTTATGGCAATGCTAGGGTCTATGAATATGCCAAGGTTTGTGGTGATGCCAAGGTTTATGGTGATGCCAAGGTTTTTGGCAGTGCTGAGGTTTATGACAATGCCGAAGTTTATGACAATGCTTGGGTTTATGGTGGTGCTGAGGTTTCTGGCGATGCACGGGTTTTTGGCGGTGCTTGTGTTTTGGAAGATGCTCGTGTTTTTGACATGGCAAGAGTTTCTAATGCAGTGAAGGTATATGGTGACGCCGCGATTTATGGCAATGCAGATGTTTGTGGCACTGAAGAATTTTGCGATGACGACAGAGTTTATATGCGTTCACATAGCACAAACGAAGCGCATAAGAATGATAATGGTAAGCCTCGTATAGAGCTTATCCCGCCGTTGGCACTGATTGAAATCGGTAAAGTTTTAGAGTTTGGGGCAAAGAAGTACGGAGCAAACAATTGGCGTAATGGCATGCACTGGAGCAGGTTTCACGGTGCTGCTTTACGTCATTTATTAGAATGGTTTGGTGGAGAGAGTAAGGATGCTGAGAGTGATTTGTCACACTTGGCACATGCGGCTTGTTGCATTCTTTTTTTAATGGAATGCGAAGCACAACAGATTGGTCATGATGACCGCCATCATAAAAATTAAAGGAGATAAAGATGAGTTCGAATGAGATTTTATGGATAGCAGTGGTTTCAGTTTTGCTCTTAAGCGGAGTGATGTTTCGTATTGCATTGCATTATCGCGATCAAGTTAAAGCACTTTAAAGAGCAGGTTAATAATCTTAAGAAAGAAATGAGAGAGAATGAGTTTAGGTATTCAAAGGAAAGCAAGCAGACAATTGATGAATGTGATGCGGATCTTGAAGAACGTGACAAGCTAATTGAAGCACTGAAGCAAGAGATTAAAGAGCGTGACGAGGAAATTAAAGAACGTGACAAGCTAATAAAAAAATTTAAGCAACAGACTGAAGAGCATGAAAAGGCGTTCAGAAATGTAAGTGAAGTTGTAATGACACTCGAAGCAGATGTTCAATCACGTGATGCGGAAATTGAAGAACTTAAGCAAAAGATAGACGCGTACCGAGAAGAGTTTAAACGGAAAAGTGAAACGATAGAGGCACTCGAAGCAGATGTGCAATCACGTGATGCGGAAATTCAAAGACTAACACAAAAGCTTAAGCCGCGTGATGAAGCAGTAAAAGCGCCGGCTCATAAGAATAAGAAGAGTAAGAAGAAGGGTAAGTGAGGAGAGAAAGATGAGTTTAGTAGCAATTGTTATTTCCTTAATTGCGAATGTGATTTCGTTTTATGCTGTTCATGACTCTTCTAAAAGAGTGCGAAGGCTTAGAAAAGAGCTAGCTGAAAAAAATGAGTTAATAGCGTCACAAAAAGCGTTGATGGAAGGACAGCTAGCAGAAAATGAAGAGAAAATACAACATTTACAAAAATTACAAAAAGAAGTGCAAGAACGTTTGTTGGAATCTGAACAGAAGAAATCTAAAGAGCAAGAATATTTGACTGAATATGAAAATATTAATGACAATCTTCAAGAGCCTGAAGATGTTCGTGCGCTTGTAAGAGAGTTTGTAAACAAAGCTCCAATTATAAATGAATATAGTGATGAAAAAGATGATGATGGAGCACGAAAGATATTGCAACAATTGATGATGGATGAACAGAGAAAGAATGAAGCAATTCAAATTATTAACGATGTCCATACATGGTTTATGGCAAAAAAAACCGTTACAATTGAAGAAGTTAATAAATGGGATAGATCGCAATATTTATTATTTCATCTTGTGAGGCCAAAGCCACTGACATGGGCTGAGTTGGCTGAAAAAAGTATTGAGGAACAACAGCGTTATTGTTCAAATTGGAAAACCATTATTCTTTGAACGTAACAGCTGTAAGAGCTCTGGTTCTGGTTCAAAGTATTGAATATCGCGGACGGGAAAATTCACTTTTTCTGGTGGATTTTGAGGATCTACGGCAGTGTGTTCTAAAGTGAATGTTAGTCTAGATGGTGTATTATTATTTATAGGTGCGATAGTAAGAACCAAGTATAGCGAGCTGGAAACATCAAGGCTAAATACATTAAGAGTATCATATATTTTAGGTTCTACTTTAGGTTTTTTTAAACAGAGAAGTTTGAAATTTTTGGGGGAGATGGTGTGTACCTTTTTATAAGGAGGAAAAGGATAGGATATACTATATGTTGCATGAATAAATCTAAAAAGGCTGTCTTTATTTATACTAATCGAATTGATTGTAATTGGTTGTTTTGTAGGATTTGCAATGAATAAAGCTATATCGATGAATAAAAATACGTCACTATCGGGATCTTTATATGTTCGCATATATTGTGACAAAACATTAAGTTTTCTTTGCTCTAAAATTTCTGTCTGTTTTTCTAGAACGTTGGTAAGCTTTTCTAGCGCTTGTGCTTGTTGTTTAGTTGATTTAGCTATGTTCATGGCATTAGCTAATTCAGCTTTAAACTTTTCTAGATCTTCTTTTCTTAATTTTTCAGCTTCTATTTTGTCTTCCTTTCTTAATTTCAATGTCTGTTTAATAGAACGAAAAGCAAAAATTGCTGATAATAAAGCACCAACCGAAGAAAGTGCTGAAAATAATACAGAAAACGCTGAAAATAATACAGGATGCTGTTCTATCCAATTTAAAACTGCTTGCATATTTTACACACCGTTCTTTCTTTCATTTTCGGAAAAAAACAACCTAATAAAACACATTTTGTATGGAGTGGCGCTGTGATTAACACGATTCTTTGTTTTGATCTAGGTACCAAAACGGGGTGGGCGATACGTGGTGCAAGTGGTGACATGTTCAGTGGTACCGTGAATTTTCAATCGCGCCGTTTTGAAGGCGGTGGAATGCGTTACTTGCGCTTTAAACAATGGCTATCAGAAATAAAGCAGACAGCAGGTCAAATTGACGTGGTGTATTTTGAAGAGGTGCGTCGGCATGTTGGTACAGATGCAGCGCATGTTTACGGTGGTTTGTTAGCAACGTTAACGGCGTGGTGTGAACAGCATCAGATACCGTATGAGGGGATACCAGTAAGTACGATTAAGAAAGCGACGACAGGCAAGGGGAATGCGTCGAAAGAAGAGATGATTAAGGCGGTGCGTGCAAAAGGGCACAATCCGAAAGATGACAATGAAGCAGATGCTTTAGCAATTTTATATTTAGTTAAAGAAAGGGAGGACATTCATGTCTATTAGTAGAGTTCCTTGCGTAAGATTTTATTCCAATCAGTTTTTAAAAGAGCTTATGGGTTTGCAAGCAACAGAGAAAGGTGTTTACACAACATTAGTGTTGCTTATGAAAGACAAGAAAGCGCCTCTTATAAATAATGTGTCTTATTTATCAGGTTGGTGGGGTTGTTCAGTAAGAACATTTCAAAAGGCATTAAAAGCTTTAATAAGCACGGGTCATATCACACAATTAGAGAATGGCAGCTTATGGTATGGATCAACAGCCTTTGAATATGATGATAATAAATTTTCAGAGAGAGCTTCGAAAGCAGCGATAGCAAGGTGGCATAAGCACAAAGGGGAGGCAATACATGTCAACTAAGTTGCCATGGACGAGGCTTTTTGCAGACAAGTGGGCAATAGTTGTTGATTATTTGCCTGCTGTAGAGGGCAATATCTATATGCGATTACGGTTACGTATGTTGCGTACTGGTGAACCTCTTTTTTATAATATTAAAGTTTTATCTCATTACACTGGTTATTCAGTGAAGAAGTTTGAAGCGGCACTGAATGTTTTGCTTGAAGAAGGATATCTCATTCGTTTAGCAGATGGTCGCTTATGGAATTTAGATGTTGAAGAAGAACTCAATAACTCTAATGAGAATTTAGATAAAGCTTCGGAAAAGGCTTCAAAAGCAGCAAAAGCTAGATGGGATAAAAACAAAGATAAAAGTAATGATGATGCACGTGCAATGCATGAGCAATGCATAAGTAATGCATATGCAATGCTAAATGATGCCATTAACATTAACAATAACAATATATATAAAAAAACTAAAACTATCGTTTTAGCAAAAAAAGAAATTGGTTCTGAAAGTTTAGAAACAACTAATTTGGTTCAAGAGCCAACTGAGGTTGCTGCTGTTGACAGCCAATCAGAACAAATCGAAACGTTAGAAACCAACCAACCAATCATTCACGAGCAAGAAAGCGTTCCTAAGAAAGCCAAGCGGGTTAAAACCGATAGAGGCTGTCGATTGCCTGCGGATTTTGAACCCGATTGCGATTTTGCGATTAGAGAGGGCTTGCCTCCAGAGCGTGTGAAAGTCGAAATCGCAAAATTTAGAGATTATTGGAATGCCAAGGCAGGTAAGGACGCTAGTAAGCGTGATTGGCAAGCAACGTGGCGCAACTGGGTACGCAAGGCAATTGAAGATTTACAGAAAGGAAAAAACTATGGAAAGCCAAGCACTGAAACAACAGAACAGCAGCGTGGATGGAGTTATCGCGTTGCACAGCACATGTCCAATATCAAAAATTCAGATAGTGTGTACAAATTTTTATTCGAGGATGACAACCGAACCACCATTCCATTGGAAAACGGGGCAAAAACCATTGATTGCAGAAGCGGAGAGAATTACCTCATTAGTCCATGATGCGTTGCAAAAGCTTGAAAAGAAAGCGACTGAAGAAGAAATTCAAACAACGTATCTTGTCCTTTCAAATGGACTTAAGAGCCCCATGGGATCAGATGAAAAAGCGACAGCGCTTGCGTATCTTTACGCTCTTGAAGGTGTGAGCAGTTGGGTATTGCAAACGGCAACAAAGAACGCTTTGAAAGGCAAAGCCGAGGGCTTGAATGCAACCTTTATGCCCTCAACAGCAGATTTTTATCGTTATTGTGAAAAGCTTGAAAGCGATATTCGCTTTCGTGCAAACCGTCTTCTAAAGAACCTTGAAAAGCCTGAAAAAGGAACACATCAAAAGGCACCAATGCCATCAGAACGCATTGAAAAGCCTCATAGAAGTCTTGAAGAGGTTTTAAAGGGCATTGAAGGATAAACAGCAAAGTAGTGAAGTTTGCTGATGATTTTGAGAATAGACATGCGTTTAAATTGACAGAAAGGCACCGTACAGAGCGATTTAAAGATTTTATGATAAAATCCACATTGGATATTAAAACAGCTCTGTACGGTCAAATTTGAGGCAAATAGACCAATTGGTAAAATTATGGACTAAAAGCATGGGAATATTAAAAGACCTGTTCTTAAAAAAACGTAAACAGCCAATGCAAAAAGAGTTTGTTGCAACAGCAGTGGGACATGCCCCATGGGGATTAGGAGTGGCAGAGTATTTTTACAATCTCTACGAATATGAAGACGGTACAAGAGAGTATGAAAAGTTTGATGGTGGACAGTATCATGAGATACCTGACAAAGTTGATTACAGTACCAAGGCTCGAGTGAAAGCTTGGATTTATGGTGGTGATATGCCGAAAAGCTTATTGAGTTATGAGGCGTTGATAGATGAGGTGAATAAAACGATACAAAGGAAAGGTGAGGGGACGTTGATTTGTGAAGCTACCAACGAAGGTGAGAAGTGTTCTTCACAAGCTTATGATATGGATAGCGAGATAGCAAAAGCACTTGATATTCAATTAGGTAAGTATCAAAATGAAAAAAAGTGAAAAAAATAAAAAATACGTATTGACTTTAAAGAAAAGTTCGTTTAGAAGGGCATCAAGTGTGTAGAAACACTTAGCGATAAGCGGATAAACCACGATAAGGTTTTTCCCATTTTAAATACTGACTTTCTTTTATGCTATCACTAGCATATAACGGTTTTGTCGGGTGTGGTTATGCCATACAATACCCTTTTAGGGGAAAGCATACAGCGGACTTATCGCCGTGTTTCTAGCGCCCGACGCCCTTATGGGCTGTCAATAGAAACCTTTTTTACGATAAGGATTACTAGCATGGATGCTACAGTTAAAAATCAAGAAACTTCTCCAAAATATGAACTTACTAATGAAACGCGTGTGTTTAATAATCAAACTCTTTATCGCATTCGTGCTTTAAGAGATTTTGATGATGTTAAAGCTGGTCAATTGGGCGGCTTTATTAAAGATGAGAGTGATCTGTCTCATAAAGGCAATTGCTGGGTTTATGATGATGCTATGGTTATCCAAGCAAGCGTTTCCGAAAATGCCAAAATACGCAATAATGCTTGTGTTGTGAATTATGCTAAGGTTTATGGTAATGCTGTGATTAGTGATAAGGCATGGGTTTTGAGTGATAAGGCACATGTTTATGACAATGCAGTCATTAATGGAAATGCAAAAATTGGTGGCTATGTTTTTGGCAATGCCGTTGTGAGTGATAATGCCGTTATTACTGAGGGGGCTCTTATTTACGATAATGCCCGTGTATATGAAAATGCTCATGTGAGTGGGCTTGTGTTTAATGATGCCCATGTCTACGGTAAATCACGCCTTGCTGCGTGGTCAAAAGCTTATGGCAATGCTCATGTTTTTGATAAAGCTATAGTTTATGATGGTAGCAATATTTATGACAATGCCAAGGTTTCTGGCTCGGCGCGTGTTGGTCCCTGTGCAAAAATTCACGATAATGCTCATGTGAGTGGCAAGGCACAAATTTGCCAATTTACAACGATTTATGGCAATGCTGTGCTTAAAGAAAATAAGAAATTTTCTGAAGATGTCTGGGGTGATGATCAGGATATAAATAAAGCAGCGTAAATAAATAACGGCGCGGGGGGCGGCTTTGTAGCAAAAAAGCCGCGTCAAAATGAATTGATACGGCTTTTTAAATCAAAACAACTAGCGATCCAAATAAACGATTAAAATAACCAATCAGAATATAAGAGAACATCTCTTTATTGCACAAAACGTATCAAAATGCAAGCTGTTAAGTAAAATAAAAATGGGATTCATTCTTTAGATTCAGTGTGTTATAATAAATTTCGTTTGTGATTACACATCATAATGTGTTATACCACCATCAGTTGTGAGTTCGTTTTGTTCTAAGTACTATTTTCCATTAAAGGACAGAAAGCAAATGCTAAATAAAGTGATGTTAATTGGCTATTTAGGTGCTGATCCAGAAAGCAAAACAATGAACTCTGGCACCGAGGTGGTCAATTTTCGTATAGCAACCTCCGAAAGCTATACAGATAAGGCAACCAATAAGAAAGTAGACAAAACCGAATGGCATTCCATTGTGGTTTTTAATCCACATTTGGCAAAAATAGTACTCCAATATCTCCATAAAGGAAGCAAAGTCTATATTGAAGGGCAGCTCCAAACCCGTAAATGGCAAGATAAAAACGGTATTGATCGGTATGTAACAGAGGTCATTTTACCTAAATACAAAGGCGAGTTAAAGCTTTTAGATGGCAAAAATGATGATGATCAAAAGCAATCATCACCTTATGACAGAAGCTTTCATAGACCTCTTGATACGCCTACAAACGCTTTAAATGATGGGATTCCTTTTTGAGGTGATGTGAGAATGAAATTAGGAGAATGGCTTATATATCATAATATTATGATGCAAAATCAGATGTTGTTATTAAATCATAATGATGTCCCTGTGACTATTTTTGAGTTTGCTATAGCCATTGTAATTGCGGTGGCATTGGCTGTATTCTTTATTTTGCTTCTTGAGAAGAAAATAAAGGAAAGCATACTAACCATAATTATAGGTCTCTCTTTATCCGTATGGTTATTTAGTTTGAATAATGTACCAAGTTCAACAAATTGCTAATTTCTTTCTTGAAAAGGGACATGAGGAGGATATCCCAATTTCTCCTATGAAGCTCATAAAACTGGTGTATCTTGCGTATGGATGGATGTTAGCAGCTACAGGTAAGCGTCTCTTTCCCGATAGTATAGAAGCGTGGCCGTATGGTCCCGTGATTCCGGCTCTTTATCATGAATTTAAAGATTGGGGCAGGCGTTTTATCGATTGTTATTCGCGTATGGTGGATTTAGAGACAGGAGAGATTTTTATCCCTAAAATTCATAAAAATTCAACTGATGAATATACCTTTAAATTATTAGAGATTGTTTGGAATGCATATAAAAATTTTTCAGCTTTTCACCTATGTAATGAAGATCATAAGGACAGAACGCCATGGGAGAAAGTATATAATGGGCGGTTTGGTGTGAAGTTAAAAGACCATGACATCAGAAAATACTTCACAAAAAAAATTAACAGATGTTCACAAAAAGCAAGGAAAATAGCATAGAGGGCATAAGTGAAAAAAAACAAAAAGAGGGGACGCCCTAAAATAGCAGGGCAGGTAAGAGAGCCAAATGGTCGTATAACACGTGCAAAAGCACCACGTGAATCTGTTGATAAATTGGCAATAGAGATACGTGCAAAACGCTTTGGTTTAACGCTACAAGAGGCAAAAAATCCGCTCTCTAGTACTTACATAGGGCGGCTTTGTTTACAAGGCGTGCTTACACAAGAGCAATATGACGCCGCCCAGCAATATCTACAGATAAGAAACGATTACCTTTGTGCAAAAGGCTTGCCTAATGCGATTTATGACGAAATGCCGTCATCTTCAGATGATAAGGCAAGAGATAAATGGGTAGCATTTGCAACAGAGCAGTTTATAAACACGCAAGAGGCACTAAAAGAAGCACAATGCCTCTATAGACAGTATAATCTTCATGCTGCGCTACAGTACCTCGTGATAGAAGATCAAATGTTACCACATCTTGTGAATTCATTACGCGTTACTCTTAATGTGCTTTATAAGTACTTTTCATTAGACAATTTTCCAAATAAACTTGATCAACGCTATCGTTAGTATTAACCCCAATATTGCTCCAATTATTCCCAAAATCACTCTCAAACTTTCTTTTATACCTATACCGATTAAAACTAATAACCCTAAAATTATTATCCCTATTGTTATATTCCACATAAAAAGTGCAATTATACCACCAATGAAACCACAAATTAGAAGTGGTATTCCACAAGTTATTAAAGCTATGTCTTTAATGTTATCTTGTAGACCATCTTCACGTATTGTTTTTATCATTATACATGACATGATAAAACTCACGGCAGATATAGCTAGCAATAGAGCAGCCACTTTTTCTTGTAGATCATTTCCTATAAGGTTAGAATTAAATATTATAAGTGTAGGAATCCATGGAACAAACGTTGGTAAAAATAGTACAGTGCAGTATGCAACTATTTCTTTCCCTTTTTTTCCTGCTTTTTTAATGGCATGTATTGCATTGAATAGCATTAATAAAAACAATGCTATCAAAACTCCAATAAAGCATAAATTTTCTATAATCATTATCTTCTCTTTTTTGACGATCCACTGTTTAGAACACTGCTTAACCGATTCCCTTTGAATATATCAATATGTGTTATTTTTATGTTGACAAAGTGTAGCAAATCGTATTTAATGACATTGCTGTACTTAGGCGTATTGTGTCTAGAGAGGGAAATGTACAGTCGAAAATCCCCGCAAATGCGGGGTTTTTTATTATCTGGAGGGCGTATTTTATGACATCAGAAAATACAGAGCAGGCTCCACAACCCATTAAAAAGCGTATACCCCCAAAGGCAGGGCAAGGGCGTGTCAAAGGCGTTCCGAATAAGATGACGCGCATTTTGAAAGAAGCAGTGGTTAAGGCTGCTGAGAATGCTGGGAATAAAATTGGCAAGGATGGTTTGATCTCTTATTTGGAAAAACAAGCTATGGAATGCCCCGCTGCTTATTTGGCATTGCTTGGTAAGGTGTTGCCTTTGCAAGTGACAGGGGAAGATGGCGGAGCCATTAAGATGATAACGCGTGTAGAAATCGCGCCTTTAGTGAATGACGACAAGACAAATTAATATTGTTCCAAAGCTTATACCGATATTTACAGGTAAGGCTTTGGTACGAGCGGCTTGGGGAGGGAGAGGGTCTGGGAAGACAAGATCATTTGCCTTGATGGCTGCTTTAAAAGGCTATCAATTTGGCATGGGAGGAATATCAGGCACTATCCTTTGTGCACGGCAGTTTCAAAATTCTTTGGCAGAAAGTTCATTGGAGGAGATTAAACGCGCCATTGAAGCACATGACTTTTTAAAGGACTATTACAAGGTTGGAGAGTCGTCGATTAAGTCGATTGATGGTCGTATAGCCTTTCAGTTTTCTGGTCTTGACCGCAATATTGCCAGTATCAAGTCTATGGGGCGTATTTTGCTTTGTTGGGTTGATGAAGCAGAGCCCGTTACAGAGACAGCTTGGCAGACGCTTATACCGACTTTACGTGAAGAAGGAGAGGGATGGCGGGCAGAGTTATGGGTCACATGGAACCCGTTGCGAGAAAATGCCCCCGTTGAGAAGCGGTTTCGCTTTTCAGACAATGAGGCAATTAAGCGTGTGGAGATCAATTGGTCAGATAATCCGAAGTTTCCAAAGATCTTGAATGAAGCGCGGTTGGATGATCTTAACAATCGACCAGAGACCTATAAGCATATTTGGGAGGGGGCTTATCTTACCGCGGTTCAAGGTGCTTACTATCAGAAAGAGATGTTGGCAGCTGAGCAAGAGGGGAGAATAGGACGTGTTGCGCGCGACCCCTTGATGCAAATACGCGCCTTTTGGGACATTGGGGGAACAGGAGCCAAGGCAGATGCAACGGCGATATGGATAGCGCAATTTGTTGGACGAGAAATTAGAGTGCTCGATTATTACGAAGCGCAGGGACAACCATTATCGGAGCATATCGGTTGGTTGCGTCAAAATGGCTATGAGAAGGCATTGATGGTTCTCCCCCATGACGGTGCGACCAGAGATCGTGTGCACAATGTGAGTTTTGAGAGCGCTCTTAAACAGGCAGGCTTTCAAACAAAAGTTATCCCTAATCAGGGAGCAGGGGCTGTTAAGATACGTATAGAAACAGTCCGCCGTGTTTTGCCTTCTGTTTGGTTTAATGAGAAGACGACGGTAGCAGGACGTAAGGCACTGAACTGGTATCACGAGAAATGGGATGAGAAGCGCAATATTGGCTTGGGAGCAGAGCACGATTGGTCCAGTCATGGGGCAGATGCCTTTGGACTGATGTGTATTTCATACAAACCACCAAAAGAAATACAAAAGCGACCAGCTTATAGCGGCAGAACGGAATATGAGAGTACCTCATGGATGGCAGAATGATGCATGATGATGAACATTTAGAGAAAGACAGCAACGTATCTGATCTCTCTCATGAAGGTTTGTTTCGTAAGCTTGTGAGCTGGTACAAAGAAGATGTGGAGCATGTGAACAAATGGCGTGAACATGCACGGGAGGATTTTGGTTTTTACAATGGTGATCAATGGAATGAAGAAGATTTATCGGCGTTAAAAAAGCAACGCCGCCCCGTTATGACCTTTAATCGTATTGCCCCATTGGTCAATGCCGTTGTGGGGTCAGAGCGTAATAACAAGCGCGAAGTGCAGTTTATTCCACGTCAAGTAGGTAAGGCATTGCCTAGTGAATTGCTTACCGGTGCAGCGGAATGGTTTAGAGATACGGCGCATGCAGAATACGCTGATAGTGATGCCTTTCAGGATGCTGTCATTTGCGGTATGGGCTGGACAGATACGCGGCTTGATTATGAAAACAGCTTTGATGGTGAACCGGTTATTACGCGTTTAGATCCGTTAAAGATGGTTTGGGACAGTGCAGCGGTGCAACCGAACTTAACCGATGCGCAACGTTTGTGGTATGTAGACCGCAAGCCTTTGGAAGTAGCCAAGCAGATGTTTCCCAAAGCCCATTGGAGTGAATTGAGTGCAGATTGGGCTCGTGATGGGAGCTCTCATGAAGGTGCTCACCATAATGATCTTGATTATTACAGTGATGAGAAGGGCATTGATGTTGAAAACGGTCGTCGGATGGTCACGCTTGTTGAATGCCGTTGGTTTGAAAGCGAGCGATATTACAAGGCACCAGATTTAAGCACTGGAGAACTTCGTGATTATAGCGAGGAAGAATTTAAACAGCTTCAATGTATGATGCCGGATATTCAAGGGGCGGCTTTTAATAAGAAGGTTGTTAAGCGCGCTTTTTTAGGCAGGAAGGTTTTGCTATGCCCCGATCAACCTTTGGTTCCAGCTGGTCAATTGGGTTGGGAGTGTATAACGGGGTATTTTGACAAGATAGAACGGCAATTTTATGGGGTTGTACGTCCTACAAAAGATCCACAACGGTGGGCGAATAAATATTTTAGTCAAGTGATGTATATCCTTAATAGCCAATCCAAAGGGGGGCTTATTGTCGAGGAAGGGGCGTTTAAGGACATCAGGCAGGCTATGCAAGATTGGGCACGGGCTGATGCGTTGCTGGTTGCTGAAGATGGCGCCCTTGCACAAAGAAAGATCCAACCCAAACCCGTAGCAGAATTTCCAACGGGCTTTTTCCAGCTGTTTAATGAAGCTAAGGAAGCAATTAATCAGGTGACGGGTTTATCACCTGAGTTCATTGGCACAAGGGAAGTGACACAAGCTGGTATTTTGGAGGCACAACGACGCCAATCCAGTTTAAATCTGCTTGCTTGTCTGTTTGATGGTTTACGTTTGTATCGCAAGCGGCAAGGTAAGATTATTTTGCACCTTATACAGAATTACTTGTCCGATGGTCGTTTGGTACGGATATCTGGTGAAGAGAATGCGCAATATATTCCTTTGACGCGTGAAGAAGTAACGAGTGTTGAGTATGATATTGTCGTTGATGATGCGCCAACCAGCCCGAATGAGAAAGAGCGCACCTTCGGTATTATCACACAGCTGCTCCCATTGCTTCAAAATGCCATTACGCCGGATATTATGCTTGATCTACTTCGTTATTCTCCATTGCCGGCGTCATTGCTTAATCGTGTCAGTGAGAAGTTCCAACAGCAACAAATGGCACAACAACAGCAGATGGATCCCGAGCAGGAAATGAAGTTGCAGGAAAAGCAACAAGACTTAGAGACGAAAGCACAGATGCATCAGATGGATTTGCAACAAAAGCAGATTGATCTGTTTGTACATCAAGAGAGAGCAAAAACAGAAGCGGAACTGATGAAGCAACGCTATGAGATTGAACGGCAGAAGCTTCTCAATACTCAGGCACACAATCAGATCATGCGAGAGCGAATAGCATTACACAGAGGTATGCATAGTTGAGAGAGGTGAAAGAATGAATGCAGAAATGAATGAAGGTAGGAATGAAGATTACAGAGTTGGAGCACCGGTCTTTGATGATGAGAGCTCTTTTGATGCTGGCATTTATGATGGTGAAACGATTGATAATGATGATGTCACCTCTCCAGAGCCGGTTGCACAGCCCGTTGAAAAGCCTTCAGAGATTGTTCCTAGTATAGAACAGCAGCGTGCGGAGCAACAAGCCAAACAAGCCCGTGAAGAGCTTGTCAAGTTTTATGAACCACAATCCCAGACGCCAATGGTTGAAGGTGAAAGTGCGTCCCTAGATTTTACACGAGACCTTATTGGTTATATTGGTTGGATAGGAAAAAAGATTCGAGAGCAGGATGCGTATATTAGAGAGCAGAAAGAAGCGCTAAGACAAGCTGAGGAACAGCAGCAGCATGATATACGTCTTGGCCAGTTTTTCAACAGTTCTGTTAAGTCGTTTCAAAATAAATCCAGTGATTTTGGTGATGCGGCAAATTTTCTTTATGAGAAGCGTGCGAAGGAATTGAGTTCTTGGTCGTCACTTTATCCTGAGTATGCAGATCCAAACACAATTTCTGAGATCATAAGGAATGAATTGCGTACGATTGTAGCGACTTGTGCACAAAGAGACCTCAATCCTGCAGAAGAGATTTATAGAATAGCACAAAACCTTGGTTATCAGAACCAAGTAGTGCAAGCGAATAATCAAGTTGCAGAACTTCAAAGCCGTCAGAATTCTGCGAGAACCTTAACGGCGTCTGGAGGAGGGGGGAGTACAGGTCCACTTTCATGGGAAACGATGAACGCTATGACGGATAAAGAGTTTCAAGCATGGTACAGCAATCCAAAGAACCGAGTGCTTATACGCAAATTGAGTGGTGCGGATGATGAAGATTAAGTGAAAGACTTTTTAGAGAATAAGCCGCCTTTGGTGCGGGTTAGTACTCCGGCTTTAAGCCGGTTTTTTTTATAGCAAAGAAAGGTGAAATAAATGGCAACAACACATATAGGGATTAATGATCCCCATGCATTAAAAACATGGGCGAGAATTCTTGATGCGGAGGTCTCCAAAGCAACTCCTATTGCTCCTTTGATGGGGCAGGATTCCAATAGCATTATTCAGGTGAAAACAGAGACGCAAAAAGGCAAAGGGGATTGTGTAACATTTAGTCTGCGCGCTCAGTTATCAGGACGTGGTGTGAGTGAGGGCGAAACGCTTGAAGGCAATGAAGAAGCACTCCAATTCCTTCATGATAAACTGTATATCAATGAACTTTATCATGGAACAAGAATTGCCAATGAAGGCACTATTGATAATCAGCGCACATTGTTTAATTTGCGCGAAGAAGCCAAAAATAGTTTATCAGATTGGTATGCGGACCGTTTGAGTTTGATGTTTTTCGTTCACGCTTGCGGTTATACCGCTAACAGGCTCAATTTTGAGGGAGAATTGGTTGATCTTGATCCTCTTTTTTGGGGCTTTAATGCACCGTTAGCTCCAAGCAATAAGCGCATTGTGCGACCAGAAGCAAAAACCAAGGATGAAGATCTTACAGAAAAAGCCAAACACAGCTTTAATCTTAAATTGATAGATGAAGCGGTTCAGTGCGCCAAGCTAGCGAATCCTAAAATTAGACCGGTTCGTGTGAATGGCGAGAGTGTTTATGTGTTGTATTTGCATCCCATTCAGGTGACGCAATTGCGCACTAATACAGAAACGGGTCAATGGCTTGATATTCAGAAAGCCGCTTATACCGGTTCGCGTTCCAAAAACCCAATCTTTGATGGTTCTCTAGGCATGTATAATGGTGTGATTTTACGTGAATCAGAGCATGTCACCAATGGTGTTAAATCCACGGATAGTACACGTCTTGCAGGTGTGCGCCGTGCTGTTTTGCTTGGAGCGCAAAGTGTCGTTATGGCATTTGGTAAGAGTTACGGTAAGACCCGCTATAAAATCGAAGAAGAAACCTTCGACTACAAACGCGAATACGGTTTTGGAGTGCATACAATTATGGGCATGAAGAAAACGCGTTTCCAAATGCCTGGAAGAGCACAAGGAGCCCAAGATTTTGGAACGATAGTTATCCCCACCTACAGCGGTGAAGTTGAGTGATGAGGAAAGGAAATAGGACATGGTAGATGGCGTAACAGGACACTTACACGGCAGAGATCTTCATACACATCAGGTCAGTTTTTTGCGTTTGAATATCTCGCATAAAGATAAGCATTTGACACGCAAAATCGGGACTTTACCGCGTGGTGCAATGATCCTTTCGATTAAAGCGTTTGTGAAGACAGCGTTTTCGGATGCGAAATTAAAGATAGGCAGCACCTATGGGGGTAATGAGTTTAGTGAAAAGGACATCAAAGCCCAAGGTACGCAAGATTTTACATCAACCAACCAAAAAGAGTTTGTTCCAGAAGATCAAGAGTTTACGCTTTATGCAACACGGGATAAAACAACCGCGGCTGGTGAGTGTGTTGTGGTCGTGCAATTCGTGACCAATCGTTGAGAGGTATAGGGGAAGGCTTAATTCCCCTCACGATTTATGGAATAGATTGTACAGAGAGTTGCAGATTAAGGGCAGATAAGACAGCGACTAAGGTAGAAAGTTTAGGGTCACCTGTTTTGCTTAAAGAGCGGTATAATCCACTGCGTTCGCGATTGGTTTCTTTTGCTAAGGCACTCATATTTTGAGCACGTGCAACAATACCAAGGGCATCCGCTATATGAGCAGCATCACCGGTTTTAAAGGCTTCATTAAGAAATGCTTGTTGTACTTCAATGTCTTCAAGATATTCTTCTGGTTTAAATGGGGTTATTTTCATCACTGTACTCCTCTTTTAACTTTAATGCTTGTTCAATATCTTTTTTCTGCGTTGATTTATCTCCACCACATAACAAAAGGATAAAATCAGAGCCTTTTTGGGTAAAATAAATTCGGTAACCAGCACCATAGTGGATACGTAATTCACCAATGCCATTAAAGAATTTAACATCACCTAAAAGACCTTGTCTTAACTGTACAACACGTTGAAGAATAATAGCTTTAACGCCTTTATCGTTGAGTTTTTTAAGCCAAGTATCAAATTCTGTAGTTTTATGAATGGTTATCATTAGTGTACTATAGTGCACATGATATGTAATGTCAAGTTAGTTTCATTTTGTATTTCACTGAAAGGTGTTTTTATGTCACGTCACTATATCACGATAAGGACGGGAGGGCCGATACAGGATAGCCAAGATGTTTTTCGACACAGAGGAACATTAGCACACCTTGTATCGGTAATTCAGAATGAGATTGATGACATAGCGGATGAGTATGTTCATCAAATCCAAGAAAGTATTTTTGCAGCCATTCGTTTTTGTGAGAGGGAAACCTTTTACTTTAATGAAAGCCGTGATGTTGTGTTTATGACACGGGCGGGGCAAGGGGCTTATGATGCAACCGATACCCGCCATATTGAAACGGCTGTCAAAATCAAAACAGTCTTTCTTAACTCAGGGAATAATAAGTTTGAATTAGAGCGGAGAAGCCATCTTTCTTTAGAGCCTTCGTTGGTTTCAGGGCAGCAAGGAACGCCGGTTTGTTATAGCTATTTTGATAGGCAATTACATCTTTATCCCACACCGGATAGAGCCTATCAGGTTCAACTTATTCTCTCACCGATGCGTTTGGAAGAACTTGAGAATGTGCATCAGGAACATCCATGGTTTGTACATGCCTTTGATTTGATTAAGGCGCGTGCAAAATACGAACTTTACAAGAATATTCTGAAAGATCCTGATTGTGCGACGGCAGCTTATAATGACTTTAACGAACAGTTGCATGAATTGCGTGCAGAGACGTCTCAACGTTATAACGTGACCAGAATAATACCAACGGATTTTTAGCATGGTTTATTTTCCCATTGCCGATTATCGACCTGATGTTGCAACTGTAAACAGTCAGTTTACTGATACACTGGTCAATGTATTGCCGGCGGACGGTTCTTATATCCCAATGCCTAGTGCAACGGTTATTTCTGCTCCTTTGGAAGAGAGTCCTTTAGGTTCCATAGCCTTTAGAACGGGCAATGGTGTCAAGATTATCGTAGGTGGTGCAAAAAAGCTTTACAGTTACGATAGTCAAACGCGTGGTTGGCAAGACATCAGTCAAAATGGTGTGACGTATCAGGCAAATGATGAGAACAAATGGTCGTTCGCTTTGTTTGGTCAAAGAATTATTGCGGTAAATAAAAATGATAAACCACAAGTTTTTAATACCCATAGTTCTGAACGATTTGAAGATTTAGGAGGCAATCCGCCGAAAGCAGGTTTGGTGAAGGTTTGGGGACCTTTTGTTTGCCTGATGCAGCTAACAGATCATCCTAATCGCATTCATTGGTCTGGTTTGGAAGATGCTACTCATTGGACAGTTAAGCAGAAAGATTGCGATTTTCAAGATTTTCCGGATGGAGAATATGTTCAAGGGGCAACGGAATCCACCAATCCCCTCATTTTTATGCGTTCTGCTATTTATGCTGGAACCTTTGTTGCGGGTTCTAAGATTGTGTTTACGTTTCAAAAGATACAAGACAAGCGAGGAGCCCGTAGTGCAGCCTCTATAGCATGTCGAGGGAGTGACGCTTTTTTTGCAGGTGATGGTGGTTTTTATCAAATGAGTTTGGAAGGTCAACTTTTACCGATAGGTTTTGAAAAGGTTGACCGAACGGTATTTTCGACGTTTGATAAGCTTGCTCTTGATGAGATGCAAGGGATGATAGACCCTGTCTATAATCGCGTTTACTGGTCTTTGAAGAGTGGCAATAACAAACAAACCACCTTTGTTTATGATTGGGGCTTGCAGAAATGGTCGACCGTTCAAGGAGAACTTTTTACGTTCTTTCCAGTATTCACGGCAGGCTATACTTTGGAACAATTAGATGAGATTTCGACCAATCTTGAGAGCTTACCGGCTTCTCTTGACAGTTCCATTTGGCAAAGTGGCGCTCCAATGCTTGGTGCTTTTGATAAGGAAAACAGACTTGTTGTATTTACAGGAGCGCCGATGGAGGCAACTCTTGTTTCGCAAGAGATGGGTGCACCGGATGGGAGCTTTAGTTTTTTCACCAAGATGTTTGCAGAGGTTGATACGTTAAAAGGGCTTTTAAGCATAGGGGAACGGAGAGTTCGTAGTAATGACACACCGATTATATGGCACAAGGAGAGGATATGTTCCTTTGTGACGGGTGCTTATCACGGTCGTTCACGTAATCGTTATCACCGCTTTAAATTGCGTATTCCTGAAGGTGTTACGTGGAAACACATCACTGGCTTTAACGTGGATTTACGGTCACTAGGCAGAGGCTAATGGCAAAAGTCTTTTTGACCAGTTCTTGGGATATGGAGCGTATAGCGCCTTATCTTGAAGAAATCATTGCATCTTTTAATGAGTATGTAGAGCGTTTTAAACATGAAATTACGTTGCAGGAACTGATTGAAGCCATTTGCACGGGCAAGAAACAGTTATGGCTTGTTTTGGATGATGAAGAGCGATTTTTAGCGGTAGTCACGACCCAGATACAACAGACAGTTTTAGGAAAGAAGCGCGCGCTCATTTGTGAATGTAGTGGCAAGGGTGTTCTTGATCAAGTTGACAATTTGCAAGTTGCAGAGGATTGGGCGCGTGAGAATGGCGCTTCTGAAATGGAGATCTTGGGTCGTTTGGGTTGGAAACGTGCATTGGACAAGCAAGGTTACAGCATAGATATGCTTTATTACAGGAAGGAATTGTGAAATGGGGAGCAAGACACCATCAACAACAGAACAAAAGCAGGTACAGACAAGCGCCCCTCCTGCTTGGATGGAGAATGTATTTAAGCGTGGGGGTAGGGATGCGTATCAAATGTATGACACAGGGATTGGGGGTAATGTGTATGGGGGACCTCGTATTGCCCCGTTAAGTGATCAAACGCGCTATGGCATTAGTGGTCTTGGCAGTATTCCTCATCATTATCAAAATCGCTCTTTGATGAATACAATCTACAATCCAACGTCGGCAGCCATGAATCTTAGACATATGGCTTCTGGTGGTATGGTTGGACAGAATCCGTCTTTTAATGCCGCCCTTCAAAATAGCTTAGACCGTGTAAGAGATACGATTAACAGTTCTTTTGCTGGTGCGGGTCGTTATGGGTCCGGTGCACATGCAGGTGTATTGGCAAATGAACTTGGTGCTTTGTCCACAAGTGCTATGGCAGATCAATATAATCGTGATGCGGACCGCATGATGCAAGCGAATTCACTGATAGACCAAGCCAATCAAAATCAGTTGGGAGCGGCGAATAATTTCTTACAGGGTTATGGCAATGCCTATTCCAATGCCATACAGGGGGGAGGTGTGCTTGATAATTACAATCAGAGAGTTGTTGATGCCAATCGCGAACGTTGGCTGGAGCAAGACAATAGCGGTTGGAACAGACTGAACATGTTGATGAATGCTGGTCATGGTTTTGCAAGAAATTACGGTACGACGACGAATAATATGACAGGTACAATGATGCAAGGCAACAATCCTTGGAAGAACGCTATAGGGATTTTAGCTAGTCTTAGTCAATTGGGTTCAAATTATGTAGGAAAATAAGCGAGATAAGAGAGATAGTTATGGAAAACAATAGTGATAATATTTTCTCAAGACTTCTTAAGTCTATATATGCAATGGACCCATTGACGTCACGTATACTTATGCAAAATCAACGCATGGCACG
The DNA here is from genome assembly GCF_046245125.2 of Bartonella heixiaziensis. Taxonomy (GTDB): domain Bacteria; phylum Pseudomonadota; class Alphaproteobacteria; order Rhizobiales; family Rhizobiaceae; genus Bartonella; species Bartonella heixiaziensis. Next base: position 1,122,178 of record NZ_CP176404.1, on the reverse strand, counting down.
AGAAGACGCGAAACAACAAGAAAATAATTTTTCTTATTTAATCCCTTCTTCGTCTATAGCTACATTTGGTTCGCAACCAAATATACATGGCTTAGCTAAAAATATTCCCCCTTTACCAGATGTAAGTTCGTCTTTGAGACCAGCAGGATTTAAACCGGATGTACCATCTTCAGTACCTTCTTTACCTATAGCGACTTTTGGTTCACAACAAAATCCTCTAGGTTTCGGTAAAGATATAGAGCCATTGCCTAATGCAATTTCGGATTTGGCATCATTGCAACCAAAGCAGGCTCAGTTACCAGAACCTATTTCAACGGTAGAACCACAAAAGTCTGTACAGGCACAAGAGGGTGTCGTTCCTAACCAAACGGCTGGTTCTCAACAGAGCTTTTGGGATCATCTACGGAGTCCAGAGTTTTTACAAAGATTAGCGGATTATGGGATTGGTTATGCCTTATCAGATGGGACGATAGCACAAAGTTTAGCGAGTGGAGCTATGAATCTTCGTCGCGGTGATATGGAAAGAGAACAGAGGAAGCAAGTTAACCAAACAATCGAGTATCTAAAGTCTAAAGGCTACAGTGAAGAAGAAGCGCGGTTTATGGCTGGGAATAAAGATGCGTTGAATGCTTTTCTATTACAAAAAGCGAACGGCGGTTATGATGCTAAATCTAAAGAAGAATTGGACCGCCTACGAGAAACGATAGAGCTTAAAAATAGAGAAACTATCAGTAATAATACACTCCATGACATTGAACGTTTTATGAATTATATAGAAGAAAATGGTGAATGGGCTACAGGTAATGCGGCTAGTATACAAGCTCAGTTGGGTGTTCCTCAACACCGTGATATGAGTTCACTGCTTGATTCCATTAAAAATCGTATAGGTATTGATCGTTTAGAAACGATGAGACAGTATTCGCGTAATGGCGCCTCAGGTTTTGGGAATCTCACAGAAAGAGAGCTTGATATCTTAAAGAGCTATTTAGGAGAGATAAAGTACAACTTGGGTCATAAAGAGCTCTTGTTTAGATTGAAAAAAATCCATGAGATTTTGGGTAAGATGAAATCAGACGTATTGTCTTTGTTAGAAAACCGTCACGTTGCATTAACGAAAGAGAATGTTGATAAGGTTACATCACAGCAGCATTCTAAAGCTCCACAGCAAGGACGTAATGATTTGCCACTTGTTACCAGCAAAGAAGAGGAAGATGCATTGCCTTCCGGTGCACGCTTTATTGGTGAAGATGGAAAGATAAGGGTTAAAGGGGCTTAAAATGGCATATATTCCTTATTCTCGCATTGTTGATGATGTATCCGATAATGATGGTACGTCTTCGGTGAAGAACAGTCGTGGTAATCAAGGAAAAAAAACAACGGGTTATATTCCTTATTCCCCTCTTGTTGATGATGATACGGCTTCATTTAATACAAAATTTACAGCAGATAATTTTTCATTTGATGATAAAGATCTTACGTGGTTGGATGCGGTTATGAGACATAGCGCATCTGGTGCAACGGCAGGTTATTTTGACGAAATGAAAGCAGTACGTGAAGCAGGTGTGAGGGATTATTGGAGCGGCGATAAAAAGGCAGAAGAGGTTTATAACAGAAGAGTAGCCAAAGAACGTGCTTACCAAAAAGCTTTGGAAGAGAAACATCCATGGTGGTCTTCTGGTGCTTATATTGCTGGTTCGATTTTACCAACAATAGCATCATTGTGGATCCCTGCTTTAAATTTTTTGCGAGCAGGTTCGACTTTAGGAGGTTTAGGTAGGGGAGCTCTTGTTGGGGCAGGCTCTGGAGCTTTACATGGTTCTGGTGCTGGAGAAGGTTACAATGATACGGTGAATTCGGCGTTAGCTGGTGGTGTTGGTGGGGCAGTTTTGACACCAGCTGCTAGTTTAGCAGGTGCGGGGGTTTCTAAGTTAGGTGGTTTACTTGTAAATGCTTTAAAATCACCTCCACTTGTAAGGAATTATTTTAATCCCGCTCATAAAGAGGTTTCCAATAAGGCTTTGCGAGAAGTTGCCAAGCAACTTTACGATAATAAACCCCAAAAAATTACCGAACGTCTTAGCTCAGAACCTCACGAAGTATTCTTGACAGATATTAATGAAAAACTACGACAGACTTTGTGGAATGCGTCTAAAACAAATGAAGATGTTTATCATCTTTTGAAACAAGCGCATGAGAAAAGATTAGGCGGTTCTGTTCAACGTCTTGATGATATGATGGAGCAGACAATTGTTCCATACCAGCATAGCGATACTTTAAGCAGGACGCTTAAACAGCAAGGGAAAGAAGCGCATGATCATCTTTATGAACAAGCAAGGCAAACGCCGATAGGACGAGAGTATTATCCGGCTCTTAATAAACTTTTTGAAAATAAAGGGTTTCAAAAAGCTCTTAAAGAAGCTGTCAATACTTTAGAGGAACACCCTCTCAGTATAAATCCTAGAAGGTTTTATGATAGAAGATTTAGCAGTATAACCTATAAACCTACGATAGAGTTATTAGATCAAACTAAGCAGTCTCTTGATGATTTAATCGAAAAAAGTAAGAAACATGGCGATAACCAAAAGATTTTAGGATACGAAGTCCTCAAACAAAATTTGGTAAAAATAATGGACGAAATCTCTCCTACGTACAAAGCAGCACGCGGTAGTGCAGCAAAATTCAAAAACTTTGCAGATAGCTTTGAGGAAGGTAGACAAGCTCTTGGAACAAAGCTTGAAAAGAGTTTTGAAAGGAATGCAGTTCAGGAAAATCTTTCTAAAGGGAACTGGACAAAACAAAATAATACCTATCAGATGGGTATGAGAGATGCATTAGATGATTTACTCAGAAAAAATGATGACCCTATTAATGAATTTTCTAAACTTTTAAAACAAAATCTTGCATCTGAGAATCTTAAAAGGATGATAGGACCGGAACGGTTTTCTACTTTTAAAAAGGCAGTAGATCAGGAGCAATTCTATTCTGATGCAGCAAAAGAGGGTTTTAGCAAATTTGAAGGCATTCCTAAGATTTCTCTTTTTGACGGAATTAATTTTTCAAATTTTTTGCATTGGCCAACTGAATCTCTAAAATTAGCACGCAATGTATTTTTTCATCCGAATGCCCCAGAGGCGGTACGAGCAAGACAAGAGCTAGAGCGCGGTATAGCGAAGTTGGCAACTTTTGGCGTTAAAGGAATGGAGCGCAATGAAATTGCCAAATTGATTCAAAGTGCTTTGAAGTGGCATAAAGCCGGTGTGGTAACTGATGAAGGCTTGAAGATTGTTTCTAGGGCTATAGCAAAAGGGTTAGGTCCTAGTGCTTCAATAGAGTATGCGAAATGACCCGTTATAGTCCTTCTGTTAATCAAGCGATACGGCAAACAGCAGCGCGTTATGGTTTGCCAGAGAGTTATTTGTACCGTGTTGCGCAAGTTGAAAGTGGAGGGAATCCAAATGCAAGGAATCCACGCTCTTCTGCTGGTGGTTTGTATCAATTTATCGATAGCACCGCCAAACAATATGGCTTGCGGGATAGGTTTGATCCCATGCAAGCGGCAGATGCCATGGGGCGGTTGACACTTGATAATCGCAACCATTTAAGCCGTCTGTTGGGAAGAGCACCTAGTGAAGCAGAATTGTATTTAGCGCATCAACAAGGGGCAGGAGGAGCCGCGCGGCTTCTTCAAAATCCCCATGCGAATGCGGCACAAATTGTTGGCAGCAATGCGGTTGGTTTGAATGGTGGAAACAACGCTATGCGCGCCGGTGATTTTGTTACCCGTGTGTTGCAGATGTATGGTGGGCAACAGGCAAGGAGCCCATCTCCTGTTGCTTATGGTCATCCTATAGCACAGGGAAAATTTGGCAATAGAGAGAACTTTCTCGAGGTTTTAAGAGCCTTACTTTCATCAGAGCAAGAGGCATCAGAAGAAGCTGATGAGAGATCTGATGATAATCCTTTGATGACGCAATTCATGCGTGCGTTTTACGGACCGTTTTACAAGATTTAGGATTCATAAGAGATGTCAACGATTTATGATTGGTCGCTTAGGGCGTCGGAGAACACGCGCGCCGATGATTTGGTTGATTGGTCAGAGGGACAGCGCCCAAGCACGATCAATAACAGTGCACGTGCAATGATGCAGCGTGTAAGAGAGTATTTATCGGATACGGGCGGTGCGATAGAAAGTACGTTTACGGTTAATCACAGCCAACAAACAACATCGATTAGGCTCCAAACCAAATCACAATTTTTGGAGTACAAGAATGGTATAGTTTTGCGCTTTAAAGCAAAAGGCAAGAATGTTGGAGGAACCACGGTAGCGCTCAATAGTCTCTCAACTAAACCTGTTTACAAGGCATCAGGAATAGGCGTTCCGATTTTGTTAGAGGGAGGAGAGCTTCAAAACGGATGCATTTATACTTTAGTGTACGATGAAGAGATCTCTGGTTGGCAGTTGCTTAATCCTACTCCTACACAGTCGCAATTAGGTTTGTCAGGTTCTCCTTATCCGTCAGGTTTTATAGGGACGTTTGCGATGCAGGCGTTGCCTAGTGGTTGGTTGCTATGTGATGGGAGTCCTTATTCGCGGAGCCTTTATAGTAATTTGTTTTCGGCGATAGGGACGATATGGGGGAGTGGTGATGGCTTTAGAACATTCAATGTTCCTGATTTACGGGGGATGTTTTTACGAGGCTTTGATGGAGGACGTAATGTTGACACGGGACGCATTTTTGCGAGTGTACAGCATGATTTAATTCAATCTCATCAACACGATGGTCATAGGATATCAGTTTCACAGATGGCTGAGGATGAGGCACGTTATTGGCATGGTGATGCAACAGCTTTATGGGGGCGAGCGCTTGACGATGATCAGAAATCGAGAGTGAGTGCAATTACTGGAGTAAAAGAAGAAGATATTGTGACTTATGATACTTTTGCTACGCCTCTTGAGCAACCTCATACCCAACATCTTACGTCGTTAACGGATAGAAAGAGTGAAACGCGTCCGATCAATGTGAGTGTTGTTTTTGCGATAAAAACATGAGGTGATGATGTCGGACATTTATGATTGGTCATTGACGGCATCAGAGAATGCAGGTGCGGATGATTTGATTAATTGGTCAGAGGGACAGGCGCCTCATACAGTGAATAACAGTGCACGTGTAATGATGCAAAGGATAAGAGAGTATTTATCGGATAGGGGAGGAGTGATTAAAAGTATTGTTTTTGTTAACTTTGAGCGCCAACAGACAGAAATTCGCTTACAAGGGCAATGGCATTTTTCTACTTATAGGAATGATTTAGTTTTGCGTTTTAAGTCGAATGGTTGGAATATTGGCGCGACGACGGTTTCTCTCAATGGTCAACAAAGTAAAGCGGTTTACAAGGCGACAGAAACAGGCATTTCGCCTCTTATTGGTGGTGAGATACAAAACGGGCACATCTATACGTTGGTGTATGATGAAGAGATTTCAGGATGGCAGCTTCTTAATCCTACGATAAGAGAAAAGAGTCCCTTTACGCATTTACCTACTGGTTTTATAGGGATGTTTGCAATGGAAACATTGCCGGATGGTTGGCTTTTGTGTGATGGGCAAGCCTATTCACGGAGTCTGTATCGCGATTTGTTTGCAATGATAGGCACAATATGGGGCAGCGGGGACGATGAAACGACGTTTAATGTTCCTGATTTACGGGGCATGTTTTTGCGTGGCTTTGATTATTCAGGTTTTGTTGAAGGTGAACGAAGTTTTGCAAGCACACAAGAGTGTTCTTTGAGAGATCATGAACATGGTCTTGGTGTTGTTTCTCCAGCAGAAATCTCCTCTAGGAGTAGGCGTGATCTCTCTTCTGTTAATAATCCGCTTAAGAGGAGTAAGAGGAGTATTATTGATGAGGAATGTTTGGGTTTGAGTGGCGATGCCTTAAAGATGTGTAATATGGAATTTGACAAAATTACACAACCGCAAGTCATCCCCTCTGTTATAAACACGCACCACCGATTTTTCCTCAGATATGGACACGCTATTAGGGTTTATACGATTCCCAAACGTGCAGGAGAAGATTTGGGCGATCATGATCATACTATCATGATGGATAGTTTTGGAGGTGAGGAAACGCGTCCGATCAATGTGAGTGTTGTTTATGGGATAAAGACATGAGGAGGAAATGTGATGTTATCGAAACCATTTGCGATATCAGAGCTTAGCGACCCGTCCCAAATACGGGTCGTTTTGTATTCAGGGGAATGTTTTGTGCATGCGCCGCTTAATGGGATTTTAGATTTGTTGAAGGCGTCTTTGAAGTCAGAGCTTGATGGTTCATTTGAGGCTTTAGAAACTCAATTACAAACTTTAAGGGATGATGTTGAGGAACTGAAAGAGTGTTCATTTGATGAATTGCTCTGAACTGATGTGAGGATGAAAGAAATGGGGATACCAAATCACACACATGAATATTTATTACCTGTAGCAACAAAAGAAGAAATGCTAGAGGGGACTTCACAGGATGTTGTCGTTGTCCCAAAATTATTAGGAACAGCGTCTCTTTATGCTTATGAGGCTTTTGCGACAGCAGAACAAGGCGTGCATGCACAACAATCTTCTGAACGAGCAATTGGACTAGCCAATGGTGCGAAGCAAACTGCTGATGCTGCGAAAAGAGTAGCAGATGATGCCAAGGATTTAGCAGAGGCAGCGTCCAATGCCGCGAGGAGTGCGGTTTCTACAGCGAATGAATCGCATGAAACGGCAGAAGAGGCTCTCACCAAAGCGAGTGAAGCAAAAAGCAAAGCGGATAGTGCAGAGAGCACAGCAAATAATGCGCATGAAACGGCATCTGAAGCGAAGAGTGGTTCTGAAGAAGCCAAGCAAATAGCAGGAGAAGCCAAGAAGTTATCTGAATCTGCTACGACAGCAGCCAATGCCGCCAAGACAACAGCAGAGGAATCGAAAGCCTCCTCAGAAGCGGCCAAGATGAAGTCAGAAGCGGCCGAGAAGTTAGCACGAGAAGCCAAGAGTTTTGCGGAGGACACTAAAGATGCAGCCGATAGAGTGACGACAGCAGTCACGGAAAGCTCTCAAATAGTGACACAAGTTCAAAATACAGTAGAAACAGCTTTGACAGAAGCAAGAGAAGCCAAGGCAACAGCAGAGGATGCAAAAACACTTTCCGAACAAACCAAGAGTGCTTTTGATGATGCCAAGCAGGTGATAGGTGAGGTTAAGAGTGCTTCAGAAACAGCGACAGCGAGTAGTGGTCAAGCCCTCACGACAGCGAAGGAAGCTAAAACGACAGCTGAGACAGCATCTTCGGTAGCCGGTGATGCAAAAGAAACGGCATTGAGAGCGTTGACAGATGTCAATGGCCTTAAACAATCGGTTGAACATGTCAAGAATACAGCTGAGGCAGCCAAAAGGACAGCAGAAGGAGTAGAACAGAAGACTTTAACAGTAGAAACCGTTGCTACACAAGCCAAGACTAAAGCTGGTGAAGCCAAACAATTGGTTGAAGAAGTTAAGACGACAGCAGAAACGGCAGAAACGTTAGCGAATAATGCAAGGCAGTTAGCGGATAGAGCAAAAGACACAGCGGTGGAAGCGAAAAATAAAGCAGAGGATGCCCATGTGCTTTCGCAAGAAGCTAAGAGCACAGCAGAAACAGCAGAAGAGAAAGCCGCAAGAGCCGAAAAGAAGGCGGATGATGCGACAATCACAGCTTCTGAAGCAAAGACTATGGCGCAAGAGACAAAAAAGGCGTCAGAGACAGCGACAGCAACGGCGCAACAAGCGCAAGAGGATGCAGCAGCAGCCACAAGAGTAGCTAATGAAGCGAAAGCAGCAGCAGAACAGGCGGCGAGTGTTGATAAACAAGCGATGCATTCTGGTGATGAAGTTGTAAAAAACCTAGTGGAAGAAGCCAAAGAAACTTCGAAAGAAGCAAAACAGACAGCGGGTTTTGCAAAACATGAGGCGGATCAAGCACGGAGTAAGGCGGAAAAGGCAGAAAGCATAGCTTATGAAGCCATGAATAAAGCAGGTGAAGCGAAAGAAGCAGCGGATGGAGCAAAGGTTAAGGCGAGTTTAGCAGAGAGTGTGGCAGAAGAAGCAAAGAAGACAGCAGGAACGGCGCGAACAGAAGCGGATGAAGCGAGCGATGAAGCGAGTGCAGCGAAGGATGTAGCTAATAATGCGAAACTTATAGCAGAATCTGCGCAACGTGTAGCAGATGAGGCAAAAAAGTTAGCAGGAACGGCGCGAACAGAGGCGAATGAAGCCAAAGAAGTTTCGAAAGAAACAAAACAAACAGCGGGCTTTGCAAAACATGAGGCGGAGCAAGCGCGCAACAAAGCACAAAGTGCGGAGAATATAGCCTACCAAGCTTCGAATAAAGCTGAGGATGCGAAGCAAGTAGCGGATGGAGCAAAGGTCAAGGCAAATTTAGCAGAGAGTGCGGCAGAAGAAGCAAAGAAAACAGCAGCTGCAGCCAATTCACGAGCGTATGAAGCGAAGGATGAAGTAGATAAAGCGAAGGACGTAGCCAATAGTGCTAAATATATAGCAGAAGAGGCGAAGAAGGCAGCAGAAACAGCAGATAAAAAAGCAGCATCTTTAGAAGAAGAAGCGGAAGAAGCCAAAGAAACTTCGAAAGAAGCAAAACAAACAGCGGGTTTTGCAAAACATGAGGCGGATCAAGCACGGAGTAAGGCGGAAAAGGCAGAAAGCATAGCTTATGAAGCCATGAATAAAGCAGGTGAAGCGAAAGAAGCAGCGGATGGAGCAAAGGTTAAGGCGAGTTTAGCAGAGAGTGCGGCAGAAGAAGCAAAGAAGACAGCAGGAACGGCGCGAACAGAAGCGGATGAAGCGAGCGATGAAGCGAGTGCAGCGAAGGATGTAGCTAATAATGCAAAATCTACAGCGGAAAAAGCAAAAGAAACAGCAGAGCAGGCGAAGACGGTAGCCGATGAAGCCAAAACGATTGCTGAAGAAGCGAATAAATCGCTTATTTCGTTTAATTTTTCTGAGACAAGTGCAAAGATTGACCACCTTGAAAATGGCGTTACGTATCTTTACAATGCTTTGAAACTGATGAACTTAAGCGTCGTTGCGCGGTTTTCCCCATTTCTTGTAGCTTCTCAAAGAAAAGGAATAACGGTTAAGAAAGGAACGATATTTCAATTTTCGCATAATGGAAAAGATGATGATGAAAATCTTCGCATGTATCCAGTTTCTGAAGATAGTGAAAAGAGCATACCAATAGATCTTGAAGCAGGGAAAGATTATTACCTTTATCTTGTCGCTGATAATGATCAAATAAAAGCTATTTTTTCAGATAATGCGACTTATCCTGATGGTTATACAGCAAATAGTTCTGTTAAAATAGGAGGCTTTCATACGCTTTGTGCAGATGTTGGTACGATTGATGGTCATCCGTTATCCGGTTATCAAGCAGGAGATATATTGCCGAACTCTGTTTGGTGTTTGAATCACCGCCCACATAGTTCACCTGAAGGAATGGTCTACGATCCATCACAAGATCTTTGGGTTGATATTTATCTTCAGTCAGGCACTGGTGAAAATACGCGCTCGGCGTATGGTGTTCCTATCACGACGAACCGTACGTATATTGATCATGTATCAGATATGCAGCGTGTTAAGAAGTCCTTATTGAATGATGAGGAATTTGTCTCTGCGATGTATGGAAGTAATGACAAAACAAGTCTTAAAGGTAAGACCCCCCCCTCTCCGAAGACTTCAGGAGGTCACGTTGATACAGCAAATCGTCGTATGATCTCACATATCGGTTGTGAAGATGGTTGCGGATATCTTTGTCAATTTTTATCTGGAGCTTTTGCAATGCAAATACAGTCCAGTTCAACATTGTGGTCAAGTTTTAAGACAGAGATAAATGTTTTGGTAGGTGGAGGAACTTGGCAGGACGATACGAATAGCGGTCTGTTTTTTCGTAATGGTTTGTATTCTCGTACGTCTTCTGATGAAAAACTAGGAGCTCGAGGCTGTAGCCAACCACGGTGTTTTGTTTAGAGGGGGAGGAGATGATAGATTATCCAGAGCATTTAAATACGAAGCAAGATTATCTGAATATGCTTGAATTTGACAAGGTTGAAACGGTAAGAAGGTTAGAGCAGCTTTTAGCAATGCGTTTTTATTGGATCTTTGTTAAAGAGCTTGGAGAGGGAGAAGAGGGGATTGAAGATGAGAGGCATAAGGTTTGTCTAACAACAACCATGCCGCTTGATTCAAATGGTGATTTTGTAGCAAAGCGCACTCAATATGAATTACAGGAAAGCGAATATGCGCCGCTTTTTCAACTTGGCTTTCGTGTTGAAGAAGTCGAGCAACTGATCAAAGAGCATAGTCAATAGAGATCATAAAAAAACATTTTTATCCAGCCTCACTTTTGTGGGGCTTTTTTTTATGGAGCGTCAGATGAGAAAGATATCGAAAGAAGGATTAGAACTTATCAAACAATGGGAAGGTTTACATTTAGAGGCTTATAGAGATACGGCATGTGTTTGGACGATTGGTTATGGACACACCAGCAATGCGGGTCACCCCCTCGTCAAAAAAGGCATGTGTATCACACAAGAGCAAGCAGAAGAAATCCTTTGTGAAGACTTAAAGCAATTTGAGAAGACGGTAGAGGAATCGGTGCGTGTTTCATTAACGGATTGCCAATTCGCGGCATTGGTCTCGTTTTGCTATAACGTAGGAACAGCTGCTTTTCGCAAGTCAACATTATTGAAGAAGCTTAATCAAGGCGATTATGAAGCCGTTCCTGTTGAATTACAGAAATGGAATAAGGTGGGTGGGAAGCCTCTTGCTGGTTTAGCCAACCGTCGAGCAGCAGAAGCGGGATTATGGGCAAAAGGGGCTTATGTTTCTTCTAACTATCAATGCGTTGAAACGAAAGCGGCAACCGGACTTCTTAAAATAGAAGCGCTCGCCCCGATTATAGGTTCCTGTTCAGGTCTAGGAGGCTTGTTAGCGGGCAATGGTCCGGTGCAATGGGCATTAGCGGGCATCATGGTTTTAGCGGCATGTGTAGGGGTTGTGATTGTAGTCAAGCGTTTTCGGGAGCAACGCTTATGATTTTTTGGCTAAAGAAATATTCTCTTATGTTTACAGCGGCTTTAGCCGTTTTTTTTATGGCTTTAGCCAAGGCGTTTCACCTTGGCAAGCAAAGCGAACGGCAAAAGCAAACAGAGAATGCTTTAAAGACAGCAACAACGCGGCTTGAGGTAGAAAATGAAGTTAATCAAAAAAGTGATGCTGGTGTGCGCACTGAACTTTCTCGTTGGGTGCGCGGCAAATAGGTCTGTTTCTTGTGATGGTTGGTTGCCAATTTATTTGGATAATAAGGATGTTGCGGTCATCAGTTCCAACCTTGCAAGAGATATTTTGAAGCATAACAAACAGGGAGCACATTTATGTGGTTGGAAAGATGGTCAAGAAACGAAGCAACAAAGATAAAGATCTCACGGAAAAAGAACAACAGCTGCTTCACGAGATGATTGAGACCTACCAAGGTTTGAAGATGATGTCATGCTTCATGAAGTGGTTAGCATTCATTGTCTTTATGTTTATTATCGATTTCGCCCGCATTATGGACGCACTAGACAATATCTTCTCACACCTCAAAAAGTGGATAATCAAAAGTTAGTGCACTAAAAATCTTTTCTTTAAAATATGATGACACAAGAATTTACACAAACACTGTTTGCGTGGATGGGTGGTAAACACTATCTGCGTAAGAAAATTATACCGATTTTAAATAATATTAACCATCAAACCTATGTTGAACCATTTTTAGGTTCAGGTGTTATTTTCCTGAACAAACGACCAGCGAAATATTCAATCATTAATGATTTGAATGGAGAGATCACGAACCTATTTCAATGTGTTCAAAATAACTTTGATGAATTAGCCAAACGGCTGGAGTGGTTTGTTTGTTCGAGACAGTTGTTTTTTGAACTTGCTTCTATTGAACCAGAGAGCCTCTCCAAGGTTGAAAGAGCCGCACGTTTTTTGTTTCTCCAACGTTGTGTGATGTATGGAAAAAAAGATTATGTTTCTTTTAGCTTTGGAAGAAAAAGGCCTACAGTATTTAATCCCGATAAGCTTTTAGCAAGGATGTGGCGTGTAAGGCAAAAGCTTCTTGATACGACGATCTTAAATTTATCGTGGGAGCGTGTTGTCGAACTTTTTGATGCTCCAGATAGCTTGTTTTACCTAGACCCGCCTTATCTTGTAAAGAAGAAGTGTTACAGCTCTGGGAATTTTGTTGAAGATGATTTTGTGAGTATGGCAAAAGTTCTCAAAGGCATCCAAGGCAAATTTGTCTTGAGTCTGAATGATTGTGATGCGGTTCGAGAGATCTTTAGGGATTTTGATTTTTTAGAAGTAGAGACCATTTGGACCTCTGGTTTTGCTAAAAAACTTCCCCGAAAAGAACTCTTGATTCGCAATAATTGAGGAAAATCATAAAAAGATTTGTTAGAATCAGAAGAAATATTTCTTCTCTAATAGGACTTTTTATATGGTTACACCTTTTGGTAAAATTTTACGGAAACTTCGGGTTGATCACTCCGAACGCCTCTTAGATATGGCTAAAAAATTAGATATATCTGTAGGATTTTTATCATCTGTAGAAATTGGCAAAAAGTCTGTTCCTGTAGGACTGGAGGAAAAGATCATAGAGCTTTATGGTTTAGATAAAGCTATGGCTTCTCTCTTAAAAAAAGAAGCCTATTCTTGTCGAAAAAGCATCATAATAACGCCTTCTACTCCGTTGCAACGTGAAACTGTTGTTGCGTTTATGAGACTTTTAGATGGCTTACATCAGGAAGCGTTAGCAGACTTCAAAGAAGCATTAGAAATATTGTGCGAAGCGTGCTTTATAGAGAAATGTTAGAAAATCCTATTCCCTAACTTTTATCTATGTATCCCTCACCTTAAAAAAGATTATAAAGATCAATTGATTATATAGATCAAAATAAAGTTTGTTACTCCTGTTTGGCAGATTAATTTTAAATTTGGCAGTTTCAGGAGAAGATTTCTATCAACCATGGTCCGCTCTCTGATTAAGATAAGAATATCTATCTCTTTGAGCTTATCTTCTAAATCACATTCTTTAGCTAAATTATTTATAACAAGCACTTCATGCGATTTCATTAATTTTGTAATAGACTGTAATGTTAGGGTGGCTTTTTGATAGTCATCTGGAATTAATATTTTCAATTTAAATCTCCCGTTTCATTCATCAATATTTGAGCTCATTATTTCATTTCTAAAACAACCAAAAAGCAATCTCATCGCTGATATTTTGACATAACGCCAAGCCTATTAACAAATTATACCCCTTGATTTCATTGTTGTTTCTAGCAATAAGAATAGCATTAATCAGTTAGTTTTTATAAACTTTAAAACATTGCGACAAAAAGTTTGACTCAGTAGATGGAGAATTGCGCTTTTCTCATATTCTAGAGGACGGACCTGAAGTGCTACGCTGGACTGAAACCCATGTCCCAGTTTTCTTATAATAGACTACCAAGAAGGCCATACTTACGAACCAGATTTTATTGTCGAAACAGAAAACGCTACATAAACGCTACATATTTGTGCGAGATAAAGCGTGCTTCATATAAGCGTGATGTCTCTCTTTATTCGTTGAGATATAACTTATTTGTAGCATGAAGAGTAAATTTATTAAAATCATGATAAGAGGGAGATAGGAAATATATAGGTGTATCATCATAGGATTAAGTAGTTTTTTTGAGAGCTATTTCTATTTCTGCCAAAAGGTTTTTGATATATTTAATTATTATTTCGTAATAGTGGATGTACTTTATTTTTATGTGCAAGAAAGCTGAGTGATTGTGTAAAATAGTATTCATAAAATTACATTATTTTTATCCTGTTAAGGACATTTTTTCTAGCGAGGGTTTTGCAATTGCAATGCTCTTTTTCTCATTCTAAATTTTGGTTAGAAAAAGCGTATATAGGTGTTATTTTAAATTTAAGACATGCATATTCCATTGTTGGTGTTACTGTTGTAAAAAATGATATTTTATTTGATAAGCATAAGGTGTTACCAAGAAGATCGATGTATAGATAAAATTTAGATTGTTACAATATCTTGAAAAAGCAATGGGTAAATAATTGATAATTGTGCTATGAAAGTTGTTAGATGGGCGTGTGTCAGCAATTCTTAATAAAAAAGTTTTTCTTGATAGTTGGTTTTTTTCAAAATACTACTCTTTTTATGCAAATCTTATGTTGGTAAGCCATGCAATTTTCACCGGAACAGGATAATGCATTGAAGGCTGTTGCTGCGTGGTTGAAAGAGGGCCGTTCTCCACTTTTTCGCCTCTTTGGCTATGCGGGGACGGGTAAGACAACGCTGGCACGCTATTTTGCTGAAACAGTTGATGGTTCTGTTCAGTTTGCTGCTTTTACAGGCAAAGCGGCACAGGTTTTGCGCTCTAAAGGTGCCAGTAATGCTTGTACTATTCATTCGTTGATTTATTGTCCGCGTGGGGAAGAAGAAGTTTCCGATGAAGTTACGGGAAAGAAGTCTATTGCACCGACATTTGCATTAAATCGGAGGAGTGCGGCTGCACAAGCTAAGCTCATTATTGTTGATGAATGTTCAATGGTAGATGAAAAATTGGCGCGTGATTTAATGAGCTTCCGGACGCCAATTCTTGTTCTTGGTGATCCAGGTCAATTGCCTCCTATATCAGGTGGAGGATTTTTTTCTAATGGAGAACCAGATTTTCTTCTTTCAGAAATTCATCGGCAAGCGCGGGATAATCCGATTATACGTCTTGCTATGGATGTGCGTGAAGGACGCGATATTGCTTATGGTGACTATGGAGAAGCGCGCATTGTTACACGTAAAGAGGTCAATCAACAATTGGTTTTAGAGGCTGATCAGCTTTTGGTAGGGGTTAATCGTACACGCTACCTTTATAATCAGCGTTTGCGTGTGTTAAAAGGATTTACAGCAGATTACCCACAAGTAGGAGACAAGCTTGTGTGCTTGCGCAATGATCCCGCTAAAGGTTTGTTGAATGGCTCTTTATGGAAGGTGATGACTTCGCAGAAGGAAACAGTTAAACCGGGTGTTAATCTTCTCGTTAAGCCAGAAGAGAGTGAACGTGGAGTGGTGAAGATTAAGCTTTTAAAAGCAGCATTTGAGAGTCCTGAGAATGAGGTTTCATGGCACTTAAAAAAAAGGTATGATGACTTTGATTATGGCTATGCATTAACTGTTCATAAAGCGCAAGGGTCTCAATGGGACAATGTGGTTTTATTTGATGAAAGTTTTGCATTTCGTGACATGCATGCGCGCTGGCTTTATACGGGAATTACCCGTGCAGCAAAGCGTCTCATAATTGTTCGATAAAAAATTTTATTTTTTAGGATTATACTGGTGAATGTATCTTTTTTCTTTCTTTAAGAGTTATAGACAAAAATAGGAGTGTGCATGGCAGTAAAACTTTCGGTTAATCTCAATGCTATTGCTGTTTTGCGCAATCGGCGTAATCTTCCATGGCCAAGTATCAAAGATATGGGGTGTATAGCGCTTACAGCTGGAGCAGCAGGTTTAACGGTTCATCCACGGCCGGACGAACGACATATTCGTTTTTCTGATTTGCCGGACATACATCGTTTAATTAACAGTTCTTTTCCTATGGCTGAGTTTAATATTGAAGGTTATCCAAGTGATACATTTTTGGATATAGCAGAAAAGTATGCTGATCAGATTACTCTTGTTCCTGATGATCCAGCGCAGTCAACTTCTGATCATGGTTGGAATTTTGCTTATGATGCGGAATTTTTGGCACCCGTTGTTCAGCGTTTGAAAGAAAGAAAAATTCGTGTGTCGTTATTTGCTAATCCTCTTGTAGAGGGTCTTGATATTGCTAAAGCGATTGGTGCTGATCGTGTGGAATTTTATACTGGGCCTTATGGGGGGGCATTTCAGGATAAGATAAAACAGGATCAAGAGCTCAATAAACTTGTTTTAGCAGCAAAAAAAGCCAAAGAACTGCAATTAGGTATCAATGCAGGTCATGATTTGACGATTGCTAATCTTACTGCTCTTGTCAATCGTATTCCTTGGCTTGATGAAGTTTCTATTGGCCATGGGCTTATTGCTGATGCATTAGAATATGGAATGCATGAGACTGTTCAACGTTTTGTCCGGTTGTTGTGTTAACTTTTTTCTTTATTCAATTTTGCGGATGATGTCTTATAAGGCTCTATTAATTTTGTACATGATGAAATAAATAACACTGCTCTGTTGGCGATATATTGATTTATGGCCCACTATATTTTTTTAGCGCATTAACTGTTTTTATCTTCATACTCTCGATTAGGATAGATTTTTTTAGTTAAAATCTTCCTACGTGATCTTTAAAGGAGAGATAAAAACAAGATTTTACAAATATTATTTTTATCAAAAAATTATATAGAACTTTGTATGAGTGCTGTTTTTTATAGTCAGAAATGTGAAGTTAAATTTTTACGCTAGAGTGTATAGAAATACACTGCTCATTTTATAATTTTTCTTGCTATCCACTTTAATTTAGTTCATGCTGAAGGGGCGTATGGTGTATCTTAATTTCAAGAATACAAGAGCTTATCATGCGAAAAAGAGTAGAATTTTAGAGCGTGTATTTTTCTTCGGAAACGTTGTTTTTCATAATGCTTCGTTTTATAGAGTAGCGGTTGAAGTCTATTTTTGATCTGGATATTTTGGGGAAGTTTGGGATCATATTTTTTGTGTAGAAGATTTAAACTTTAGAGATTATTCAGATGTCGTGTTTTTATGAATAATGATGTGGTTATTCATAGTGTGCGAAGTGCGGAGGGGTAGCTTTTTTTCTTCAATAAAAAATTTAAATTTAGTTTAAATGTAAATATAAGGAAATATTTTCATGCGTGTTTATTATGATCGTGATGCGAACGTTAATTTGATTAAAGAGAAAAAAGTAGCCATTGTTGGTTATGGTTCACAAGGGCGTGCCCATGCTTTAAATCTAAAAGATTCCGGTGTGCAAAATGTGCAAATTGCTTTGCGCTCAGGGTCGGCAACAGCTAAAAAGGCTACCGCGGATGGTTTTGAGGTTGTTAGTGTTGCTGAAGCAGCAAAATGGGCAGATCTCATTATGATGGCAACACCAGATGAGTTGCAAGCTGATATTTATAAAGAGCATATTCATGATCATTTACGTGACGGAGCCGTGATTGCTTTTGCGCATGGTTTGAGTATTCATTTCGGCTTAATTGAACCTAAAGAAACAGTTGATGTTGTGATGATTGCCCCTAAAGGTCCAGGTCATACAGTGCGCAATGAATACCAACGTGGTCGTGGTGTTCCTTGCTTAATTGCGATTGCACAAGATGCTTCAGGACATGCTCATGATGTAGCATTGTCTTATGCATGTGGCCTTGGTGGTGGACGTGCTGGGGTGATTGAAACAACATTTAAAGAAGAATGCGAAACTGATCTTTTTGGTGAACAAGCTGTTCTTTGTGGTGGTCTTGTTGAGCTTATTCGCGCAGGTTATGAAACACTAACGGAAGCAGGTTATGCACCGGAAATGGCTTATTTTGAGTGTTTACATGAGGTTAAATTGATTGTTGATCTCATCTATGAAGGTGGCATTGCAAATATGAATTATTCGATTTCCAATACGGCTGAATGGGGCGAATATATGTCTGGTCCACGCGTGATTACTGATGAAACAAAAGCAGAAATGAAGCGTATTTTGAAGGATATTCAGACGGGTAAATTTACGTCAAATTGGATTCAAGAGTATAAAGCTGGTGCAGCTCATTTTAAAGGCATGCGGCGTTTAAATGATCATCATCCTATCGAAGAAGTTGGCAAAAAACTCCGCTCTATGATGCCTTGGATAAAATCTAACGCTTTAGTTGATAAAGAGCGTAATTAAAGCCATAGAAATTTCCATGTAAAAAGCTCTTATGCTTTATCTAAAAAAAGGGTAACTTTAGTTACCCTTTTTGATATGCTTTTCATACATAGGCTTTATTTCTCAGGTTTTTGTGTTTGCAAACTCTTTTTTCCAAAAATAAAGTATACAATTCCTAAAAAGATAAACCACACTGGAGTATATTTGAGAGATATTGCAGTATCTTCTTCTAATGACAATAAATAAATAATGAATACAAAAAAGATTAGAAGAGTCCAACACATAAAAATACCTCCAGGCATTTTATAAGGAGATACGGCATGTTGGAGAGGACGGCTGCGACGATAGACAATATAGCTGATCAAAATTATAGACCATACAAATATGAACAAAATTGCTGCAATTGTGGTCACAATTGTAAAAGCACCTATGATTGTTGGTGATAGCGATAAAACTGCATAACTTAATAAGATGCATAAACAGGAAAAGAATAATGCGTTGGCTGGAACGCGGTTGCTAGAAAGTTTTCCTAAAAATTTAGGTGCTCCCTTTTGCATTGCGAGACCGTATATCATGCGGCTGGTAGAAAAAATACCACTATTGGCTGAAGATGCGGCAGCTGTTAGAACAACAAAGTTCATCAAACCAGCAGCGGTTGGAATACCAATAAGTGCATACATCGTTACAAATGGGCTTTTTTCTGGAATGATTTGATTCCAAGGGGTAACGGACATAATCACAATGAGAGAGAAAATATAAAAGAAAATAATGCGGATCGGTATCGAATTGACAGCTTTGGGCAAAACTTCTTGTGGTTCTTTGACTTCAGCTGCAGTTGTTCCAGCGAGTTCGATGCCAACAAAAGCAAAAATAACAATTTGAAATCCGGCAAAAAATCCTGTAATGCCTCGAGGAAAGATATTTCCACCGTTCCATATGTTGCCAAGGGAGGCAACGGTGCCGTTTGGGGAGGTAAAGCCTGTAAAGATCATGTAAAATCCTACAATAATTAATACTAAAATTGCTAGGATTTTGATAAGACCAAACCAAAATTCGAGTTCGCCAAATAGTTTTACGGCTACGAGGTTAAATATTAAAAAGGACAGAAGACCTATGAGAACAGGAATCCACGAATTGAGTTCAGGCCACCAAAAGTGTGTATAACTGACAATAGCAATAATTTCAGCAGTTCCGGTTACAATCCAGCACAACCAATACGTCCAGCCGATAAAAAATCCGACACTTGGACCAAGAAGATCGGTTGAAAAATCAATAAAAGATCGATACTGCGTATTAGAAAGCAGTAATTCTCCCATAGCACGCATTACGAAGTATATAGCGCAACCAATAATGGCGTAAATTAATAAGATTGAAGGACCAGCGACGCTAATTGTTTTTCCTGATCCCATAAAAAGGCCTGTTCCAATAGCTCCACCAAGGGCTATAAGTTGGATGTGGCGATTATCTAGTCCACGTTGCAATTTTTTCTTAGGTTTTTTTTCTAAGTTTTTTTTATAGTTCATTTTAAGGAGGTTCCCTTTAATTATTTAAGATAAAAATTACCCTGAAAAAAGGTAATCCCTCTTATCCAATCATGATATGACTGAAGAGTAAAGGAAAGAAAGCTTTTTTTATGATTCTATGTGGACGAAGAAAAGGAATATGAAATTAATGGAAGTGTGCTCTTTTACTGAAAAATAACGTAACAGGAATTTGAGTGCGGAGTTTTAAGTATAGCTTTGATGGCGATGAGAAGACATACTATGATTGATTAGACAATCGCTCTTGAGCTGCTAAATCTTCGTAAGAAACCGCTGGGATTATCGATAGGTGGATGAAAAAATTTGAAGTGAAATAATGCGTTTATATTATACTTATCCTCTATGATTAAGTACAAATCGTTTTAGTTTTTATGGTGGGTGGGAGGATTTTTAATTTTTTCAGATAGAGTGTGGGGTTGTTATCTTCTTAAAAAAAATTCACGGTAAGCAATTTTGAAATGATTTCTTTATGAACTATTCTAATTACGGTAGGGGATAGAAATAAAGAGAAAAATTCTGCTATTAATTTTCAGAAGGATATTTTTGATTTCAATATACCAATGTCGTTGATTGGAATGGAGGGTTGGTTCACGGTTATTTATTTTTATTTGTTAGCATAAACGAGAGAGATTTCTTTTCTTTTGCACAAAAGAAATGAGAAATACAGTAGGATTTTTTATTCTGAAATTGTGAACAAGAATTCTGTTCAGCTATTTGCACATTGGGTAAAACTTATGAAAATTTTATATTGATTATACAGTACAGAAGCTTTTTAAGATATGGTAGAGAAATGAAGAGTGTTTGTGATTTTTTTACTTCTGTAGAGATTGGTAAAAAAGAGAAAATTTTTTGAGTTTTTTATGTTTTTAAAATTTCGGAAAGTCGTTTTTGAAAAAACAAAAAAATAAAACTTGCCCTCCAATAAAAAAAGATCTCTATCACTTTTTTTATTGGAGATGGCTGTAAATTTGTATTTTTTTGATTACTTAATGTGCTTTTCAGTTTCAAGAGGAAGTTGGGGAAACTTCCGTTTTATGCTGCTTTGTATAAATGCTAGTGCTTTTGTTAATCAAAAACTTTATTGAAGCCCCCAGAGGATTCTATTAAAAAAAACCAATGCTCTCTATATAAAAAGGGTAACTTTCTTACCCTTTTTTGACATGCTTTTTATGTACAGGCTTTATTCGTTATTTTTAGCTGTTTTTTTTCTTAGAAAGATAAAATACGTTACGCCTAAGAAAGCAAACCATACTAGACTATATTTAAAGGCTATGAAAGTATCATGTTCTAATGTCAACAAATAGAGCATAAAAGCAAAAAAAGCTAAAATAGCCCAGCATGCGATAACACCTCCTGGCATTTTATAGACAGATTCAGCATGTAGTTGGGGGCGATTGCGACGATACACAATATAGCTCACTAGAATTACAGACCATACGAATAAAAATGCAATAGCTGAAATACTGGTCACAATTGTAAAAGCACTTATGATACTTGGGGAGAGCGATGTAATTGTGTACCCTAATAAAATACACAAGCAAGAAAAGAACAGGGCGTTGGCTGGGACATGGTATTTGGAAAGTTTTCCCAAAACACGAGGTGCTCCTTTTTGCGTTGCAAGCCCATATATCATGCGACTGGTAGAAAAAATACCACTATTTGCGGAGGAGGCAGCAGATGTTAGAACAACAAAATTCACTAAACCAGCAGCTATCGGAATGCCAGCAAGCCAAAACATCTCAACAAAGGGACTTCTATCTGGAATAACTTGATCCCAAGGTGTGACGGACATAATCACAATAAGAGAAAAGATATAAAAAAATACAATACGAACCGGTATTGCATTAATTGCTTTTGGTAGAACTGTTTTAGGGTCTTTAACTTCAGCTGCAGTTGTTCCGGCAATTTCTATACCAACAAAAGAAAAGATGGCAATTTGAAAACCAGCAAAAAAACCGGTGATTCCCCGAGGAAATATATTTCCATCGTTCCATACATGATTGAGAGAGGCAACAGTACCATTGGGAGAGGTAAAGCCAGTAACGATCATATAAAACCCTACAACAATTAATACTAAAATCGCTACAATTTTGATAAGACCAAACCAGAATTCAAGTTCACCGAACATTTTTACAGCAAAGAGATTGAAGACTAAAAAGAAACCAATACAAGAAAAAACAACAACCCATGGATTGAGTGTTGGCCACCAAAAATGCATATAAGTGATGATGGCAATAATATCTGCTGCTCCAGTTACAACCCAGCTCAACCAATAGCTCCAGCCAACAAAAAAAGCAATTCCTGGTCCTAGCATATCCGTTGAAAAATCAACGAGAGACCGATATTGTGAATTAGAAAGCAATAATTCTCCCATAGCACGCATTACGAAGTATAAAGCGCAACCGATAATAGCATAAACGAGTATAATAGAGGGGCCTGCTACGCTAATTGTTTTTCCTGACCCCATGAAAAGGCCTGTTCCAATAGCTCCACCAAGAGCTATAAGTTGTACGTGACGGTTATCTAATCCCCGTTGCAATTTCTTTCGAGGATCATCTTCTAAATTTTGTTTATAGTTCATTTTTTGGAGGTTCCCTTTAATTATTTAAGATTCAAATTATATTGAAAAAAGTAACCCGCATATCGAAGCATGATATGAGTGAGTCGTAAAGGAGAAAAACATTTTTTATGATTTCATGTGGAAAAAGGGAAAGCATATTGAATCAATAGCGATGTGATTATTATTACTTCAAAATAACCTAACTAAAGTTTGAGTATGGAGTTTTGATTATAGCTTGGATGACTTATCAATAGTTAATAAGAAAACGCAACTGTAATTAGACAGTCACAATTGAGATACTGAACAATTTATAAAAAATGTGTAGACTGCCTGTAGGTTATAAAAAACTTGAGATGAAGCTCAGAGAATTACATTGTTTTTTTGCATGATTTCTTCATGGGAAGTTATCGTTACGATAGAAGGATAAGAATAAAGAAGCAAACTCTGATATCAATTTCCAGAAGAATATTGTTAATTTAATGATATCTATGTCATTGAGCAGTGTTCAGAGGTGGTCCATGATTATTCTTTGTTTTAATTTTTACTAAAAGACAATTTTTATGGATGGTTTATCCAGAATAAAGAAAGTGAATAGAGCACAAAATTATTTTAGCAACGTCAGTAAAGGGAATACTGGATAGACAAGGGAAATGGTACTTGCAATAAGTACTCTAAAACTAGAGAATTTTGGATAGTCCTTGTAGTTTGATACTGGGTTTTGTACTAAGTTGGAAAAGGTGGGGGTCTGTAGGAATATATAATAATTAATTGTTTTTATAGATATTTTGTTACCATTAATGCACGCTTTGCCAAATTGGTTTTTTATACTTAAAAATCAAATTAGAACAGTAAGAGGCTATTTAGAGGCTATGTTTAAAGCCAATCCGAATATTGCCAAATATGATCCACTTTTGCCACCGAGGTTAAATATTACCTTTCCTAAATTTGTACTTCACAATCCCCAAAGCACAGTGAAATGATTATGAGATTAATTTTTATTCAATATGTTGATTTATAAATATAATTCATTGTTTTTTAACTTAAGTGCAAGTCCCCAATATCGTAAGATTCTCTCATTGCAAATCTGTTTATGTTGAAATCAAAAAATCATTCCCTTGCACATCACAAGCTGGGTTGGCGTGTGAATAAAAACACTGAAAGAAAGGAGTAAAAATGTCTCTTATGAACCGTCTCAATGCAATGGCTGTCGTAACATGGGGGCTGGCAAATATAATGATGGCATTGATTTGCATTTTCATAAAGCGTAAGGATGATTGTGTTCAATGTATTATTACTATTCATGAATGCCGTCGTGAAATGGTCTTTGGTGCTTTGAGAGAGAAATGTTTTTTTTGAACAAAGTCCGTGAATGTGCAACACAATGGCGTTCTGTTTTGCATGAGGAGCATGACCCCATTAAAGAAGGTAGAGAAACAAAAGCGTAAGGTAGTGCGGAATCTCCATTATTTAAAAGGTATTGCTGTGGATACTTTTGAAGGTCGTAAAGCTGAGCTAACAGGTGATCATAAAGATGGGTTTTGGTTTTTACCTTTACGGATTTATCTTCTTCCTAAATTAGGCTGTGCTGTATATTCGTTTCAGAGATTACTCAAACGGACATGCGCAATGTGCTTGCTCCTATTTGGCATACAAAAACTGGGGTTACTCCTAGGGCTCTTATCCTTCTTACTCTTTGCCTTAAATATGCTGCTGCGTTAGGATTGGATGTTGATTTACAAGCAACAGCAAAAGCATGCGTTCTCTTAGGTAAACAACGCCATAAAACGTAAAATATGCCGGCTATAGATTGGAGAGATATTTTGGCTTTTTATAAAAAACTGAGTGTAACACCTACAATAACACAACTGGCTTTATGTTTGCTTATCCTTACAGACGTTCGCACAAATCTCTAGTATCATATCCATAAAGATCGGATTGATGGTGATATATGGGCTATTTCTGCTGAGAATATGAAAGGAAAGCATGATATTACACCAGACTTTCGCATGCTCTTATTATCAGAAGCAATAAAAATTCCCGAGCAAGCACGCATGCTTTCTCGCAATGATTTTTTTGCTAGAGGTCATGATCTCATTTACTTATGTCACTTGTCAAGGTTAAGAGATGGGGTACAGTACTCCATTATTTATGGATAACGTTTTTTCTCTTATGCAGCCTCTATAAGACTCATAAAGAGTTACATCATAAAGTGTGCTATAACATACTGTTTTATATATAAAGTTACTTTTCAATGATTCAAAAATATGGTTAATAAAGGGTTATTGTTTATTCGTATTTTTTACCATTGAAAGGATTAGTTATAATAGAAAATGATATTCTTCTTACTGACCGTGAAAGTGCAAAACTGCTTCCTATGAGTGTTTCGGCATTCAGGCATCATATGATCACTAGATCTTTACTAAAATCCTTAACACTTTCTTTTATTCCATTGTTTACAAACAGATTTTATGAATGTAATGGAGAAATGCAAGAAGCAACGTGATAGCGACGCTGCATAAAAAATTGTCATGTAAGGACATGACAAGGCTTTTTATTTTCATACCAATTGTGGATAACAAAACCCGTCCTGTGGCGCGACATTATGGGATAAAAAATGTACAATTATATAAATACACAACACCTTGCGTGGTAAAAGTTTAACGCATTCCCTGCTGTTATACTACCTCACAGATATTATTGAGATGGTGAATTAAGAAAGCAACTCCACCATTTCAAGCGAAAGCAAAGAGGGAGGATTGTTGATTACACCAGCAGCAACACTTAAGGCTGACATTCCGGTTGATCTTTATTCTCTCTACAATAAGGGCTATTTAGGCGTTTCTCAACACTTCGCTGAGGAATAACAGCGTCAGGTTGACAAATGGGAAGATTATAAACTTTATACTTTTCACGCTCACACCAATGCGGCTCTTGAAATTTATTACTAAATCCCGCTTGGATCATGCAAGCATCAACCAATGCATCCATATTGAGTTTTTCAGGGATGCTTAAGTCTTTTTCTGAAGAAAAACTAGAAAAGGTTTGCACTCCACATTCTAACAACGCTTTTTTTATCTCAAGCCTATCTGCACCAGGCTTTTCCCACACATCTACAACCGTTTGAGAAGGTCGATCTTCGAAACAGCCAGATATAATGAGCAATGCTATTCCGCTCAATAATTTTAAGATTTTCTTCATTTTCTTCTCTATGAATAACTCTTTATACTATAAACAATCCCATATATTTTTATAGTTTCTCACTTCAAAAACAATCATGGATATTGTTGACACTTAATATAGAAAAAAACCTCTTGTGAGGCAACCTCATAGAAGAGGAAATACACAATTATATGAATGCTCAGGGTATAGCAAATACTTTGCGTAGGGTCTGGCATGGGGTGTTGTGAACTTATCTATTTTTCTGCCCATGATGGTAGGTTGTTTAGTTTATTCCTTGCTAATGGAAATGATGAGCAGTTATTGCTTTATTTCTATGCCGGCTGTTCTTTTAGAGAGATCATAGAAGCCCTCATAAGAATCGGTTGCTTTGGTAAACAGGCGTTTTTTGATTATAAAACTTATGGCCAAAATCTTTCTTTTCAAATTTAAAGCAGTTATAGTTGAAGAAAAACAAAAAGCAGATAAAGCCACAAGAGATTTTGAACCAAAGCTAACCGATTAAATATACCTTAGCAGAGGCCATTTTATGCATTCAAGGTGTCACTTGTGAACTATCTCCCAACTTATACTTTGATGACAAATGTTTATCTCCCTCTGAGAAAATTCTGTCCGCGTTGGTTGCTCTGATTAAGGGCGGTGGTTCATTTGTAATTCATAGGGACTTTTTAAAAGCCAATGGAGGCAAAACAGATCAGTTGCCGGAAAAAGCCATGTTGGGATCTGTGGTTGGCGGTGCTGTGTGTTTAAGCCACGCCAATGAACAACACTTTGTCATTTGTGAAGGAAGTGAAACCAACTTAGCTTGTCTGTCTGGTTTGTTATCGGAGTCTGTCACCCTAATTATGGGCATCCATTTCAACCACTGGAATGATGCGTGTGAGTTTACCCAATACCAAAGCCCGTCTCGCGAGGGCAATGGATGAGGCTAGTCGTAAAGCAGGTTTTAATCTTGCAACGCGTGCATATAAACAAGACTTTGATGTTTCTATGATGCACGCTTCGCATGGCTTAGATTTTAAAACTTTTTATTTTCTGAGAAGAACGTGATATGAAATAAGATAATAATACTGATGTAGTCAATAACAATGAAAATACTTCTGTAAATGATAATGGCTCTTAAAAAAACAATGTTTTTTAGAACCCATTCCTTATGAAATGGCATTGTTCTTTTATCTGTAGAACCTTTTCACCCTGCACAAGTTCCAACCGCACTGGGAAGATATATTTACGATATTACTGATCGTCAACAATCTTCTGTCGATTTTGTTGCTGTTTCTTCTCTATGTGGTTTGGCTCCGTAATTGGCAAGGGGGGGCGGATAGCTCTAAAATAGCATGATGATTGGCAAATTGTTTCTAATCTCTGGGGTGCCATGATTGGTAGATCTTCTGCTATGAAATTATTAGCTATGAAAAAGGAGTATAAAACTTCACTTAGATACAGATGAAGTATGGGATTGTACGTTCTTTATTAAGGCTCTGCATTTACTAAGTTTTTAATTTGGGAAAGAGAAATAAAGACGTTGTTTCTCTCTGTTATTTTTTTTAAGTTGCAATCTCTATTGTCTACATCTACTGAGCGGAGTGTTCTGTTGGAACGTTTCAAATAGCGGGTTAGGGCTTATTAATTTTAGGGTGTTTTTGCTTTTTATTTAGGAACAATGGTGCCATAATGATTATTTCCTCAACATTTGATTACCGCAAAGCAGCAGAACGTCGGCTTCCTCCTTTTCTTTTCCATTATATTGATGGAGGAGCTTATGCTGAGGAAACATTGCGGCGCAATTTTACAGATCTTCAAGAACTTGCACTGCGTCAAAGGATTCTAAGGCAGGTTGGTGAAGTTGATCTTTCAACCAAGCTTTTTGATCAAACACTTGATTTGCCAATTGTTCTTGCACCTGTTGGATTAACGGGTATGTATGCGCGTCGTGGTGAGGTAAAGGCCGCGCGTGCAGCAGTTTCGAAAGGCATTCCTTTTACATTATCTTCGGTTTCAGTGTGTTCCATTGCAGAAGTGCAAGAAGCGGTTGGAAATGCATTTTGGTTTCAACTGTATGTTCTCAAGGATCGTGGGTTCATGCGTGATGTATTGGAGCGGTCTTGGGGGTCTGGTGTGCGTACATTGGTTTTTACAGTTGATATGCCGGTTCCTGGTGCGCGTTATCGTGATGCGCATTCAGGGATGTCAGGGCCTTATGCTGGATTGCGCCGGATTTTACAAGCTTTTTCACATCCGCACTGGGCTTGGAATGTTGGTGTTATGGGGCGTCCGCATGATCTTGGAAATGTTTCTACTTATCTCAAAAAGAAGATTACATTGGAAGATTATGTTGGTTGGCTTGGCGCAAATTTTGATCCCTCAATTGGTTGGTCTGATTTGCAATGGATTCGAGATTTTTGGAAGGGAAACATGATTCTAAAAGGTATTCTCGATCCACGAGATGCGCGAGAAGCAGTGCAATTTGGTGCTGATGGTATTGTTGTTTCCAATCATGGTGGACGCCAACTTGATGGTGTCTTGTCAACTACACGAGCACTGCCGGCAATTGCGGAGGCAGTACAGGGTGATGCGACCATTTTAGTTGATTCTGGTATTCGTTCTGGGCTTGATGTTGTACGCATGATAGCACAAGGTGCGGATGCCGTTATGATTGGTCGTGCTTTCGTATATGCACTTGCTGCAGCGGGTGAGAAAGGTGTTGCTCACCTGCTTGATCTTTTTGCTAATGAAATGCGGGTTGCCATGACATTGACTGGAGTGCGTGCCATTAAAGAAATCACACGTGAGAGTTTAGCAAGTACAGATGCTCTTATTCAATGAAGGAAATGTATGATACGCGTTTTCTCTTTGAAAAAAATAATCTCGTTTTTGAATACAAAAAGAGTATGATTTCATGTGCTTATATGTTTTGTTTTAGCATCCTCAGTGATTTATAGTGTTTTTTAGTTGATGAATACATTTGAATGCAGGCTGATATTTTTTAGTAGATTACTGCATTGCTAACACAGTTTCGTTATACTATCTCTACTGCTTCCATAGTTTGCTAAAACGTCTAATTGGCTTCCATTACAAATTGACTCATCTGGTATTCCTAGTGCTACAAATTTGCATGTAATGCTACGTTCCATAAGCAATCTAGCTATTGCATCTCCGAGCTCTCCATTTATGCTATGTTCTTCACAGACAAGAACAGATCGATGGGATTGGCATAGCTTTAGTACAGATGTCTTATCCAAAGGTCGAATTGTTGGTACACTTATAACTCTTGAGGTAACTTCATATTTTTGGAGTTCTTCAGTGGCATCGAGACAAATCTGGACAGTCTCTCCAGTTGCAAGCAAGAGAATATCCTTTCCCTCTTTTATAACAGAAGCTTTCCGAATATCGCTTTTTGAAGCATCACTATGAATATTTGTAACGCATGCTTTCCTAAACGTATATAAGCAGGCATAGGATTACTTAAAGTAGAGAGAATTGCAGCTTCTGTTTCTTTATTATCAGCAGGAGCAATAGTGCGTATGTTAGGAATGGCACGAAGCGAAGCAAAATCAGAAATGGCATGATGAGTAGCCCCAAGTGACCCATAGCTAATCTCAGCATTAATACCAATTAACCGAACAGGATTTTCACAATAAGCAACATCTACCTTTATTTGTTCAAGTGCACGCGTTATCAAAAAACAAGCCTGCGAAACAACAAAGGGCTTTTTTCCACATGAAGCAAGACCAGCAGCAACACCTACCAAATTTTGTTCAGCAATTCCAACTTCTACAATACACTCTGGATAGCGCTTTGCGAATTGGTCAATCTTCTCAGATATTCGTAAATCAGCCGTTAAAACAACAATATCCTTATCAAATTGCGCTATTTTTATAAGGGTCTTATTGACAATTTCGAGGTTGGAAAATTTCACAGCAGTTTGTGTCTGTTGATGAGGATTATCAATGTTCATGGTCTTGATGTTTATTATCGATTTTGCCCGTCTCATGGACGCACTCGAGAATATCTTCTCACACTTCAAAAGATGGTTAACAAAAAGTTGATAGCTTGTCACCTAAATCGCTTTATAATATAATGCAAAATGTTTTTATTATGCATACGATATGATATCTTTCTCTAAAATGCTACTGAGGATTGTATGATATTTACTTCATTCAAATTAGAAAATTTTCGAGGGATTTCCCAACCTGTAGAAATAGACCTTACAAAGGGGAATACTTCTTTTCCTTTTGTTCTTGTAGGTAATAATGAATCAGGGAAAACTACAATTTTAAAGGGTATTCATTATATATCGGTTCTTTGTCAAGGGGAAACGTTATCGGAAGATTTTTTTACTTTTATTCGTCCAAAACGTGCTTTTTTTAATGACAAAGTCACCTTGTCTGCATGTATTTCTTATGATGTTGACGATATGAAGGCGTTGAAGTGTCACAAGAAAATCATTTGTGGTGAAAATAAGGAAAACAACCAAGGAACATTTGAATTGTCTTTTGTTTATGAATTTAAAAAAAGTGCATGCATTGAAGACAGTGTATACATCAATGACACACAAGTACAAAAAAGTCATTCTATTATGATATGGATAAGGGAACGCCTTGCTGAGATCGTCTACTACGATGATTTTATATTTGATGTACCTGAAAAAATTAGATTTTTAAAGAAGAGCCATAATGGAGATAGTAGCTTAGCACAGGACGCACTTTTAACCTCACCAATCAATCTCCAATGGCAGAAAATCTTTAATGATCTGCTTATAGGCGGGCACATGAATGATAACAATATAAAGAATAAAGAAAAAAATCTTGATATTAGTTTTCAGGAAGATATTGTCGATTGTGATGACAACGATGCTGTTAAGCAGCGTATAGGATTGATCAATGGTTATTTGAAGTCAGTAGTGAAGGAAGGTTGGGTGGATATTACTGAAGGGAAGAGCCTTTTTGATGATTGTATAATAGAAAAATCTAATAGTGATCACGATACTGATAGTGGTTTTGTAGATTATTGTTTACAAATTAAAGCAAATAACCTCTTTTTTTATTTACATGAGAGAAGTAAAGGGTTTCGTTGGTTTTTTTGTTTTAAAGTCCTTACAGAAGTTCGCAGGCATAGAAGCAAAAATGGAATAGTTTTTTTATTGGATGAGCCAGCAAATAATTTACATATTCATCCACAGAGAAAAATATTAAGCTCTTTACAAACTTTATCGAGCATAAAGGGCAATAAAGTAATTTATTCGACGCATTCCCCTTATCTTATTAACGACGATAATTTGGATAATTTGTTTACCGTACGTAATGAAGCAAATGATTTTGAAGCGCCTCGAATTGTTTGTGAAAGGTTTCTGGAATTAACTACATCTACTGAAGAAACTGTGAGGGCTGTTGAGCCTATTGTTCAAAAAACATGGATTACACAACTTAGAATAGGGGCTGATTGGATTATTGAAAAATTTAATGGGGCTGCTGCTAATGCCAAGAAAGTAAATCACATTGTTGATTGCGTGAAACATGTTATTGGTGGATAATTTTCTCAGTTTATGTCGTAAAGCTTATACCCTTACGAGCTTTATTTAAATGCTAACTCCATTTGGCAAAACCTTACGCAAACTTCGCATTGATCACTCCGAACGTCCTCTTAGATATGGCTAAGAAATTAGATATATCTGTGTCATTTGTAGAGATTGGTAAAAAATCTGTACCTATTGGCATGGAAGAAAAGATCATAGAGCTTTATGGTTTAGATAAAGCTATGGCGTCTCTCTTAAAGAAGGAAGCCTATTCTTGTCGAAAAAGCATCATAATAACGCCTTCTACTTCGTTGCAACGTGAAACTGTTGTTGCGTTTATGAGACTTTTAGATGGCTTACATCAAGAAGCGTTAGCAGAATTTCAAAGAAACATTAGAAACATTGTGCGAAGCGTGCTTTATAGAGAAATGTTAGAACCTATTCCCTCACTTTTATTTACGCATCCCTCATCTTAAAAAAACATATGGAAAATCAATAAGTTATTTGTGATAGAAAAGAATGTGGCTCCCCGGGCCGGATTCGAACCAGCGACCAACCGGTTAACAGCCGGTTGCTCTACCACTGAGCTACCGGGGAACAGTGTTCAATGTATTTAACTGCAAGGGCTATAGCAAAGCAATACTGATTTGCAAAGGGTAAAATTAATTTTTTTTAAAAAAATGTCGGAAATTGTATAATAAAGAGGAAAAAAGGTTAGAGAAAATTTCTATACCTTGACGGATGCGTTGCCTTCCCTTATTGACACTTCATATATTTGTTGACGAGGCCTCGTGGCGGAATGGTTACGCAGAGGACTGCAAATCCTTGTATCCCGGTTCGATTCCGGGCGAGGCCTCCAGCCGATTTTAAACAAAATTGCCTTTAAGGGATAATATGTGCAAGTGAGCTGTTGCTTTTCATGGTAAAAACGCTTCGCCGTGGGAAATAGTACAATTAGAATTTCATTGTTGGCTGTAGCGTACTTTTTTGCAACACCCGCAGTAAAGATTTTAGGTCCTCATTGTTGCTGTTTTGTTGTATATAGGAGAAAAGGGGCATTATGGTTGCAGATTTTGCAGAGCTTCGCCGCAAAATGGTCGACAATCAAATTCGCACAGTAGATGTGACGGATTTATCAGTTCTTGAAGCCTTTTTAACAGTATCGCGTGAAGATTTTATACCGGAAGATATGAGGGCTTTAAGTTATCTTGATACCGATATTCTTATATGTTCAGCGCAAAGTGGGGTTCCTGCTCGCTATTTGATGGCACCTGCGTCACTAGCAAAATTATTACAGCTTGCGGCTGTAAAATCGTCGGATATTGTTTTAGATATTGGTGCAAATAGTGGTTATTGTGCTGCATTGCTTTCAAAACTTGCGATGGCTGTGATTGCATTAGAAGCCAATAAAACTCTTTCACAACGAGCTGCAGAGACTTTAGAGCGGCATCAATGTGACAATGTGGTTGTGGTTTCTGGGCCATTAGAGCATGGGTACGCCGGTGGGGGACCTTATGATGTGATTTTGGTCGAGGGGGCTGTTGATTTTGTTCCAGAGGATGTCTTTGATCAAATGAAAAACCATGGACGTCTTGTTGTGGTTGAAGGACACGGTAATGCCGGTGTGGCAAGACTTTATGTGAAAGAAGATGGAATTATTTCGGTGCGTCGTGCTTTTAATCTTGCTGTAAAATGTCTTCCTAGTTTTTTGAAAACGCCTGATTTTATATTTTAGTGCTTGTTTTGTTTGTCAATAAAAGATAGTTTTATGATTGGTTTTTGGGGTTTGCTATTGTGTGTGTTGTATTCAAAATAAACAAGAAGTTTCAGGTATATTTGTTTTTTGCGCTGACTGTTTTACTATCAGAGTCGGTTTGTGCTGAAACATTGATGGATGCTTTTGCAAAAGCTTATGTACACAACGCGAAGTTGAATAGTGAACGGGCTGCTGTGCGTATCTCCAGTGATGATGTAGTGATTGCAAGGTCGGGGTTATTACCACAAATTGAAGGAATTGGGAGCTATGGGCGAAATAAGTCCATTACAGGTCCTTATACAACTTCTGGATCTTTCGGGATAAGATTAAATCAAAGATTATTTGATGGCTTTGTTACACAAAATATGTTTTCTTCAGCTCAGGTTAAGCTGCAAGCGCAGCGTGAGTATCTTCGTAATGCTGAACAAAATATGTTTCTGGATACTGTAACAGCGTATGCTAATGTGTATCAAGCACGTCGTATTGCCGACCTTCGTAGGGAGAATTTGGCGGCTCTTGAAGAGCAGGTTCGTTCGAATAAAGCAAAACTTGATGTAGGAGAAGGGGGACGCGTTGATCTTTCTCAAGCACAAGCTGCGCGTTCTGTGGCTGTTTCAGAACTTAGTCTTGCACGTGCTGATGTAAAGTCAGCAGAGGCAGTTTATCGACAAGTTGTTGGTTCAGATCCTGAAAAGTTAAAACGTCCACAGGTGGCAGGAGGTTTGCCGGTAAATCTTAATGCTGCTTATCAAATTAGCGTTGCAATGCATCCGGCAATTCTTTATGCAAAACATTTAGTTGATGCTAGTTTTTATAATGTAAAGGCAAAAGAAGGGGCGTTGCTTCCTAAAATTGATTTTTCTGCAGCAGCGTCTTATAATCGTATTTACAGTGGTCTTGGGGAGGATGGAGTTTCTAAATCAATAGGATTGTCGCTGAGTGTTCCAATTTTTGAAGGTGGGCGTACCTCTGCACAGATTCGCCAATCAAAGGAACAGCTTGGGCAAGCGCATCTCCAGCTTGATTTGGCTCAGAGTAATACAAGACAGGCTCTTACTTCTGCTTGGTTTCAGTTAGAGGGAGCGCGCTCATCTGTAGTTGCTTATCGTGAGAGTGTTCGTGCTGCTGAAATTGCTCTTAAAGGTCGTGTTCAAGAGAATTATGTAGGGCAGGCGACTACATTAGATGTTTTAAATTCTCGGACGCAGTTGATTAATGCTCAAATTGCACTCGCGATGGCAGAGCGTAATGCTGTCGTAGCGAGTTATGGTGTTCAATCTGCCATTGGTAAGTTAACTGCCAATTATTTAGGTTTGAAAACGATTAAGTATAACTGATAAAAGTGTAAAAATTGTTCTTTGAATATGCTAAATAGTTTTAATCTTTAAAAGATCAGGAAATCAGTGGTTCACCATGTTAGAAAATAGAGCGGTTAAGTGTTATTTTTTTTATAAATGAAGAAAGTTGTGTGCAGCATCATCTTCGTGACAAGGTGGCGTGTTGATCTTATGATTCTTTTGCTTACACTGAGAGTGTGATTCTGTTTGTGGTTGCGTCTTTGAGAGGTTTTTAAGTATGGTACAGAGTTCAAGCGTATTACGTGAGCCAAGTATGGATGAAATTTTGACGTCTATTCGTGAAATAATCGAGGAGAATGCAGTTCAGCCTGATCACTTTTCAAATGAAGGTATTGCGGTGAATGACTCTACAGATCGTTCAGCAGGACCGTCCGGAGGTGTTTATGATACAACCTTATCGGTTGATGATGCGATGAAAGCTCTTGCGGATCGTATTGGTCTTTCTTCTGATAAACAGGAATTTTCTTTAACGCAAGAGAAAGAGAATATAGAGGCAGAAAATGATACAGTTGGCGTGGATATGCAAAAGATAAAGCGTTCTTCTGAAGAACAGCACTCTGTTCATAAAACAAAGGAATGCAATGATGAGGTGCTTGTATCGCAGTCAGAGAATATGGCTGCTAAGAGTATGGAGCTTTCTGCGTATTGTCTTTCTTCTGCGGAGAAGATTGCAAAGGATGTGTTGCGTCCGGCTCTAGCAGAATGGTTACAGCGTAAATTGCCTATTTTGCTTGAGGATATTTTACGTGAAGAGATCGTTAAGGCAATTAGGAAGTCATCTTAACTTTTGTTTTTCTTATTGTTTTTTATGATTTTCATTTTGTACCTTATGAGGTTTTTGTCTGCAGTTTTGCAGGATTAATGTGAATAGATGAGGGAGGGTATGATCGGGTTTTAGATCGTACAATGCGCTTTTCAGCGGCGTTATGGGTGAGTTGAATGTTAGAAAAAAACTATGATGCTGCTTCCACAGAGCAACGGGTTGCAAAAAAATGGGAAGCGCGTGGTGCTTTTAAAGCGGGGATGGGTTCAAAAAGTGGCGCGGAGCCTTTTTGTGTTATGCTTCCGCCGCCAAATGTTACAGGCTCTCTTCATATGGGGCATGCACTCAATACAACAATTCAAGATATTATGGTTCGCTTTCAACGGATGCGTGGCAAAAATGTGTTGTGGCAGCCCGGTATGGATCATGCAGGGATTGCAACACAAATGGTTGTTGAGCGTCAGCTCGCAGAGCGCCAACAACCAACACGTCAAGAAATGGGTAGGGAGAAGTTTATTGAGTGTATTTGGGAATGGCGTCATGAGGCTGGTGGGGTCATTGCCAATCAACTACGGCGTCTCGGTGTTTCGTGTGATTGGTCGCGTGAGCGTTTTACAATGGATGAAGGTTTGTCCCAAGCTGTTCGTGAAGTTTTTGTTACACTTTATAAACAAGGTTTGATATATAAAGACAAGCGTCTCGTCAATTGGGATCCCAAATTATTGACGGCTATTTCTGATCTTGAAGTTGAGCAAAAAGAAGTCAAAGGCCATTTGTGGCATTTTAGGTATCCACTTGAAGGCAAAGTTTTTGATCCAAATGATGCTACAACTTTTATAACAGTTGCAACAACACGACCAGAAACAATGCTTGGTGATACGGGAATCGCGGTTAATCCCGAAGATGATCGTTATAAAAATCTTATAGGTCAAAATGCTATTTTACCGCTTGTTGGTCGTAGATTGTTGATTGTTGGTGATGCTTATGCTGATCCTGACGAGGGGAGTGGTGCTGTAAAAATCACACCAGCGCATGACTTTAATGATTTTGAAGTGGGCAAGCGCAATGATTTACGTTTGATCAATATTTTTACGCAAAAAGCTGAGATTTTTCTGCTTGAGAATGAAGCGTTTTTTGATGGTTTGGTCTTATCGGATGAATTGAAAATATTGGTGGAAAATTTAGATCAGTCTGATCGTTTTGTTGCACGCAATCAGATTGTTTCTTTGATGGAAGAGAGAGGATATTTAGTTACTGTTGATGATCATCCACATACTGTTCCTCATGGAGATCGGAGTGGGGTGGCTATTGAGCCCTTCTTGACAGATCAATGGTATGTTAATGCTGCAGAATTAGCTAAACCAGCAATAGAGGCTGTTCGTCAAGGAAAAACGCAATTTGTGCCGGATAATTGGGAAAAAACTTATTTCAATTGGATGCAAAATATTCAACCTTGGTGTATTTCGCGCCAATTATGGTGGGGACATCAGATACCAGCTTGGTACGGACCTGATGGTACAGTTTTTGTTGAAAAAAATGAAGAAGAAGCTTTAGCTTCGGCTCTTTCTCATTATGGTGAAGTGGTTAAGTTAACGCGTGATCAAGATGTTTTAGATACTTGGTTTTCATCAGCTCTTTGGCCTTTTTCAACGCTAGGCTGGCCCAATAAAACGACTGAATTAACCACCTTTTACCCAACGTCTCTCTCAGTTACGGGGTTTGATATTATTTTCTTTTGGGTTGCTCGCATGATGATGATGGGACTCCATTTTATGGGCGAGGTTCCTTTCCCCACAGTTTATGTGCACGCTCTCGTAAGAGATCAAAAAGGTGCAAAGATGTCAAAGTCGAAGGGAAATATTATTGATCCATCGGAGCTTATTGATCAATATAGCGCAGATGCACTCCGTTTTACTTTGGCCATTATGGCAGCACAAGGTCGTGATGTAAAACTGGATCCTTCTCGTATCGCAGGTTATCGTAATTTTGCTACGAAATTGTGGAATGCTACTCGATTTGCACAGATGAATGGTGTTAAGCATGATCCGACGTTTAAGCCAGAAAAAGCGAAGCTTGCGCTTAATCGTTGGATTTTAACAGAATTATATAAAACTGTTTCGGCAGTAACTGCCGGTATTGAAAACTATAAGTTTAATGAATCTGCAGGCGTACTTTACCGCTTCATTTGGAATACACTCTGTGATTGGTACCTAGAACTTCTCAAACCTGTCTTTCAAGGTTCCAATGAGGATGCTAAAAGTGAGTCTCAGGCGTGTACTGCTTGGGTTTTGGATGAAGTTTATAAACTTCTTCATCCTTTTATGCCTCATATGACGGAGGAGTTATGGTCTCTCACCGAGACACCAAGCATGAAGCGTGAGGATATGCTGGCATTGGTAGAATGGCCAGAGGGAATGTTTGCAGATGAAGAGGCTGCTTCTGATATTAATTGGCTTATTGATGTTGTCAGTGGGATTCGATCTGTGCGTTTTGAAATGAATATTCCGGCGAGAGTGTTAGCACCTCTTGTTATTGTCGAGGGAGGGGAAATAACACGAGAGCGTGTGCAACGTTATGATGCTCTTCTTAAAAAGTTAGCGCGTATTGAAACGATTCGTTTCTCTGATAAAGTTCCAGCTGTATCGGCACAAATAATTTTGGGAGAATCGATCTTCTGTTTACCATTGGGGAAATTAATTGATTTGGAAGCGGAACGTGCTCGTTTGATAAAAGGCGCCAGTAAAATTGAACAAGATATTGAAAAAATATCAGTTAAATTAAACAATCTCAAATTTATAGCACATGCAAAACCAGAAATTGTTGAGGTTGAACGTAACAGACTTGTAGAATTGCGTGCTGCGCACAGAAAAATATCTATTGCTTTAGAGCGACTAGTGTAATTGCGCCCTTTTACTCTTTTCTAGAGATAACTCCATATCATTACACAGATCTTTTTTTAAGAGATTCTCTTTTTTCTTCCAGTTTTATTTCGTAGTGTTGCTTATAAATGTTATAATAGAAAGTCTTCTGTGCTCTACTGTTTTTTACATTTATGAAGTAATCAATTAACATCATCATTATATTTACCACTTTTGAAAGTTTATGGCTTCTCTTGTGTTTAAACGGTTCATTGATCATATATTACAGCCATTCTAAAATTGCTTTTCAATAGATATGTCCTTCTAGGAAATAGTTTTGCTGATTCATAATAAGAATGTTTAAAATAACCAATATAATCTCAAGAAATCTTCTAAAAAATACAGAATTATGGTTTATGCTTAGAAATCAACTTGTTGTACACAAAAGTAAAACATTCTTTTAGTCGGATATTTTGGGCGATTTCTATTTATTGATCTTTTGTGCTAAAATGCTGCTTTTGGAATGTCTTTTTCTCTCTTACTAAGAAGAAGATTTCGAATCTGTACAAAGAAATTTGTAACAGATCTAACAATAAAGACTGAAATAAAGAGGGGAATTTTTAGATGGTAAATGGGCTTAAGGCATTGAAAAAAGCCGCACTTGTTATTACTTTGGGAGGATCTCTTTCTACTGCTTATGGAATAGATGCAAATAGATTGCAGAAAGTTACTGATAATTCGTCTTATTTTTTGAAACGTGGTCTGTCTGCTTATAAAAATGGTCAGATAAATCAAGCAATTTCAGCATTACGTTGTGCGGCTGATATGGGGCATATTGGTGCGAATTGGAAACTTGGCCATATTTATGCAGAGGGTGATGGTGTACCTAAGGATGATTATAAAGCATATAGCTTTTTCGCATATATTGTTGAAAAAGGTGCTGATCTTGATTCAGAGAATGAAAGCTATGTTTCTGATGCGTTGGTTAAACTTGCGGGGTATATCAAAAAAGGTATTCCTCAATCATCTGTAACACCTAATCCTTTTTATGCTTCTCATCTTTATATGCAAGCAGCGGTGAATTATGGAAATCCTATAGCTGAGTATTACTTGGGAAAAATCTTTTTAAAGGGAGAGGGAAGAGAAAAAAATCTTGTACAGGCAGCACGGTGGTTTCAGCTTTCAGCAAGAAAGGGGAATCCTCCTGCTCAGGCGATGCTTGGGAACATGCTTTTTCAGGCAGGAAAAACAGTTCGCGGTGTTGCGATGTTAACTGCAGCGTATGAAAAAGCTGATGAGAAAGACCGTAATTGGATTCGTCCTATGCAAGAGCGCGCTTTTGCCATTTGTAACGAATTTGAGCGACGTACGGCAATGTCTATGGTCGACGATATTCTAAAAAATAAAAGTTTTTGAATATTTTATTACAACGATTCCTGAACTTCTCGACAAACAGAGAACGGGCTCTTGTTTGAGACTAGACAAAAAGAATTGTTGGTCATCATAATGTAAGAATTAATGGCTAAGAATTTTAGACAAAAATTCTTGTGTACGCGGTGTTCTTGTTTGCGGGGCAGAGAAGAATTCTTTGGATGAACAATCTTCCAGAATTTTTCCTTGATCCATAAAAATAACACGTTCCGATACTTTTTGAGCAAATCCCATTTCATGTGTTACACAAATCATCGTCATACCTTCTTCTGCTAATCCGATCATAACATCTAATACTTCCCCTACCATTTCAGGATCTAAAGCAGATGTAGGTTCATCAAAAAGCATAACGAGTGGATCCATAGTTAATGCACGTGCAATAGCAACACGTTGTTGTTGACCTCCGGAAAGTTGACCGGGATATTTGTCTTTATGTTCAATGAGTCCAACGCGTTCAAGATATAATAAACCGCGTTCAAGTGCTTCTTTTTTGCTGCGCTTTAGAACTTTGATTTGCGCTATTGTTAAATTTTCTGTGACAGACAAATGTGGAAAAAGCTCGAAGTGCTGAAATACCATGCCCACGTGGCTGCGTAATTTAGACAGATTTGTCTGTTTTGAATGAACTGGTACTCCATCAATCCAAATTTCACCTTTTTGAAAAGGTACCAAAGCATTAATAGTTTTAATGAGTGTTGATTTACCTGAACCTGATGGCCCACAAACCACAACAACCTCTCCTTTGTTAATATTGGTTGTACAGTCTTTAAGAACATTAATTTCGCCATACCAGTTGGAAACATTTTTTATTTCGATCATATGAGTAGACATTTTTTTTCCTATTAGCGAATAATGGATACTTTTTTCTGCAAATATAAAACTATTTGCGATAGTGTGAAACAAATAACAAAATAGAAAATGGCTGCCAAGACATAAGCTTCTTGCTTCACACCGAAATTGTTAGCAACAATATCGAAACCATTTAAAAGACTGTTGCCACTGATTGCATAAACAAGAGTTGTATCCTGAAAAAGGATAATAACTTGTGTTAAAAAAACTGGTAGCATGTCTCTAAAGGCTTGGGGAAGAATGACAATGTACATATTCTGCCAATATGTCATTCCGAGAGCTTGTCCCGCATATTTTTGTCCTTGCGAAACTGAATTTATACCAGCACGCATAATTTCTGCAAAATAAGCGGTTTCAAATGCTGTAAAGGTAATGAGTGCTGATTTATTTGCACCAATTGAGGTGCCGGTAATGAAAGGTAAAAGCACAAAAAACCATAAGATAACCATAACAAGCGGTATTGAACGCATAGCAGTTATATAAATTATTGCAAGCGAAGAGAGCAGTTTAATAGAAGAAAGTCGCATCATCGCCAAGAGCGTGCCGAAAATAAATCCAAAGACCGTTGCAAAAATGGTTAGAAAAACGCTAAAGAGCAAACCTGATAAAATATAAGAACGAAATACATCGAAAGTAAAAAATGAGAAATCAAAGTCTGAAAAATTGAAAGGGAAATGAAATCCAAATTGAGAGCTCATGAAATCCATCATAATTCAATTTCCTTCCTTTTGGAAAGCAGGAATTTTAAGCATTTGTTCGATTACAGTCATAATGATGAATATGAAGAGGGCTATGACAATATAAAGAATCGTAACAAGCAAATAGTTTTCGTAAACATGACTTACTTCTTCAATTGTTTGATATTGAAATTGCATGAGTTCATTTATTGAGACGGCGAATGCTATAGACGAATTTTTTACAATCCCCATTGCTTCTGAAGTAAGTGGAGGCATGATTGTGCGCATAGCACGCGGTAATATGATATAGCGATAAGTTTGATATGTCGTAAAACCCATTGCTATTGCCGCATAGCGCTGCCCGGAAGGAATAGCTTCAATCCCTGAACGAACCTGTTCTGCGATTCGCGCAGACGTAAAAAATCCCAAGGCACATGTTATTAAGAGAATGGGTGAAAAATTCATCGCTGGTGGATAAATTTTAGGCACAACAAAATACCATAAAAACACTTGTACAAGAAGAGGGATATTACGCATAATTTCTACCCAAATTCCCCCAATAGCGCGAAATAAGCAATTGATTATAGAAGTATTTGGGAGAGTGCGCATTGTTCCTATCGTAACACCGAAGAATACAGCCAAGATCAGTGATGTGACGGAGAGCACGACTGTATTTTTTAATCCATCGAGTAGTGTATCTAAATAGGTATGACTCACGCCAGGGGTTCCGAGGCATCCCGTCACTAGCGTTTGGGTAAGGTCATCTGTACAAAGGAAAGAAAAGTCCATTAATTGATATTTCCTAAATTTAGTCATTCATAAACAGGACAATAAACCCGCCATATTTACATATGCGGAATTTATTGAAAAGTGAACTAAAAAAATAGCCACACTCAATTTTCAAAGAGTGTGGCTATTTTTTTTAATTTTACAAATTATTTTCTGTATAGTCTTCTCGAGGCTTATTGTTTGGGTGTTCCCAAGCATATTTTGTTGATTTTGACAAGGGAAGGTTGACAATAGCATTCGCAGGTGGGGTTGGTTTCATAAACCACTTATCATAAAGTTTTTCGAGTGATGCATCTTTGATTTGACGTACGATGCTCTTATTGATTTCTTGTTGAAAGTTTTTGTCATTTAATCTGAGCATACAGGCGATAGGTTCGACTGAAAGTACAGTATCAAGAATGATATAATCAGATGGATTCTTTGATTTAGCAATATGTCCAGCAAGAATTGAGGCATCCATGACGAAAGCATCTGCACGGCCAGATTCTAGTAATAAGAAGCTATCTCCATGATCTTTTCCTTTCACGACCTTAAAGTGAAGTTTTTTTGCACGTTTATTTTTACGGATAAGTTGAACAGAGGTTGTTCCCGTGGTCGTTGCGATTGTTTTTCCGTTTAAATCTTCAAGGGACTTAATATTAGAATTTTTCTTTACAGCAATCCGAACTTCTTCGACATAGGTAGTATAAGCAAACGCTGCTTCTTTACTACGAGAAATATCGTTTGTTGTTGAGCCGCATTCAAAATCATAGGTACTGTTTTTCAGGAGAGGAATTCTGTTTTGTGATGTAATAGGAAGATAATGAACTTTAATTGGTTTACCAATTTTTTTTGAAATATCATCGATGATATGCTCAGCCATTTCTGTGTGGAATCCTACATATTTTCCATTACCAAGAGCATATGCTAAACCCGATGATTCGCGAACGCCTAGAGTAATCTCCCCTGTTTTTTTAATTTTTTCAAGTGTATCATTTTCGGCTTTTGCTAAACTTATTAGCCCAAGAGTAGTTACGGTTGCCGCAACAAATATTAAAAGTGATTTTTTCATTTTTTCCTCGATGTATTTACAATTTTTTGTTCTTTTTTAATATTGTCATATGGATTGTGTAACATATTTATTATTCGAGGTGGGATATTTTTTGTTATCCCAGAAACGGTTATTGTACGTTTACTCTATGTTAATTGAAATTAAGGTGTATCCAAACTGGAGTGTGGTCGGATGGTTTTTGGTATCCTCTTACTTCTGTTTGGCTATAAGCGCAGATAAGTTGATCAACAGCTTCTGGTGATAAGAGCAAGTGATCAATGCGAATGCCATTGTTTTTGAGCCATGCACCGGCTTGAAAATCCCAGAAACTAAATGAGGGGGTCTCTGTGACGTTACGGATAGCATCATAAAAACCCAAATGAACAATGCGTTGGAATGCTTGTCTTGTTTGTGGAAGAAATAAGGCGTCATCACTCCATTTTTGAGGATTCTTTGCATCTAATGGAGTAGGGATGACATTATAGTCACCAGCTAAGACAAGGGGTTCTTCATGTGCAAGCAGTGATTTTGCATGTGTGTACAATCGTTCCATCCATTCCATTTTATAAGGGTATTTTTCGCTGTTGATGGGGTTACCATTCGGAAGATAGAGCGATGCAATACGAATAATGCCTTTATTTGTTGAATAAACGGCTTCAATGTAACGTGATTGTTCATCATTGTCATTGCCTGGTAAACGGCGAATAACCTCATCAGGTGTTTTTTTAGAGAGAATCGCAACGCCATTAAAACTTTTTTGTCCGTGTGTTTCTATATGATAGCCTAGGTTTTCAATCGCATCGCGTGGAAAATTCTCATCGGTACTTTTAATTTCTTGTAAACAGACTATATCGGGCTGATTTTTTTGTAGCCATTGATATAATGTTTTATGTCGTGCTTTTATTCCGGCGATATTCCACGTTACTATTTTCATGATGTTCATCTTGAATGTTATGTGTGCAATTTATTGAATTCTTATGTTAAAATGTTTTATAAATGCTCAAGATATGTCGCGGCTCTTTATTTTTGTTTGAGAATATTACTGTGATAATCTGATTCATCAAGAAATACTATAAAAGCCAAAATTAGAGTAAGGTGATTTAATTTATTTTCATTTTTAAAAACTTTCTGATTTTTAGTTCTTGACGAATGTATCTGTTCTCGTTATTAGAAGCTATCACAACCGATGATTAGAGTGATTGGCTTCTTTTATTTATCAAAGGTATCATTCAAGCAAGGGTTGTTTTAAAAGATTAAAAGCAAATGCAAGTGCAAAAGGCTTTTGCCTTCTCTGCGTGTAGTCGGGTAAGCTGTTTATAGCAGGCGTGCCCGATTTTGTGTGTAAGCTTAGGTACTTGCTTCGATTGTGTCGCAATAGATGCAAAATTAATAAAACCCAAGTGGGTAAAACGAACGTAGATCGAAAAAAAGAGGAAGGTTACATGCCTACCGTAAACCAGTTGATTCGCAAGCCTCGTGTGGCGCCAGTTAAGCGCAACAAGGTTCCTGCTCTTCAATCGAATCCACAAAAGCGTGGTGTTTGTACGCGTGTCTATACAACGACACCGAAGAAGCCAAATTCTGCTCTTCGTAAAGTTGCTAAAGTCCGTTTGACAAATGGATTTGAGGTGATTGGTTATATCCCTGGAGAGGGGCATAA
Source organism: Bartonella heixiaziensis (assembly GCF_046245125.2). Lineage (GTDB taxonomy): Bacteria > Pseudomonadota > Alphaproteobacteria > Rhizobiales > Rhizobiaceae > Bartonella > Bartonella heixiaziensis. Next base: position 1,078,243 of record NZ_CP176404.1, on the reverse strand, counting down.
TCTTCAAGAGCACTCTGTTGTGATGATTCGTGGTGGTCGTGTGAAGGATTTGCCGGGAGTTCGTTATCACATTATCCGTGGGTTGCTTGATACACAGGGTGTCAAGAATCGTAAACAGCGTCGTTCAAAGTATGGCGCGAAGCGTCCAAAATAATATTGAGAGACAGAGCCCATGTCCCGTCGTCATAGAGCAGAAAAACGTGAAATTAATCCAGATCCAAAATTTGGTGATTTGGTTATTACAAAATTTATGAATGCTATCATGTTTGATGGCAAAAAGTCGGTTGCTGAGCGTATTGTTTATGGTGCGCTTGATGCTGTAGAAAATAAGGTGAAGTCAGATCCTGTGGCTTTGTTTCATCAGGCGTTAGAAAATGTTGCTCCTCATATTGAGGTTCGCTCACGACGTGTTGGTGGTGCTACTTATCAGGTTCCGATTGATGTTCGTCCCGATCGTCGTCAGGCTCTTGCTATTCGTTGGTTGATCGCAGCAGCGCGCGGGCGTAACGAGACGACAATGATTGATCGTCTTTCTGGTGAATTAATGGATGCGGCTAATAATCGCGGTTCTGCAGTTAAGAAGCGTGAGGATGTTCATCGTATGGCTGAGGCTAACCGTGCGTTCTCTCATTATCGCTGGTGAGTGTTTTTAAAAACTAAGGCAAGTGCAATGGCTCGCGAATATAAAATTGAAGATTATCGTAATTTTGGTATTATGGCGCACATCGATGCCGGTAAGACCACTATGACTGAACGTATTTTGTTCTACACTGGTAAGAATCATAAAATCGGTGAAACCCATGATGGTGCTTCTACGATGGATTGGATGGAGCAAGAGCAAGAGCGTGGTATTACGATTACATCTGCTGCTACGACGACTTTTTGGGAGGGGCGTGACGGTAGAAAGCGGCGCTTTAATATTATTGATACGCCAGGGCACGTTGATTTTACGATTGAGGTTGAGCGCTCTTTGCGTGTTCTTGATGGTGCAATAGCATTGTTGGATGCAAATGCTGGTGTGGAGCCTCAGACAGAAACTGTTTGGCGGCAAGCCGAGAAGTACCGTGTGCCGCGCATGGTGTTTGTTAATAAAATGGACAAGATAGGCGCTGATTTTTATCGTAGTGTTGAGATGGTTGGTTCGCGATTGGGCGCTAAGGCACTTGTTTTGCAGTTGCCAATCGGGGCAGAAAATGATTTTGAAGGTGTTGTTGATCTTGTTGAAATGAAGGCGTTGAGATGGGATGGTTCTATCGGCGCTTCGGCGGTGGTGGGTGAGATTCCTTCCGATTTGAAGGAAAAAGCTGAAGAGTATCGTGAAAAATTAATCGAGATGGCGGTTGAAGTTGATGAGTCTGCAACGGAGGCTTATTTGGAGGGTGTGATGCCAACCAATGAACAGCTTGTTGCTCTCATTCGTAAAGGGACTATAGAGGTTCAATTTCATCCAGTTCTTTGTGGTACGGCTTTTAAAAATAAAGGAGTTCAGCCGCTTTTGGATGCTGTTGTTTCTTATCTTCCTTCTCCGGTTGATGTTCCTGCAATTAGTGGTGTTGATGTAAAGACTGATACTGAGACAACGCGTGAATCTTCAGATGATGCCCCTCTTTCTATGTTGGCTTTTAAGATTATGAATGATCCGTTTGTGGGGTCATTGACTTTCTGTCGTATTTATTCTGGTAAGGTTCAAAAGGGTATCTCTCTCGAGAATACTGTGAAGAGGAAGAGAGAACGTTTGGGTCGTATGCTTCAAATGCATTCTAATTCTCGGGAGGATATTGAGGAAGCATTTGCTGGTGATATTGTGGCTCTTGCGGGGCTTAAAGAGACTACAACGGGTGATACTCTTTGTGATCCTCTAAAGCCTGTTATTTTGGAGCGGATGGAGTTTCCGGAGCCTGTTATTGAAATTGCGATTGAGCCAAAGACAAAAGCAGACCAAGAAAAAATGGGTATTGCACTCAATCGTCTAGCGGCAGAAGATCCTTCATTTCGTGTGAAGTCAGATGAGGAATCGGGTCAAACAATTATAGCTGGTATGGGGGAGCTTCACCTTGATATTATTGTTGATCGTATGCGGCGAGAGTTTAAGGTTGAGGCTAATATTGGACAGCCCCAAGTTGCTTATCGTGAGTCGATCACAAAAACTGCGGAAATTGATTATACACATAAGAAACAATCTGGTGGTGCAGGGCAGTTTGCTCGTGTAAAGATCATTTTTGAACCTCATGATGGCGATGATTTTATCTTTGAGTCGAAAATTGTTGGTGGTGCTGTTCCTAAGGAATATATTCCTGGGGTGCAAAAGGGAATTGAGAGTGTTATGGGGTCGGGGCCTCTTGCAGGTTTTCCTATGCTTGGTGTAAAGGCTACTTTGATTGACGGTGGTTATCATGATGTTGATTCTTCCGTTTTGGCTTTTGAAATTGCTGCTCGTGCGGCCTTTCGGGATGGAGCAAAAAAGGCTGGTGCGCAGCTTCTTGAGCCGATTATGAAGGTAGAAGTTGTAACTCCAGAAGATTATGTTGGTGATGTCATTGGTGATTTGAATTCTCGTCGCGGTCAGATTTCAGGAACTGAGGCGCGCGGTATTGCGACAGTTGTGAATGCAATGGTTCCTTTGGCAAACATGTTTGGTTATGTGAATAATCTTCGTTCGATGAGCCAAGGGCGTGCACAGTATACGATGCAGTTTGATCATTATGAACCTGTTCCTTCGGCTGTTGCTTTGGAGATTCAAAAGAAATACGCGTAATTTTAAGTTATGTAATTATTTTTTAACTTAGTCCTTTTGAGGACGGAAAATGGAGAGCTCAAATGGCAAAGAGCAAATTTGAACGTACGAAGCCGCATGTTAATATTGGTACGATTGGTCACGTTGATCATGGGAAGACCTCGTTAACGGCAGCGATTACGAAATATTTTGGTGAATTTAAAGCGTATGACCAAATTGATGCGGCACCAGAGGAGCGTGCCCGTGGAATTACGATTTCTACGGCGCATGTTGAATATGAAACAGAGAAGCGTCATTATGCGCATGTTGATTGTCCTGGGCACGCGGATTATGTGAAGAACATGATCACAGGAGCGGCGCAGATGGATGGTGCGATTTTGGTTGTTTCAGCAGCAGATGGTCCGATGCCTCAGACGCGTGAGCACATTCTTTTAGCGCGTCAGGTTGGTGTTCCAGCGATTGTCGTTTTTCTCAATAAGGTTGATCAGGTTGATGATGCTGAACTTTTGGAGCTTGTTGAACTTGAAGTACGTGAGCTTTTATCAAAGTATGATTTCCCAGGTGATGATATTCCAATCGTTAAAGGTTCAGCGTTGGCAGCCCTTGAAGATAAAGATAAAAGCATTGGTGAAGATGCCGTTCGTCTTTTAATGAGTGAAGTTGATAATTATATCCCAACACCTGAGCGTCCTGTTGATCAGCCGTTTTTGATGCCGATAGAAGATGTTTTTTCGATATCGGGTCGTGGAACTGTTGTGACTGGTCGTGTTGAGCGTGGTGTTATTAAAGTTGGTGAGGAAATCGAGATTATCGGTATTCGTCCAACTTCTAAGACGACAGTTACTGGTGTTGAGATGTTCCGTAAACTTTTGGATCAGGGGCAGGCAGGTGATAATATTGGTGCGCTGCTTCGTGGTGTTGATCGTGAAGGGATTGAGCGCGGGCAAGTTTTGGCGAAGCCTGGTTCAGTTACACCTCATACACGGTTTAAGGCAGAAGCTTACATTTTGACGAAAGATGAAGGTGGTCGTCATACACCATTTTTTACCAATTATCGTCCACAGTTCTACTTTCGGACAACGGATGTGACAGGGATTGTTACGCTTCCAGAGGGTACAGAGATGGTTATGCCTGGTGACAATGTTGCGATGGATGTGTCTTTGATTGTTCCAATAGCAATGGAGGAGAAGCTTCGTTTCGCTATTCGTGAAGGTGGTCGTACTGTTGGTGCAGGTATCGTTTCTAAGATCATTGAGTAAATACTGGTTTTTGAAGGACGCCTTTGTTATTAAAAATGGCGTTTTTTCATGATAGGGAAATAAAGAGCATGAACAGTCAAAATATCCGCATTCGTTTGAAAGCGTTTGACCACAGAATTCTTGATGCGTCGACGCGTGAGATTGTGTCGACCGCTAAGCGTACTGGTGCGAATGTCCGTGGTCCTATTCCGCTTCCAACGCGGATTGAGAAGTTTACAGTTAATCGTGGACCACACATAGATAAGAAGAGCCGTGAGCAGTTTGAAATGCGTACACATAAGCGCCTTCTTGATATTGTTGATCCAACGCCGCAAACAGTGGATGCGCTCATGAAGCTCGATCTTTCTGCTGGTGTGGATGTCGAGATTAAGCTCTGAGGTTTGAGGACAGAAGGAACAGACCCGATGCGTTCAGGTGTAATAGCACAGAAGCTGGGCATGACCCGTATTTATAATGACTCTGGTGAACATGTGCCAGTAACGGTACTTCGTTTGGAGAGTTGTCAAGTCATTGCTCAGCGTACAGTTGAAAAGAATGGTTATACTGCTGTTCAATTAGGTGTAGGCTTTGCGAAGGTTAAAAATACCTCGAAAGCTCTTCGTGGACATTTTGCTAGGGCTTCCGTTGAGCCAAAAGCCAAAATAGCAGAATTTCGCGTTAGTCCCGATAATCTTCTTGATATCGGTACAGAGATTACAGCGGAACATTTCGTTCCAGGGCAGAGGGTTGATGTGACAGGTACGAGTATCGGTAAAGGTTTTGCTGGTGTTATGAAGCGGCATAATTTTGGTGGACATCGTGCTTCACATGGTAATTCAATTACGCATCGTGCTCATGGTTCGACAGGACAGTGTCAAGATCCAGGTAAAGTGTTTAAAGGTAAAAAAATGGCTGGCCATATGGGGCAGGTGCGTGTAACAACACAGAATATTGAGGTTGTTTCCACAGATGTTGAGCGTGGTTTAATTTTAGTGCGTGGTGCTGTTTCTGGCTCTAAAGGTGCTTGGATTTTGGTGCGGGATGCTGTAAAGAAGCCTCTTCCTGATAATGCGCCAAAGCCTGCTGGTATTCGTCATCTTGCGAAGGAGAAAACGGAAATGGTTGCTCCGGTGATGAAGACCTCTGAAACTGAGGGAGCCGAATAATGGATCTTGTAATTAAAACCCTTGATGGTAATGAAGCTGGTAAATTAAAGGTTTCTGAGGGTGTTTTTGGTCTTGTTCCGCGTGAAGATATTTTGCAACGCGTTGTTCGTTGGCAGCTTGCACGTCGTCAACAGGGAACGCATCAATCGCAGGGACGATCTGATGTGTCGCGAACAGGCGCAAAGATGTTTAAACAAAAAGGAACTGGACGCGCTCGCCATTCATCTGCTCGTGCGCCGCAGTTTCGAGGTGGTGGTAAGGCGCATGGTCCGGTTGTTCGTAGTCATGCGCATGATCTTCCAAAGAAGATTCGTGCACTTGGATTGCGTCTTGCTTTATCAGCAAAATTAAAGGCAAATGATTTAATCGTTGTTGATGAGCTGAATGTTAAGAATGCTAAAACCAAAATTCTTGCTTCAAGTTTTTCTAAGCTTGGATTTAATAATGCTTTGTTAATTGGTGGCAAGGAAATTGATATTAATTTTTCTCGTGCAGCATCTAATATTCCTAATATTGATATTTTACCAATTCAGGGAATTAATGTTTATGATATTTTGCGTCGCAGCAAACTTGTTTTATCGAAGGCAGCTGTCGAGGCTCTAGAGGAGCGTTTTAAATGACAGATCTTCGCCATTATGATATAATTGTTAGTCCAGTTATTACTGAAAAGTCGACTATGATTTCTGAATATAATCAAGTTGCTTTTAATGTCGCGCCGAAGGCGACAAAGCCTGAAATTAAAGCTGCTGTTGAAGCGCTTTTTAGCGTTAAAGTTAAGGCGGTTAACACGATAGTCCGTAAGGGTAAAGTGAAGCGTTTCAAAGGCATTGTTGGTCGGCAAAGTAATGTCAAGAAAGCGATCGTGACGCTGGCTCAGGGTCAGTCTATCGACGTTTCGACAGGTCTTTAAGAGGCTCGGAGATAAGAATAATGGCACTTAAGCACTTTAATCCAACTACGTCTGGGCAGCGTCAGCTTGTTATTGTAGATCGTTCTTGTCTTTATAAGGGTAAATCTGTAAAAACGTTGACTGAAGGTTTGTCATCCAAGGGTGGGCGCAACAATCGTGGTCGCATTACTGCTCGCTTTCAGGGTGGTGGTCATAAGCGAAGCTATCGGTTTGTTGATTTTAAGCGTCTTAAACGTGATATTTCTGCAAAAGTTGAGCGTTTGGAGTATGATCCGAACCGCACTGCTTTTATTGCATTAATTCGCTATGAAGATGGTCAATTAAGTTATATCCTTGCTCCGCAACGTCTTGATATAGGTGATTCTGTTGTAGCTGGTTCGAATGTTGATGTTAAACCTGGTAATGCTATGCCGCTTGCTAATATGCCGGTGGGTACGATTATTCATAATGTTGAAATGAAGCCGGGAAAAGGTGGCCAGATTGCACGCTCAGCTGGCACTTATGCACAGTTGGTAGGGCGGGACCAAGGGATGGCTATTCTTCGTCTTAACTCTGGTGAACAGCGTTTGGTATCTAGTGGTTGTTTTGCCACTGTTGGTGCTGTATCAAACCCTGATCACGCAAATATTAATGATGGTAAGGCAGGGAGGTCACGTTGGCGCGGTAAACGTCCGCACGTTCGTGGTGTTGCTATGAACCCAGTTGATCATCCACATGGTGGTGGTGAAGGTCGTACATCAGGGGGGCGTCATCCAGTGTCTCCTTGGGGTAAGCCTACGAAAGGTAAGCGTACGCGCTCCAATAAAGCCACTGATAAATTTATTATGCGTACGCGTCATCAGCGCAAGAAATGAGAAAGGTAGTCTGAAGTGGTTCGTTCAGTTTGGAAAGGTCCGTTTGTTGACGGCTATCTTCTTGGGAAAGCAGAGAAGGTACGTGCTAGTGGGCGCAATGAAGTTATAAAAATATGGAGTCGTCGCTCTACTATTTTGCCACAATTTGTTGGTTTGACTTTTGGTGTTTACAACGGCAATAAGCATATTCCAGTTTCTGTTTCTGAAGAGATGGTTGGACATAAGTTTGGTGAGTTCGCTCCCACCCGAACCTATTATGGGCATGGTGCAGACAAGAAGGCGAAGAGGAAGTAGGAATGGGAAAAGCTAAAGTTTCGCGCCAGCTTAAAGATAATGAGGCGAAGGCTGTTACTAAGACGATTCGTGTTAGTCCGCAAAAGCTTAATTTAGTTGCTGCAATGATTCGTGGTAAAAAAGTTAATGTAGCGCTAGCTGATTTAACATTTTCGCGTAAACGTATTGCTGAGACGGTTAAGAAAACGCTTGAATCAGCGATTGCAAATGCAGAGAATAATCACGATCTTGATATTGATTCGCTCATTGTTGCAGAAGCCTATGTTGGTAAGTCGATAGTGATGAAACGTTTTCATGTTCGTGGTCGTGGGCGTGCTAGTAGAATTGAGCGTCCATTTTCGCATCTTACTATTATTGTTCGTGAAGTTACCGAAAAAGTGGAGGCCGCATAATGGGGCAGAAGATCAATCCAATAGGGCTTCGTCTTGGAGTTAATCGAACTTGGGATTCTCGTTGGTATGCTGATAGTGGTGAGTATGGACGCCTTCTTCATGAGGATTTAAGGATTCGTTTATATGTTCTTGAAGAGCTAAAGCAAGCAGCTGTTTCTAAGGTCGTTATTGAGCGTCCTCATAAGAAATGTCGTGTAACGATTTATTCGGCGCGTCCTGGTCTAATTATCGGTAAAAAAGGTGCTGATATTGAGAAGCTGCGTTGTAAGCTTTCGGAAATGACAAATGCTGAGACTTCATTGAATATTATAGAAATTCATAAACCGGAAATTGATGCTACGATTATCGCGCAATCGATTGCTCAGCAGTTAGAGCGCCGTGTTGCTTTTCGACGTGCGATGAAGCGTGCAGTTCAATCGGCTATGCGTCTTGGAGCAGAAGGTATTCGTATCAACTGTTCTGGGCGTCTTGGTGGCGCTGAAATTGCTCGTATGGAATGGTATCGTGAAGGTCGTGTTCCACTTCACACCTTGCGTTCTGATGTTGATTACGGTACAGCAGAAGCTAAGACTGCTTATGGTATTTGTGGTGTTAAGGTTTGGGTCTTTAAAGGCGAGATTCTTGAGTATGATCCGATGGCTTCAGAGCGTCGTGCTGCAGAAGCTAATCATTCTGGTTCTTCGTCGAATCGTCGCCGTGAAAATACTTAATTTTGCGGTTGAACTAATTTTTGGAGTAGAGAGCAATGTTGCAGCCAAAGCGCACAAAGTTCCGTAAACAGTTCAAGGGTCGTATACACGGTGTTTCAAAGGGTGGTACGAGTTTAAATTTCGGTGCTTATGGTTTGAAGGCTGTTGAGCCGGAGCGAATTACTGCACGTCAGATTGAGGCGGCGCGTCGTGCGATTACACGTTATATGAAACGTTCTGGTCGTGTGTGGATTCGTATTTTTCCGGATCTTCCAGTTACATCTAAGCCAACCGAGGTTCGTATGGGTAAAGGTAAAGGAAGTGTTGATTATTGGGCGACTCGTGTTGCGCCTGGGCGTGTCATGTTTGAGCTTGATGGTGTTCCTGAGGATGTAGCACGTGAAGCGCTGAGATTAGGTGCTGCAAAGTTGCCTATTAAAACGCGTTTCATCCAGCGTATTGCTGAATAAAGAGGTTAAGCGATGAGAGCCAAGGAATTGCGGGCGCAGACGCTCGACCAAATGAAAGATGAGTTGGTAAAGTTAAAGAAAGAGCAGTTTAATTTGCGCTTTCAAAAGGCGACGGGCCAATTGGAAAAGGCTGCACGTGTTAGGCGGGTTCGTCGTGATATTGCGCGTGTTAAAACTTTTCTTCGTCAGAAGATAAACGAAAGTAAGGTTTAAGGAAATAAAAGATGCCTAAACGCATTTTGCAGGGTGTTGTCGTAAGTGACAAAAGTGATAAGACTGTAGTTGTTAAAGTGGAACGCCGTTATTCTCATCCACTTCTCAAGAAAACCGTTCGACAGTCTAAGAAATATAAGGCGCATGATGAGAACAATCAGTTCAAGATTGGGGATCAAATTTCTATTCAGGAATCTAGACCAATTTCGAAAGATAAGCGTTGGATTGTTGTTAAAGACAGTGTAAGTGTAATTAAATAGGTTTATTGTTTTTTGGTTTTACAGGGATTTTATTTCCGTTGGTAGATTTAAAAACAGTAGCTTTGTTGTTATTTGGCAGGCAGTCTGGGTGTGTTAGGGGCACGTCCGGATATAAATGTTAAGAGAAGGTGTCTAGTCATGATTCAGATGCAAACAAACCTCGACGTTGCTGATAATTCCGGTGCCCGTCGTGTCATGTGCATCAAGGTATTAGGCGGTTCAAAGCGGAAGTATGCTTCGGTTGGTGACATTATTGTTGTTTCGATCAAGGATGCTATTCCTCGTGGCCGTGTTAAAAAGGGTGATGTGATGAAAGCTGTAGTGGTTCGTACTGCTAAGGATATTCGTCGCGCGGATGGTAGTGTCATTCGTTTTGATAGTAATGCTGCTGTTTTAGTGGATAATAAAAAAGAGCCGATCGGTACACGTATCTTTGGACCAGTCCCCCGCGAACTTCGTGGTAGGAATCATATGAAGATTATCTCGCTCGCTCCTGAAGTGTTGTAATGAAGGGGTGAATATTATGCAAAAGATTCGAAAAGGTGATAAAGTTGTTGTTTTATCTGGTAAGGATAAAGGATGTAGTGGTGAAGTAATTAAAGTGAATCCAAAAGAAAACAACGCTTTTGTTCGTGGAATTAATATGATTAAACGTCATCAGCGTCAGACGCAAAAGCAAGAAGCTGGAATTATTTCTAAAGAAGCTCCGATTCATTTATCTAATTTGGCGATTGCTGATCCTAAAGATGGTAAGCCTACGCGTGTAGGTTTTCGTATGAATGCAGATGGTAATAAGGTTCGTTTTGCCAAGCGTTCGGGAGAGTTGATTAATGGTTGAGGAAAAACAAACGCCCCGCATGAAAACGCACTATTTTGAAGTGGTTCGTAAAACGCTTCAAGAGAAGTTTAATTATAAAAATGCCATGCAAATTCCGCGGGTTGATAAAATTGTGGTTAATATGGGGATTGGTGAAGCAACTGCCGATTCCAAAAAGCCATCTATTGCTGCTGAGGATTTGGGACTCATAACAGGTCAGAAGGCTGTTGTTACCCGTGCGCGTAATTCCATTGCAACCTTTAAGGTTCGTGAAGGAATGCCGCTTGGGGCAAAGGTTACGTTACGTAAAGATCGTATGTTTGAGTTTTTGGATCGTCTTGTCACGATTGCACTTCCGCGAGTACGTGACTTTCGCGGTTTGAATCCAAAAAGCTTTGATGGTCGTGGTAATTTTGCTATGGGTATTAAAGAGCATATTGTATTCCCAGAAATCAACTATGATAAAGTTGATCAAATTTGGGGCATGGATATTATCGTTTGTACGACAGCAAAAACGGATGATGAGGCACGTGAATTATTGCGTGCTTTTAATTTTCCTTTTCGTTCGTAACGGCAAATGTAGCGAGGTAGAGTTATGGCCAAAGTAAGTGCCGTTGAAAAAAATAAGCGTCGTGAAGTGATGGTAAAACGTTATGCTGCACGTCGTGCACGTTTGAAAGCGATCGTTATGGATCAAAAGGTTTCTCTTGAAGAACGGTTTAAAGCTTCTGTTCAATTAGCAGGATTGCCGCGTAATTCTGCAAAAGTTCGTATTCGTAATCGCTGTGAGGTTTCGGGGCGTCCGCGGGCTTACTATCGTAAGTTAAGAATGTCGCGAATTGCATTGCGGGAACTTGGTTCTGTGGGCCATATTCCAGGTATTGTTAAATCTAGTTGGTGAGAGGAGAGTATTCAATGTCTATGTCAGATCCTCTTGGTGATATGTTAACACGTATTCGTAATGCGCTTGGTCGTAAAAAAGGAAAGGTGGTTACACCTGCTTCTAAGCTTCGTGCACGCGTTCTTGATGTTCTTCAGTCAGAAGGTTATATTCGCGGATACAATCAAGTTGATTTAGGTGATGGAAAGTCTGAAATTGAGGTTGAGTTGAAATATTTTGAAGGATTAGCTGCTATTCGTGAAATTTCACGTGTTTCAAAGCCTGGTCGTCGTGTATATGTTTCTGCTAAGTCACTTCCTCAAGTGGCAAATGGTCTTGGTATTTCGATTTTATCAACTCCTAAAGGCGTTATGGCGGATCATGAGGCCCGTGAACAGAATGTCGGTGGAGAGCTCCTTTGTCGTGTTTTCTAAGTGATTTTAGGAAAACAGAAGAAAAATAGGTTAGAACAATGTCTCGTATTGGAAAAAAGCCCATTTCAGTTCCTTCTGGGGTTACTGCAACTGTCGATGGTCAGCTAGTTAAGGCGAAAGGTCCGAAAGGTGAATTAAGCTACGTCGTTAACGATGAAGTCTTGGTGAAGTTTGAGGAAAATGTTGTATGGGTTACGCCACGTGATCAATCAAAGGATGCTCGCTCTAAATGGGGTATGTCACGCTCAATGATTGAAAATATTTTTTTGGGTGTGAAGGATGGCTTTGAAAAGAAATTGGAAATCAACGGTGTCGGTTATCGTGCGGCTTTGCAGGGTAGGGATGTTCAGTTGTCGTTAGGTTTTTCGCACGATGTGATTTATAAAGTACCATCGGGTGTTACTGTAACAGTTCCCAAGCCTACAGAAATTGTTATTTCTGGAATTGATAAACAGCAAGTTGGTCAAGTTGCAGCAGAAATTCGCGAATATCGTAGACCTGAGCCTTACAAGGGCAAAGGTGTTAAGCATGCAGATGAACGTATCTTCCGTAAAGAAGGTAAAAAGAAATAAGGAATTTGCATCATGGTTTCATCTAAGGACATTATCCAACGTCGCGCACAGCGTGTTCGTCGCAGGATTAAGATGGTTTCTAGTAATCGTCTGAGGCTTAGTGTTTATCGTTCAAATCAGAATATTTATGCTCAGGTTATTGATGATTTGCGTGGATGTACGCTTGTTTCGGCGTCTACACTTGAAGGTGATTTAAAAAAATCATTAAAAAGTGGTGCTGATAAAGAGGCGGCTTCTGCTGTTGGTAAGTTGATTGCTGAACGCGCAAAACAAGCTGGTGTTAATGAAGTGGTTTTTGATCGTGGGGCATATGTTTACCATGGTCGAGTGAAAGCTTTGGCTGAGGCTGCTCGTGAGGGTGGTTTGAGTTTCTAAAGTATCTTATTCAGAAATTTTGGTTAGGGAATTTTTAGAATGTTTCGTATGAGTTCCTCTGGTTTAATGTTGGGACTTTGTTAGCGTGCTTCCGGAAAAGAAAAAGGAATGAGGAATGGCACAGAAAGAGCGTAGTGAGCGAGAAGAACGTGATGGTGAATTTGTTGATAGACTTGTTCACATTAATCGTGTTGCTAAAGTTGTGAAGGGTGGTCGGCGTTTTGGGTTTGCTGCTCTTGTCGTCGTTGGAGATCAAAAGGGGCGTGTAGGGTTTGGTCATGGTAAGGCACGCGAAGTGCCGGAGGCCGTTCGTAAAGCTACAGAAGCTGCCAAGCGTGGAATGATTTATGTTCCGCTTCGTTCTGGGCGTACGTTGCATCATGATCTTGAAGGTCGTCACGGAGCTGGTCGTGTTTTGTTACGTTCGGCTTCTGCTGGTACCGGTATTATTGCTGGGGGACCGATGCGTGCTATTTTTGAAACCCTTGGGATGCAAGATGTCGTTGCGAAATCATTGGGGTCGTCAAATCCTTATAATATGGTGCGTGCAACATTTGATGCGTTAAAACATCAGATGCATCCTAGAGATATTGCAGCTCAACGTGGTATCAAATATTCGACTTTGCAGGCGCGTCGTCAGCATTTAGTTGATGCGGAAGGATAGTTTCTGAATTTATCAGAAAAGGAATTAGAAAATGGTTCAGAAAAAATCTCAAAATGGCAAGACTTTGACGGTAGAACAGATTGGAAGTCCGATTAGAACTCCGCGTATTCACCGTGCGACGTTGCAGGGGCTGGGTTTGAATAAAATGCACCGTCGTCGTACTTTAGAGGATACACTTTCTGTGCGGGGCATGATTGCTAAGGTTCAGCATCTTGTTCGAGTTATAGATGAACATTGAAGACCACGGGAGTATAGATATGAAACTCAATGAATTGCGTGATCGTGAAGGTGCAACAAGGGATCGGAAGCGTATTGGGCGTGGTATTGGTTCGGGTACTGGTAAAACTGGCGGTCGTGGTGTTAAAGGGCAAAGATCGCGTTCTGGTGTGTCGCTTAATGGTTTTGAAGGTGGGCAAATGCCTATTTACCGTCGTTTGCCCAAACGTGGATTTAAAAATATCTTTGCAAAAACCTATAATGAAGTTTCGCTCGGTCGTATTCAGTTGGCAGTTGATGCAGGTAAATTGAATGTTGAAAAGCCGGTAGATATTGTTGCACTGAAAGAGGCTGGTATTATTCGTCGTGTAAAGGATGGTGTTCGTCTTCTTTCTGATGGTGAATTGAAAACAAAGATTATATTTCATGTTTTTTACGCTTCTGAAGCTGCCCGTGTTAAAATTGAAAAAGTTGGTGGTCAGGTTGTTTTTCCTGAAGTTGTTCAGTAAGTTTGTTTTGATATGAATAAAGATCTAAGGGGTGGGATGTTTTTTTCTGAGATATCTTTTTGGGAGAGTTATTTAAGTTTCGCATTTATTTATGTATGACAGTATAAATTTTTAGAGTTATACTTCTGTGATTTAAAGAACTGAAGTGTGAACTGGAGACGTTTTATGGCATCAGCGGCAGAGCAATTTGCTTCCAATATAAACTTCGGTACTTTTTCGCGTGCGACCGAATTAAAGAAACGCATTTGGTTTACCTTAGTAGCGCTTCTTGTGTATCGTTTTGGTACTTATATTTCTCTTCCTGGTATAAATATCGATGCTTTACGGCAAACATTTGAACATCATGCATCTGGTGTTTTGGGATTATTTAATATGTTTGCTGGAGGTGCTGTTGGGCGCATGGCAATTTTTGCCCTAGGAATTATGCCTTATATATCGGCTTCAATTATTGTACAGCTACTAACCTCAATTATCCCTTCTTTGGAAACTCTTAAAAAAGAGGGTGAATTAGGTCGTAAAATTATTAATCAGTATACCCGTTATGTAACAGTTGTGCTGGCGATTTTACAAGCGTTTGGTATCGCGGTTGCACTTGAAACCGGTATAGGAACGGGACTTCAAATTGTTATGGAGCCAGGTTTCATGTTCCGTATTTCTTCTGTTATTACACTTGTTGGTGGAACGATGTTTCTCATGTGGCTTGGTGAGCAAATCACATCACGGGGTGTTGGTAATGGGGTTTCTCTTATTATTTTCACAGGTATTGTCGCTAATCTCCCTTCTACTTTTGCTCAACTTTTGACTGCTCATAGTCAGGCCGATTTATCAACTTTTTTATTAATAGCAATCTTTCTTATTGCGATTTCTGTTATCGCAATTATTGTTTTTGTTGAGCGTGCGCAACGGCGTATCCTTATTCAGTATCCAAAACGTCAAGTTGGTAACCAGATGTTTCAAGGTGACATGTCACATCTTCCCTTAAAGTTGAATACTGCTGGTGTTATTCCACCAATTTTTGCTTCATCTTTGTTATTGTTGCCCGCAACTGTTAATAATTTTTCTGACAAAATGCCACAATGGGTTCAAACTATTTCTTATTCTCTTAGTCATGGACAGCCGCTTTATATGATTGTTTATGCACTTTTGATGGCATTTTTTTGCTTTTTTTATACGGCTATTGTGTTTAATCCAAGTGATACAGCAGATCAATTAAAGAAGCATTCTGGTTTTATTCCAGGGATTCGCCCTGGTGAGCGTACAGCTGAATATATTGATTATGTTTTGACGCGTATTACCGTTGTGGGTGCAATTTATATTATTTTGGTTTGTTTGTTGCCTGAGTTTATGATATCTACGCTACAGGTTCCTTTTTATCTTGGGGGTACTTCCTTGTTGATTGTTGTCACAGTTACGCTTGATACAGTTGCTCAAATTCAGGGACATCTTGTCGCGCACCAATATGAAGGGTTGATTAAAAAATCAAAACTTCGTGGAGGTAAAAGGAAACGATGAGAATTATTCTTTTAGGTCCTCCTGGAGCTGGAAAAGGTACACAAGCTAAGATGTTGACAGAGGAGTATAATATCCCTCAGTTATCAACAGGTGATATGTTACGTGAGGTTATTAGTAAAGAAACGGAAGTTGGTAAAAAAGTTAAGGCTATTATGAATGCGGGTGCTTTAGTCTCTGATAGCATTGTTGATAAAATTGTATCAGATCGGATTGACGAAAGTGACTGCATAAACGGTTTTGTCTTGGATGGATATCCTCGCACAGTAGGACAAGCGGAAGCTTTGCAACGAACTTTGGAGTCAAAAAATATGTGCCTTGATGCTGTTATTGAGCTTATTGTTGATGAAGGTGCGTTGATTGAGCGAATGAAAAAGCGGGTTGAGGAAGCGATAACCGCCGGTTGTGTGGTTCGTTCGGATGACAATCCTGCTGCTTTTGCAAAACGATTGGTAGAATATCGTGAGAAAACAGTGCCCTTATCAAAATTTTATTCTGAGAGGGGATTGTTGAAGAGAATTGATGGAATGATTGGTGTTGTCGAGGTATCGCGCATGATTAGAGAGTTTCTTAAATAAGGTTTTTTTTAGAAATAAAATGAAAAGAGTTGACTTTTGCAGTGAAATCTATCAAAAGCAGCTTTAATTTGTTTCATTAGAATAGTGGGATTCGGAGATTTTTCATGCCGGATCAGTTTTTCTGTAAGGTACATCAGGTATTTTATGGCTAATTGTCAACATAATCAAGGAGAATAGGCGTGGCTCGTATTGCTGGCGTCAATATCCCGACGAATAAGCGTGTAGTTATTGCGCTTCAGTATATCCACGGGATTGGACCAAAATTTGCTCAAGAAATTACTAAAAAGGTTGGTATTCCAGTGGGGCGTCGTGTGCATGAACTTTCTGATGCAGAGGTTTTGCAGATTCGTGAAGCGATAGACCAAGGTTATCAAGTCGAAGGAGATCTTCGTCGTGAAGTTGCTATGAATGTTAAGCGTTTGATGGATCTTGGTTGCTATCGTGGATTACGTCATCGCCGTTCTTTGCCTGTTCGTGGGCAACGTACGCATACAAATGCGCGCACACGTAAAGGACCGGCTAAGGCAATTGCCGGTAAGAAAAAATAATAACCTCTTAAAAAGGATTTTATTATTTTTTAATATCTTATTTTTTGTTGGAGCTTTTTGACAAGAATGAAGTTGGTGGAGCTGCTGATGTTACGGCAGTGAGGAGATCGTTGAAAGGAAGACTATGGCCAAGGAAGCCACACGTGTTCGTCGTCGCGAACGCAAGAATATTTCATCTGGTGTTGTGCATATCAATTCAACATTTAACAATACAATGATTACCATTACAGATGCTCAGGGGAACACAATTGCGTGGTCGTCTGCGGGTGCTCAGGGATTTAAAGGTTCGCGTAAATCTACGCCTTTTGCAGCTCAGGTTGCTGCAGAAGATTGTGCTAGAAAAGCGCAGGAACATGGTATGCGTTCATTAGAAGTTGAGGTTTGTGGTCCTGGGGCGGGGCGCGAGTCAGCTTTGCGTGCATTGCAGTCTGTTGGTTTTGTTATTACTTCTATTCGTGATGTGACACCTATTCCTCATAATGGATGTCGTCCGCGGAAAAGGCGGCGTGTTTAATTGGGTATTGTTTTTCGTTGTCAGAGACTTCTCTGATGTTCACATTGGCCGTTACGATTGAATGGTAGCGGAACTAAAGAACGGGAATAAAAATATGATCCAGAAAAACTGGCAGGAACTCATTAAACCCAATAAGGTTGAGTTTTGTACACATGATAATCCAAATATTTCGAGCTTGATTGCAGAGCCTCTTGAACGTGGTTTTGGTTTGACATTAGGCAATGCACTTCGTCGCGTGTTGTTATCATCGCTTCGTGGTGCTGCAATTACTGCTGTGCAGATTGATGGTGTATTGCATGAATTTTCATCAATTCCGGGTGTTCGTGAAGATGTTACGGATATTATTTTGAATATCAAAGAAATTGCAATTCGTATGCAAGAAGAAGGGCCTAAGCGTGTTGTCGTTTATAAAGAGGGTCCTGGTGTTGTAACAGCTGGAGATATCAAGACTGTTGGGGATATGGAAATTCTGAATCCAGATCATATTATCTGTACTCTTGATGAAGGTGCTGAGATTCGTATGGAATTTATTGTTAATACGGGTAAGGGTTATGTTCCATCTGATCGCAATTGTGCTGATGATGCGCGAATAGGTCTTATTCCAGTTGATAGCCTTTATTCACCAATCCGTAAAGTATCTTATAAAGTAGAGAATACACGTGAAGGTCAAGTTCTGGATTACGATAAATTAACGCTCACGATTGAAACAAACGGTGCTGTTAATGGAGAGGATGCTGTTGCTTTTGCAGCACGTATTCTTCAGGATCAGTTATCTTTATTTATTAATTTTGTGGAGCCACAGAAGGAAGTTGTTGAAGAGTCCGATTCGGAGCTTGCTTTTAATCCTGCGCTCCTCAAAAAAGTGGATGAGTTAGAGCTTTCAGTTCGCTCAGCAAATTGTCTTAAAAACGATAATATTGTTTATATTGGTGATCTCATTCAAAAGACGGAATCTGAAATGCTTCGCACACCGAACTTTGGTCGGAAGTCGTTAAATGAGATTAAAGAAGTTTTGGCGTGTATGGGATTACATCTTGGTATGGAAATTTCTGCATGGCCGCCTGAAAACATTGATGATCTTGCTAAACGTTATGAAGATCAATATTAAAATTAAAATTTAAGGAGAAGGCTTATGCGCCATAGTAAGTCAGGTCGCAAGTTGAACCGGACATCCAGTCACCGTAAAGCGATGTTTGCAAATATGGCGGTTTCGCTGATTGAGCATGAGCAGATTGTGACAACGCTTCCGAAGGCTAAAGAAATTCGTCCTATTGTTGAAAAGTTGGTTACGCTTGGTAAGCGCGGAGGTTTGCACGCGCGTCGACAAGCGATTGCAGCACTTCGTGATGCAGGAAAGGTTGCAAAGTTATTTGATACACTCGCGCCACGTTATGCGACGCGCAACGGTGGGTATTTGCGTATTATGAAAGCAGGGTTTCGTGCCGGTGATAATGCTCCCATGGCTGTTATTGAGTTTGTTGATCGTGATGTTGATGCGAAGGGCGCTGTAGATCATGCGCGTACGGAAAGATCTGCAAATGAAAAGGAAGCTTCTTCATAAAGTATTTTTTCTGTTGGATTTCAAAAAGCCGCTTTTCTAAAGCGGTTTTTTTATGTGCATTTCATAGCCAGTTTTATTCCAAGAGACAAATGTAGAGGGAAGATTACAAAATATTGAATTATTTGATTTTTATAATATCTATTGCTCAAATAAGTTGTTTTTATTCTTAATTATAAATATTAATAGAAATTTCGGGGTTATGAAAGATGATAGGGTTTCTTATCCTCTTGATATTAAAGAGTAGGTTAGTTTTTTAAGGAGCGAGTCATGAGGAATTCTTTTTTGGTGGGGCTTTTTTTTGTGATTGTTGCACAGATATTGCCTCATTGCGCATATGCTCAAATTCCGCAAACACAAAAAGAAATCACTCTTTCATTTGCTCCTTTAGTTAAAAAGACTATTCCGTCTGTTGTAAATATTTATGCAGCACGGCAAATTAGAGCGCGTTCACCCTTTGAAGGTGATCCATTTTTTGAGCAATTTTTTGGTCGTTTTCAAAATAATCGACCTTTACGTACGCAATCGTCATTGGGATCTGGAGTGATTGTTGATGCGCGTGGTTTGATCGTTACCAATTACCACGTTATTAAGGATGCAAGTGAAATTAAAGTTGCTCTTTCTGACGGGCGGGAGTTTGAGAGTAAGGTCATGCTTAAAGATGAAGCTACTGATATTGCTGTGCTTGAAATTGATGCACAGGGTGGGCAATTTCCTACTCTTCCTTTAGGAGATTCTGATACAGTTGAAGTTGGGGATCTTGTTCTTGCAATTGGGAATCCTTTTGGTGTTGGTCAAACGGTTACCAGTGGTATTGTTTCGGCGCAAGCGCGTACACGTGTTGGTATTTCTGATTTTGACTTTTTTATTCAAACAGATGCTGCCATTAATCCAGGGAATTCTGGTGGAGCTTTAATTGATATGAAAGGACAATTAATCGGGATTAATACAGCTATTTATTCACGCTCGGGTGGTTCTGTAGGGATTGGTTTTGCTATTCCGGCAAATCTTGTAAGAGTGATGCTTGATACCGTTAAACGTGGTGAAAAATATTTTGTACCCCCTTATATTGGGGCATCTTTCCAAAATGTTACACCTGACATTGCTGGTGGGTTAGGTTTAAAACGTCCCTATGGTGCTCTTGTCATCGAAGTTAACAAAGATAGTCCTGCTGAAAAAGCTGGTTTAAAAATAGGCGATGTTATTTTGAGTGTGCAAGGGATACGAATTGATAGTCCGGATGGTCTTGGATATCGTTTGATGACGGCTAGTATTGGGGATAGCTTTGTTTTAGAATATTTACGAAATGGAAAAATTTTCAAGACGAAAATATTCATTTCATCAATATCAGAATCCGCATTTTCAAAATCTGAAAAAATTATTGATGAAAGCCCTCTTTCTGGTGCTGAGGTTTTGGATTTAACACCACAAAATAGTCGACGTTTTCGTCTTCCTACATCCGCAAAAGGTGTTGTGATTATTAATCTTGATGAAATGAGCGTTGCAGCGGGAATTTTTCGTTCTGGAGATATCTTGCGTGTTGTTAATGGCCATAAAATTCAAACAGTTGGGCAGTTAAAAAAGATTCTTATGCAACAAGGTCGCCCAAATATGTGGCAATTGGAATATGAGCGTGATGGTATGTATATTCGCCAGTTTATTCGCTGAGGTTTTTTTTGAATAAAGGTTTTTTTACTTCATCGTTTGATTTTCAAGTTAATAAAAATCGACCGCTTGCAGAAAGAATGCGTCCTCGTTGTCTCAAGGATGTAATGGGGCAAGATCACTTGGTTGGAGAAGAGGGCGTGCTTTCGCGTATGGTCGCCGTTGGTTCAATTGGTTCGATGATTTTTTGGGGTCCTCCAGGAACAGGGAAAACAACGGTTGCGCGCTTGTTAGCACTTGAAACAGATTTCGTTTTTGAGCAAGTTTCTGCTATCTTTACCGGAGTTGCTGAACTTAAAAAGATTTTTGAAGGTGCTCAGACTCGTTTTATGTCTGGATGTCAAACACTTTTGTTTGTGGATGAAATTCATCGTTTTAATCGTGCACAGCAGGATAGTTTTCTCCCTGTTATGGAAGATGGTACTATAATTCTTATTGGTGCAACAACTGAGAATCCTTCATTTGAACTTAATGCTGCTCTTCTTTCTCGTGCGCGTGTTTTGACGTTTCTTCCCCATGACAGTGAAAGTTTGAGCATGCTTTTAAAACGTGCTGAAGAAGTGGAGGGAAAGCTTCTCCCCTTAGATGATGATGCCAGAGATGTTTTGATAGGGATGTCTGATGGTGATGCACGGGCAGCGTTAACATTGGCAGAAGAAGTTTGGTGTGTCGCGCGAGCGGGAGAGATATTTGATGCTGTAGCTTTGCAAAAGATTATTCAGCGTCGTGCTCCAATTTATGATAAAGGACGGGAAGGTCATTATAATCTTATTTCAGCGTTACATAAATCAGTTCGTGGATCTGATCCTGATGCTGCGCTTTATTATTTGGCACGTATGTTAGATGCGGGGGAAGATCCTCTCTATATTGGGCGAAGATTGGTCCGTATGGCTGTTGAAGATATCGGCTTGGCAGATCCGCAAGCCCTTGTCATTTGTAATGCGGCAAAAGATGCTTATGATTATTTAGGGTCACCTGAAGGAGAGTTGGCTTTGGCTCAAGCATGTCTTTATGTTGCAACGGCGCCAAAATCTAATGCAACATATCTCGCATATAAGGCAGCACTGCGTTGTGCACGCAAAAATGGTTCTTTGCCTCCTCCACAACATATCCTTAATGCGCCTACAAAATTTATGAAGGAAGAAGGATATGGGCATGGTTATCGTTATGATCATGATGAACCAGATGCTTTTTCTGGACAGGAATATTTTCCTGAAAAACTTGGGCGCCAGATCTATTATCAACCACGAGAACGCGGTTTTGAGCGTGAGATTATGAAGCGTCTTGAGTGGTGGAAAAAATTGCGCAAAAAACGGGGCAATCAAACATAAAATTTTAATTGAAATGAGATTTTTTATTATTCTTGGACTGCTTTTACATCAGTTATATGATTATAATTTTATAAATAATCGGACGCAACGCTTTAAAATCTTATTATTTTTAGAGTGAAATTATCTAAGCAAAAATTCCAAATATGCTTAAAATTCAATTTTAAGAAATGTTGGTTTAATTATGCTTCATAGGCTGCTTTGTAATTATGGTTTTAATTGTGGGATGTCCTGTCATTTTGATTGATAGCAAGTTTTTTGGTTCTCAAGAGCAGAGTATTTATTAAGAGCTATGATCTCTTAGATGCTTATAGAGAAGGATCAGAAGGTTTTGTGTATAAAGCATTGTATTTAAATTTAAATTGTTTCTTTTCTGCAGGAGAGATATAAATATACTAAGCTTCTCTTCTTTATAGGAAGGTATTTTATTGAAGTGTATTTGTATTGTAAGATAAAAAGAAAATTTTACGCATATTTATGAGATGTTGTGGACATCATATCATGATAGAAATGGAAATAGTCTGTGAGAATCTCAATTCAGGGCTTTGGTTAAGTTAAAAGAACAGTGTACACTGGATATTAGGTTGTTATGAATCGGTCAGGGATATAATCGTGGATAAAACAAAAGCGCTCGATGCTGCTCTCTCACAAATTGAACGTTCTTTCGGTAAAGGCTCAATTATGCGTCTTGGGCAAAAAGAGCAGGTTGTTGAAATTGAAACAATCCCAACAGGTTCGTTATCCTTGGATATTGCTTTGGGTGTTGGTGGATTACCGAAAGGGCGTATTGTTGAGATTTATGGACCAGAAAGTTCTGGAAAGACAACACTAGCTCTTCATGCCATTGCTGAGGCACAGAAAATTGGTGGAATTTGTGCTTTTATTGATGCAGAGCATGCTCTTGATCCTATTTATGCACGTAAGCTTGGTGTTGATTTAGAAAATTTGTTCATTTCTCAGCCCGATACTGGTGAACAGGCGTTGGAAATTACAGAAACACTTGTGCGCTCTGGTGCAGTTGATGTACTGGTTGTTGATTCCGTAGCGGCTTTGACGCCACGGGCAGAAATTGATGGTGAAATGGGGGATGCTTTACCTGGATTGCAAGCCCGATTAATGAGTAAAGCGTTACGAAAATTAACAGCAGCAATTTTTCGCTCTAACTGTATGGTTATCTTTATTAACCAAATTCGCATGAAAATCGGTGTGATGTTTGGTTCTCCTGAAACGACAACAGGCGGAAACGCTTTAAAATTTTATGCTTCTGTTCGTTTAGATATTCGCCGCATTGGATCCATTAAAGATAGGGATGCAATCGTTGGTAACCAGACGCGCGTTAAAGTAGTGAAGAATAAATTGGCACCTCCATTCAAACAGGTTGAGTTTGATATTATTTATGGTGAAGGTATTTCCAAAGTAGGCGAATTGATTGATTTGGGTGTCAAAGTTGGCATTGTGGAAAAATCTGGTGCATGGTTTTCTTATAATTCTCAGCGTTTAGGACAGGGGCGTGAGAATGCGAAGCAGTTTTTGCGTGAACATGCGGAAATAGCTGCTGAGATTGAAGCAGCTTTGCGCCAAAATGCTGGTTTGATTGCAATTGAACTGCTAGAAAATGCAGGGTCAGAAAATACAGAAAGCGATGAAACGATGTGATGAATTGCTTGTTTAACAGCCATTCATTCATTTGAAATCTTTCTATTTTTATTTAAAAATTTAAAGTATTGGGACCATTTACTTTTCGATTTTATTGAAAAAGCATTCCACTTTTTGATTAAATTGACTCTACGAGTATAGCAAAGAGGATATTTAATGAGGCGGATTTTGCTTTTATGGTTTTGCGCTGTACTTTACAGGTGACGATATGAATAGTGTTAATAGTATACGGTCAACTTTTCTGGATTTTTTTCATCTTAACGGACATAAAGTTCTTTCTTCTAGCCCTCTTGTTCCACGTAATGATCCTACACTCATGTTTACAAATGCTGGAATGGTGCAGTTTAAAAATGTTTTTACTGGACTTGAACAGCCTCCTTATAAGCAGGCGGTAACGGCACAAAAATGTGTCCGTGCCGGTGGAAAGCATAACGATCTTGATAATGTTGGCTATACGGCGCGCCATCATACATTTTTTGAAATGTTAGGTAATTTTTCTTTTGGTGATTATTTCAAAGAAGAAGCCATTTTTTTTGCGTGGAATCTTTTAACAAAAGAATTTTGTCTTCCAAAAGAGAAATTGTTGGTGACAGTTTATCATAGTGATGATGCCGCTGCTGAACTTTGGCGTAGAATTTCAGGTCTTCCTGATGAAAAAATTGTCCGTATTGCGACGAATGATAATTTTTGGGCGATGGGGGATGTTGGTCCTTGCGGTCCTTGTTCGGAGATTTTTTATGATCATGGTGATAAAATCTGGGGAGGACCACCTGGAAGTGCTAATGAGGATGGTGATCGCTTTGTTGAGATTTGGAATCTGGTCTTCATGCAATATGAGCAGGTGAGTAAGGCAGAGCGTGTTGAATTGCCTCATCCTTCTATTGATACAGGTATGGGATTAGAGCGTATTGCTGCTGTTTTACAGGGCGTTCATGATAATTATGATATTGATCTTTTTCGTGCATTAATCAGTGCATCACAAGAGATAACAGGAGTTGAAGCAACGGGTGATTTTGTTGCGAGCCATCGCGTGATTGCTGATCATCTCCGCTCATGTGCATTTTTGATTGCTGATGGTGTTCTTCCTTCTAATGAAGGTCGAGGATATGTTTTACGTCGTATTATGCGTCGTGCTATGCGTCATGCGCATCTTCTTGGTGCTAAAGAGCCATTGATGTGGCGTCTTTTGCCTGCTTTAATTCGCGAAATGGGACAAGCTTATCCTGAATTAGTGCGTGCTGAATCTTTGATTTCAGAAACTTTAAGGTTAGAAGAAACACGGTTTCGTAAAACTCTTGAACGAGGACTCGGTTTGTTGAATGAAGCAAGTAGCAATCTTCAAGAAGGGGATCATTTTAATGGTGAAGTTGCCTTCAAGCTTTATGATACCTATGGTTTTCCGCTTGATTTAACGCAGGATGTTTTGCGGCGTCGTGGAATATCTGTTGATGTTGATACCTTTGATAAAGCGATGGAACGTCAAAAAGAGGAAGCGCGTGCCAATTGGTCTGGTTCTGGGGAAGCTGTAACAGAAAAGATCTGGTTTTCTGTTCGTGATAAAGTGGGGACCACAGAATTTTTGGGTTATGGAACAGAAACGGCTAAAGGCATTCTTACAGCTCTTGTGTGTGATGGTAAACTCGTTGATAATATTTCTTCAGGTCAGAAAGCTATGCTTGTTGTCAATCAGACACCTTTTTATGGTGAATCTGGTGGGCAAGTTGGTGATAGCGGTATCATTTCTGGTAAAAATTTTATTTTTGAGGTGCATGATACCCAAAGAAAGGGTGATGGTGTTTTTATCCATATTGGGGAGGTGAAATCTGGTCAGGCATCGAGGTCTGATTGTGTAGAATTAACAGTTGATGCTGTTCGTCGTAAGAAAATCTGTGTGAATCATTCTGCTACCCATTTATTACATGAAGCTTTGCGTCAAGTCTTGGGATCTCATGTTACACAAAAAGGTTCTTTGGTATCGCCAGATCGGTTACGTTTTGATTTTTCTCATCCAAAATCCGTTTCATCAGAAGAATTGAAAAAAATAGAAGATTTAGCAAATGATATTGTTTTGCAAAATAGCGTGGTAACAACACAACTTATGCTTGTGGATGATGCCATTTCTGAAGGGGCAAAGGCGTTATTCGGTGAAAAATATGGTGATGAAGTTCGCGTTGTTTCTATGGGAAATCAGCTTGAACCAAGGGAACTAAAGAAGAATTGGTCAATTGAGCTTTGTGGCGGTACACATGTGAAGAGAACAGGGGATATTGGTTTAATTCATATTGTTTCTGAAAGCTCTGTAGCGGCTGGAGTTCGTCGTATCGAAGCTTTAACAGGGACAGCTGCACGCCTCCATCTGAATCGCCAAGATGAGCGAATCCACGAAATTGCTGATCTTTTAAAAACTTCTTCTGCTGATGTAGAAGAACGTGTTCGGATTCTGCTTGATGATCGTCGTAAACTTGACAAAGAATTGAATGATGCACGCAAGAAAATTGCTTTGAATGGTGGGAGCATGAAAAATGGTCAAGAAGATATTACCGTCATCAATGGTATTTCTTTTATGGGGCGTGTTGTGAGAAATATTTCACCACGGGATTTGAAAGCATTCGTAGATTCTGGAAAGAAGCAGATTGGATCTGGGGTAGTCGTTTTCATCTGTGTTTCAGAGGATGGCAAGGGGAGTGCTGCTGTTGGCGTTACTGATGATTTGACGAATAAGTTGAATGCTGTTGATTTGGTGCGTATTGTTTCAGGTGTTCTTGGTGGTCAAGGTGGTGGTGGGCGTCCTGATATGGCGCAGGCTGGTGGACCTGAAGGGAATAAGGCTGATGAAGCACTTGCGGCGTTAAAAGCTTTTCTTGAAGGATAATTTCTGATTTATTACTTGTTTTTTTAGCTTCGAGATTTTTTAAAGAGGGGGAATTTACACTTCTTTCTTCAAGGTTTGGCGGTTATTTTATGATGCCATGGCTTCATGTAATGGAAACACGTTTTCATCTTCTCCTATTGCTGGTTGCTCGATTGTTAAACCGCTAGCTTTTAAGAGTTTGTAGAAGCGTCCGCCTTTGTTGATCAGTTCTTGAAAGCTTCCTTTTTCAATTAAGTGACCATGTTCTAGAAAGAGCACAAGATCAGCATTGCGTATTGTTGAAAGGCGATGTGCTATAATAAAAGTAGTGCGGTTATGACTTATACCTTCAAGGGCATCTTTAACGCGTGCCTCTGTTTCGACATCAAGAGCACTGGTTGCTTCATCTAGAATGAGGATGGGGGCATTTTTTAAAACAGCACGCGCAATTGCTAAGCGTTGTTTTTCTCCACCTGATAATTGAGAACCTCGCTCGCCGACTATTGTGTCATAACGATTGTTTTTTTTCAGAATAAAATCATGCGCTTCTGCTATTTTTGCTGCTTCGTAAAGTTCCTCATCGGTTGCAGTTGCTCTTCCTATCGAGATGTTGTCGTGAATCGTTCGATTGAAAAGGCCAGCGTCTTGAAACACTGTTGCTAAAGATTTGCGTAAAGATTCGCGATTAACAGAGCGTATATTTATTCCATCAATGGAGATATGTCCAAATGTGGGGTCGTACACGCGCTGCAACAAGTTGATTAATGTTGTTTTGCCTGCACCTGTTGGTCCTACAATTGCAACGGTTTGCCCTGCTTTAATTTCAAATGAAATGTCAAAAATACCTTGAGAAGAATTTGGGAATTTATAGGTAACGTGATGAAATTGTATTGCACCCTTAACATTTTGGAGGGAAGGTAAGCTTTCAGGTTCGTTAATATGAAAGGTTGAGTCTTCCATTTCAAAGAATTCTTGTAGTTTTGCTTGTGAAGACGCTGCCAAATTAATAAAACTGCTCATTTGATCCAAACGACTAATCATTAATTGTGCAAATCCAACAAAAGCAACAACTTCACCCACACGTAATTGACCTTTTGCCACAAAAAACGCTCCAAGTAAAAGGACACATACTATTGAAACGGTTGAAGCCATTCGGTTTAGGCCACTTGCCAGCGCCCACCAATTAAGAACAGGGTTTTGTGCTTGAAGAAGATCGTTTGTATGTTGTTTCAGTGCTAAAGCTTCTTCCTTTATTCGGTTATAGCTTTGTACAATGGAAACGTTAGAGATTGAATCACTGACATGTTTACACACATTATGATGATAGCATTCTACAGCGGCTTGTCCGTCTTTTGTTTTTCGCATCACTAGACGTGCAATTAATAGATAGATGATGGCGAGAACAACCAAGACTATTGAAAGGCGCCAATTCATGTTAAAGGCTATGGGGATGAGAGCTAATAACGCCACAAGAGTTGAGAGATGTTGACGCATAAAATCAAGCCATATGGTTGACATGGAGTCTATGGCGCGCAAGAGTGTGTGAAGGGCGTTAGAGGTTCCACGCTGTTGGTGCCAAATTAAGGGCATGGCAATAATACGCTCAAAGGATTCCGTTAAAACAGTCAAACGGCGCCTATGTGCTAAGCGATCAGCGCCACGGGCAACAAGGACATAAGCGATAATATTAGAGAGTCCAAAACATACCCAAATCGTGAGGGTTAGAACAATATCTGACTTTTCAGCAATGGAATCAATGACGCGTCCAAATAAAATAGGTTCTGCAATGGTGATAACAGCCAATATAACATTAGCGGTACAGATTAAAGCAGATGTCTTTTTTTCTCTGCTCAGATAGTTGAGGACACGTGCATAAGTTTTGAATAAGGACACAGATAATATCTCCAATAGCTACCGCAAGTATACAAGGCTATAATTCTTGTAAATACTAATCTTTGAGCTAATAAAATTTAAACAATAAGAAAATGCAATTTTGGATACGGATTGTAATGTGGTGTGATAAAGCCAATTCTATGAGATATAGATTTTTGTGTTTATAAAGATGAGATATAAAAACTGGTAAATAAAATTCATCAATTATATTGGCAAGGGTACTTTCATGGTCGGCGTAGAAGTAAAAAAGGTTGTGACAGATGAAAACGGAATGCGCTTAGATCGCTGGTTTAAAGTGCATTATCCAGGACTCGGGTTTGGGTATTTACAAAAGTTGCTACGTTCTGGTCAGATACGGGTTAATGGTGGACGCGTTAAAGCCGATACGCGTCTTTTAATGGGGCAGTCTGTTCGTGTGCCGCCTTTGCCTGTTAATGACAAAGAGAATTTTCCTGTAACGGATAAAACACTCCGAGGGCAGGATGATGAAGTCGTTTTAAAAAAAATGCTGCTCTATGAAGATTCAAAGGTTTTTGTTTTCAATAAGCCTGCGGGTTTAGCTGTACAAGGTGGCTCTGGCTTGACTCGCCATGTTGATAGTATGCTTGAGGTTTGGCGCAATAAAAAAGGTGAAAAACCACGTTTGGTTCATCGTCTTGATCGTGAAACATCGGGTGTGCTTGTTGTTGCTCGATCAAGGGGGGCTGCACAGGCTTTAACTGCTGCTTTTAGGGCGCGGGAAACGAAAAAAACTTATTGGGCATTGGTACGAGGCGTTCCTAGAAAAAAACAGGATAAAATTTCAACATGGATGGTTAAGGAAGTAACTGAGCAGGGTGATAAAATGCGTGTTTGTGAACATGGTGAGCCAGATTCTAACCATGCAGTTTCCTACTATCGCGTTTTAGATACTAGGGGAAGAACTCTTTCGTGGCTTGAAATGGAACCTTATACGGGAAGAACACATCAACTCCGTGTGCATGCCGCCCATATAGATCACCCTATCATTGGCGATTCAAAATATTTTTTTTCTGATAGTAATTGGGAATTACCAGGGGGAATTCAAAACCGACTTCACCTTCATGCACGTCGTATTCGTATTCCTCATCCTTCAGGAGGGTTATTGGATGTTGTCGCACCTTTACCTCCTCATATGGTACAAAGCTTTAATCTTTTGGCTTTTAATGAGAATGATGGAGAAGCAGAAACGGAATAAGAGAAAAACTTTTACAGTTTGTTCTTTTTGATTTGTGCAAATTTTGTATGATTTAGTAAGGTGTAGTATAACTTGTTATGAGGAGGGCTTTTGCTAAGCTGCCCGCCATTAGAAATTATGTTTTTTAGTTATGAATTCAGCGAATATCATTTACAATTTTTCTACAGTTTCTTTATCATATTATGCCGTAAAACACCGTCGTTTAGGGGATATAGGATATATAAATTTTACACATAAGGTGTGTTTTGTTGTTGGATATATTGACAAATAATGTCAATTGGAGCGCCCCACAGCTACTAGCAAAGAAAGCTGAAAGAGAGCAGATGCTTGTATCACGACGTTGGTTGCTGCAAAGCGCTACGAGCTGAATATTGTCAAAAATTTTGGGCAAGTGCCAATGGCCTTCTTGCTCCACTTGCTAAAGTCAGCTCATCATGAGGCAATCTGAAACACTTCTTTCTATTGTTAACCTAGTTGACAAACTTCGTGTACGCCAAGAACTAGATGGTAGTATTAAAGAGCCAACTTCTGCAGATAGTGATATGATCAATGAATTGATCACTCTGTTGAACCATCATGCAGATATTATTGACGGATTATCTCCGGAGCTTTTAGCTACTACTTCTGATGATTTTAATCAGTGGATGCTCAGCGGTTTAAATACTCCCCCAAAATTTGATAACACTTTGGCTGCATTCAAAGCGCCATTACCAGATTCCCCTCTATTTTTCTTAGTCCCAATGCGTGCTACTAATGGGCCTGATCCAGAAGGATTTCGGCTAGAGTTAGTTACAGGCTACCGTCATGAAACACCTTATCTTGCAGACGCCTCAGAATATACAGAGAATTATGTATCACCGGTTCAATGTATAAAAATGGGAATAGCGTCAAGGGGATTTTTAGAAGGAAATTGTATTGTTCTATTCCCAGAATCTGTGGCTACTACTAAGAAAATTGATAAGCAAGCATTTGCTTTGTTTTTTTTCAGCAAATTCTTTGATATTTACAATGAGCAGACAATCGTGGAAGCTGAACGTTTGCTCGGTCGAGATAGTAAATTCCTATTTGGCCAATTGAGTAGTCGTAACTTATCTAAAGATGATGTTTATGATGTTCGTTGTTTGTGGGGCTATTATCATGACTATGCACATCATACTGGGCCGCGGCCATTAGATAAGAATCTGTATATAAAATAAAATTGGTTTGCAGGTCTTCTAGAAGAAACTAAAGTGGACTTAATTACAGTGCGTATTATGCTACAAAATCGTCCAAAGTTTTGGAAAGAAATATCTGAGTTTGTCCTATTAGAACGCATATTTCGTTATCCAAAAGGTTCTGATCAGCATATGACGTTCGATGCTGGTACAGGTATCTTACTTTTTGAAATATTGATGCGTAATAAAGCATTGATTGAAACGGGGCGAGGTTATCTTCAATTTGATTTGGAGCGTCTTAAAGAAGTAATATCATTGATAATCGTAGATATAGAAGCACTTGAAGCATTGGATGATGACGCTTATTTAGCAGGTGCTAAAGATTATATCCAAAACAACCTTGGGAAACCGAAAACTCCAAAGTCACGATTTAATTTTTCAACATCATATTATGCGCGGCGAGTGATTGGAGGATTAAATCATTGAGTTTTTTAAAAGGACGGTTATTATTATTTACTTTTGTCATTCTAGCGTTGTTTTCCATAAGTTGGTTATTATCTAAGAATTTGGTTAGCAGTATACCGGTAATGCATGCAGTTGGACTTAGGTTGTGTGCTACTGCTGCATCCTTATGGTTGATCGCAGTATTTCGTGAGAAAGCCGTTTTAAGATCATTACCATTGCTTGCAATGATACCTTCTTTTTTAATTCTATCAGTGTTAGGATTCTCGCTGTATTTTGTATGCAGCTTCGGCGCCTTAAAGTCGCTCAAAGCCAGTGATTTAACTATGGTGCTCGCTACTATTCCAGCTATTACCTATATATTAGGTGCGCTGACTAATGGCCTGGAGGTCTCATGGCTGAAGCTTAGTGGTGTGATAGTTGTTAGTGTAGCAGCTGTAGCATTCAATATAAACAGTATAGAGGGTGGATATTATAGCCTGATAGGGGTTAAGTCTTGCTTTAACAGCAGCGCTTTCTTACTCTCTTTATGGCTTGTTGTCTAAACGTTATCTTAAAAATTTACCTTTACTAACGGCACTGGCTTGGATTACTACAATTTCTGCGGCATCATTTATGCCATTATTCATTTTTGATTCTGCCCCACTATTACATCTGAAGTTAGAAGACATACTTAAGATATTGATTTTAGGATCTTTTTTATCGTCACCAGGTTACGTATTGTACCAAAAAGTTTTAGCCGAAGGAGGCGTATTATACGCAAATACTATCGGCGTATTAGCTCCTTTTGCAGTCGTAGCATGTGAATGGATAATCGGCTCGAGCACTTCTCTAAGTGCTATCAAAATAATTGCTATGATTGTAGTTGTTATAGGGATGATACTCTTAATTTATAGACGCATCAAAAGTATCTGGATGGCAACTAAAACAGTGTTTCAAAAATTCTAAATTATAAGGAAAAAATAAAATGAAAAAACTGGCGTTAGTTTGTCAGCGCAATGCAAAACTACCTTTTATATTTGAAGCTGCGAAAGCAGCTAACATCGAATTAGTAATGATTTATGATATCGCTGAAAGTGCACCTATTCAGCTACCTGCGGCAGTAACTTCAACTTGGCAACTTCCTGTTTTTGATAATCCAGAGTTAGCTCTAGATGCTTTTGCAGCTGGAGTGAAAGAACGCAATATTGGTGGGGGTTATGACCCTTTGCGAAAAAGCCATCATATGGACAGCTTTAGCTGCAAAAAAAATCAATACTCCCAGTATTGAGCCAGAAGTAGCGGCATTAACCCGAAACAAATATCTAATGCGTCAAGCTTTTGCTAAAGCAGGGCTGAGAACACCAAGATTTTTTTATATAGATAATCCCGAAGATTTATCACAAGCCCATACTTTAGGCTGGTCGCTAGTCATTAAACCCGTTTCTGGAGCTGGTAGTATAGGTGTAATGTTAGCTAAAAATTCTGAAGAATTTCCTGATCTCATCAAAGCGGTATGGAATGTTCAGCATAAAGATATGGAACGTTTCAACTATAACAATAAATCTTTAGGTTTAGTAGTAGAACAGTATTTACCAGGAAAAGAGTTTGTGGTGGAATGCTTTGTCGATGCAGCAGGTGTGCATGTTTTGGCCGTTGGAGACAAAGGACAACCTGAGGGACCATGGTTCGAAGAAACAATTTATCGTCAACGCCGTGATATAGACGATCCTTTAATTATTGCTTTATGTGAGGCTGCATATTCTGGGGTTAAAGCTCTTGGTATAAACATGGGAGCTGCCCATGTAGAGCTACGCTTAGATGCTAATAACTTACCTTATGTAATTGAGATCGGTGCTCGTATAGGTGGGTCAGGTGTTTCCCATTTTATTGTGGAGCAAGGTACAGGGATTTCATTTGGAAAACTATGTATGAATGCCGCTTTAGCTGAACAAAACTTAGACCTTCCCGATGTACTCCCAGCTGAAAAAGTGGCGGCAAATTACATTATTCCTCTTCGTGGTCATGGAAGGTTTTCCGGATTTTCAGGTCTAGATAAGGTTGCACAGAATCCACTAACTGCTAGAACTATCATTTTCTTTGAAACTGATCATATTTCACCACCTCCACCAGCATTCGGTGGATATCCTGGTTTTATTTTCTCTGTTCATGCCTCAAACGAAGAAGCTTGCGATTATCATAAATGGCTTGATGACACCTTAAGCATCATATGGAAAGGCCACGTTTATCAATAGCTTAATAGATATATTTCCTCTTGTCTTTAACTTTGATATAAATCTCATTGATACAGACAGAGTTCCAATGCGGTTTTCTAAAATTTCGCAAACACTGTGGGCAGCTATGGTGGAATGGAAAATTTTTTCAAATTCAACATATTCAGTTTTTAAATTAAGACAAATACTTAAAAAATATTTTAATTGTTGTTGCTGAATATAAAAACAAGGCATTCATCATTTTCTTGTTTGTGAAATAGACATGAAATATACTCTTAAATCAAATTGATGCTGGTAAGATTTTTCCTTCTTTAGAGCGGGCAAGCAGGTCTAATTAAACCTCATTGAAATACACAAAACCTTGAAAATCAGTCGATTTTTGAAAATATCAGAGGACAACATTAAATAACATGCGTGAAATTTTGCATCATTTTGATAGGCCATTTAGTAAAAATAACTCCATTCAGAAGGCTCAGAATCTTTCATGCCAGTCACTCCCTAAACGATTTTATAAAGAAGTGAAGATCGCTTGCGAGGAGGGGGGATTTTCTCTCTTATTGGATGGATATCCAGTTAAAACGCCGGCAAGGCGCCCTTTTCTTGTGCCAAAAGAAGCATGTGCTGTATTAGTAGCACGGGAGTTTGAAAGCCAAAAACAAGTTATTGATCCAGTAAAAATGCCAATTACGCGTCTTGTTAACACTGTTATTGATGGCGTAGCTGACGATATGCAAGTTATTTTCGAAGATTTATTGCGTTTTGTTGCATGCGATATGATTTTTTATCGTGCACAAACACCGAAAGAGCTTGTGCAACGACAATGTGAACAGTGGGATCCATTACTTGATTGGGCAGAAGAAAAACTTGACGCACGTTTTCATCTGACGGAAGGTCTTATGCATATTGAACAACCGTGGGAGGCCATTCAAGCGGTGAGTCATTATTTACGTAAGATACACTCCCCTTATATTCTTGCCGCGCTTCATATGATGACAACTTTAACAGGATCAGCTCTTATTGCTCTCGCTTTTACTGCTGGAAAAATAAATTCCGATCGTGCTTGGGATATTGCGCATTTGGATGAAAATTGGATGACGGAACAATGGGGAACTGATGAGGAAGCAATGGCGCGTAGAAATCATAAAAAAGCTGAATTTAACGCAGCAACTGTAATTATTACGACTTTTTTGTCGGAATAAATAACAATTGAAGCAATAACTTATTTTAATAGTAAGAGATGTTTTTATTATTAATTTACTTACGTTTTTGTAGTTTGTTATCGCATCTAGGATGAATTTTTGCGATTGGCATACTTTGAGTAATTTTTTTCTATTCTAGGAAATGCTTCATCGGTTATATTTACAGTTGCTTCATATTGTCGCAAATAAAATACCATTGATGTTGTAAAGAAGAGCAATCTCGCTTTGAATAGAGTGTTTTTTCTAGTATTTGTAGTGGTTATCAATTCTCTAGGGTAAAATCAGGGAGTATATCATTATCAGGTTTGCCTCTGCTTTTTTTCTTTTGGTTTCTTTGGATATCTCCAATCTTACAATTTTTTGCCAATGGGGCGCTATTTGGCTTTTCATAATTTGTTAGAGTTTTGATTTACTATTTTTGGGGGTCGGTTAGGCTATCGATGTGATAAGTGAGGAGGCATAAGTATATAAAATGGCATCTGCCTCTTGAAACACTTTACTGTAAGCAGATGGCGATTTTTCAAGGGATATAAGTTTTAACTGGTATAGGTTTGGACTGCTGATTAATTAAAGGCAAGGCATAAAAGAGGAAAAAATGAAACGAATTTGCAATCTTGGAAATCTTATTGTCTTGGATATAGTCAATTCAATTTATAAAGAAAAAGCAAATCGGAAAAATGCTCATTGTGTTCTTGGGGGGGGAGAATGCCACACAAAATGGAGATTCTTCATCTCCATTTTTAAATTGAAAAGAATAGCTTATTCTTTAAACAGAATAGTACATATCGAATTCGACAGGATGTGGGGTTGTTTCATAACGTAAAACTTCTTGCATTTTCAATTCAATAAAAGAATTAATTTGATCGTCGTCAAAGACATCCCCTGCTTTAAGAAAGCTACGATCTTCATCCAGCGCTTCAAGAGCTTCGCGCAGATTGCCTGATACTGTAGGGATTTCTTTGAGCTCTTTGGGGGGCAGGTCATAAAGATCTTTATCCATAGCCTGTCCAGGATGGATTTTATTTTTAATACCATCAAGACCAGCCATTAAGAGTGCCGAAAATGCTAAATACGGATTTGCTGTTGGATCTGGAAAACGCACTTCTACGCGTTTTGAATTTGGTGAAGAACTCATTGGAATACGGCAGGAGGCAGAACGATTGCGTGCAGAATAAGCAAGCAAGACAGGAGCTTCATAACCAGGAACCAAACGCTTATAAGAATTGGTGGATGGATTGGTGAAGGCATTGATTGCCTTTGCGTGTTTAATAATACCACCGATAAAGAAGAGACAGGTTTCCGATAGTCCAGCATATTCATTTCCAGCGAAGATAGGTTTGCCATCTTTCCAAATAGACATGTGAACATGCATGCCTGAGCCGTTATCACCAAAAACTGGTTTTGGCATGAAAGTTGCTGTTTTTCCGTAGCTGTTTGCTATTTGATGCACAACATATTTAAAAATTTGCATTTTATCAGCTTCGCGAATGAGAGTATCAAAACGAATGCCCAATTCATGTTGTGCTGCTGCCACTTCATGATGGTGTTTTTCAACATGGACGCCCATCTCTTTTAGTGCTGTGAGCATTTCAGAACGCATGTCTTGGCAGGAATCAATCGGAGGAACCGGAAAATAACCGCCCTTCATCCGCGGACGGTGACCCAAATTACCACTCTCATATTCAGTGTCATCATTCGATGGAAGTTCACTTGAATCGAGTCTAAACCCAGTGTTGTAAGGATCAGTCTTATAGCGCACATCATCAAAGATAAAAAATTCTGCTTCCGGACCTACATTGATTGTATCTCCAATGCCTAAAGATTTCATATAAACTTCAGCTCTTTTAGCGATAGAACGAGGATCCCTACGATAGAATTCTCCAGAAACAGGATCAAGTACGTCACAAAATATGACTAAAGTAGATTGAGCAAAAAAAGGATCAATATGGGCTGTGTCTGGATCTGGCATCAATGCCATGTCAGATTCATTAATTGTTTTCCATCCGCAAATTGAAGAACCATCAAACATAACACCATCGCTAAATGTATCCTCGCTGATTTCTGCAATGTCCATTGTAACGTGATGCAACTTTCCTCGTGGGTCAGTAAAGCGTAAATCGACAAAACGTACGTCATTGTCTGCAATCTGTTTGAGAATATCTGATGCGGTTGTCATATTGAATTTCCTTATTGGACTGAGGTGGATAAAAAAGGTGAAAAACTTTGTGAACATTAAAGGGCATCGATGCCAGATTCGCTAGTACCGATACGAATAGCCTCATCGATAGAGGAAACAAATATCTTTCCATCTCCTATATGTTTTGTTTGAGCTGCCTTACGTATTGTGTCAACGACTTCTTTCAATTTTTCATCGGCAACGACAATTTCAATTTTTACTTTGGGTAGAAAATCAACAACATATTGAGCACCGCGATAAAGTTCTGTATGTCCTTTTTGACGGCCAAAGCCCTTTGCTTCTGTTACAGTAAGACCATGTAATCCAATTTTTTGAAGCGCTTCTTTCACTTCATCAAGTTTGAAAGGTTTTATAATGGCTTCAATTTTTTTCATACTGAAATTATCTCCAACGTTATTTTGCCTTTTTAGACTGCACCATATTATATTGACAACTGTGATATGTGCCAACAGATACTTTCTACACGGAAAAGTCAAAAATTATGTCCTTGTGTGCTCTTTTTGAAAAGATTTTTTTGTCGTATAGGATGGAGCGCTGTTGTTTTAGGAGGAAAAGGATGCAAGGCTTATGAAATATCAAAATGATACAATAAGAGATCTTTTGCTTTCTTTTTTCTTATTATATCATAAATACATAATATATGTATTTTGTAATTTGAAGACTCTTTTAAGAAGTAGGATTATATAAAGGTCGGCGTAGCAAAATTTCTTTCAAAAACTTTCCAGTATAGGAAGTGGGAATATTGATGATATCTTCAGGCCGCCCAACTGCAACAATTTCGCCACCACCATCCCCGCCTTCTGGTCCTAAGTCAATAATCCAGTCGGCTGTTTTTATGACTTCAAGATTATGCTCAATGACGGCGACTGTATTGCCTTGTTCAACGAGTTCATGTAGCACTTCAAGAAGTTTAGAAATATCGTGAAAATGAAGACCCGTTGTTGGTTCGTCCAAAATGTAAAGTGTCTGCCCGGTTGTTTTGCGTGAAAGCTCTTTTGCAAGTTTTACACGTTGGGCCTCCCCACCAGAAAGCGTCGTAGCTTGCTGTCCTACTTTGATATAACCAAGGCCAACTTTGATGAGGGTCTTCATTTTGTTGTGAACCGCGGGAACAGTTTGAAAAAAATCCTCTGCTTTTTCGATTGTCATATCGAGGACATCGGCTATAGATTTTCCTTTGAATTTTACTTCTAACGTTTCTCGATTATAACGTTTTCCTTGGCATACATCGCAAGTAACATAGACATCAGGCAAAAAGTGCATTTCAATTTTGATAACTCCATCTCCTTGGCACGCTTCGCAGCGGCCTCCCTTAACATTAAATGAAAACCGTCCTGCGTGATAACCGCGGGCCTTTGATTCTGGAAGTTCGGCAAACCACTCACGAATTGGGGTAAAGGCGCCTGTATAGGTCGCTGGATTCGAGCGTGGAGTTCGTCCAATGGGGGATTGGTTTATATCGATAACTTTATCAAGAAATTCTAATCCTTTAATTTTGTCGTAGCTTGCGGGATTTTGATGACTTCCCATGATATGGCGTGATGCGGCTTTGAAAATGGTTTCAATGAGAAATGTTGATTTTCCTCCTCCTGAAACGCCAGTTACGCAAGTGAAGGTCCCAAGAGGGATATTAGCGCTGATGTTTTTAAGATTATTACCTCGAGCACCAATTATTTTGAGTGTTTTTGATTTCGATATTTTTCGTCGTTGAGGAGGAATGGTCACGGCCATTTTTCCCAAGAGATATTGGCCTGTGAGAGAGGATGGGTTTTTCATAATTTCTTGTGGGGTGCCTTGAGCTATGATTTCACCACCATGAACGCCCGCGGCTGGACCAATATCAACGACATAGTCTGCACTAAGAATGGCATCTTCATCATGTTCAACAACGATAACTGTATTGCCAAGGTCACGCAGATGACGCAGCATTTTCAAGAGACGTTCATTATCACGTTGGTGTAAACCGATGGATGGTTCATCTAAGATATAAAGGACCCCTGTAAGACCAGAGCCAATCTGAGATGCTAATCGAATACGTTGACTTTCCCCCCCTGAAAGAGTGCCGGAACTTCGAGATAAGGTAAGATATTCAAGTCCTACATGGTTTAAAAAAGCTAAGCGTTCACGAATTTCTTTTAAAATACGAACCGCTATATTTCGTTGTTTTTCAGTAAGATATTGATGAATGTTAGCAAACCAATAATCTGCTTTTGAGATGGAAAGCTCTGATATTTGTCCAATATGCATTCCGTTGATTTTGACAGCGAGTGCTTCTGGTTTTAAACGATAACCATGGCAGGCTGGACAAGGGGAAGAAAACATATAACGCTCGATTTCTTCACGTGACAAAGTAGAATCAGTTTCTTTCCATCGCCGTTCCATATTCGGGATAACACCTTCAAAGTATTGGGACGGTGTTTGTGCGCTTATATCATTTTTATAGGCAAAGGTCTTTCCTTTTCTTTTTGTGCCATAGAGAATAGCATCTTGCGCTTCATCTGAAAGTGTGCACCATTTATCTGTAAGTTTAAATCCATAAGTGTTGCCCAATGCCTCTAAGATTTTGTTATAGAAGGGTGAGGATGACTTAGCCCAAGGGGCAATTGCTCCCGCCTTTAAAGTGAGATTCTCATTTGGTACGATACTTTTAGGATCGATTGCTTTTTTCGTGCCAAGTCCATCGCAAAGAGGGCAAGCGCCAAAAGGGCTATTAAATGAAAAGAGTCGTGGTTCAATTTCAGGGATAGAAAATCCAGAGATAGGGCAAGAAAATTTCTCTGAGAAAATAAGTCGTTTGTGTGTTTCATTTTTTGATTTATTGGCAGATTCCTTTGAGGTTTCTTTTTGTTTTAAAGGTTGGTCTGCCATTTCAGCAACTGCAAGCCCATTTGCTAGCTTTAAACAGGTTTCTATACTGTCTGCTAAGCGAGGAGCAATGTCATTACGGACAACAATACGGTCCACCACTACATCTATGTCATGTTTATACTTTTTATCAAGAGGAGGAATATCAGGAATTTCATAGAAATTTCCATCAACTTTAGCACGTTGAAACCCTTTTTTTAAAAGTTCTGTTAGCTCTTTTTTATATTCTCCTTTTCGCCCTCGGACGAGAGGTGCCATAATAAAAATCCGGGTTCCTTCTGGTAAGCCCATAATTTGGTCGACCATTTGGCTTACGGTCTGGCTTTCAATAGGAAGCCCAGTAGCTGGAGAATGAGGAACACCAATACGCGCAAAGAGAAGGCGCATATAGTCGTAGATTTCAGTGACAGTGCCTACCGTTGAACGAGGATTGCGGCTGGTTGTTTTTTGTTCAATGGAGATAGCTGGTGAAAGGCCGTCTATTCGGTCGACATCTGGTTTTTGCATCACTTCTAGAAATTGACGTGCGTAAGCAGACAAGCTTTCAACATAGCGACGTTGACCTTCGGCGTAAAGTGTATCAAAAGCCAAGGATGATTTCCCTGATCCAGAAAGTCCCGTAATAACAATCAGTTTGTCTCGCGGGAGATCGAGATCAATATTTTTAAGGTTATGTTCACGTGCGCCGCGAATGGAGATGTATTTCTGATGGGTCATGTCTATCCTTGGCATATGTGACAAAAATTGAACACTTCAAAGTGAAATAAGACTGTTTCTTTAGAATTACAATGTGTTTAATTATTTTAACACGGAAAGAGACAGCAAGTTCTGTGGAAAGAGAGAAAAGAGAGCAGCTTTTTATTGTTAAGAATGGAATAAACTATACCTTGTTGTCATCTTTTGTTATAATCCCCCGGTTTATGATTTTGGAGTTTATGCGATGGCTGGTAGCCTTAATAAAGTTATTTTGATTGGTAATCTCGGTGCAGATCCTGAAATTCGTCGTTTGAATTCTGGTGATCAAGTGGCAAATTTACGTATTGCTACTTCAGAAAGTTGGCGCGATCGCAATACGAATGAGCGTAAAGAGCGTACGGAATGGCATAGTATCGTTATTTTTAATGAAAATCTTATCAAAGTTGTCGAACAATATCTAAAAAAAGGAAGCAAAATTTATATTGAAGGTCAGTTACAGACGCGCAAATGGCAAGACCAAAATGGTAATGATCGTTATACAACAGAGGTTGTTTTGCAAAAATATCGTGGTGAATTACAAATGCTTGATGGGCGAAGCATGATTGGTGGAGAACAAATGCAAGGAGCAACTCAGTCGAGCGGGAGTTATGGCAGTGGTGATTTTGGGTCCAGTAGCGCAAATCAGAGAGAGGTTTTTGGTCAGAACAATAGTCAATCGGGAGAAGGTTTTTCGCACAAATTAGATGATGATGTGCCTTTTTGATGATTTCTAAGGTGGTGTTGTCGTTTTTTATATCTTTTGATTGTTTGTTTCAGATCTTAAAAGTTCAGAAAAGGTGGTTCTGTTTATTTTATCTGTGATTTTTAAGATGAATAAATAACATGTTGAAAATTATTGTTAAATTTCTTCCCTGTTTCAGGAGGGGAAGTAGTGTTTTCGCATATTTTTCGGTATATAAAGAGTAGAGTGATTCTTTTTTGAAAGTCTTGAAGCTGTGACCGATCTTACTCCACACCCAAAACGTGATGTGCTGTCCGGTATTGAACCAATCAGTATTATTGATGAAATGCAACGCTCCTACCTCGATTATGCGATGAGCGTGATTGTTTCGCGTGCTCTTCCTGATGTGCGTGATGGTCTTAAACCTGTTCATCGGCGGATTCTTCATGCTATGAATGAGATGGGGCTTTCTTTTAATAAATCTTATCGTAAGTCTGCGGGTGTTGTTGGTGAAGTTATGGGGAAATTTCATCCTCATGGTGATGCTTCAATTTATGATGCGTTGGTTCGTATGGCGCAAGATTTTTCTTTGCGAAATCCGTTAATTGACGGTCAAGGAAATTTTGGTTCTGTTGATGGGGATCCCCCAGCAGCAATGCGCTATACAGAATGTCGTTTAGAAAAAGTTTCGGAAGAGCTTTTAGCTGATATTGATAAAGATACGGTTGATTTTCAGGATAATTATGATGGACGTGAGCGGGAGCCTGTAGTTTTACCAGCACGCTTCCCTAATCTTCTGGTTAACGGCTCAGGTGGTATTGCTGTGGGAATGGCAACCAATATTCCTCCTCATAATCTTGGTGAAGTTGTTGATGGTTGTATCGCCTTGATTGATAATCCTGATATAACACTAGATAAAATAATTGAAATTATTCCCGGTCCTGATTTTCCCACTGGTGGTATTATCCTTGGCCATTCCGGTATCCGTTCAGCTTATGAAACGGGACGCGGTTCAATTATTATGCGTGCTAAGGTTGATGTTGAAGAAATTCGCAATGGTCGACAGGCAATCATTGTAAGTGAAATACCTTATCAGGTTAATAAAGCAACGATGATTGAGAAAATGGCTGAATTGGTGCGTGATAAACGCATCGAGGGAATCTCTGACTTGCGTG
This sequence comes from Bartonella heixiaziensis, assembly GCF_046245125.2. GTDB lineage: Bacteria > Pseudomonadota > Alphaproteobacteria > Rhizobiales > Rhizobiaceae > Bartonella > Bartonella heixiaziensis. The sequence goes on along the minus strand of NZ_CP176404.1, from coordinate 1,036,558 downwards.
ATGAATCTGATCGTGATGGGTATCGCGTTGTTATTGAGCTTAAGAGAGATGCTGTTGCGGATGTTGTTTTGAATCAATTGTATCGTTATACGCCGCTGCAAACTTCTTTTGGTTGTAATATGGTTGCGTTAAACGGGGGGAAACCTGAGCAAATGACGTTGCTTGATATGCTTCGTGCATTTGTTTCTTTCCGAGAAGAGGTTGTTAGTCGGCGAACAAAATATCTTTTGCGTAAAGCACGTGAGCGGGCACATGTTTTGGTTGGTCTTGCAATTGCTGTTGCCAATATCGATGAAATTATAGCGCTCATTCGTAAAGCGCCTGATCCACAGACAGCACGTACACAATTAATGGAGCGGCGCTGGCCGGCTGCCGACGTAGCTCCTTTGATTAAACTTATCGATGATCCTCGTCATATTATTCATGGGGATAACACTTATAATTTATCTGAAGAACAGGCGCGTGCTATTCTAGAATTGCGGCTACAAAGGTTGACGGCGCTTGGGCGTGATGAAATTGCTGATGAATTGAATAAAATTGGTGTCGATATTTCCGAGTATCTTGATATTTTGGCATCACGTTCACGGATTATGAGCATTGTTAAAGATGAACTCACTGCTCTTCGTGAAGACTTTGCAACGCCTCGACGCACCGTATTTGGCTTTGGTAGCGCTGAGATGGATAATGAAGATCTGATTGCGCCGGAAGATATGGTGGTGACAGTTAGTCATAGTGGTTATATTAAGCGTGTGCCTCTTAATACATACCGTGCGCAGCGGCGTGGTGGTAAGGGGCGCTCTGGTATGTCCACAAAAGATGAGGATTTTGTAACGCGTTTATTCGTGGTTAATACCCATACACCAGTTCTTTTCTTTTCGTCACGTGGTATCGTTTATAAGGAAAAAGTTTGGCGTTTACCACTTGGTACACCGCAGTCACGCGGGCGAGCTCTCATTAATCTGCTTCCTTTACAGCAAGGTGAGCGCATAACAACGATTATGCCTTTACCAGAAGATGAAGCGCATTGGAGTACATTGGACATTATGTTTGCAACGACGCGTGGAACTGTGCGCCGTAATAAATTATCAGATTTTGTGCAGGTTAATCGTAATGGCAAAATTGCAATGAAGCTTGATGAAGAAGGAGATGAAATTCTTTCTGTTGAAACTTGTACAGAACATGATGATGTTGTTTTAACAACAGCGAATGGACAATGTATTCGTTTCCCAGTTGTTGATGTTCGTGTTTTTGCAGGGCGTAATTCGGTAGGGGTCCGTGGTATTAATTTGGCTAACGGTGATAAGGTTATTTCGATGACACTCTTAGAGCATGTTGAGGCTACATCGCTTGAACGTTCTGCTTACGTTAAACGTGTGATGAATGAACGGCGTGCTGCTGGTGTCGATGCTGAGGATATCGTAATTCTTGATGAAGAAGACGGGGTAACAGAAACAGAGTTAACAGATGAACGATATGCAGAACTTAATACGCGCGAGCAAATGCTTTTGACGGTTAGTGAATTTGGTTATGGAAAACGATCTTCCTCATATGAATTCCGGATTTCGGGACGTGGTGGAAAAGGAATACGTGCAACAGATCCGTCTAAGACGTCTGAAATTGGTAAATTAGTTGCGGCTTTTCCGGTAAAGGCGCAAGATCAAATTATGTTGGTATCAGATGGGGGACAGCTTATTCGCGTTCCTGTTGATGGTATTCGAATCGCTGGTCGCTCGACCAAGGGGGTGACAATTTTCAATACAGCTGAGGGCGAAAAAGTTGTATCGGTTGAGCGTATTTCTGAATCGGAGGATGATGCTAGTCAATTAGATGATGAAGCTGGAAAGTCTTCTGATACAGTTGATATGAGTGAAGAGAAATAATTCTGAAGTTAGCTGAGTCAAATGATGAAAATTGCTCTTTATGCGGGTTCTTTTGATCCCCTTACAAACGGTCATCTTGATGTTTTGCGAGGCGGTCTCGTTTTGGCCGATAAGGTGGTTGTGGCTATAGGTATACATGCTATAAAAAAAACACTCTTTAATTTTGAAGAGCGTGTTGAATTAATTGCACAGCTAAGGAAAGATTTGTTAGGCATAGGCCCTGATCGATTAGAGGTTGTTTCATTTGATACGCTTTTGATTGATAAGGCTCGTGAAATTGGTGCTTCGTTTCTTATTCGTGGATTGCGTGATGGCACTGATCTTGATTATGAAATGCAAATGGCGGGGATGAATGGTATCATGGCTCCTGAATTGCAAACTGTTTTTTTGCCCGCAAGCGTTTCTGGGCGGGCGATAACTTCTACATTGGTGCGCCAAATTGCCTCTATGGGAGGTGATGTTTCCCCCTTTGTACCTCCAAATGTTGCACAAGCTTTGCGCTCGAAATTTCAATCTTTAGAGGAGAATGATTGTGTCTCTTAGATTTTTTGCTGTTTTGACATGTATTTTTTGTTTTTTTTCATTGAGTGCTGTAGCAGATGATTCTAGTGTTCTTGTTTTATCTCTTAAAAAGGGTGAAGTCGTTATTCGTTTTCGCCCTGATTTGGCACCAAAACATGTTGCACAAATCAAGAGATTGACAGAAGAAGGTGCTTACAACAACGTTGTTTTTCACCGTGTTATTCCAGGTTTTATGGCACAGACTGGTGATGTAAAGTTTGGAAAAAAGGGCAGTGCGGACTTTGATCTTAAACGCGTTGGTACCGGTGGCTCAAATTACCCTAATATACCAGCAGAGTTTTCAAAACAGCCATTTAAGCGTGGCACTGTTGGTATGGCACGTGCACAAGATCCAGATTCCGCTAATTCCCAATTCTTTATTTGTTTTGATGATGCTACTTTCTTAAATGGACAGTATACTGTTGTTGGAGAGGTCATAAAGGGAATGGATATTGTTGATCAAATTAAAAAAGGTAGCACAAGTAATAATGGATCTGTAAAAGATCCTGATATTATTTATGCTGCTACTTTACAAGCTGATAAGTGAGGCAAAGGAGTTAGCCGTATGACTGAGGTTAAAGATCTAGAGAATATCTTAATTCTTGAAACCACGAAGGGTAGAGTTATTATTAAGCTTTTTCCTGATTTAGCCCCTGGTCACGTTGCACGCGTTAAAGAACTTGTGCGTGAAGGTGCTTATGATAATGTTGTTTTTCATCGCGTTATTGATGGTTTTATGGCTCAAACTGGTGATGTGCAATTTGGAAAAAAAGACAGTGAAAAATTCAATTTATCACGTGTGGGTACGGGTGGTTCAGAGAAACCAAATTTAACAGCAGAATTTTCGAATCTTTCTCATAAGCGTGGAACGGTTTCTATGGCACGTAGTCAGAGTCCAAATTCCGCTAATTCTCAATTTTTTATTTGTTTTGCGGAAGCTCCTTGGCTTGATCGTCAATATTCCATATGGGGGCAGGTACTTGAAGGTATGGAAAATGTTGATAAAATTAAGCGTGGTGAACCTGTTGTAGATCCCGATGCAATTATTAAAGCTACAGTCGCTGCGGATGCGAAATAGTGTGAATTGTATCGCTTTCAATTGTAAGATCATCAAAGAAAGATATTTTTGTCTGCTGTTTTTTGCGTACGGTGGAGGTCAATTGTTGTGATTTTGGTCTTCATGAGAGGTTCTGGCTTTTATATGCTTGCTCTTCATATCACAATTTTTTTCGCTTTTTGGTACAGTGGAATGAGAGGCGCGCTTTTTACTATGATTGCCAACTCTGCTTGCCAATAGGATTATCCCTAAGCTTGGAAGCTACACTGTCTGCTCACACTGAGTAGGGGGAGGCAGTTCAATAGTGCTAACTATTCTAGGACTAGTTGCTTCTTACAGTTGTTTCGCATTTCACGAGAGTTTGTCTGCATTTACTATTTTCATGGAAGTAGAATTTTTTAGGTCCGGATTATTGAGCATAATAGCTTGTACTGAAGTTTGCTTGTTTAGTTGAAAGGGTGATTTTGCTTTTTTCACAAGCAGATGTGAAAAGTTTTTCATGTTGATTTCTTCTGAAGATTCTCAATGAAGAGGAGGCGGCATTTAAACACTATAAAAATTATTTGGGTAGGATAACAAAGTGTTTCATTGATGTTCGCTGTTACTGAGAATTTTAGCATATATATTTTTACTGCTATATTGTATCAAAGTGTCGATAAGATATTGAATATAAAAAATATAAAGATCTTTTTACTTGTGAAAAAAACAACAAAGCTAGAAGAGTTGTTGGTTTGCATTCTACCAAGAAATTGCTAGACAGATTGAGAAGTTATTTACATTTTATATAAACACGAAATTTTTTTATTTGTGAAATTGAAGGGGGCTCTAGGTGATACAATGTATTCAGGAGTTTCTTTTTTCCATGGCTAAACTTCTAGGCATTCTTGATAGCCAGAGTGTGTGGAAATAAGATCATTGGTTTTAATAATAAAAGCTTTGCAGTTATTTAAGATTGTGACGGGTAAGCGCAGGTATTTTATGATATTATGTTGTCAGGAATTTTCGGTATTTGGGTAAAAAGAGATTATCATTTTTGTTATTGTGATTGCTTGATATTACAATTTCATTTCCCCCATTTAAGTTTTTATGCTGTTTACAGTATTTAACGAATCGAAAATCAATCCGTAAAGTTTACGACGATGCTATCAACAGAAAGATACACTTTTTCTTTCTATAGCAATATGGATTTATGAAAGCAAAAAGACGAGAGTGATGATAAAGACGTTTCATTATAGGAAAATTGCTCAAGATGGTTGTGCGCGTCGTGGCGAAATTATAACAGGACGTGGGTGTGTTCGCACACCGGCATTCATGCCAGTTGGGACGGCAGGAACCGTCAAAGCTATGTATATGGATCAGATACGTGCTCTTGGGGCAGATATCATTTTGGGCAATACTTATCATTTAATGTTGCGTCCAGGAGCTGAGCGTGTTGCACGTTTAGGAGGGTTACATGAATTTTCACGCTGGCTTGGACCTATTTTAACCGATTCTGGTGGATTTCAGGTTATGTCACTGGCGGGAATCCGTAAAATTACTGAACAAGGTGTGATTTTTCGCTCTTACATTAATGGAGCGTACTATGAAATGAGTCCAGAACGTTCTATCGAAATTCAAGGACTTCTTAATGCAGATATCCAGATGCAACTGGATCAATGTATTGCATTACCTGCAAGTGAAAAAGAAATGGAAGCTGCTATGGAGCTTTCATTGCGGTGGGCACAGCGTTGTAAAACAGCTTTTGGTGATCAGCCAGATAAAGCACTGTTTGGTATTGTTCAAGGCGGTGATAATATGAAATTGCGTGAACGTTCTGCCCAAGCATTAAAAGAGATGGATTTGAAAGGCTACGCTATTGGGGGGCTTGCTGTTGGTGAACCGCAGAGTGTTATGACAGCCGTATTGGATACTACTTGTCCGATATTACCAGAGGATAAACCACGCTATCTCATGGGAGTGGGAACGCCGGATGATATTTTACAAAGTGTTGCTCGTGGTATTGATATGTTTGATTGTGTTATGCCAACACGTGCGGGACGTCATGGTTTAGCCTTTACGCGCTTTGGAAGAATTAATTTGCGTAATGCACGTTATGCAGAGGATCGACTTCCTCTTGATTCACAGTCGCTTTGTCCTGCTGCTTCTGATTATAGTTGTGCTTATTTACATCATTTGATTAAATCTGGTGAATCTCTTGGTGGTATGTTATTAACTTGGAATAATCTCTTTTATTATCAATATCTTATGCAAGGAATTCGTGATGCCATTGAAGAAGGATGTTATGCTGATTTTTGTGCTGAAACGCGCGCTTTATGGATGCAAGGGCGATAAGATATTGCCCATAAGGATGACGTTTATCTTTTTTATGTCGCTTATATATTCTCTCTGCAACTCAATACTAGGCAGAAACTCTGACTCCGGTACGCACTACCTGATCCGGAGAAAAACAGTTTGTTTCTGTTTCTGATGACTGTTTAGATCAACAATGTTAATGAGGCGTTAGCAAACTCTTAAAGAAGTATGAAAATTGCGTTTTTATGCGATATTCCGCATTTTTATCGTTCAATAATGAAGTTCAACTAAGAATATTGATATAATTATATCCATATAAATAATTAGTTTTATAATTCAATTATTATATTATTAAATATGTTTTATATTTAATAATATAATAATGACAAAAAATTAAGATATAAATATCTGTATTTAAGAAGTAATTATTGTTATTGCCCTTTTACAAAAGGTCAATGAATTTACTTAATATAGGTAAAACATATTTAGTAAATAAACTTGTGACAAATGATTTGTATGAAAATTATTATAATAAATTACTTGAATATTTCAAATTTACATATGATGATTTAGATGAATATTTTAGTAAATTAGAAAACAAAGAAGGTGAAGTAGAAAATGAGGTAAAAAAAACTTGTGTTAGAGAGTGTTATTTGAAAGTAAATGAAAAATGATTTGATGATCTTTTTGTCTCTGGAAGGGGTAAATTTCTCTAAAATAGAATTATTTAGTAAACATGGAAACGCAAGAGCATTACGAGAAGCTCTAGAAAATTATGAAATAACGCATAGATATTAAAAAAAATGTTTGGTGTGGAAGGAGAGAATTCTTTTATACCACCCTAAACAAGTTATTCATAAAAATATTCGAAAAATTACTGCAGAATTAAAATGTAGAGCAATTTTTCTAATTAGGTAAAAGATATCACCTACAAATTTGTAGCTATGAGATATTCGAAAATTCTCTATTAAAGAATCTCATTTAAAGCCTCATAAAGTGATTCATGTATTAAGATGTTCTTAAAACTTTATTGGAGACTATTAAGTATGGGTATAAGAATGCTTTGAGTTTGTTTCTGCGTATTGCGGATATTCAAAGTTTGAAATGTTACAATACAGAAATGATGCTATGAAGGTTTCTCATAAAAAAGATGTTTTTGTATCAGCGATTGATTCTAGAACGCGCCGTTTGGCAATTTTAGCTCTTGCAGTGGGAAGTTTTTCTATTGGCACTGCAGAGTTTGTTGCAATGGGGTTACAACCGGAAATGGCACGAAGCTCATATGTTGATATTCCTACGGCTGGTCAGTATATTTCTGCTTATGCATTGGGTGTTGTGATTGGAGCACCTCTTTTAGCTGTGGCTACAGCTAAGTTATCACGCAAAACTGTTTTAATAGGATTGATGCTTTTTTATGCCCTGGCAAATATTGCCAGTGCCTTTTTTTCTGATTTTAGCATATTGGTCGCATTGCGGTTTACCAGTGGTCTTCCACATGGCATCTATTTTGGGCTCGCGACTCTGGTTGCATCTTCTATGGTGAAAATGAATGAACGTTCTAAAGCCGTTGGTTATGTTATGCTTGGTTTAACAATTGCGACTGTTTTTGGAGCACCGAGTGCAACTTGGATTGGGCAGCTTTTGGGTTGGCAGACTGCTTTTGTTCTTGTAGGAGCTATCGCTTTATTATGTTGTTTTCTTATTTTGGTTTTCTTACCTTCTGCTCCTAATGATTTGAAGACAAATCCTCTACGCGAACTGAATGCGTTAAAGCAAAAGCAGGTATGGTTTCTCTTAGCAATGGTTTCAGTTGGGGCATCAGGGTTATTTTCTGTTTTTACTTATATTAAGTCAACCTTAATGCATATTTCCAATGTTCCGCTTGATTGGATACCATTTATTATGCCGTTAGTTGGATTGGGAATGGTTGTAGGCAATCTTTTGGGTCCTAAATTGGCAGTGAAAATTGGTACTTCACCGATGATATTTTTTGCTATGCTTTGGAGCGCGTTTGTTTTTTTTCTTTTTTTCTTTTTATCCTACACTCCCTTAACGGCAGCATTAGGATGTTTTCTTGTTGGTACTTCTTTTGCATCTATGCCGTCTATACAAACAAAAATTATGGATGTTGCTCTCCATGGACAAACTTTGGCAGGGGCTTTAATGCAATCTGCTTTTAATATCGCTAACGCTTTGGGGGCAGAATCCGGAGCGTGGATTTTAAATTTGGGTTATAATTATCAATATACTGCTCTTGTGGGTGGTATTTTAACTCTTTTGGGATTATTGATTTTTTGCTTTTCATGGTACGTGGAAAAACGTGATCAATATCTCTCTTCGTTATGAAAGTCTTTTGAAAAAAAGGGGTATTTTATCATTTATTTAGTCATTTGATTGGTCGGTTGATTTTTTTGTATGCTGTAGGAAACGCGCAAGGCAAATGGAATACCGAGACAGAATAAAAGACTGATAAATGTCGTAAGAAGAGCTTTTGCTGCGAAAATCATTCCTGCTATTCCTCCAGGATTAGAAAGTCCAGCGATATTAGTAATTGTTCCTGCTAATGTTGCACTAAGAGCTATTGAGAATAACTGTACGGAGGTGAGAGATTCACCGGCACGTAGAGCATCTCTATCGCTAGCGCATTGTAGTATTCTTGTTAGCAGGTGCGGCCACGCTATGCCAGCACTAATCCCAATAGCAAACAATGCTAAGCAAATGATAAAAGTATATTCTAGTTTAGGAGTTTCTGTTGGAATAAACCATAAAAGAATGCTCATGCCTATAAGGCTGAATATGGGGGAATATAAAATAAGACTAGGAATTTTTTTTGCAGAGGCACTCGCACTTGATACAGAACCACATGTCCAACCAATGCTCATTAATGCTGCCATATAGCCAGCAACAAGTGGATTGTGTCCATGAAGCTTTTGAAGAAATAGTGGAAAATAAAGTTCTGTACCATAAACGACTGTAGTTATGATGAGTATCAGTGAATAAAGAGAAAAAAATTCAGAAGAGAGCGAAAAGGTTTTACATGGCAACATAGGATGACGCGTAGAGGATTCAATCTTCGCTAGAACAAAGAGAAGACTAAATCCAATAACTAATCCGCTGATTTGCGCAATTGCAGTGTTCATAGTCCCTCCCGCAGAAATGATGATAATCAATAAGATGAGTGTAAGAAGTTGAGGGAAGGGCAGATGGGATTTAGGGATATAATTTTCATTTTCTTTTGGTAAAACTTTAAGGGCTATCAGTGAGAAAATTATTGCTAATAAGCCAATGAGCCAAAAAGATGCCCTCCATACGCCATAGTGTATAGAGATACCCCCAATAGCGGGTCCTAAAAAGGTTGATACTCCCCACATGAGAGAAATAACACTTAAGGCGTGCGACCATAAAGATGGATTGAAAACAATACGTATCATCGAATAAGATAGGGATAGCAAGGAGCCACTTCCAAACCCTTGAACAAAGCGTCCTATTAAAAATAACGGCATAGACGAAGCAATACTGCATATGAAGGTGCCAGCGGTAAAGATGATTCCAGCAACAACATAAGCTTTTCGTGGACCTATTTTTCCTAATATTGTTGTTGCAAGTGAAGTCCCAAGAAGTGATGCTGTAATAAAAACAGTAGCTACCCAAGAATAATACAATTCACTGCCAATTTCCTTCATAAGGAAAGGTAAAATGGTTATAACAATGTAAACGTTGATGGCGTGTAACGCAACACCGCCTGTAAACGTTAAAGAATAAACACCATTTTTACCCAATAAAAGCGCAAACCAGCCTTGTTTTTTCACTGTTTTTTCTATTTAGTAAAGGATGACATTTTTTTTACTTATAAAGCAATTACCTGAATTTTCCAAGGGAAGAATCAAAGCCCTTTTTTTGCAGAGCTTTGAAATTTAAATTAAATTATAGGTTAATTAACCATTGCTTTTTTGAGATTTTCATCAATTTTATCGAGAAATCCTGTTGTAGAAAGCCATTTTTGTCTAGGACCAATCAGGAGTGCGAGATCCTTGGTCATAAAACCTTCTTCAACAGTTTTAATACATACCTCTTCCAATGTTGTGGCAAAGTTTTTTAATTTTTCATTGTTATCCAGTTTTGCACGATGTGCCAATCCACGTGTCCACGCAAAAATAGAGGCGATGGAATTTGTTGATGTTTCTTCACCTTTTTGATGCTGACGGTAATGGCGTGTTACTGTACCATGTGCAGCTTCTGCTTCTACAATTTTACCATCGGGAGTCATGAGAACAGAAGTCATGAGACCAAGTGAACCAAAACCTTGAGCAACGATATCTGATTGAACATCACCATCATAGTTTTTACATGCCCATACGTAGCCACCTGACCATTTAAGCGCAGAAGCAACCATATCATCAATGAGGCGATGTTCATAATATAATTTACGATTTTCAAATTCAACTTTAAATTCTGCGTCAAATATTTCTTGAAAGATGTCTTTAAAACGACCATCGTAATTTTTCAGTATGGTGTTTTTAGTTGAAAGATAGACTGGAACATTCCGCTGTAGTCCATAATTAAAAGATGCTCGTGCAAAGTCACGAATTGATTCATCAAGGTTATACATAGCCATGGCAACCCCCGCGCTTGGGGCATCAAAAACATCATGTTCGATAATTTGATTATCATTGCCGACAAATTTAATACTTATCTTTCCTTTACTCGGAAATTTGAAATCCGTTGCTTTATATTGATCGCCAAAAGCATGACGTCCAATAATAATTGGTTTTGTCCAGTTTGGAACGAGGCGTGGGACGTTTTTGCAGATAATAGGTTCGCGAAAAATGACTCCCCCTAAAATATTGCGGATCGTGCCATTGGGTGATTTCCACATTTTTTTTAGGTTAAATTCTTTGACGCGTGCTTCATCGGGTGTGATGGTTGCACATTTTATGCCAACCCCATATTGTCTGATAGCATTGGCAGAGTCGATCGTTACTTGATCATTGGTTGCATCTCTATTTTCAATGGAAAGATCGTAATATTTGAGATCAATGTCGAGATAGGGATGGATCAGTTTGTCTTTGATATATTTCCAGATGATACGGGTCATTTCGTCCCCATCGATTTCAACAACGGGGTTTTCCACTTTTATCTTTATCATTAGAAGTCCTTTTCGTTTAAGTGATCTTTTTTTATAGCACTTTCAGACTTATAATAAAAATTAAAAACATTAATGATAGAGGGGAAGTTCAATATATTATCATTAGAATATATAAAAATAAGCTATAAAATTTTATTGAGGAATTTCATTTTTGAAAAGATAAAATATATTTGTCAACGCAATGATTATTGAACAGCAGAATTTAGATTAAAAGACCACTTCCTTCTTAAGAAAAGAAGCGGATGTTTTTAGCAGAAGTTTTATTATAAATCCTTCTAATCCCTTGAGTCGTAAAAATTATTGGTATGTTTGTTAGAAATTTGCATAGTTTTTCACAACAAGTTTTAGCAGAATTCAAAGAATCAATAGAAAAAGTTGGTAAAAAATAATGCTCTTCATAGAGGGAAGTTTAAAAAAACTATCCCATCACTTAAAAACATATGGAAAATCAATGTGTTATTTGTGATAAAAAACAACATGGTACGCCCAAGGGGAATCGAACCCCTGTTTCCGCCGTGAAAGGGCGGCGTCCTAACCGCTAGACGATGGGCGCAAACCAATGATGAGGCTTATAGAGAGGATCTTTTTACTTCGCAAGCCCTCTGCGTAATTTTTTTGAAAAAAACGTATTTTATGAAATTATTTTTGAGTATATCTCTGTTTCTCTCGTATCGATTATTTAATGTTTGTGTAAAAAATATGGGGAAAAGTTATAATGATTGATAGAAAGTTTTGGTATTAGCACACACAATCATCAAGTGTTATTTTTGTTATTTCGGGTTAGAAAATAGAAGAAAAGATAAAATCAGCAGTTTTGATGTGCTGAGTTTTTTTATGCTATTTTGTTGATTGCTGTGGAGCGTGTGCGTGGTGAAAATATAAGTTTACATGCTCAAAGATTTTTATAAAAAAGATTATTTTAGCTAAGATTTCAGTAAGGAAAAAGCTAATTCGGAGCAGTTTACTGAAGTGAATGACAATACTGAATTGCTAGCGAAGTAGTGACGCGATCGTATGAAAGCTTTCTCTACGGCATACGTTTGAGATTCATTTCATTTAATAAAGTGAAAGGGAATGGGCATCGAAAAAATGAAAAGGCACAGAACTGATTGAGCAGAGCAGAAATCAATAATTACTTTTCCTCATATTCATTTCTAGATGCTTGTATAAGAAAACTTTGGAAAAAAAGCTTACTATTTGCTTTTACACATATCTGGATAATCTTTACCTAAAAATTAGGTTGTTATGTATGCAAAGAGTTGTTTCAGGTGTATGCAATCGTAATCTCCCAGCATTTCAAGGTATTGATGGTCCGTTGATGCCAAATATTCGGACTTTGCAAGTATGATCATTATTTATATCTTAATCTGCGGCGTTATAGGATTACATTGTACACAAGTCAAAAATTTTATGAATTCCTACTTTGATGGGGAGTATAATCAAGGGATAGGGATCTTTAATAGTGGTAATTTTAATATTGCAATGATTTGAAAAACGTATAAAAACAGCAAAATGCCTAGTGATTAGGGGGGGCAATTAATAGTTTTTCCTTTTTCAAGCAGCGATATTTGTATTAGTCCTTGAGCTTTAAAATACTGATATTTATCTTCTTAGAGCTTTTGATTGAATAGGCGAATATCATTGTGCTAGGGGTTCTTTTTATAGTTTATAGCAATAAGCACGTCTTTATGATTGGTAGTAGGTATCATTTTTGCCGTGTTGCGCGTAATTTAGATATTTTTTCAGTTAAGATTGAGAGATAGATAGTTAAAATAATGGCAGAAGCTTTAAAAGTTGGCATTGGAGGCCTCGGTACGGTTGGCACTTCAGTCATTCGGATTTTACGTGAAAAGGCAAATAGTTTAGCTTGCCGTTGTGGGCGACCAATCAAAGTTGTTGCTGTTAGCGCGCGCGATAAAGATCGTAATCGTGGAATTGATTTGAGTGATGTTAAATGGTTTGATTCACCTGTAGAGATGGCTGCTTCTGATGAGATTGATGTTTTTGTTGAGTTAATTGGTGGTGAACTAGATGTCGTATATGCAGCTGTTAAGAAGGCACTTGAGGTAGGTCATCATGTTGTTACTGCCAATAAAGCGCTTCTGGCTCGATATGGGGTGGAATTTGCTATTAGTGCAGAAAACAAAGGCGTTTTTCTTAATTTTGAAGCTGCCGTTGCAGGTGGAATTCCTGTCATCAAAGCAATGAGAGAATCACTTTCCGGTAATCATGTATCTAAGATTTATGGCATTCTAAATGGAACCTGCAATTATATCTTAACACGCATGTTTACTGAAGGACTTTCATTTAAAGATTGTTTGGCAGATGCGCAGAGGCTTGGTTATGCTGAAGCTGATCCGACTTTTGATATTGGGGGAAATGATACTGCTCATAAATTAGCTTTATTGACAAGTTTGGCATTTGGAACGACAGTTTCGTTAGATGATGTTTATGTTGAGGGAATTAGCAATATTTCACAGATTGATATCCGTGCAGCTGATGAATTGGGATATCGGATTAAGCTTTTAGGGGTTGCATTAAAAACCGATTCCGGAATCGAGCAACGTGTTCATCCAACAATGGTACCAACATCATCGATGATTGCACAGATTCATGGCGTGACGAATGCTCTTTCTATTCAAAGCGATTTATTAGGTGAGTTATTGTTTTCTGGTCCTGGAGCTGGAGGAGAGGCAACAGCATCAGCGGTTATTGGTGATTTGGCCGATATAGCGAAAGCACGTCTTGGTTTTCAGTATGCGCCTGTTTTTGGAAGTCCAGCGTCGAAGCTTGCTCCGCATAAAAAAGCACGTATTTCTCATCATGCAGGTGGTTATTTTATTCGTTTAAGCGTTCATGATCGCGCTGGTGTATTTGCAGCGGTTGCAAAGCATATGGCTGAGAATCACATCTCATTAGAGTCGATTGTTCAAAGGCCTTTTATAGAAGGTCAGATTGTAAAAATAAAAACAATTATTTTAATAACACATGAAACAACGGAAGTGAATGTACGACAGGCACTTGCAGCAATTGAAAAAGATGGTTATCTTACCGCAAAATCTCAATTTATTCGTATTGAACGTACGGCGTAGAGTTTATGATTTGTTGTATAATGACAAGGAAAGCTTGAGCGCTTTTTCTTTTGTAAAAAGTTCTCGTCTTTGCGAAAAGCTTTTATTCTTAAATGTTTGGCAATGAATACTATTATTTTTTGCTAGTACTTATTTGGTAGGATTTTTTATGCCTTCAACTCAGAAGATTTTAAATGGACTTGATCGTATTTTAACGCTTGAATTGGTACGTGTGACTGAACGCGCTGCTGTGGCTGCTGCTCATTGGCGTGGGCGTGGTGATGAAAAAGCTGCTGATCAAGCTGCGGTAGATGCAATGCGTAAAGAACTTAATCGTTTGCCTATTAATGGTACAGTAGTGATTGGCGAAGGTGAGCGCGATGAAGCTCCTATGCTTTATATTGGAGAGAAAGTAGGTCTTCAAAATGGCTTGGAAGTTGATATTGCACTTGATCCGCTGGAGGGAACAACAATTTGTGCTAAAAATCTTGCTAATTCCCTAGCGGTTGTGGCAATTGCTGAGAAGGGTAATTTGCTTTATGCTCCTGACGTTTATATGAAAAAAATTGCTATTGGTCCCAGCTATCCAGAGGGAACAATTGATATAGATGCTCATCCTGCGGATAATATTCACGCCCTTGCAAAGGCTAAGGGAGTAGCGGTTAATCAGGTTACTGTTTGTATTATGGATCGGCCTCGTCATGCAAAATTGATTGATGAAGTACGTGCAACGGGGGCAGCAATTCGCTTAATTGGTGATGGAGATGTTGCCGCCGTTATTGATACAACTGATCCAGATGAAACAGGCATTGATATTTATATGGGTGTAGGGGGAGCACCTGAGGGCGTATTAGCAGCTGCGGCTTTGCGTTGTATTGGCGGGCAAATGCAAGGACGTTTACAGCTTGATACAGAAGAAAAAATTGCACGTGCGGCTAAAATGGGAATCAATAATCCCAATAAAGTTTATACAATGCAAGAAATGGCAAAGGGTGATGTGTTGTTTTCTGCAACAGGCGTAACGGATGGCAATATGCTTTCTGGTGTTAAATTTACTTCTCGTTATATTCAGACGGAAACTCTTGTGATGCGTTCACATACTGGTACAATCCGTAATATTAAAGCACAGCATAGAGACTCCTCAAAATTTAATTGATGCTTTTCGTTCTAGCCGTTAAAAAATAAAAAAGACCTTATGAAAGTATATGCTTCCATAAGGCTTTGAGGGATGTCTTCATGGAAGCATTGATGATGTTTTGAGAGATATCTTTTATTGCTATGAGAGCTGAACAGAATGCACCCAGCCATGGGTGTCTTCTTTATTGCCTTTTTGAAGATCAACGAGCTGTGTGCGAAGTTGTTTCGTGACTTCACCAGTCATTTCATTTCCGATAATAAATTCGCCATCTTTGTATTTGAAACGACCGATTGATGTGATAACAGCGGCCGTACCACAAGCAAAGACTTCCCTAAGGTGACCACTTCGTGCATCTTGCTTGAGTGATTCAAAAGAATAAGAACGCTCTTCTACTTTTAATCCCATTTGTTGGGCTAACCTTAAGATTGAATCACGGGTTATTCCTGGAAGAATAGTGCCGTTAAGCGCAGGGGTTACAAGTGTATTATCTGCCATAATAAAGCAAACATTCATACCACCGAGTTCTTCAATCCGCTTATGCTCAACCATGTCAAGAAAGAGTACTTGGCTACAATTATTTTGCGTTGCACACTTTTGTGCCAGTAAGCTTGCTGCATAGTTTCCGCCACATTTTGCAGCGCCTGTGCCTCCTGGACCAGCACGGCTATAATCTGTTTCAATCCATACACTGACAGTTTTTTCTTCTCCTTTGAAATATGATTCAACAGGTGAAGCGATGATGCAGAAAATATATTCTTCAGAAGGGCGAACCCCCAAAAAGTTTTCATTACCAAACATGAATGGACGTATGTAGAGACTCGCATTGGGATTTCCAGAAACCCATTTCTGATCAATTTTTACCAATAGATTGACCGCATCCAAAAAGATATCCTTTGGTAATTCGGGCATAGCTAAACGCCTCGCTGATTCTATAAAACGCTGTGCATTAGCATCAGGGCGGAATAATAAAATGCGTCCATCTTTTGCGCGATACGCTTTTAGACCTTCAAAAATCTCTTGCGCATAATGTAGAACAGTACTTGCTGGATTAATTTCTAAAGATTTGTATTGAGAGATGATAGCGTTATGCCAACCTTTATCTTTAGTCCATTGGATGAGACACATGTGATCTGTAAAAAATTGACCAAAACCAGGACCTTTGAGGATTTCTTCACGATTTTCGTCGGATAGAGGGGATGTGTGTTTTTCTATTTTAAACGGAAGCGATGATGGAGGAGATTTCATAAGTAAAACCTTTTTAGAGGAGCTTTATTTCTAGGTGCTTTTTATTAAAAAATAACAACATGCTTTCAATAAAACTTTATTATGATTAGCAATTCCTTTGTGTCAATGTTTTATTACAGAGTTCAAATCAAAGATTTATTGATAGATATTTTTTTGAATCTGTTTTTGTGATCTTTCTTCTTAATTTTCTAAGTAAGCTGGAACTTTTATACATATTTATCGTTTTTCCAAATAAGAATCTGAATAACTTCGATGTATATCATCTAGATAGCCAAAAGCAGGGGAATTGAGAAAAGGAATTCACTATGATTGATAAAAATTATCCGACATATGAGCAACATATAGCGGCAGAACAGACAGAGCGTGAACAGCGTAACTCGATTTCTAAAGGTATTTTCGCTATTTTTCTGGGGCTTTTTATTATTTGGTTTGTTTTTGGCTTTTTAGGGTCTTTTTTTGAAAAATCACCTCAACACATATCTCACTCTACTACGGGGGCAAGTGAAACGATAACTAGTCCGAGAAAAGATCATAATCCGATTTCTCCAGAGCCTTATATCTATAAAGACACGACTTCACCTTAATTTAAAAAGAAAAATTCTTTAGAGGAAAAAATTCAACAGCCAAGAAAAATCTGATATGGTTTTAGCTTCTAAAGTTCATAAATTGGTAGAGAAATAAATAATGCAACGGTTTTAATAATCGCTGCATTATTTTCTTATCGTGTGATGAAGCAACTGCCACCAGATTTTTTTATGTCTTCACAAAGGTTTATAGCTTCATTACGGTTTTGTGTTTGAATGCGCACACGGTAATAAGTTCCTTTTCCTGGTATAAGGGCAGATTGAATATTTAAAGGGCGAGTGCCAATAAGGAATCCAAATTTAGATTTCATATTTTTCAAAGAATCTTTAGCCAGTGCATGTGTTGGTTGGGATGCAAGTTGTACGTAATAATTTTGTGTTGTTGATTGGACTGATGGGTTTGGGCGAGAAGTGTTATGTGTTTGTGAATCTGAATTAAACTTCTCCTGCAAAGGAATCGGTATAGATAAATTTTTAGCTTTTGTCTTAACATTAGGGATAGAAGCATTATCTGAGATGATTTTATCAATATCAGTAGTAAGGCGCTCTTCTGTTTCTTTGCTATTTGTATCGGAAAACTGCGAATGGGTAGAAGATTCATCTTGAAGTTGATCTTCAGCAGCCTGATTAATCGTTTTTTTAGGTTCATCGGTAGTTGGTTTATCTGAGTGATGTGTTGAACTTAGTACAACTGAGCCATCTGGTTTTACAATAACAGTCTGTACTTCTTGCGTTGGAATGGTGTGATTGATAGCTTCTGTTACTGCGTCTTCAACATCAGACTCTTCAAGAGAAGAGGGGGAAATACTTGTGGATTCTTGCTGATCCAATTCCGCTAAATCTTCGGGCGGTTCAGAATTATCAATAAGAAATTGTTGGGTATTTTCTTGTTTTTCATTTTGTCCAGCTTTTTGTTTATAAATATCCAAATTATGCGCAGCATCATTTTTCGTTTCTGTTGATTCTTCTTTCAATTTAAAAGGTGTGTCGTCAGCACGGATAATCGGTGTGCTCTCATTTTTTTGTGATGGCATAAAAAAATGAGAATAACCGATCAAGCCAATTCCTATCAAGCCAAGAAGAATAACACTTCTGGTGAGCGTTTTTCCAACAATAAGATTCTTTATGGGTGAAGCGGTTGATGCATTCTTGGAGATTTCATCTTCGCTTCTGTATGATGAATTCTCGGTAAACGGGGAGGAATTGTACCCCATATTATTAGTGGAGAAATAGTCGGCACTCTGCTCTTGGGAATTTATATACGCATCTTCTCTTGGATTTTGCATGGTTTGATGAAAAATTTCATTGAAGATTTCATTATTTTGCTGTTGTTGCCGTGAAAAATCCTCTCGTGGAACATTTCCCACATTGAGCACATCAGCGAATTCTTCTTTTAAACCATCAGTAGGTACGTCATATTCTGGAACTTCATATGGGACTTCTGGAACCATAATTGGTCCAGTTTTTTCTACGATTTCTTCTGCAAATTTATAAGTATCAACATTTGGAGGGGGAGTATCCCTATGATGCGTAGTGTTATGAGCGAAAAATCTCCCCATTTGTTTTGTGCTAAGGATTTCTGATGGCGAGTGCATATCATTCAAATTGCTTTGGCTATACGGAACCTCTTTTTGATTGTTTTGTTCAGAAATATTTTCAGTATTATTGATGTATTGGTATTTGCTTTGAGCTTCACCATATTCTGGAGTTTTTGCAGCATAAGCTTCTTTTTCTGAGGATTTCTCTTCGTAAATTTGAGGATAATCGGTAGTATAGCTCTCTTGTGAAAAGCCTTTTAAATCAGATAGTTTTTCGATTTGTGTTGCATCCAAAGGTGATGAAAAGCCTCTTGCTGATTCATTTTTTGCAGTGCTCTCTCTCTCTGAAGTAGGAACAACAGAGGAAAATCCAGTGTTTGCAACCATGGAAGGATTTGAAACATTGCTATAATATTCTTCAACCCAATTTTCTTGATCAGCCGAAACTTTGTATGGATGATTTATGGCAATATCATTGAGATTTTGATTGTCATCATAATTTTCTTTTATTTCTGTGTTATTTGACTGTTGCGCGGTTATTTGTGAAAAACGATTGGCTTGGTGAGCGGATTCTGTAGCATCTTTGTTATTATTTTGTATATCAGATTCATCAAAAAAGAAATTTTCTGATTGGGTATTAGAATTATCCTTTTCAAAAAATGGGTTAGCACTGGTGTGGGTTGTTTTATTTTTAGGTGATTGATTTTTTTGAATAGGTAAGGGAGAAAGCGCGTCTAAAATTTGTTCTTCATCGTTACCGATAGGTGAAGAATGTATTTCTTCAGACAAAAAATTGTTTTGTTCTGAATGGCTAAAAGCACCGGTTGATGCAATATTTGAAGTCCGTTCATTGCGGGTTTCTTGTAAATTCCATTGCTTCTTTTGATCATCAAAGGGCAAGTCTTTTGTTAAATTATTTTCAAGTTCCTCTTCTAGGAAGGACAAATCAAAATCATCATCGTGGAATGATTTCTTAAGGGGCTGAGATATTGATTGATCAGGTTGTGAAGAAAACTGATCTATTTGATTTTCGCTTTGTTTTTTTGGATTAAAAATTCGCGTAAGTCTCTCCAAAGGATCATGGTGTTCATGATCTTGTTTCATTTCGTGCGGATTTTTGCGATCGTTATCGCTCATAGCTTTTCTCACATGATGATCTGCATCTGCGTGCATAAATGGTTAATTATGATTTGTTCTATCCTTTAAATTACGAAATTCCCCCTCCTCTGATAAGGATACACGAAAAACTTTATCAATAAAGTATTCATTTTATGTATTTGGAGAACTTTTTCAACGCATTTCTGTTGCTGCTTCTATTCCTACAATTGCAAGTCCTGATGATAAAATGTTCATGATAGCTTGTATTAATCCTAATCTGGCAAATGATAGTTCCTGATCATCAGGCTGAATAAAGCGTAAATCGGGATTATCACTTCCTTTATTCCAATGGGCGTGAAAGTTGGAAGCAAGGTCGTAGAGATAAAACGCTAATCGATGTGGTTCTTTATGAACTACAGCCTGTTCAATAACACGTGGATATTCAGAAAGTTTGCGTATTAAGGATACCTCATTGTCATCTGTTAATCGATGAAGATGTAGAATCAATGTATGATTTGATATATTTTCAATATGAAGTGTCTCTTGCGCTTGACGAAAGACTGAGTGACAACGCGCACTTGCATATTGTACGTAAAAGATGGGGTTATCTTTTGATTGTTCTGTCACTTTGGCAAAATCAAAATCAAGAGGTGCTTCACATTTACGGTATAGCATCATGAAACGCACTGGATCACGGCCAACTTCTTCTACAACATCACGCAGCGTGACAAATGATCCTGCTCTTTTCGACATGCGTACAGGTTGACCGTTGCGAAAGAGTTTTACCAATTGACATAAGAAAACGCTCAATTTGGCTTTATCGCCAGAAATTGCTTTTGCCATCGCTTCCAACCGCTTTACATAACCAGCGTGATCTGCGCCTAGAATATAAATCATTTCATCAAAGTTACGATTGAATTTATCACGAAAATAAGCAACATCAGCAGCAAAATAAGTGTAAGAACCGTCAGATTTAACTAAGACACGATCTTGATCATCTCCAACATCAGTTGAACGGAATAACGTTTGTTCGCTTGGTTCCCAATCTTCAGTGTTTTGTCCTTTTGGTGGTGGAAGTTTACCTTTATAGATATAACCATTTAAAGTAAGGTCATTAATCGTATTACGAATAGCGCGCGCTTCATCAGCATAAAGCATTCGCTCTGAGAAAAAGAGATCATGATAAATATTAAGAGCAGCCAAATCTTTGCGAATCATTGACATCATTTCGTGAATTGCGCGCTCTTTCACGATAGATAAAGCTTCCTCTTTATCCATAGTGAGTAATTGATCACCAAACTCTTGAGCAAGCGATTGACCCAATGGTATCAAGTATTCACCCGGATATAATCCTTCTGGAATTTCATTAATTTTTTGTCCGAGAGCTTCGCGATAACGCAACAGTACGGAGTGGGCGAGTACTTCGATTTGTTGCCCAGCATCATTAATGTAATATTCTTTTGTAATGTTGTAACCAACAAATTGCAGCAAATTGGAGAGAACATCTCCAACAACGGCACCACGGCAGTGTCCTACATGCATTGGACCGGTCGGATTTGCTGACACATATTCAACATTAATGCGTTTTCCTTGTCCCATTGGAATACGACCGTAAGATATGCCTGTTTCAAGCATGGATTTTATTGCATCTTGCCAAAACGATTTTGTAAGCTTGAAGTTGATAAATCCAGGACCGGCAACGTCTATACTGTCGATAGAGGCATCATTTTTGAGAAGTTCTATGATCTTCTCTGCAAGTGCGCGTGGATTAAGCCCAACAGACTTTGCAAGAATCATAGCAGCATTGGTTGATAAATGCCCATGTGAGGAATCGCGAGGGGGATCAACGGTGATTTTTGATAAATCTAATTCTTTCCCATTTTTTTCTTTTATATCAGATAATTCGAGTAATTTTTTAATTTTTTTCTCGAAATTTTTAAAGACATTCATATTCAACTTCCATAAGTATATTCGAAATCAATTAAACGAAATTATTCGCATCGTCAAATAAGCGATGGTATTCACGTAAAGCATAGTGATCGGTCATACCTGATAAAAAGTCTGCAATAAGACGCGCTAATTCTTGATTTGTTAGGTGCGCTGTTTTGCTATGCCAGCTTTCAGGCATTACGTTAGGATTTTCATAATAATAGCCGAATAATTTTTGTACAATGCATTTCGCTTTCTTACGGCGACTGAGAACTTGATCATGATAATAAAGATTCTTAAATAAGAATCCCTTCAACTCTTTTTCATGAACAGTCATCGTTGGCGAAAAGGTAACAATGGTCTGTCCTGCTTGATGAACATCGTTGATGCTTGTTGGTTTGATGTGCATCAAGTTTTCTTGTGATTGTTTAATAACATCTTCAACCATGGTTGTTATCTGTCTACGCACGAGTTCATAGCCACGCCGAGTCTGATCGAGCTTTGGATAGTCTTGTTTTATACCTTTTAATAATAACGCGGTCAGTGAAACATGTTCGAATTGATCAATTGTTAAAAAATGCGAACGTAAACCATCATCAATATCATGCGCATTATAAGCAATATCATCAGCAATAGCTGCACATTGCGCTTCTAGTCCGGGAAAGCAGTTAAGCTCAAGATCTTGCTTTGTATTATATTGCAAAATATCAATAGGAACATCTTTACTCTTAGCATAAGGGCCTAAAAGGGGGCCATTATGTTTCACAAGTCCCTCGAGTGTTTCCCAAGTAAGGTTAAGTCCATCAAAATTTGCATAGCGTTGTTCCAGTTTTGTAACAATGCGTAACGCTTGCGCGTTATGATCAAAGCCGCCATAATGTGCCATTGCTTCGTTGAGGGCATCTTCTCCTGCGTGACCAAAAGGTGTATGCCCAAAGTCGTGAACAAGGGCAATGGCTTCGGCAAGATCTTCATCAAGACATAGCGCACGGGCTAATGTTCGTGCAATTTGTGAAACCTCTATCGAGTGCGTCAGACGTGTACGATAATGATCACTTTCATCAGCGATAAACACTTGAGTTTTATGTTTAAGACGTCGAAATGCATTAGAATGAATAATCCGATCTCGATCTCGTTGAAAAGGTGACCGTATACTACTCACAGTTTCATGAAATAATCTGCCACGGCTTGTCTGTGGGTTAGCGCTATATATTGCTCGAGATTGGTAATTATAATTTATATTGCTTATATCCATTGTAAGCTGTCTGTTCTCATCGTAAATTTAGATTGGTTTATTGTTAATAAATTTCTATTTATTTGGGATACTCTTTCTTGACAGCTTAATGCAAGGATATATGAAAAATGAGTGTGAATATTTCAGATGCTGCTGCAAAGCGAATTGTACAGATAGTTTTGAAAAATCCTGATAAAATAGGTTTACGCATTTCCGTTGAAGGTGGTGGATGCTCTGGTTTCTCTTATAAATACGATTTGGTTTCTGAAAGTAGGGAGGATGATCTTATTCTCAAAAAAGATGGGGCAATTGTATTGATTGATTCAGTATCTCTCCCCTTTATGGAGGGTGCTGAAATTGATTTTATTGATGATCTTATGGGGCAGTCTTTCCAGATTCGTAATCCCAATGCTGTCTCATCATGCGGCTGTGGTGTAAGTTTTTCAATTTAGAATGGTAACTTTATAATATGCTTCTTGAAAAGATTATTGCTTTAGTCAACAATGCAAAAATGGCTGTTTTAAGAAAAATATTGCATCGATCTTTATGGTTATGCGTGATGCTTATCCCTTTGATTTGGGGTGGTTATGCCTTTTCTGAGGAAGGGGGAGGGCAAGGTTACCAACAAAAACAACCAACAAGTTTTATTGTAAAATCGCAAGACTCTGAAAAAGAAAATTTCGTTTCTCAGACCCAGCTCATATTGCATGCTCGACTTACAAAAACTAGTGAAGAGATTATGAAAGGGCTTGTATGGCGGATTTATGCACCCATCCTAGGGACTGATAACAAATTACCATTAATTGCTACTTTTGAGGGAGGGAGTGCGTATTTTGATTTAGAGCCAGGGAGCTATCTTGTTCATGTTTCATTTGGTCATGCAAGTGCGGTGCAGCGCGTAAACTTAGAAAGTGGACAGCGTCTTATCAAAAATTTCAATCTTGATGCTGGTGGTATTATTTTTAATGCTACATTGCTTAACGGTACAATCAACGAAAAGGAACTCCGTTTTACGATATATGAGGATGCAAAAGAAAATGATGAAACAGGTGTGATTTTATCAAATGTTAAGCCTCGATCAATCGTACGTTTGAAAGCTGGCAACTATCATGTTGTTTCCCAATATGGTTCCATTAATGCTATTGTTCGTTCGGATATTCAAGTGGATGCAGGTAAAATTACTGAAGTGAGTCTTGAACATCAAGCAGCTCAAATCGTCTTAAAGTTGGTACGTCAGGAAGGAGGAGAAGCATTAGCAGATACGAGTTGGTCTATTACCAATGATTCTGGTGATATCATTTATGAAACTGTTGGTGCTTATGTTTCTCTGGTATTAGTTGAGGGTGATTATATTGCGATTGCTAAAAATAAAGATCAGATTTACCAAAGGCTCTTTTCCGTTGTTTCTGGTCATGATGAAGATGTGAGTGTGATAGCAGATGTAAAAAATACACAGAGAGTCGATGATTCTATGGATTAGCTATCATTTATGAATATAAACTGTAGTTGAGAGTGGATATAAGGTTTTGGTTTTAGAATTTTCCGCATTGAGTGTATTTTTTGCTGGTGCGTTGTCTTTTTTATCGCCGTGTGTTTTGCCGTTGGTTCCTCCCTATTTATGCTATATGGCAGGTGTTGGTATTGATGATTTTCGTTCAGAAAAATGGAAGGGAAAAGCGCCTGTACGCTTAGCGCTTTTATTTTCTGTCCTTTCTTTTGTATTTGGTTTTACAACTGTTTTCGTTGCTTTAGGTGCTAGTGCGAGCACACTTGGCAAGTTTATCGGTTATTATCGTGATTGGTTCGCAATTGCTGCTGGAATTATCATTATCGTTTTTGGTTTAAACTTTTTAGGAGTTTTTAAAATTGGTTTTTTATTTCGTGAAGTGCGGTTTCAGACACGCAAAATTCCTGCTGGACCTTTAGGAGCTTATATAATTGGTTTAGCTTTTGCATTTGGTTGGACTCCATGTATCGGCCCAATTTTAGGTCCCATTATAACACTTGCTGGAACAAAAGAAACTGTCGGTGAAGGAGCTTTTCTTTTAGCGATCTATGCGTTAGGGCTTGGGGTGCCCTTTGTGTTAGCAGCTCTATTTTCGAGCAGCTTTATGAGATTTTTAGGAGCTTTTCGTGTTCATTTGGGAAAAATTGAAAAGATTATTGGACTCTTTCTCATTATTACAGGTATTCTGTTTTTAACAGGCTCTATGCAGGATCTTTCATTTTGGCTTTTAGAAAATTGTCCTTTATTGAGTCATGTTGAAGCTCTTCGTTGGGATGATGTTACAAGTCTCTTTGGTTTTTCTCATTAATTTTGTGTGCTTTTATGGTTAGAAAATGTCTTTCTATTGTTCTCGCGGCAGGTGAAGGGACGCGTATGAAGTCGTCTCTTCCCAAGGTCCTTCATAAAATAGCTGGGTTACCACTTATATGCCATGTGATAAAACAAATGCAATTGCTAGACTCTTCACAATTAGCAGTGATTGTGGGATCTGGTGCTAAAGAAGTTGCTAAAGTTGTTGAATCCTATGTGAAAAATGTAATGCTTTTTGAACAAAAAGAGCGTTTAGGGACTGCTCATGCTGTTTTATCGGCGCGCTTAGCTTTGCAGGAAGGCTTTGATGATATTCTCATCGTTTTTGGTGATACGCCTTTGATTGAGCAAGATTTATTGCTGCGTATTCGTGCACAGCTTACTGAAGGGGCAGATGTTGTTGTAACTGGTTTTTATGCCACTGATCCAACAAGTTATGGGCGTCTTGTCAAGAAAAATGGTAAACTTATTGCGATTGTAGAAGAAAAAGATGCAAGTCATGAAGAGAGAAAGATTTCTTTGTGTAATGGCGGGATAATGGCCATGAATGGGAGGTACGCACTTTCTCTTTTAGAGAAGGTCAGTAATGACAATTTGAAGCAAGAATATTATCTTACAGATATTGTTTCTATTGCATCGCGTGAAGGGTTAGATGTTCGAGTTGTTGAAGTGCCTTTTGGTACTGTTAGAGGCGTTAATAATTGTTTTGAGCTTTGTGAAACTGATGCTTTATGGCAAAAGCGCAAAGCACGCGATTTGATGTTGTCTGGTGTTACAATACTGAAACCAGAAAGTGTTTATTTTTCTTATGATACAGAAATTGAACCGGATGTCGTAATTGAGCCAAATGTTTATTTTGGACTGGGGGTAAAAGTACACTCTGGTGCAGTTATCCGTGCATTTAGTTACTTGGAAGGTGCTGTTATTGGTACGGATGCGCAGATTGGGCCTTATGCACGTTTGCGTCCTGGAACAGAGTTGGCACGATTAGTAAAGGTTGGAAACTTTTGTGAAATTAAACAAGCAAAAGTAGGAGAAGCCTCTAAGATTAATCATTTGAGTTATATTGGCGATGCAGAAATTGGTGCACATAGCAATATTGGAGCTGGTACGATTACTTGCAATTATGATGGATTTCACAAATATAAAACAGTGATTGGTGATGATGCCTTTATTGGTTCTAACTCAGCACTCATTGCTCCATTGATTATTGAAAAAAGTTCTTATGTAGCTTCAGGAAGTGTTATTACTGAAAATGTGCCTATGAATAGTGTAGCTTTTGGGCGAGCACGACAGGTGATAAAAGAGGATTGTGCTGCAAAGTTGCGTGCACGTTTGTCGATAAATAAACAAAAGAGGTGATTTTTCACTTTAACTCTTGGCTTTATAAAGATCTGAGCATTGTGCAAAGACTTGTTCTTAGGTATTTCCATACCATATTCGGTGTATATGATCTTTTAGAGTTTTTAATCAGGCTGTTGGATTATTTTATCGGGTTATTATAAATCTCGGATGTGAATTGGAGCTTTTTAATGTGCGGAATTATCGGAATTCTTGGAAATAGGCCTGTTGCATCCTCTTTGATTGATGGTTTGAAGCGTCTCGAGTACAGAGGATATGATTCATCTGGTGTCGCAACGGTTTATAAGGGGCGGCTTCATCGTATTCGAGCTGAAGGTAAGCTCATTCATTTAGAAGAAAAGTTAAAGATAACACCTTTGAAAGGTAATCTAGGAATTGGTCATACGCGTTGGGCTACACATGGAGTTGCTGTAGAGCGGAATGCTCATCCTCATTTAACTGAACGGATTGCAGTTGTTCATAATGGTATTATCGAAAATTTTTCAGAATTACGAAAAGAACTCATTGAAGATGGTTATGTTTTTGAAACAGAAACTGATACGGAGGTTGTTGCTCATTTAATTACGCACGCACTAAAAAGCGGTCTTTCTCCGCAAGAAGCGACTCGCACGAGTTGGAAAAAATTGCAGGGTGCTTTTGCTCTTGCTCTTATTTTTGAAGGTGAAGAGGACCTTATAATTGCTGTTCGTTCTGGTCCACCTTTGGTGGTTGGTTATGGGAGGGATGAATTTTTTGTAGGGTCAGATGCAATTGCTTTAGCTTCATTTACAGATCGTATTAGCTATATGGAAGATGGTGATTTGGCTGTTCTCACGCGTGAGGGAGTAAAAATTTATAATGTAGATAATCAGCTCGTAGAGCGTCCTATTACAACATTGTTTGATGGAAATCTCTTAGTTTCTAAAGGAAATCACCGTCATTTTATGCACAAGGAAATGTTTGAGCAACCTGACGTTATTTCTCATAATTTGGCACGTTATCTTGATCTTGGAAATTATACAGTTCGCTTATTTGAAGATTTGATTGATTGGAAAAATATTAATCGATTGCTCTTTGCAAGCTGTGGAACGGCTTATTATTCAACTTTGGTTGCACGCTATTGGTTTGAGAGTTTGGCTGGTTTAAGTGTTGATAATGATGTGGCTTCGGAGTTTCGTTATCGTGAGCCACCTATAACACCTGATATCTTGCCAATATTTGTTTCTCAATCTGGTGAAACGGCTGATACATTGGCATCTTTACGTTATTGTCGCGAGCGTGGTGTGAAAACGGCGACAATTGTCAATGTCGAGCAATCAACAATGGCAAGGGAAGCTGATTTTGTTTTACCGACATTAGCTGGTCCAGAAATTGGTGTTGCTTCAACAAAAGCTTTTACATGTCAATTATCAACTCTTGCTTCAATGGCGCTGAGTGCAGCTAAGCAACGTGGATGTTTATCAGAGAATACAGAACAGCAGTTAATTCGGCAATTGGCAGAAGTGCCGCGGATTTTAAATGAAGTTTTAAAGCTAGAGGAAAAAATTGAGACTATTTGTCGTGATTTGATGAACGTAAAAGGGGTTTTTTATCTTGGACGTGGTACTTCTTATCCAATTGCTTTGGAAGGAGCACTAAAATTGAAGGAGCTTTCTTATATTCATGCTGAAGGTTATGCAGCGGGTGAGTTAAAACATGGACCAATTGCGCTGGTTGATGAGACACTCCCAATTATTGTTGTTGCACCTTATGATAAGTGGTTTGAAAAAACGTCTTCTAATATGCAAGAAGTGGCAGCACGCAATGGCCGTATTATTTTGATAACGGATAGAAGAGGAGCAGAAGCAACTTGTCTTGATACGTTTTCGACAATTATTTTGCCAGATGTTCCAGAATTTATTGCGCCTCTTATTTATGCTTTACCCATTCAATTAATCGCATACCATACAGCTGTTTTATTGGGAACAGATGTTGATCAACCACGTAATTTAGCAAAATCGGTAACGGTTGAGTGAGGAATAATTTTTTATCTTTCGAGTGTTTGAAAGATGATTAAACGTGTAAATTATAAAAAAGTATTTGCAATAAATTATATAAAGATTTTTTAACATTAGCCTGCACGTAAAAGCCGAGTAGCATCGTCGCGCTCAAAAAGATGAAGCAGCAAGCGTAAAGCTTGTCCTCGTTCTGAGGAAAGATTGGCATCACGTTGTAAAAATAAACGTGCGTCTCTTCTTGCCATTAACAAAAGATCACTATGTGCAGCAAGATTTGCTATATGGAATTCAGGCATACCTGATTGTCGTGTTCCTAAAAGCTCACCTTCTCCTCGTAAACGCCAGTCTTCTTCAGCAATTTTAAAGCCATCTTCTGTATTACGTATAATATTAAGGCGTTCTGCGGCCATTTTTGTAAGTGGATCTTTGTATAGTAAAATACAGGAGGACTTTTTTTCTCCTCGTCCAACACGTCCACGCAATTGGTGCAATTGTGAGAGACCAAAATGTTCTGCATGTTCTATAACAATGATTGAAGCGTCAGGAATATCAACTCCCACTTCAATAACCGTGGTTGCAACTAAAATGCATATATCTCCACATTTAAAAGATGCCATTGCTGCCTCTTTTTCATCTGTAGACATTTTTCCATGGACCATGCCAACACAGGAGCCAAACCGTTGATGGAGAATAGCAAAGCGGTTCTCAATTGAAGTAAGTTCAAGAGTTGTTGATTCTTCGACAAGAGGACAAATCCAATAAAGTTTTTCTCCTTTTTTTAACGCAGATGCAATTCGTTCTATCAGTTCATTGATCCGTTTTAAAGGAATTGTTGCTGTAGTAATTGGTTGTCGTCCAATTGGTTTTTCTGTAATTTGGGATACATCCATATCACCAAAAGCTGTTAAGACCAGCGTGCGTGGAATAGGGGTAGCGGTCATTACCAGCATGTCTGGTTTATGGCCTTTTGCTGTAAGAGCAAGACGTTGATGTACTCCAAAACGGTGCTGCTCATCAATAATGGCTAATGCAAGATTATTGTATGTAACGCTTTGTTGTATGAGAGCGTGTGTACCAATGATAATAGAGGCTTTTCCTGATAGAATGTCCTTCAGAATATTTGTGCGTAATTTTCCTTTTTCTCGTCCAGTTAAAAGAGTTGTTTGTAATCCGATCTTTTCGGCAAGAGGAGCGATTGTAGCAAAATGTTGTCGAGCCAGAATTTCTGTTGGTGCCATTAAAGCTGACTGTCCAGAATTTTCAGCAATCTGTGCACTTGCCATTAGTGCAACAACAGTCTTTCCTGCTCCCACATCGCCTTGGAGAAGCCTTAACATGGGTTCGGGTGATGCCAAATCTTTTTCAATATCTTTTATCGCTTCACTTTGTCCATTTGTTAGCTGGTAGGGCAAGGTTTTCAGTAATTTTTTAGTATAGGTGCCATTTGAAGGGCGAGACGTTCCGACAAGAGATTTTGTTTTCAAACGCACGAGGCCAAGAGCCAATTGACAAGCGAGCAATTCATCATAAGCAAGACGTTTGCGTGCTGTACTGTGTAAGGATAAATCATCAGGATCTACGGGGGAGTGGATGCGACGTAAAGCAACAGAGAAAGAAGAAAAGTTTTGCTGCTTTTTGACGCCTTCCTCTATCCATTCTGGTAACAAAGGAATATATTCAAGGGAATTTTGTATCGCATGTCTTAGTGTTTTTGCTGATAATCCAGCAGTAGAGGGGTAGATAGGTTCGATTAAGGGAATCTGATTTAATTGCTCGCTTGGCACAATATGATCTGGATGAATCATTGAAAGCTGATCCTTAAACCGCTCCGCTTTCCCTGATACAATAACCTTTTTTCCTTCTGGGAGTTGTTTTTTTAGCCAAGAAGGTTGGGCATGAAAAAATACTAAATTTATTATTCCTGTTGGATCATGAGCGATAACGCGATAAGGAAGACGGCTACGGCTCGTCGGTGGAGGTTGGTGTTGATCGATGATAATTTCAAGAGTAAGGGTAATTCCTTCCTGTGCGAAGGCAATGTTAGTCCGCATTCTGCGATCTATAACGGAGTGGGGCATCAATCGGAGAAGATCGATAAGGGTGGCCTCACGTTGCGTAGGATTAATGTTTAAGACTTTAGCCATTAAGCTATATACTTTAGGAGAAATCCCCGAAAGGGTACGAATGGAGCTAAAAAGAGGGGTAATAAGGCTGGGGCGCATAAGGGAATTTTTAGCTTGCTCTTTTTGTTTTTTCTAGTGCTTTAAAGGAGTTTTTTAGAATAAATCATCTAAAAGTAAGCTCTTTATTTACACTTTAAATTTTAAGAAGAAAAATGAGTATTCATACAACAAATATAATATGAATAGTACAAAAAAATCTCATATCAGTATGATACGCCGTCTTTTGTTTTTGTGCGTTTGTTATTTAACTCTATTGGCATTTTTCTAACGGCATTTAAAGCATGAAGTATAAATAAGGTTAGAATTTTTTCTGGGTATACAAGAGTTTTAAAGTTATAAACTTTTAGCATAATGGACTAAAATGTCGTCTATTACGAGGCTGGTAATAGGTGTCATTTGGTATTTATTTTGTGATGGGAAATTGTGAGAGTGTCAGAAAATAAAAGCAAAATACGAGATGGTAAAAAATCTTTCCCTCGTTTTATTCATTTAAGGGTGCATTCAGCTTATTCATTGCTTGAGGGAGCTTTAAAGATTCAACAAATTATTCAACATGCCATTTCTGATGATATGCCGGCGGTAGCTATTACAGACACGAATAATTTGTTTGGTGCTTTAGAATTTTCTCAATATTGTTTTTCTCATGGTATTCAACCTATTATTGGTTGTCAGCTTGCAATTGATTTTGATGATGAAAATCGTCTTCCACATTTAGTCAAATGGCACTATCCTTCTGATTTTTGCTCTATTGTATTGTTGGCTGCTAGCGAAAGTGGTTATGCGCATTTGGTGCGATTGGTTAGTCGTGCTTATCTTGATAAGCATGATACTGATCCTCCTCATATTAAAGCAGATTGGTTATTGTCGCACAGTGAAGGATTGATCGCTTTGACTGGTGGCAGAGGTGGTCCTCTTAATTTGGCTTTGGCAGAAGATAAAAAAGCACGAGCCGTTGAACGTTTAAATTATTTGAAAACAATTTTTGATGACCGTCTTTATATCGAATTACAACGGCATGGCTCTTATGATCGGAAGGTAGAAGCTGCACTTGTTGAATTAGCTTACGCACATGATGTTCCTCTTGTTGCGACGAATGAAGCTTTTTTTCTGGATAGGAAAGGATATGAAGCTCATGATGCTTTGATGGCGGTTGCAGAAGGACAAATTGTCTCTAATCCAGAGCGTAAACGTGTGACACCAGATCATTATTTGAAATCACAAGATGAAATGGTTGCATTATTTTCTGATCTTCCAGAAGCTTTAGAAAATAGCGTTGAAATTGCGCTACGTTGTCATGCTACTACACCAATTCGAAAACCAATTTTACCTCGTTTTATAGAGCAATCTATGAATTCAATTTATACTTTAGAAGATGAAGATAATGAATTGTTAAATCAGGCTAAATCTGGTTTAAAAATGCGCCTTGAGACAATTGGTTTAGCAGCAGGCTATTCTATAACAGATTATGAGCAGCGGCTTGATTATGAAATTTCAGTTATTACCCGTATGCATTTTTCTGGCTATTTTCTTATCGTTTCAGATTTTATAAAGTGGGCAAAAGTTCACGATATTCCTGTTGGACCGGGACGTGGTTCTGGTGCTGGTTCACTTGTTGCTTATGCCTTGACCATTACTGATGTTGATCCATTGCGTTTTTCTCTTTTGTTTGAGCGTTTTCTCAACCCAGATCGTGTTTCTATGCCAGATTTTGATATTGATTTTTGTCAAGAACGGCGCGAGGAGGTCATTCGTTATGTTCAGAAAAAATATGGACGTGATCAAGTCGCTCAGATTATTACGTTTGGTAAATTGCAAGCGCGTGCAGTGTTGCGTGATGTTGGGCGTGTTCTAGAAGTGCCTTATCGTCAAGTTGATTATCTTACAAAATTAATTCCTGCTACACCCGGTAGTCAGGTTGAATTGGCAGATGCCATCAGGGACGAACCAAAATTTAAGGAAGAAAAGAAAAAGGAGCCCGTTGTTGGGCGCATGTTGGATATCGCACTTCAGCTTGAGGGGCTTTACCGTCATGCATCCACCCATGCTGCAGGGATTGTTATCGGTGATCGTCCGTTATCAGAGCTTGTTCCAATGTATCGTGATCCGCGTTCTGATATGCCAGTAACGCAATTTAACATGAAGTGTGTTGAACAGGCCGGGTTGGTGAAATTTGATTTTCTTGGATTAAAAACGCTTACTATTTTGAAAATGGCAGCGGATTTTGTTGTACGGAAGGGTATAAAAATAGATTTATCACATATCCCTCTTGATGACGAAACGACTTACGCCATGATGGCGCGTGGTGAAACGGTTGGTGTATTTCAAGTTGAAAGTTCTGGTATGCGTAAGGCACTGATCGGGATGAAGCCAGATCGCATTGAAGATATTATTGCACTTGTTGCACTTTATCGTCCTGGTCCAATGGAGAATATCCCAACGTATAATGCACGCAAACATGGGGAAGAAGAAATTGCTTCTATTCATCCTAAAATAGATCATCTGGTTAAAGAAACACAAGGTGTTATTGTTTATCAAGAACAGGTAATGCAAATTGCGCAAGAGCTTGCTGGTTATTCGCTTGGGGAAGCGGATTTATTGCGTAGAGCTATGGGCAAAAAGATTCATAAAGAAATGCAACAACAGCGTACGCGTTTTGTGAGTGGGGCTGTTGCGAGTGGTATTAATAAAGATCAGGCTGATATTATTTTTGATCTTTTAGCAAAATTTGCAGATTACGGTTTTAATAAATCTCACGCTGCTGCTTATGCAATTGTCTCTTATCAAACAGCTTATATGAAAGCACATCATCCCGTTGAGTTTTTAGCTGCTTCCATGACATATGATATGACGAATACGGATAAATTAAATGATTTTCGGCGTGAAGCGCTAAGACTGGGTATTAAGGTTATTGCACCTTCGGTACAAACATCACACCGCATTTTTGAGGTTGGTGAAAATTGCATCTATTATTCTCTTGCTGCCATTAAAGGTGTGGGGGAAGCTGTCGTTGATCATATCGTATCTTGTCGCGGAAATAAATTTTTTAAGAATCTAGAAGATTTTTGTGAACGTGTTGATCCTCGTATTGTTAATAAGCGCGCGATGGAAAGTTTGATTTGTGCTGGTGCTTTTGATTGTTTTAATATTGCACGCGAGGTTTTATTGGCGAGCCTTGGAACTCTTCAAGCGCGTGCACTTCGTATTCTTGATAACAATTCTAGCGGACAGACTGATATATTTGGGATGACAGACGGACTAAAAGAACCTTTACTTCTATCGCACACAGCTCCGTGGTTACCGGCTGAAAAACTTTATCGGGAATTTCAAGTCATAGGTTTTTATTTTTCTGCTCATCCGTTAGATGAGTATCAAGCTATTCTTGCTAAAAAACGCATTCAGACTTGGATTAATTTCTCCAATGCTGTTAAGGGAGGAGCAACTGCTGCTAGGCTTGCTGGAACTGTCGTGGCAAAACAAATTCGCAAAACAAAATCTGGTAAGAAAATGGGGATTATCCAATTTTCTGATACGAGCGGACAGTATGAAGCAGTTCTATTTTCCGAAGGGCTTTTGATTTATGAGGATATGCTAGAGCCAGGAAAATCCTTTATTATTACGGTGAGTGCAGAAAATCGTTCTGAAGGGATTAGTTTGCGACTTGAGACAGTCCAATCTTTAGAAAAGGGAGCCTTACAGAATCATAAAATGATGCGTCTCTTTATAAAAACTGTTGATATGCTTCCACAAATTGAACAAAACTTAAATCCTAGTGGTAACGGAGAGGTAGGGTTGATTTTGATTCAAGAGGAGGGATTGCGGGAAGTAGAAATTACGCTTCCAAAGCGATATAAAATAAACTCACGTGTGGTGAGTGCTATGAAATCAATTCATGGTGTTGTCGATGTGGAGTTAACTTAAATCAATAATTATAAAACGGTTGTTTATTTTGAGTTGCATCGTTTTTTATTAGAATGTTAAATTTTTACATCGAATTAGATTATGAATCTTTCTTTTATTTCTGTATTTTATGATGGGTTTCTAACATATGAATTCAAGAAAATTTAGCTCGTCATATCCATAGTTTTCAAAACAATTTGAGGTTTTTAACTTTTATAAGTCTTTCCTATATATTTTTTTATTTCATTTTTTGTTTGGTTCATAGCATCATACATATAAAGCCAATCAAGGCTAGACATAATGCTTTCTGGAGTACGAAGTTTCATAATGAGGTTACGCGCAATAGCTATGGGGCCTGTTGCGTGATAGGTTAGCCTGTTAAAATCTCCACGCTTTTTTACCGCTGCAATGCGGGTTTTTCGTATTTTTTCGTAAAGTGAAAGAGCTTTTGTCAAGGGAAGATCTTTCAGTGAGAGCACTTCAGCTAATGTGGCGGCATCTTCTATTGCCATAGCAGCACCTTGTGCTGCAAATGGTAAGGCTGCGTGTGCACAATCACCCACAAACACTTGCCGCTCTAACCCTAAAAAACGATTGTGGTTCATTTCAAAGAGTGGCCAATAGGTCCATTCATCAATATGGTCAAAGATCTGCAAGATTTGCAGATTCCAGTCTTTAAAAAGAGATTTAAGCTTTTCTTTGTTCCCCTTCTGAGCCCATTCTTTTTCTGAATTTTCTCCGTGCGTAATGGCTACAAAATTAAAAACTTTTGCTGATGCTTGAATGGGATAGACAACAAGATGATTTCGTGGACCCATCCAAGCAGTAATCGTCTGCATATTTTGTAATAAAGAACAAAAACTTTTAGGAAGATTTTTAAATTCTGTTGTTGCACGCCAAGCAATAAAACCACTAAAATCTGCTTTTTCATGAAAAGGAGCTAAGTGCCTTAGTGTTGACCAAACTCCATCGCATCCGATAAGGAGAGAGGTTGAATAAAACTGGTGATGTTCTGTTTCGGCTTGTTGATCAGTTTTTATTGTTTCTATATTAATGCTGTTGGTTTCGGTTTGGATAGATGAGACAATAGCTTCACCTGTTTTGTATTTGATAAGGGGATTCTCAATAACAGCATTATATAAAGCTTTTTGTAAGTCGGCTCGATGAATCGTAATATACGGAGCCTTCCACTTTTTTTCAGATAAATTGATAAGATTAGAGCGTAGATGCGTTTTTAGAGATACTCCATCTCTTAACTGGAGAAAATGGGGTGTTATACTTACTTCGATGAGTTTGCTAAGAATTCCCCAGCGATCAAGAATACATGTAGCATTTGGAGTGAGTTGAATACCAGCGCCTACACTCTCAAGCTGTTGGCACTTTTCGATAATGGTGCTTGTAATTCCTTTACGTGCAAGCGCTAAAGCAGAGCTTAATCCAGCAATCCCTGCTCCGACGATGATTGGTGATTGATTCATTTGTTATTTCATATTGGAAAAAGCAGAGAGTGTAAGTGTATTATAGTAAATTCTTTGGCTGATAGAGACATCCTATTGGGTTTGTTTGATTGTATTGTAGTGAAGGATTATAGCAATAAAGCGTTGAACAATAAGGACAAATTTTTTCATCCATTGATCCCATATCGATAAAAATATGGGGGTGATCAAATGGTTGCGTGGCGCCTACACACATGAATTCTTTTACACCAATTTCGATTGTTTTATATCCTAGGTCGTTTTGGAAATGAGGAATGTTGTGATCAGCCATGGTGTAAAAACTCCGGATAAATTGTCCTATAAGGAATGATTTTGACCTATATTCATCAGTTTGTAATAAAGATTATTATAATGCAAGGTGATTTTAAAGATAATTTACGAGTTGGAATGCTTCCAAGTATTTTTAAATCTTAAAACGTAAATTTCATGAGAAAAATTGTTCATCGATATGTTGTGATAACGGTAACATATCGTAAAGCGTTATGTGGGATATTTAATTATAAGACTTTCGGAGAATATAAAGGAAGATTAGCTAGAATATATGGAACAGAGGGCGAAAGATCAGATTTTTATGTCGGATATAACAATGAAAAATCCGGCGCGATTTATTAACCGAGAATTTTCATGGCTACAATTTAATAATCGAGTGTTGATGCAAGCAGCTAATCCGAAGTATCCCTTATTAGAACGTGTACGATTTCTTTCAATTTCAGCAACAAATCTTGATGAGTTTTTTATGGTTCGTGTTGCTGGTCTTGTTGCTCAAATTCGAGCTAAAGTCACAACGTGCAGTGCAGATGGGCATACACCGCAGGAGCAACTCGATATAGTCTTGACTGAGATTTCACATTTGCAGGCTAAGCAGCTGCGAGAATTGAGTGTGTTACGTCATGAATTAAAACAGAATAATATTGAAATTATTTGTCCTAATGAGCTTTCACAAATTGAAAAGTCATGGCTCGAAAAATATTTTCTTGATATGATTCTTCCTGTTTTAAAACCTTTGCCAGTTGATCCTGCGGGTTCTTTTCCATTTATTCCTAATTTAGGGCTTTCATTTGCTCTGCAATTGTCTCAATGTGCTGGTCAACACTCATTCATAGTGTTGTTGCCTCTCCCAACAACTTTAAGACGTTTTATTCCTCTTCCTCGAAAGGGCAAATGTTTTCGCTTTATTGCGTCTGAAGATATTATGAGCCTTTTTATGAGCCATGTATTTCCTGATTATCAAGTTGATGGAATTGGTACATTTAGGGTGATTCGTGATAGTGATATTGAAGTAGAGGAAGAGGCTGAAGATCTTGTTCATTTTTTTGAAACTGCGCTTAAAAGGCGTCGCCGTGGGCAGGTTATTCGAATTGAATTTGATGCAAGAATGCCAGAGAATTTACGCCAATTTATAACAAATGGACTTGCTGTTCCTGATGATTGTATAAATGTTTTCGATGGATTTTTAGCACTTGGTATGGTATCTGAGATTGTTTCTATTTCACGCGATGACCTAAAATTTTCTCCTTATAAGCCTCGTTTTCCTGAATACTTTTGTGGGCATAATGGTGATTGTTTTGCTGCTATTCGTGAAAATGATATCGCGATTCATCATCCTTATGAATCATTTGATGTTGTTGTACAATTTTTACGTCAGGCAGCTCATGATCCTGATGTTGTTGAAATCAAACAAACCCTTTATCGTACATCGAATGATAGTCCGATTGTCAGCGCTTTGATTGATGCTGCAAAACAGGGAAAATCGGTGACCGCTTTGGTAGAACTTAAAGCACGTTTTGATGAGGAAGCTAATATTCGTTGGGCGCGTGATCTTGAACGTGCAGGCGTTCAAGTTGTTTTTGGTTTTATTGAATTAAAAACACATGCTAAGATGTCATTTGTTGTGAGGCGTGAAGGAAAACGTCATCGTTCTTATGTTCATCTTGGAACTGGAAATTATCATCCAATTAATGCTAAAATTTACACTGATCTTTCGTTCTTTACTGCTGACGATGATATTGGCCATGATGTTGCATTATTGTTCAATTATATCGCTCAATATGTGCGTCCAAATGAAGCAATGAAGATTGCTTTTTCCCCTTTAACATTACGCAGTCGTATTCTGAAGCATATTGAAGGAGAAATTAGCAATGCGCAACAAGGGCGGTCTGCTGCTATTTGGATGAAAGTTAATGCATTAGTTGATCCTGAAATTATTGATGCTTTATACTGTGCCAGTCAAGTAGGGGTGCAGATCGATCTGGTCGTGCGTGGTATATGTTGTTTGCGCCCGAGTATTCGGGGGATTTCGGATAATATTCGTGTAAAATCAATCGTAGGGCGTTTTCTTGAACATAGTCGGATTTTTTGTTTTGGTAATGGGGGAGATTTACCTAGTGAAAATGCGCTTGTTTATTTGGGATCCGCTGATATGATGCCTCGTAACCTTGATCATCGTGTTGAAATATTAGTTCCAGTTTTTAATAAAATTGTTCGTCAACAGATTCTTTTACAAATTATGTTGGCTAATATTATTGATAATCAACAAAGCTTTGATATACTAAGCGATGGAACATCAAAACATATAACACCGCAAAGAGGTGAGAGTCCATTTAATGCGCAGGAGTATTTTATGAGCAATGCAGGTCTTTTGGGGTGTAAAAAATCTTTTGGATCTTCCGCTTCACGTTTGATGATGTTGCATCGGCAACGAGCTGAAGTGCGTAAAGACTGAAATCCTATGACATATATAAATGCTCAAGGTCGGCTAAAGGGGCGTAAGCCTATCGCCGTTATTGATATTGGCTCAAATTCTGTTCGGCTTGTTGTTTATGAAGGTCTTGTTCGTTCACCAACAGTTTTATTTAATGAAAAGATTCTCTGTGGTCTAGGTCAAGGTGTTGCAAAAACTGGATTTTTAGAAGAAAAATCGATAGAAATGGCATTGCGAACACTGAAACGGTTTCGTGCGCTTTGTCAACAGATTGGTGCAGATGAGGTTTATACTCTAGCAACAGCAGCAGCGCGAGAAGCAAAAAATGGGTTAGCGTTTATTCAAAATGCTGAAAATATCTTACAAAATAAAATATACCTCCTTTCAGGAAGTGAAGAGGCTGTTTATTCAGCCTATGGGGTTATTTCTACGTTTTATCAACCAAAGGGTATTTCTGGTGATCTTGGGGGCGGAAGTCTTGAACTTATTGATATTGATAATTCTACTGTAGGGAAAGGAATAACTCTGCCGTTAGGTGGTTTACGGTTACAGTATATGTCAAATAATGATATTGCTGTGGCCGCAAAAATTGCACGTGAGCAGTTTTGTACATCTGCTAACGTTTATAAAGGTATGGCACGCTATTTTTACGCAGTAGGAGGGACGTGGCGTAATTTGGCAAAGCTTCATATGGCAACCAAACACTATCGGCTCCCTGTTATGCATGGCTATGAAGTTGATGCGGTTGAGATGGAGGGTTTCTTGCATCTTGTAGCAAGTGACAGTATTGATAATATGAAAGGGATTTCAGCTGTTTCACAGAATCGTCGTCAACTTTTGTCTTATGGGGCGATCGTTCTTATTGAGCTTATTCAGTGTATGGGAGTTGAAAAGATAATCTTTTCTGGAGCTGGAGTCCGTGAGGGTTTTCTTTATTCAAGATTGCCACAGGAGATTCGTAGTTCAGATCCTCTCATTGCGGCGTGTACAGAAATGGCTATCCTACGGGCGCGTTCACCAAAGCAGGCAGAAGAACTCATTGGTTTCACGTCTAATGCTTTTGAAGTTTTTGGAATTTCAGAAACTGAAAATGAATGCCGTTACCGTAAAGCTGCCTGTCTTCTGGCAGATATTGGTTGGCGTATACATCCAGATTATCGTGGAAATGAAGCAGCTAATCAGATAGCATTAGGGTCTTATTCGGGAATTTCTCATGAGGGGCGCCTTTATGCTGCGCTCGCTGTTTTTTTTCGCAATACGGGTTCGCTTATTGAAGAAGAATCCCCCTCCATTTTTCAATTAGCAACTAAAAATATAATTGAGAAAGCACGCATTCTCGGTGAAACTATGCGTATTGCTAATCTTTTTAGCGCTTCGACCTCAGGAATTTTACCTCACTTAT
The DNA here is from genome assembly GCF_046245125.2 of Bartonella heixiaziensis. GTDB lineage: Bacteria > Pseudomonadota > Alphaproteobacteria > Rhizobiales > Rhizobiaceae > Bartonella > Bartonella heixiaziensis. Next base: position 996,451 of record NZ_CP176404.1, on the reverse strand, counting down.
CATGGCAAAAAAAAACAGATCATATTGTATTACACATCCCAAGATGTTACGCTGATTTATTAGGGGAACGCCCTCTCGGGCGTTTGAAGAAATTGTCAAAAATAATAAAGATACCTCTCGCTTTTGAGATTTTCTGATTCTTTTCTTACTAAATTTAGGAGTTCATCCTTATCTTATGAAGTGCTTTTCTACATATTTTCTTGTTATGCAATTTTATCTTTTGTTTATTGAGTTTTGATTTTGATCATATATTTATCTTTCATGATATGACAATGTAAGGCTTACACCTTTCTAGTTTGCATGCAAAGCAAGCTGTTATTTTTTTAATATTGCGAGCTATTGTTATAGAAAAGCATGTTTTAAATTGAAAGCTTTCTGTTTTTTCTAGATTTTTTCTATACTGAGATTGGTATCTTATTGGCTTTGACTAAAATTCAGCAATTGTTCTTCAACAAATATTAAACTTTTTAAATTTTAGCAGGTTTCCTTTGCTATATTTATATTGGCTATGGAGCGCATTCTCCTACAATCATTAATATAAAAATGAATAGCTTAACAATTTTTCTGAAAAGAGAGGGCTCAATTTTTTTTAAAAAAACTCTCCTACATTCTTGTGAATAAAAGCGCTTTATTTTGCAGACGAAGTTGCAAAATTTTGCTGTTTTGAACTTTGTGCAATTTTATACTAAACGAAGATGGAGGATCCTCTTTATAACGTTTTGTTGTGTTAATCTCAGAATACAAATAGTTGAAATTTTCTTTATAAATTAAAGCTTTTTGGTATTTATTTTTCCGTTGCTAAGATAAAACCCTATTTTACCCTTTAGCATTTCTTCAGCTTTTTGACCAAATATTTCATAGCGCCAACCATTCATAGCGGGGATATTTTTCTTTACTCCCCCATTTGCGATTTTTTCTAAATCATTAGAAGTTGCAATAATTTTGGGTGCAATGCCATTTTCGTTTGCAACGAGTTTTAAGAGCACTTTAAGAAGATCGATTACAGCAGTTGTTGTATCATTGTGTGGATTATGTTTAGGAAGAGCAGGTAAAGAAGAAAGATCGACTTCGAAGCCTTCGTTGATAGCTTTGATTAATGTCTGCGTGATTGAGAGCTTATCCCAGTTTTTATGAAGACTACGCAAACATTTCAATGCAGACTCATCTTTCGGTTGCTGGATTGCGATTTCGATCAGGCATTCATCTTTCATGATATGACGACGCGGAACATTATATCTTCGTGCTTCGCGTTCACGCCAAGCTGCTATTTTTTGTAATATGGCAAGCTCACGCTTTTTTTTGACTTTTCCTTTCACTTTTTTCCATGCTTCATCTTCTGGCATATCGTAAGTTTTTGGTGTTAATAGGATAGCTATTTCGTCATCCATCCAGTGTGTGCGTCTGTTTTTCTCTAGTTGTTTTTTCAATAAAAGGTAAACGTCTCTTAGATAGGTTACATCGGCAAGAGCATAGAGCAGTTGTTTTTCGGAAAGAGGGCGGTAGCTCCAGTCTGTAAAACGTGATGATTTATCAATGTGATGACCTATGCAGCGTTCTACAATTTGATCATAGGAGATAGAATCACCAAATCCGCAGATTGATCCTGCTATTTGGGTGTCGAAGAGAGGATAAGGAATGACACCTCCAAGATGATAAATTGTTTCGATATCTTGGCGTGCAGCATGAAAAACTTTAACAATGTTTTTATTTGCCATGAGATCAAAAAATGGCTTTAGATCAATATCTGGTGCTAGTGGATCAATGAGCACTGTAGTATTTGGTGATGCAAGTTGGATTAAACACAGTTGAGGCCAAAAAGTTGTTTCACGGATAAATTCAGTGTCTACTGTTACAAAATCAGATGCGCGTAAAGCGGCAAGTGCAATTTCAAGATCTGTTGTTTGTGTAATAAGACTCATCATTTTATTATAACCAGATAAATTAAATTTGTCTTTTATTGACTTTTTTTTCGAGTCTTTATCCTCATATCTTGACAAATGGTTCCTAAAAAGGGTTTGTAGCGCATGTTAAACATTATAATCAAAGGCAAAAACTATGCACCGTTATCGCAGTCATCATTGCGCGGCTCTTCGTAAATGTGATGTAGGAACACAAGTTCGTCTTTCAGGGTGGGTTCATCGTGTTCGTGATCATGGCGGAATCCTTTTTGTAGATTTACGTGATCATTTTGGAATCACACAAATTGTTGCTGATCCTGCTTCACCAGCTTTTAAAAGTATCGAGAATGTACGTTCTGAATGGGTCATTCGTGTGGATGGGGAAGTGCGTGCCCGTTCTGATGAGGTGATTAATACAAACCTTCCAACTGGCGAGATTGAAATTTTTGCAAAAGATGTAGAAATTCTTTCAAAGTCTGATGAGCTTCCTCTTCCTGTTTTTGGCGAACCTGATTATCCAGAAGATATTCGATTGAAGTATCGTTTTCTTGATTTACGTCGCGAAACTATGCACAAAAATATCATGCGACGCACCGAAATTATTGCTGCCATTAGAAGATACATGCAGGATAATGGTTTTACAGAATTTACTACGCCACTTTTAACTGCGTCATCCCCGGAAGGTGCGCGTGATTTTTTGGTTCCAAGCCGTATTCATCAGGGAAAATTTTACGCATTGCCACAGGCACCACAACAGTACAAACAGTTGTTGATGATGTCAGGTTTTGATCGTTATTTTCAAATCGCTCCATGTTTTAGAGATGAAGATCCACGAGCAGATCGTCTTCCAGGTGAATTTTATCAATTAGATGTTGAAATGAGTTTCGTTGAACAAGAAGATGTTTTGGCAACAATGGAACCCATTATGCGTTCTCTTTTTGAAGAATTTGCCAATGGGAAGCTTGTAACCCAAAGCTTTCCTCGTATTTCATACGATGAAGCAATGCGAAAATATGGCTCTGATAAACCTGATTTACGCAATCCGATCATTATGGAAGATGTTTCTCAACATTTTTATGATTCTGGTTTTAAAGTTTTTTCTCAGATTTTAGCGAATGATAAAAATGCACAAGTGTGGGCTATTCCGGCTAAAACGGGTGGAAGCCGTGCTTTTTGTGATCGTATGAATGTATGGGCACAAGGTGAGGGACAACCAGGACTTGGTTATATTTTCTGGCGTGAAGATGGAGGGAAGTTTGAAGGAGCAGGGCCTATTGCTAAAAATATTGGTGAACTGAAGACGGAAGCACTCCGTATACAGCTTGGACTTGAAAGTGGTGATGCCTGTTTTTTTGTTGTAGGAGACCCCAAAAAGTTTTCATCTTTTGCTGGAGCCGCTCGCACAAGGGTAGGGGAAGAATTAAATCTTGTTGACCGGGATTGTTTTTCTTTAGCGTGGATTGTTGATTTTCCATTTTTTGAATGGAATGAAGATGAAAAAAAGCTTGATTTTGCACATAATCCCTTTTCAATGCCGCAGGGTGGAAAAAATGCTCTTGATTGCCAAGATCCTCTTACTCTTAAAGCTTTTCAGTATGATCTTGTTTGCAATGGTTATGAGATTGCATCAGGTGGAATCCGTAATCACTCTCCAGAAATGATGCTTAAAGTTTTTGATCTTGCTGGTCTTACTAAAGAAGTGGTCGAAGATCGTTTTGGTGGTCTTTATCGTGCTTTTCATTATGGGGCTCCTCCGCATGGCGGTATGGCGGCTGGTGTTGACCGTGTTATTATGCTTTTGCAAGGCGTAAAAAATTTACGTGAGGTTGCTTTGTTTCCTATGAATCAGCAAGCGCTTGATCTCTTGATGAGTGCTCCATCTGATGTTTCTACTGCACAATTACGTGATTTAGGGATTCGAGTTTCTCCTACTCCTAAAAACGTTTAGTAAATTTGTCCAAAGATAGTTAATAAATATTGATTATATGTGTGTTAAAACTTCATGCTTAAATTGTATAAATGTCTATATTTCGTATAATAAATTCAAGTATATAATTTTTAAATATCTTTAAATATTGTAAAATAGATTATAGATATACGTATTTATAATAAAAATTTATTTTGTTATTTTTTCTAAAAATGATTATTTCTATTTTTTAGGATAGATATTTTTTACTTTATTCTGTTTTTTCATTTTTTATATTAATTTTTAAAGACGATATTTTTTTGTTCTTTTAAAAGCCTTTTCTTTTAAAGCATGCATTTCTATGTGTTGCTAAGATAGAGTGTAAAGAACGCGCATAAACTTTTCAAATTGCTATAATTTTTCATTCATGTTTAAATCGTAATGTTTATTTCTATAAAGTCGATTTTTAATAAAAATATTCGATTTATGAAATATTGCATTTGATAAATCTTATAAAATAATTGCTCGTTATTTAGGGAATGTTTATCCTAATACTATGTCTGATAAAATGATTTTACCTTTTGATAAAGAACACATTGAGTCAATAGAATTGCGTTCTGCTTTGCAAGAGCGCTATTTGGCGTATGCTCTTTCTACCATTACGCACCGTGCATTACCTGATGTGCGTGATGGTTTGAAACCTGTGCATCGGCGTATTGTTCATGCGATGCGTTTGCTTAAACTTAATCCAGAACAATCCTATGCTAAGTGTGCACGGATTGTGGGGGATGTCATGGGAAAATTTCATCCTCATGGTGATGCCTCTATTTATGATGCATTAGTGCGTTTGGCTCAAAGTTTTGCGGTTCGTTATCCATTGGTTGATGGACAAGGCAATTTCGGTAATATTGATGGTGATAATGCTGCTGCTATGCGTTATACGGAAGCACGCATGACTGAAGTGGCGGCGTTGCTGCTTGAGGGAATTAATGAAAACGCCATTGATTTTCGTTTAACCTATAATGAAGAAGATGAAGAACCTGTTGTTTTACCGGGAGCTTTTCCTAATCTTTTAGCGAATGGTTCATCAGGTATTGCTGTTGGTATGGCAACGTCTATTCCACCGCATAATGCTGCTGAATTATGTGATGCTGCTTTGCATTTGATTGCTCATCCTGATGCAAATGATGAGGAATTGAATCAGTTCGTGCTTGGGCCTGATTTTCCAACAGGCGGTATTTTGGTTGAGCCTAAAAAAAGTATTGAGGAATCTTATCGCACAGGGCGTGGGTTCTTTCGGTTACGTTCGCGTTGGCATCAAGAATCTGGTAGCCGTGGTTCTTATGTGATTATTGTTACTGAAATTCCCTATCAAGTTCAAAAATCACGTCTTATTGAGAAAACAGCAGAATTATTGCTTGCACGGCGTTTACCAATGCTTGAGGATATTCGCGATGAATCAGCAGAGGATATCCGCATTGTGTTGGTTCCTAAAAATCGTACCGTTGATCCTGAACTTCTCATGGAGTCCCTTTTTAAATTAACGGATTTTGAAGTAAGATTTCCTCTCAATTTGAATGTTTTATCTTTTGGAAAGGTGCCGAATGTTCTTTCTCTGCGTGAAAGTTTGCAACAATGGCTTGATCATCGTCAAGAAGTGCTTATTCGTCGCTCTCATTACCGTCTTGATGAAATTGATCGTCGATTAGAAATTCTCCATGGATATCTTATTGCATATTTAAATCTTGATGAGGTAATCCAGATTATTCGTGAAAAGGATGAACCGAAAAAGGAATTAACTGACCGTTTTGAATTAACAGAAAATCAAGCTGAAGCTATTCTTAATATGCGGCTGCGTTCTCTTCGTAAGCTTGAAGAATTTGAAATTCGTAAGGAATTTGAAGCTCTGAAATTGGAAAAGGAAAAACTGCAAAATTTATTAGCTTCTAGTACAAAGCAATGGAAAATAATTTCCGAGGAAATCATAAAAGTTCGTAAAATTTTTAGTCCTGAAACTCTCTTGGGGAAAAGGCGTACAACATTTGAAGAAGCGCCAAGACATGATATTGACGATATTCATCAGGCAATGATCGAAAAAGAACCGGTAACTATTGTTATTTCTGAAAAGGGATGGATTCGTGCTTTAAGAGGGCATTTGAGTGATTACAAAGGACTTTCTTTCAAAGAAGGCGATTGCTTAAAGCTAGCATTTCCAGCCTTCACTACAGATAAGATTACAGTGATAAGTACGGGTGGAAAGTTTTTTTCTATTAGTGCAAATAGTTTGCCGAGAGGGCGGGGGCATGGTGAGCCAATTCGTCTTTTAGTCGATATGGATGATGAGCACGATATTCTTATAGCTTTTGTTCATAATGTTCAGGAAAAATTGCTTTTAGTTTCATCTTATGGAAATGGTTTTATTGTTCCTGAGGCGCAAGTGATTGCTAATACACGAAAAGGGAAGCAAGTTATGAATGTAAAGTTCCCTGATAAAGTAAAGCTTTGTGTTCCGGTAAAAGGTGATCATGTTGCAGTGGTTGGTGAAAATCGAAAAATGCTCGTTTTTGCTATTGAACAAATACCAGAAATGAGTCGCGGTAAAGGTGTTCGTTTACAACGTTACAAAGAGGGTGGTGTTGTTGATGCCAAAACTTTTAATTTATCAGAGGGATTAACTTGGCAAGATACAGCTGAGAGGTGTTTTAATCGCCAAGCTAGTGATCTCATTGAGTGGATGGGAACACGTGCTGGAGTAGGGCGAGTTGTTCCGAAAGGCTTTCCAAAATCAGGGAAATTTACCAATTAGCCAATTAAACTTTGTAGTATTGAATTCTTAAGTTTAGTGCCCCATAAAATTTGATGATCAAAGGTGGTGTGTGGAAACGTTTCATTTGTAAAAGATAGGCGTGTTACCAAACAAATGTATGATATCAAGTGCAGCAATTGGCAAAAAATTTGATCTTCATTAAGAATAAGTTTTTGCGATACGTATGAAGCAAAATCATTCCTTTCACTTTGTTGAAGGCGTTCCTATTATTAAAAAATGGGATCTCAATGGCGATTTTCTTATCCTCAGACAAATTGATCTAGCATTTCTAAACCTTATGAATCCTAGTATCAGAAAAGAATTTCATATCCAGTTTTTCAAGTACCTACCAAAGATCATTGGTTATGAAAGTGAAGCTATAAGGATCTGTTCTACTTTTTTGAGTTCATCTTTGTGCTAATCTTATGAGAGTGCTACTTGTTGTTATTGTTTCTTCATTGATTTGGAGAGCAAGATGGCAACAGAATTTAATCATGGGATACGCATTGTAGAGGCTGGTGAGGATTCCCGTCCTTTAGCAACATTTGATCAGACCGCCATTGGAGCGGCTGTTACAGCCCCTGATGCTGACAACGAAGTTTTTCCCCTCAACGAGCCTGTCCTTATCTTTAGCCATGAGACAGAAAAAATCCAAAAGCTTGGGACAAGAGGCACGGCTCTTGATGTTATTAATGCTGTGTGTGCGCAGGGGATTGAGGCACAAATTATTCTTGTGCGTGTGGAAGAAAAATCAACCATTGCTGAGACACAAACCGAAATGGTGGGATCAAATGCTCGACTGACCGGTGTGCATGCGCTAAAACACGCTAGAGGGCATTTAGGGGTAGAGCCTGGGATTTTACTGGCACCGGCTTATAGTGCAGGGCGCCTTGATAATGGTAAAAACCCCGTGGCGGATGCATTGGAACAGGTTGCAGAAAAGCTACAAGCGATTGCGGTTTTTGATACGGGTGGTAAAAATGCGGAAGAAAGCCTTGCCTATCGCGCAGATTTTTCCTCACGCTTTTGTTATTTGATTGACCCCTTTGTACGGGTGGCAAATAGTGATGGTGGATGGATCATTAAACCGGCAAGTCCCTTTGCTGCCGCCATGTTTATCAAACGTGATAAGCAAAGGGGCGGTGTTTTTTGGTCTCCCTCCAACCAAGATGTCAAAGGCATTTTAGGAACCGCGCGCCCGATTAGCTATTTTGATGGCGAAATCAATCATGAAGCTAATCGCCTCAATCAAGCCGATATTGCGACCTTTATTCCAGCACGGCTTAGCCAAAATGCGCATTTAGATAATTCTGGGGGACAAATGGCTGTCAATGGACGCATTTTATGGGGTGGAATCTTGGCATTATTCGTGATCGTTCAGATAAGGCGTTGCTTGCCTTTGTGAAAAGACAGACGGGAATTGATCATATTCGTTTTTTACGCGATAGCGATGATGCATGCAGAGCTATTGAGGCGTTGAAAGGTTGGTTGCAGCGTGAGGGTGGGGTTGACTGGAAAGGAAAAAAGATTCAAGATTCATGGCAGAAAATGCCAGGATATTTGATTTTGTGTGCCCAATGGAAGCGTTTGAATCCCGATGCTGTGTTTGATGTGGAAGCTTTTCATCAAAGTGTTATGGCGTTAAGTGGTAAAGCTTTGGGTGAGATGAGTGGGGGCGACTTTAGAGAAGTGATGAATGTTTGGGGGCGGAAAATCCGAAAAGGTGTTAAAAGCGAGGGGTAAGCATGCATGCACGAGGAAATCTATAGCGATTTTCCTGCCTTATTGCGTGAAATAGCCGATGTTGCGGGCAGTGAGGCGGCATGGAATATGATGCGGGCTTTTGGAGGACGAGAAGTTTATATACCCGGGCGTCTTGAAAATGCGGATTGGTTGATTGAAATTGTTGGGTTTGAAGAAGCCGAGCAACTCATCAACCATTTTTGTTTTAATGGTTCTGGTGTGCGCCTTCTTATCCCCCTTGGCAGAGATGCTGAACGGCGGCAAAAAATGGTGCAAGCGTTGCAAAAAGGTTGGTCGGTGGATACTGCAGCTGCTGTTTCTGGTATGCATGTGCGTACAGCCTATCGCTTGAAGAAGAAAATTTCTTCAAAAGAACCACAAGGTTTATTATTCCCAGATTTTTATGAGTATTAAGAGTTTTGACTGACAGTGTCAGGCTTATATTGGGGGTTTGAAATCCGATAAACTGCGGATGGATTTTTATTCATTGAGTGGTTTGTTATGATTTCAATAGATGCCTCTTTTCTTCATCGCCTTGCGCCTAAACTGACGCATCATGCGCGCCAAGATTTTATTATCGTTGAAATGGCACGAGCGTTGCCTGAAACTTTGTCTTATGGTGCGATCACGACAGGTTTGCGTATTGCGCATTTTTTAAGCCAATGTGCGCATGAAAGTGATGGGTTTTTTACCGTTTGTGAATATGCCTCTGGGCGCGCTTATGAGGGGCGGCGTGATTTAGGCAATGTCAACCCTGGGGATGGTGTGCGCTTTAAGGGGCGTGGTTTGATCCAATTAACGGGGCGCAATAATTATCGCCGTTTTACGAAGTTTTGGTGCTTAGTCGATGAACACGCTGTTGATTGTGAAGCTTTTCCAGAAGTGGTGGAAAAGTTTCCAGCAGCGCTTTGGTCTGCTGTTTGGTTTTGGCAGATGCGAGGGTTGAATAAGCTAGCAGATCAAGATGATGTCGTGAGGATTACCAAGGCGATTAATGGGGGGAAAAACGGTCTTGTGCAACGGTTGACGTATCTTAATCGAGCTAAAAAGCTTTTGGAGCTTTCATGCGAGGTGAAGGTATGAAACCGTCTTATCGTGGTTCTAGGCTCTATTTGTGGTGGTCATTTTGGTTTGCTTGGGGGGTTATTTTTTTGCTTGTTTCTGGTGGCTTGTGGGGGGCACCGCATATTGTTGATATGGCGAGCATTTCTATTCCTTCGATGGTGGCGATTATTGTTGGCAATCTGGGGGTGCATCGTGGTTTTGGTTCGTTGGATTTTTCCAATAGGAAACATTCCCATAAGCGGCATAGTAGCTCCTATGATGGGGTGGAGATAACGGGGTGGGGGGATAAGCGCAATGTTTAGCCCACTTTCAAAACTGTCTTTTGGTTTGTTGTTTTTGGTCAGTGTGATGTTCGCGGCTTTTGGCTTTATGAAAGCGCAAGTTTTAAAGGCGGAAAAGGCGCGTGATTTGTATTGGCAGTTGGAGATTGCCAAGGCTTCTGTACTTGCACAGCTTGAGATGGAGCGACAAAGGCAAGCAGCGTTGGAAGCTGAGCATCGAGCGCAAGGGGTAATTTCGGCTTTGGAACAAAAGCTTGTGAAAATGGAGGAGGTCAATGCAGTATTGCCAACTACTGGCTGTGGTATTGGGCTTGAGCGTGTGCGCTTGCTCAACAACCAAGCCAAGGGATAGTTTTGCGTATCATTTTTTATCGGTTGAATTGCCGCCTGTTGTTCGTATGGCGTGTGCCCGCCCAGCATTATTGCCAGAGCGTGCTTTGAATGCGCGCGAAGTGGTGCACTATTGGGGGCGTGATCGTGCTGCTTTATTGATTTGTGAACAACGCAGAAAAGCTGTGGAGCGGGCGATTTTAGGCAAAAGAGAGGGGATTTCCAAGTGAATTTAGATATCAGTGTTGCGAATGGCTGGTTGTCTTTATTGTTATCGATTATTGCGATTTGTGGGGTTTTGAGAGCCTATTTTTCTTCAGGTGCGCGGGAAATGCTGAAAGACATGACAGTGCTTAAAGAGCGTGTGCAAAAGTTAGAAACGGAGATGGACTTTTTGCCTGATCGCGATGCGATGCAAAGATTAGAAGTGAATATGGAACGTTTGAATGGTCGTCTCAACACGCTTTCTGCGCAATTGCAACCGGTGGCAGCCATTGGTGAGCGCTTGCAAGAGTTTTTACTGGAGAATGCCAAAAAATGAAAGCAGATATGGATAAAATCATCCGTGAAGAAGCGCGGTTAATTATTTTAAAAGGGCTTGCTTGTGAGCGCAGTGAAACTTTATCGAGTGCGATGATCGAGCGGCTTTTATACAGTTATGGCATCAGACGCGATCGCGATTTTGTGCATAATGAACTGGCTTTTATGGAAGATCAAGGTGCTGTTACATTAAAACAGGTGGGTTCAGTTTTTCTTGCGGCGTTAACAGAACGGGGAGCGCGTCATTTAGACCGGAGCTTTTCCATTGAGGGGATTAAGCGGCCTAAACGTTCATCAATAAAATACGAGGTGAAGGATGCGCAAGGTCGGGCGTGGACGTTTAACGGCGATTGATTTATTGCCGCAAGCTTGTGATCAGATTATTGCTGCGGCTGCTGAGGCTTTAAATGGGCGTGAGAAGACACAAATGGCTATTTATGGTGAGTTTAAAGCGGCTTTGAAGGCTTTACAAAAGGAAACGGGTTTAAGCTTTTCTATTCCCTCTTTTTCCAGTTTTAATCGTTATTCTTTGCGTTTAGCAGTGATGTCAAGGCGCCTAGAACAGACAAGAGAAATTGCAGCAAGCCTCTCGCAGCGCTTTGATGCTAAAGCTTCTGATAATATCACTCTTTTGACGGCGGCAGCGATTAAAGAACTGATTTTTTCCACGTTAAGCAGCGGGAAAAACCTTTCGCCAAAAGCGGCACAAGAATTGGCCAATGCGCTCAAAGGGGTTTTGGCGGCTGAACATTTGTCGACCACGAGGCGGCAAAAGTTGGAAAATGATTTTGCCTCTAAAGCAAGTAAAGCGGTTGAGATGGCAGCGGCAGCAGCGGGGCTCTCTAAAGAGCGCGCGCGGGCTATTCGTGCGCAGGTGTTGGGGGTTAAAAATGGCTGAACAGCTCCTCTCAAAAAGTCATGTCTTTGATCATCAGAGTGGTTTTGATATTTGGCAGGCGAGTACTTTCCCTCAAGAGCAAGATCCTTTGGAGGAAGGTGTTTTGATGGCGCATCAATGCGCATGGATTGAAGATAAGTCCCCATTAAAATTGGTTGAAAAGGGGCGGCGGACCGGCATTACTTTTGCGGAAGCTTTGGATGATACCCTTATTGCGGCAGCAACGCCTAAGGCTGGTGGCGATAATGTTTTTTATATTGGAGACACCAAAGAAAATGGGCTTTAACAGCTTACTTGTAATCTATTTATATCTGTGTAATAATATACATTATGGATAGATTTATTGGGATAGGTAAGGCCGCTCAAGTTTTGGGTGTTTCGATTAGCACTTTGCGCCGTTGGGAAGGTGAAGGCAAAATTATTTCTGAGCATACGGCAGGAGGACACCGCCGTTATGACCTATCCAAGCTTAGGCCTGAGCTTTTTCATTCGAGAGAACTGTCACAAAGAAAAACCATTGCTTATGCGCGTGTATCGAGCCATGATCAAAAAGACGATTTAGAGCGACAAAAACAGGTTCTTGAGCTTTATTGCGCAAGCCAAGGTTGGACTTATGAACTCATCTCTGATTTAGGGTCAGGGATGAATTATCGTAAAAAGGGTCTTAAACGTTTATTGGATGCTCTCATTGAAAATGAGATAGGTCGTTTGGTGATTACGCATAAAGATCGTTTATTGCGCTTTGGTGCAGAATTGGTCTTCGCCATTTGTGAAGCCAAACAAGTTGAGGTTGTCATTCTCAATCAGGGGGAAGAAAGCAGTTTTGAAGAAGATTTAGCCAAAGATGTTTTAGAAATTATTACTGTCTTTAGTGCTCGTCTTTATGGAAGTCGTTCGAGAAAAAATCAAAGGTTATTAGAGAATGTTCGTCAAGCTGTAGAGGCATCGCAATGATTGTTGCTCACAAAATAGCTCTAGACTTAAACAATAAGCAACGAAGCTACATGGCTCGAGCCAGTGGTTGCGCGCGCTTTGCTTATAATTGGGCACTGAAGGAATGGCAGCAGCAATATGAAGCATGGAAGAAAGATAATAATTTACCAAAGCCTAATGACTATGCGCTACGTAGACAATTCAATTCTCTAAAACGAGAACAATTTCCATGGATGATGGAAGTTACTAAAAATGCTCCACAAATGGCAATTATTCAATTGGGTGTGGCTTTTAAGAATTTCTTTTCAGGGAGAAGCCGATATCCCAGTTTTAGAAAGAAAGGAGTGCACGATCGTTTTACTTTGACCAATGATCAAATACAGTTGCAAGGTTTCAAGATAAGAATTCCCAAACTTGGTTGGGTTCGTCTGCGAGAACAATTGCGATTTCAAGGAAAGATCTTGTCAGCAACCATTAGCCGTAAAGCGGATCGGTGGTTTGTAAGTCTTAGCGTTGAAACAGATAATCAAGAGTCACTGAGCGAGAACCAAGCTATTGTTGGTCTTGATTTGGGCATCAATGCACTTGCAACGCTTTCGACAGGAGAAACCATAGGAGGCGTTAAACCTTATAAGGCTTTGCTAAATCGTTTACGGCGCTTATCACGAAGGCTAAGCCGTAAGCAAAAAGGCTCGAGCAATCGTTATAAGGAGAAACAAAAACTCGCTAAGCTTCATGCACGGATAAGTAATATCAGAACAGATCATTTGCATAAGGTTACAACAGATTTAATTCAGCGTTTTGGTACATTTTGTCTCGAAGATCTTCATGTAAAAGGCTTGCTGAAAAATAAGCATTTATCGCGTGCCCTTGCAGATCAAAGTTTTTTCGAGTTTCGCCGTCAATTGGAATATAAGGCGGCACGTTATGGTCGACAGATTGTTATTGCAGATCGTTGGTATGCGAGCAGTAAGATCTGCCATCATTGCGGATGTAAGATTGAACAATTGCCTCTTAACATACGTGAGTGGAGATGTTCTCATTGTGGTACACACCATGATCGAGACATTAATGCCGCGATTAATTTAAAAAACTTGGCGGTGAGTTCCACCGTATCAGCCTGTGGAGAGGAAGGCTCTGGCCAATGTCCTGTGACTTTGGTGAAACCAGCCTCAAAGAAGCAGGAAATCAACAGTATATTTAATCAGAAATGATCACATTTACATAAGTTTGATAGAACGGACGTGAATTTATTGGTTATGTGAGCAATTTTGCAAGGGCAATCACTCGTAATAGTGGGGATGTGGAGGAATTTTTATTCTCTGATCAAAGGGCGGATGGGTCAACAAAATATATCTCTGCTTATCGAGTGCGTTTTGCTTCAGGTTTTCGGATTGAGGCGCTTTCTAGCCGCCCTGAAAATATCCGTGGGTTACAAGGTATTGTAGTGATTGACGAGGCGGCGTTTCATCAAGATGTGCGCGCTGTTTTGGATGCGGTCAATGCTTTGTTGATTTGGGGAGGCAAGATCCGTGTGATCTCTACCCATAACGGTGTTTTAAACCTTTGGGACCAAAGGCGGAAGACAGAAAAGAGTAATTGCTATTCTCAACGAACCACAAGCCACTCTACTCATGACCTATATGCGTAACAATGATACGGTGCGTGCATTCAAAAAAGCACTCGTTAAAGCTTTCTATGATTTAAAAAACCAGTTAATTGATAATGACCGTGATACACGCTTTGATTTTCCAAGCAACTGGGATGAAATGGGACCTACTGAAAAGGCTGTTTATATTTATGGACCGCTTCACATGCATCTTGTGAAAGCCTTTACATTAGTAGAAGAGAGTAAACATTATAAAACGCTTGTTGAAGAAGCCAAGCGAGTTTTAGTAAGCCCTGTTGCAAAAGTAGCTTAATTTAAAAACACGATTTATCTCCTCGTCTTCAAAGGCGGGGAGGTGGTTAATGGCATAAAATATCTTTACATAATACATATTGTACGTATAATACGTATTATACATTAAAGATAGGATGTGCATATGAAAAAATATAGTTTTACAGATGTAAACCGCGGGGCAGGTGATATTTTAGACGAGGCTATGTCTACACCTGTAGCTTTAACAAAGCGAGGGCGTGAAAAAATCATTATGCTTCCCGTTGATTTATATTATGAATTAATAAAAGCGCGTTCTGGCGCACAATCTTTTGTTTATGCAGAAGCACCGCAAAATATATTAGATGATTTAGATCGTGGTTTAGATGACATTTTAAATGGCGACGAACATGTTTAAAGCAGGGGATGTTGTTCAATATTATTATTTATCCAGTATTTCATAAAACATCGTCTCTTCAAAGTGAGGAAGAGATCAAACAGCGTGAAGTGTTGGAACTTTGCTAACATTTGTTTCACGTTCAGCATGCCAAGCGTCATAATTAGCTTGCATGCGTAACCATATAGCAGCTCCATCACCAAACATTTTGCCAAGACAAGCAGAAATAGCAGGAGAGACAGGCTTTTTTGCCTTCAGGATATCATAGAGATGTTGGCGTGATATACCAAGCATCTGCGCAATTTCTGATTTTGTTTTGCCTGTTTCAGGAATAATTTCTGCTAAAACTTCTCCCGGATGAGTAGGACAACGGTTTTTATCTCTTTGTGCAGGAATGTCATTCATAACTGTATCCTTAGTGATATTGTTCAAGATCAACACGGTAAGCATTACATGAGTCAAATTCAAAGGTAATACACCACGGTCCGTTAACGTGGACAGTGTAACGAGTGGGTGAATATCCAATCAAAGAATGAAAGTTGAATCCTGGAAGATTCATATCTTCTGGTCTTTCAGAAATATCTAAACGATCAAGACGAACCATGATACGTTTTACAAGTTTCCTATCAATCTTCGATGAATTTCCCGTTTTGAATAATTCTGCCAATGTTTTGCTTTTAAACGTTTTAATCATTCTTTTATATAGCGTAAAATACTGTTAATGTCAACAAATAGCTTACATTGTAAGTGCTAAAATGGAAAAAACAGTAACATCCCATTAGAAACCCTTATCGTCTAGACTTGTTTTTCTTTTCTCCACCTCATGCGTAAAGAGAAGAATAGGTGCATGGAGGGGATAAATTTGCACGTTAACATCAAGGATTTTACAAACATACCAACGGCTGTCTGATCAAATATTGCTAAAAACTTAGATCCCTTGCCATTCTTAATAAAGTGAATACGAAGTTTAAATTCTATTGTCATCTTGCTCTCCAAATCAATGAAGAGACTATAACAAGCATCTACACTCTCTCATAAGCCTGACACTGTCAGTGAAAAATGGTTTTAAAGAAAGAAAATCATACAAGCCTTATCGCCTAGAATTAATCAACTTTCTCTTGCTGTTCTTTTACAGGCTCTACGGGTGCGTCTATTTCTGCCATTTCAGGAGATGAGAGCTGTTTTGTGTTTTCATCAATAATAGGAGGAGAGAACACTCCATCTTTATAAGTCCAGCCGATCTGCGCTTCACTTGAGGCGATTGCCTCACCATCAAAGGCATGAACATAATCTTCTGAGGCTACAATAATATTTGTTACCACACCATTTTCAACAACTGCATATTCCATAAAAAACTCCTATATAAAAAATTTCAACAATATTGCGCCATTCCCACCAGCCCCGCCCGCTTTATCCCCATCCTTTCCAGGAAAATATCCGCCGCCGCCGCCACCACCACCGGCTTTGCTACCTTTCCCACCTGTTCCCCCTTTATCACTATCACCGCCATAACCACCTCGTCCATTGCCAGTGGCAGCACCACCGCCACCGCCTCCTCCACCAAAAACAGAGCTTCCGCCAAGATTACTTCCACCAAATCCACCTTTTCCTCCGGAGAAAACAAAACTACAACCGTCTCCAAACGAGTTTCCACTTTTTCCTCCATCACCACCTCTTCCATTATCACCCAATCCGCCCATACTGTAGATGGCTTCACCACGACTACTACCAGCTCCTCCGAAGCGGCCTTTGCTATTCCCTCCTCCACCACCAGCAGCAAAGATAATTCCTTTAATAATTGTAGCACCACCACCATAACCAGCACCATTGTTACCGCCAATTCCTCCTTGTGCAATTTGGGCGTTTCTTGAGTTTCTCAGCTGTGATCCTTTAATTTTAACGTGCGCGTATTGACCACCTCCTCCGCCACCTCCGCCATCGTTATTTCCACCATCACCGCCGCCACCGCCGCCGCCGCCCCATGCACATATTTCAATTTCTGTGTTATCGGTAACACCTTCAGGAAATGGGATAGTGCCACTTTCTGTCATCAGGATTTCGACAGGTTTTTTGGTTAATAAAGCCACCAATTTATCTATTTCTGATTTCGTATAAACAACATCACCATCCACTTTAAGAGGTCCTTTCAAGGTGCTTCCACTTGCATTTAAACGTGTCACCACTTCACCATTATGGGCGAGGCTAAACGATGAGTTGCCTATGAGCTCCACATCACCACTCATGGTGACTTTGCTGGTAAATTTATTATAATCTTGCCATTCATTGGCTTGTTTTAGGCGCCCATAGCTTGTGAGATCTTGATTAATCTTGGCTCTAAATTCATCCAATCCAACAATATCTTCTGTTTTATGTTGGTGCGTTCCTAACAGTGAGACAGCACTGCCAAAGGTAAAATGATTGTTGCTTGCTTTGTAGAGAACATAATTGTTGGCGGCATCTTGTGCACCATCGATATCGCCTAAATCTTTTAAAGTGAAAGTTTTATCCGCTGCCATCTTGGCCTTAAGGGTCGTTTCAAGATCTGCGACATCACTTATTGTATGCGTGTGTTTTGAAGGCGCTTTTCCCTCTACCTTTTCCTCAACATCCGCAATGGCTTGATCAATTTTCGTCAAGTTTTCGCGCAAGATTGGGAATTCAGAACTGATAAAACGACCTTCTTTAGGCAATTCCATGTCGAGTTTTTTGGTTTTGGTCATCTCTGTTCTCCCATCACAATATACCGGCGCCAAAATCGCTCACCATAGACCGTGCTGCTGGTCCGCCGGTAAGCGTGAGTTTCAAGCGCGCTTGTTTGGCTGTTTTATCACCACTGATAAATTTGCGCTCTGTCCAAAGTGGTTCAGCGAGTTGTTCTGTTTCGTCGAGTTTCAAAGGGGTGAAAGCACCATCATCCAGTTGCATCTCGAGTGAGAAGGTTGCGCCACCTGGTAAAAAGGTTTTGATATAGCTGGTCAACCTTGCCTTTTCGCCAAAGGCAAAAGCACGGGTGACATAAGTGGCTGTTTTATGAATTTTCCCCGCAATCAATTGAACAGGAGCAAACAAAACAGGTGAGAGTTTGTCTGTCCCTTTGAGAATAGCGCGAAGCTTTACTTTTTCACTGATATATTCGGTAAGGCTGAGTAATTGAAAGGGAAGGAGTTGATAAATTGTGCCATTGTTTCGTTCAATTTCAAAGATGACAGAACAATCGCTTGAAGGCAATTCAATGGCCGCGCGTATTTGCAAATCAGAACAATCAACAAGATCAAAAGTGCCAAGATTAATGGTTTTTTCTGTTTGTGTGTAGCGTGCTGCCAGCACACGAAAGGCTAAGGCTTCATTTTGATGGGCAGTCCAGCTTTGCGCATTGACAGAAGAAAAGCGTGGACCGGTCACGTAAGGGTGGCTCGAGACATATCTCTGGTGTTCTGCATCAAAATCCCCAAGCTTTGCCAAGGAGATAGAATGATTACTATCATCTGTCTTAATAACGAAAGCCGTTAAGCGGTCATTAGGTACAAGGAGTGGCACATCATAGCGTGCTTCTGCCCAACCTAGCTTTGCGCCCTTCATAGAATAAAAGCTTTGTGCTTGAATATCAGCGGTCGGATAACCGTTTTCTGTGCTAACCAAATCAATCACCAGATCATGGTTCTGATTACCGATTTTGCAAAGATGAAAGTCAACACCTGTGATTTGCCGTGTTTCATCAGGGGTGAAGACTTGTGCTTGTGGATCGTCATTTTCCCATATTTTCACCGTTGTGGTGCGCCGCATGACTTTCACATCAATCACACCTTGACCGGTAAAAAGCCCCGTTGCAATTGTTCCACCCATTCCCCGTGCCACAACATTTTTTGTGCCAGCGATAATGTTTTTAGGAATCTTAAAATTGCCCTTAACGGTGCCTTGTCTATCGGCAGAAAAGAAAGAATTTTGCAAGACATCCACACCATCAAAGGTAAGGCTTTTTAAGATTTCCCAATTGCCAAAGCCTTCAATTTTGAAGGAAAGGGTAATTTGTCTTAAAAAGTCGCTTTGTTCTTGGTATGTGTTGATAAAATTATCCCTTACTTCTGTTCTACGTATGGTTCTGCCATGATGTTTTCCCATAATGATTTGATTGGTGATACCCGAGAGCCAATCGGTGCGCTGTTCATGCCAAAAGTCTGTCGCGGGTGTGAGGGTTACTGTACCAGGGAGAGGTGCAAAATTTTGATAAGGGTTGATTTTTTCACAAGCCGTTTTCAATTCTTGCGCAATGATCACTTCATTTGTCCAGTCAAGCGTGACAGGCGCGTTCAGATGAGCGGTGTAAAAGGTTGGGTCAATGGCGAGCTGCAAAATGCCATTGCCTACAGCCCCCGTTTGTTGAAAACCTTCATCTCTGTAAGAGTCATCTAGAAAAGGGTCGGCAAACATGCCTTTTTTGGCAACAGGTTCTTTAGAGTCGACATTGCTTTTAATGCGTTCTAATTGCATCAACCGGTCAAGGGAGAGCACCCGTTGAAAATAGCGCCACATCTCATCATAGGGCGCAACCCGTGTGCCATCATTGGCCACACTCGGCGTTTCAAGCCAATTGTTAGTGATGGTTGCAAGGGATAAGACATCATCAGGAACACTGGGTGCCATGGGATCGTCTGACGAAATCCCCTTGATATAAACCACATTGCCCACTGTGTTGAGACCTATACGGTCAATACGTGGCAATTTGTAAGTGTAGCTGACAATAATATCACCGCCATCAGCACCACCTGAGACGGTAATTTCCTGTGCTGTTACCTTATCGGCTGTCACTTGTGCACGATAACGGTAAGTGACTTTATAAGTGCTCCCACTAGCAGGTTCATCCCCCCCGGGAGCCCAATCAATGGTGTCTCCTGTTTTTTTAAAATCTGTGCCTTCTTTAAATTCCTTGCTTCCTTGAACGACTTTAATAAAAGAAGTGATGCTTTTATCAGGAACACCATCACGCCCAGCGGCAACTGCACCACGGGTGACGTTAACGGTTTTTTCTTTTGTCAACAAAAGAGACTGAATATCAGCAATAGGAAAATAATAGGGTTTAAAGGTAAAACTTGTTTTCCCTTTTGGAGGCGCAAAAATATGCGTTTCGCTTGGAACAACGCTTGTCGAAAAATCCTCTGGCTCTTCATGGCGCAAAGCAGCAAGGCGTTTGCGTTTAAAGCCATTGATATTGGCTTCTCCTTCTTGAATACTAAACACTTGGCAACCGTTGTTTGGTCCTAATGCTGTCACACGGCAGCCACTCACGATATAATGCCCATGGGCTCTGTCATAAGTAGCAATAGCTTGCATGGCGGGTTCAAGCAGTGATGGGGACTTTTGATCAATCAGAACACCATCTTGTAAGATATAAACCGGAAAGAAAGTGCCTTGCTGTGTATCTTCTTTCAGAGCCCAAACAAGCTGAGCTGTTTCGCGTGCGGCACCAGGCTCTCCTTCTGCCAATGAGCCAGGGACTTGCCCCAACAGCTCTGGATCATCTTCATGGGTAATCCATTTTTTTTGTAGCTTCACACCAATTTCAATGCGTCCAATCATGGCAACATTGTTGAGTACAGCTTCAGAGACTGGAAAGATATCACCTGCAATATAAATCTTGCCATCCGTTAAAGTGATGGTCCTCGTGTCTTTGTTGACAAAAGCATCAGCTCGTTCAATGCGGTCTCCTTCTTTGGCAACAAGGCGTCCCAAACGGTCATGCCGTCCCCTTATGATGGTTTGAACCTCATTCAGTTCACCACTTTGAATAAAGGGACGCGTGCCATAAAAGACAACGCTTTGTTGTTCCTCTTTGCCGCGAGATCTGTCAATTGCAAAGGGTAAACCACTTTCATGCTTCATATTAAAACCTCAATAAAATCTTGAATTGTTCGCGAACATCGGCACGCAAAGGAATATTGACAGCTGTTTTGAGTATCTCGACACCACCATTCAGTTCATTGGCGTCACACCAAAGCTTGCCAAGAGGGACATCTTGTTTTGGAGAGGCATGAACGAGAATGGAAACAAATGCTGCTTGTTTGCGGTCAATATCGTGAAAATCTGTTCGTGCTGCCAGAAAAAGTGCGCTACCCATCGGGGAGGGCTGGAATCTGCCGCCTGAATGGCTGTAAACGCCATCCAAAGCCTGTTCGACAGGCGCTACAGCATAGCATCTGCGATACCCAATCACGGCATTTTGAGTGTCTCTTAACACGAGATAAAGCGTGCGGTTGTTAAACCACTCTGCCATGAGTATATCGCGTTCATGTTTTTTGACCGAACACCACGGAAAGTTTGCCATGTCCCATGGGTAATCGATTTGGTTCCAGCTTAATTCTTCATCCCCATCATTTATCCAATTGCCAATAAGCCTGCCTTCTTCTTCTTTCAGTGTGTGATTGATCTCTGTCGTGCGCCCAAAGGAAAACAAAGTGCCTCCAGCTGTTAAGTGAACACCGCTTTCATACTCCAACATGCTGTCATCAAGGCGTGACATATTGCCTTCCATGGCTTGAACATCATAGCCATAGGCCCCTCGACGAAAATCAGAGCGCAAACTTTTGGAGAGGTCGGTAATCGCTTCAATGGCTTCAAGCTGTGTTCGTTCAGGCAACTGATCAAAGTAGAGTTGAAAGGAGTTCCACCATACCCGACCCGTCCAGGCGGGTTGAAAGCGTGCTGTAATCTGGAGCCATTCAAGCCCCATCTCTATTGCCGCAAGTGAGCCACGTAAGCGCTGCCATTGAAGCCCTTGATCAATCAAATCATAGAGGTTTGGAACATAAGGCGTAAGCTCTCCAAGCCCGTATTCTTCAATCAACCACGGCAAGAAACGGGGAGGGCGTGTGATCAGTTTAGAACGTGAAATCCCCAAAACAGAACCATCAACATCTTGATGAAAGTCGCAAACATCGGCAAGACGCTTTTCAAATTCTGTTGCATGTGTGGGGAGGAGGGAGCCAACCATTAGCGCGCACGCCCTTTGAAGTTTAAGGTGATTTTTCCAATAGATAAAACTTCTTCATCACAAACCGTACTGTCTTGTTTTGGTGTAATGGCGATCACTTTTTGGACACCAGCAATCATTAATTTTGAAATCCACCACGACAAACTTAATTCACGACCAATGGCTTGTTCTTGTCTCCACGCTGCTCTTAAATTTGTTTCCATTGTTGTGAGAATTTTTAAAGATGTTTCTGGTAACAGCCAAACATCTGCTTCTAAATCCACCACTTTTTTGACAGCAGCGTGAACAATGATTGTATCATTGGTCATGATGATATTTTTTCTGTGAAGAGCTTCTGAAACTATTTGTATGAGATCTTCAGATGCTGTTCCTTCTTCATTGTTACCAAAAAGAGCAACATAGATAGTTGGGTCTTTGCCTTTACGGTAAACAATCGCATCCTTAACACGACTATCGCTTGAGAGAGCGATAAGCTTGTAATATGGCTCTGTCCCGCTACCATTGCCACCACGGACATGAAGTTGAATGCGTTCACGATATCTCTCGTCACTTTCACCCTCCATGCGGGCAAGACCATGCCAGTTTCCCAAAGCGTCAAGAGATTCACCGGTTGCAAAATCAAGAATGTTGTTGCGTGCCGCTTCGTTAATACGTTGTCTTAACAGCAATTCTCGATAGCTAAAAGCCTCAATGACTTTTACAGCCGGATCACTTTCAAGAACGGTATATTCAGGCAAAAGCTCTTTTAAATGGGCAAGAGCAGCAGCGCGTATTTCCTCAAAAGAAAGTTCTGTGATGATTTCGGGTTTTGCAAGTGCTCCATTCATTTTATCAATAATCCTTCCATGGTAATGGGCTTGCCTGAAGGCAAATAAATGCCTTCAAAGGACAAAGAAACTTGCCCAGCCTCACTCCATTTAAAATCAATTTTTTTCAATTTAAAACGTGGTTCCCACTTGTCTAAAGCCTCAGCAACAGCAGCATAAAGAGCAACAGCAAAAGCATTATTAACCGGTGCATCAATGAGTTCAGCAACGCGTGAACCATAATCACGACGCATTACACGCGAACCAATCCGCGTTGACAAAATATCAAGGATTGATTGGCGTAAATGATCAATGCCGGTCAATGACTTTCCCGTTGTGCAGTCCATTCCACTGTTCAATTGGGACCTCCTGTCATAGAGCCACCAGAAGTAACACCGCCATGAACATGTGTTGCTCCTACATTGGTGCCGTTATGCTTTAGTCCACTTGAATGAATGGAAACATTATTTCCAGAATGAAGAGAGAGACTATCATTCGAATTCAGTGAAATGCCACCACCAGCCTTCAAAGAGATGCCGCCCTTTGCGTTTAAATTTATATCGCTTTCTGAAACAATCTTTATGCCTTCCGGTGCGGTAAGCTCTAGCTTGCCCCCATCACCTTTTAGTGACACACCATCAGCAATCGTCAGGATAAACTTTCCGCCGGATTTGATGTGAATTCCATAAGTGTTTTGTTCATCATCATATTCAAGGCTGGTTCCATCAGGGTATATAGTTCGGTGAATGCTGCCTTTATCGGCTGCTTGATTAGCATCGGTGTGAATGGAACCCACAATCACCCCTTGTGATAAATCTCCTGATGATGAAACAACAATCACTTGTTCTCCAACATCGCGTCCTTCATAAGAGCGTGTTTTACCGGCGCGGGCTTGTGTGTCTGGAATCCAGTCACTGACAAGATTGCCACTTTTTACCCGATAGCGTGCGTTTTTATGGTCGACATGGCTAATCTTCCCCACCACAACCATATTGGCTACACGTCTCTTTAGATCTGTGATTTCTTTATCGCGCCGCTCTAACATGAGTAACCTCGATTTTATGGTATTTATCTTTATTTCTCACGCCTGTTTCTGGTTCAAAGCTTAAGAAATGTTCAACGAGTCTTGCTGTTACACTGCCTTCTTCTTCATCCATGTTGGGGATATTTGTCACATAAATGACTTCAAAGGTTAAAATTGCACCATGGAGCGCTAGAGTACCATTATCGTCAAAGGCAAAAGCAATATTTTGCAGGCGGCATGTCTCAACTGTGTTGTTGAGATTGGGATTAGCGTAGAAAATCTCCTCCACTTCCCATGCTAGTTGGTCAACAAAACGCGCTCCATCTTCACATGTTGCATAGCATTCAACATCTAGCGTTAAAACACGCCGCCTTACTCCATAATCATAGCCATCTTTAATTGTTTCACTTTGCGTTGAGATATTAATTGCAGGCGTATTCTCAGGGGAAAAGTTGAAATCGCGCATATTGAAAACATTGTCACCAGCTGCCGTCTTTGCTGCTTTAATCAACGCAACAAAACTTTCCCTGATCTTCTCTCTCGGATGCATGGGCGCTCCTGTTATTTAACATTTATCCTTTTCTTTATATTGGTATCGTGTTATGATACATAAAAGAACGAATAAAGGTGATTTGGTGATTGAATCTTTTGCTGATAAGCGGTGTAAAGATCTTCTAGAAGGCAATCCGCCCAGAGGCTTTCCCACCACTCTAGTGCGTATAGCCCAAAGAAAATTGTTTATGCTCGATAAAGCAGTTGATCTTAAAGATTTGCGCAGTCCTCCGGGAAATCGTCTAGAAGCATTGAAAGGAGAGCGTAAAGGTCAATATTCTATCCGTATTAATGACCAGTTTCGTATTTGTTTTGAATGGCGCTCTAATGGCGCCTATGAAGTTGAAATCGTAGATTATCATTGATCTGTAGGAGGTCGAGATGAAAAATTATATAGCGATTCATCCCGGAGAAATTTTACGAGAGGAATATTTAAAAGAATATGCTCTCTCTGCTTATGCTCTTGCAAAAGCATTAAATGTTCCACGCACGAGAATAGAACGTATTGTTGCTGAAAATAGTCCAGTGACTCCCGATACAGCACTAAGATTAGCCTATTTTTTTGATACTACTGCTGAATTTTGGCTTAACATGCAAGCTGCTTATGACGTTAGTATATTACAAACTGAAAAAGCAGACGAATTTGCCAAAATCAATAAATTTGAATGTAGGGTTTAACCACCTCCCCATCTTAAGAACGGGGAGGGGAGTTCTGTTTTTTACTTAAGCAACCTTTTTAATGGGGCTCTCTAAATCTGGTTCGTAAGTTCGCAACAAAGAATCCATTCTATGCGGCAGTTCTGAAGCTCCAAAATCTGTCAAAATTGCTAAGATTTTAGTGATATTAGGTACGTCATCTTGAAGTTTTAAAACCAGAGCATCTACGACCGATTCCATAACCTCAACCAGTGCATTACAATCTTCATCTCCAATACCTCGATGATTAGAAAGCTTAAACAATGCCATCCACAAATCACATAAGAAATCGATACTGCTGTTCATTGTACACCTCCAAAGATTTGTTCTCTCAAACAAGCCAATCCTCTAGATGTAATTTTTGTTGAAGGCAGCACCTTTTCTGTACCATCCGGTCTTTGAATGGTAATAGCGGGACAATCCATAAATCCTTTCTTGATCTTGTCCTGATAAGGTAACAATGGACCACTCGGAGCCCGTCGATAAACCCAATCATGTTTACGCAAGTAATCAGTTAAATCCTTTGGTCGCACCTCTAACATTTTTGCTGCTTCGATAAGACCGAATAAACCATCAGAGCGTTTTAAACCATCCAAAGCTTCTGCTTTTGGTGCTAATTTAGCAATGATATTGTCTTTCCGCTCGTTTTCATCTTTTAAATGCGTTAAGACACCAAGCATTACTGCTGGGCTGGAGTAGTCGATCGATTGAACATAGGATTGCTTTATCTCGCCCCTACGCCATGCAACAAATAACTTAATAAGCATATAACGGACTTGAGAAGATTTTTCTGTATTCGATAATGTCGCAATCAATAACGCCTGCTCTTCGTTAAGCCAATATTCTGTTACGTTATTGCCCTTTATTACGTGCGCCACAGTGGCGCACCTCCCAAACCGTTCTATTTCTTGCATATTTCTTGTAATTAATTTTCTAACGTCACGTGTACGAACAAACCCTAATTTTTCTGCTAAGTCCACATCGCGAACACGAGGCTCGTTTTCGACTTCTCGTAATTTGATTAATTTGTCTTTATTGATAGGTAAGTATGTGCTATTATTCATTGTAATTGACCTCTTTCAGGTTAGTTAGATGTAAAGCGTTAGAGAGAGTTTTTGCGGACTTATGCTCTAGCGCTTTTTCTTTTTTGAGAATGTTAATTATTTCAGATGAAAGAGAGCGATCATTCTCAGTCGCCCGATTAAACAACCACTCCTTTAATGTATGTGGCATATTTATTTTATATTGGATCGTTTTCATTTTACCTCCATATGCACATATTTAGTACCATAAAGGTACCTTGTGTCAAGTGTATTTTAGGTATATTTTAGGTGCATGACAAAAAAAGATCGTGTGCAATTTAAATTTCTCATTCCAATTGAACTGAAAAATCAATTGGAAGAGCTTGCTGAAGCAAATCATCGTAGCCTTACGGGTGAAATTCTTGCTCGTTTAGAAGATTCTGTCCGCACTACCGTTACATTAAATCACCTACTGACAATGAATTCAGAAGATTTCAAAAAGCTCCTTGAACAATCACTCGTGAATAAAAAACAATAAATTCAAAACACCAAGTAATGCTTCGGGTTTAGAGTAGTCAACTTGTGGTGTTGTTACTTGCTTCAAAAGCCGTTCACATTTGATAAAGTATAAACGAGCCTCTCTACCTTTCTTATTATTCTCAAGCATAGAGAGCTCTTTGGCTACACTTAAAGTTAGATGATAATCTTTACGATTGTGACCACCCCTGCCTTTGCTTCCCAAAATAGGGAAGCAAACAAAGTCTTGATTTTCTACCAAATTATATCTGTTGATACGTTCAGTAATCCAGTCCGCAAATTTTTTACCTACTTCTAAAAATGTATGCAAGTCACGTGCGTTTACTGTCTGGACAGTATCGCCATCAATGACTTGTTCTGATATTTCTATAAGTGTGTTCATGAGAACTCCTTGGTAATAGACGTTTTTGATTGACACTCTTTAAAAAGTGCCGGGTGCTCAAAAACACGGTACCAAGTCCGTCGTTACGCTTTTCCCGCAAGGGTATTGTATAGCGTAACCACACCCGACAATATCATTATATGCGTGTAACATACAATGAGTCAAAGCCTTTAATGTGCGGAAAATAAACTATCTCGGTAGCTCGCCCGCTTGGTATTTAAGGTGTTTTTGAGGCACCTGATTCGATTATTCATACTCCTGTCACAATGTCAATAAGTAATATTACATTTTTCTAACTTATATAAGTACGTCTTTACTTTATTTGTCGACTCACTTTAAATTTCCACTTTACTTTTTTATTTATAGCGGAGGGGGAGGTAATGCTGGATACCGTTAATATAATTGCAATGATCGTGTGCTTGTTATCATTGCCAATGATGATTGTCGGACTCGTTTTAGTATGTATAAAGAAATGGCGGAAAAACGGACTGAAAACTCTTGGTATTGGAGCTTTATTATTTATCGGCTCTGCGATAGTAGGTGCTTCTGTACACAAAGACAAACCAAATCAAATTACACACAATAATGAAATTGTTACCTCCTCCTCGACTTCGTCAATAGATGTTGCTACTCAAAACGAAAGCGTGACTCAGGTACCAGCTGAGGATACTGATAAGCAAATTACCCCCACTCAAGTTAACAAACCAGACAAAGATGATGGATTAGGCTTTTGGGGATGGTTTTGGTTAATTTTCTTTGCGTTTTTTGCTTTTTCCATTTTCGCTTATTGGCAAGATAAACGCAAAAAACGTTTTGAAGAAAAAGTTCCAGAACAGGCTTCAATGTCGCTCCCTCCTGCACATCCTTCTTCTGATTTATCAGTCGTTAATAAAACATCTCCAGCACTTAAAAATGAACAACTGGAAAAATGGATCAGGATCTTTCTCCATTGTGCTCTATTGATTGGAGGCATTGTGGTAGTAATAAGTATTTCACCATGGTTATTAGTAGCCATTCTTATTATTTTACTTTTGGTGATCGCTCACTACTCTGAAAAGAAAAAAGTAAAACTTTTTGAAGAACAAGTTGCAATGTTGCTACCGGATATTAAAGTGTCTAGTTTTTCTGAAGCGTGTAAAATGTTTCAAGAACTTGACGCAAGCGAATATGAATATCGTTTAGCACACAATGAAAAATTGTTGGGAGTTCAAGAACGCGTTTTCTTTGATATTAATAAAAAGATCCCACTTAGAGGACGTCTTTTGGTAACCGATCAAGCCATTGTATTTGAAAGTCCTGAAAAGAATGAAAGAACTACTTGGACACGAATTGCATCAGTCACTATAACATACCATGAATGCCAAATCAGTCTCCGTACCGGCATACCACGGAATTACCAATTCACTGCCTTTTCAAGTCCAAGGTTTACAGCAGTAATTCGAGTTCTGGGACAGTTTTATTGATTTTTAAACACACAAGATAAAGATACGTTCATTGTTTTATCTCCCGCAAGATAAGCTTATACATACCGGATTCAGAGTCTTGGACATCTGTGATCACGAAGTGCTCTTGAGAGGCATCTTCAGTGTTTTCAGGAGCCATCACAATAACACTATCTTCAGGTTTTGGTGGTAATCCTCCAATGTCATTGATACAAAGATCAAGTTCCTTTCTTGCAATTGTGGTGGGGATTCTGCCACCGGCGTCCGATTCCGAATGCTTAATGGTGTAAATCGCTGTGATACGAAAAGATTGCTGATTGTCCTTTCGCGTGTAGATGATGGGCTGCCCAAAAGTGTTGCGCACATCTTTAACCATTTGGTTTAGCAGCCCGTGCCATCGCATGTTATTTCGCTCCAATCACGGCTTTAAACAGCATTTCTGGGCGTGTACAGATGTAAAGCGGATAGCTATAGACCTTCGGTTTTACCCATGCATTACGGTCGTGGTCGACGATCAGCATGGTGTAGAGAGGTTTTCCAACGGTGTTAGCAAAATCCAAGCTTTCACCAGGAGCAAAGGTTTTTTGGAATACACCAGGCGCATCAACAGGGAAGAATTGACATTCATCAGGCTTAATGCCTATGGCACGCTTTGTTCCAGCCTTCGCACTTACATTATAGTTGTGAATACTCCGGTAATTAATGAAAGTGACACCTGCAAAGTCAAAACTGCCAAAGCTCCCCGAGCCAAGAGCGCTTGGTGTTGCAACACCTCCTGCGCTATTGAGTGTCTGTGCTAAGGCTGTGTTTAAATAGGTTTCACGGATTGTTTTGTGATTTTTCAACTTGGAAAAGAATTCATTTCCACAAAGCCCAATAATCCGTGAACGATCAGAAAACGCTCCTTTTGAAGCTTCAATCATCCTCATAATGACTTGGTCAACATTGTCAGCAACATTGGTTGTCTCAACATTCAGTTTAAAATCAATGGGCTTTGGTGGTGTAATTTCCCATTCTTTGTACCAATCGACAATCACGGAGCCATCAGCATCAAGGACAACACCTTGAACAGCGCCAAGCTGCATATTTTCCCATGTCAATTCGATTTCAGAAATCAGTTTCTTTTGTTTTCTGGCAATATATTTCATTGCTGTCTCTAACTGATCTTCTGCGCCAAATTCACGACGGTTCTGGATTTCTTCTGATTTTACGGTATCACTTTTGGCAATCCGTGTTGTTTTGAAAAACCGAAGATTACGCCCCTCTCTATCACCTTCTGCCAAAGGTGCGCCACGTTCACTGGTTTGAATAAGGGAAAATGTATTATCACGCCGTTCAATCCCAACCACTGTGGTACTGGTTTCAACTTCCTCAAAAAGATTAAGAGAGCTTACAAGACCAGGTTGAAACTCATAGTTTTCAATGGCTTTCATCATTGTGATGCTTGAGAAAGCATCATGTTTAAAAAAATTCATATCCATGTGTGCATTCTCCTATCGCAATAGAATGTTGTTCTTGTCTTCTAAAGACTGAATGGCCGCTTTCTTTTGCTCGTCTGTGATGGCATCTGGCCATAGCAGTTCAGAAGCTTTTACAGTGCATAAGCGTGCTGTAATCACGGCGCGTTGATCTGCGCCTGTTGCGTCAATAGTGGCAAAAGAAATCCCTGCCGGTGTTTGACTGCCATCTGATGCTGCTGGATTAAGGGGGGGTATATTTTTCTGATGCGGTTATCTTTCCCATGACAGTTCCTGCTTCAATGAATGCTCCTGATGCGAATACCACTTCTTCGTTTGACATATCAGGGTCGTATGGTCCAAGATAAGCGCCATTGCGTACGTCGTCATAAATAATATTTGTCATTTCACTGCCCTCCAAGCTGCTTCCCATTTTGCGTGAATCTTTGCCTTGCTCGTCCCATCACTATGAGGGGTATACGGCGAGACTTTTAAGGACGCGCTCTGAGAGCTAGCAGCCGCCAACACACACTGGCGTGCTTTCTCGATGCTCATACCTTTTTGAATAGCTTTTGCTGCGTCAAAAGAAACGCCTAAGTGCTTTGCTTGCTTTTCAAGGTTGGTCAGTGCTTTGGCGCGCTTTCTTTCTTTTTCAAGCACGGCTTTCATATCTTCGCGCTTGTTTTCATTGTCCTCATTGTCTTCATCCTCATCTTCGTTTTCTTCCTCGTCGAAGTCTTCGGCTTTTTTGTCGATGTCACTATCGTCTTCGTCATCTTCCTCGTCATTGATGATGTCGACGATCTTTTCGTCATCCTCTTCTTCAGCGCGGTATTGTGTGCGTGCCATGTGTTTTGTCCTTCTTTTGTTGTTGATGTTGGGTTTTGTGATATGGAATCCGTTAAGGCTTCCAAAGCTTGCGCAAGGGTCCCCTGCGCATCTGCTAATCCAAGTTTGAGAGCTTGGGTGCCTATAAAAGTTTCTGCTTTTGTGTCACGAATTGCATCAGCATTTAAGCGTCTGTTTTGCGCCACCAAATCAACAAACATCTCGTAGAGTAGGGCGCAATCGGCTTGCATTTTTATCTGTGCTGTATCGCTCAAGGGTTCGTGAGGGTTGCCATGAACTTTGTGATCACCTTCAAAGACAAAGGTCCATTTATGCCCGTGTTTTTCATCTGCACGGGATTGGTCAAGATGGGCGCAAACGACACCAATCGAGCCCACAACACCCGTGCGTGCAACCCATATTTGAGAAGCCGCACAAGCAATGGCATAAGCTGCAGAACAGGCAAATTCATTGGCATGTGCCCAAATGGGTTTGTCGTATTGTTTTGAGAGTGTTTGAAACTCTTCAACCAAATCAAACACACCGCCGGCTTCTCCACCACCACTGTCAATATCAAGTAAGACAGCGCGAACATCAGGTTGTGCAATGGCTTCACGAAAAGAAGCCCTTAAACCTTCATAAGAGGTTAGCCCCGAGAGAGCCCCAAGCCATGCACCGCGGCGCACAAGCGTGCCATGAACCGGTAGGATAGCAACATTGTTTTGCACTACATAAGTTTCAGGGGGTCTGAAAGACGCTGTATCCCCTTGTCCAAACGCCCCGATGGGAAACTTTTCTCCCTCAAAAAGACGCGGCGCAAGAGCATTCAAAATGATATCAAGTTTTGTCGATGCAAGCATATGAGGAACACCAAAAAGCCGTGATGCCAAAAACGGCATATCAAGATTATTCACCATTTGTATGTGCCTCACTGCCTTGGTTGCTTTCATAAGTGTCAGAAGGTTCTGAATCTGCGGTATCAATTACTTGATTGCTACCAGAGGGCGCTGCCATATCCGTGTCAAAAGATAAGCCGCGCGCACGAGCGTCTGTGTGCTCTTCTTGCATTTCGGCATGAATGCTGTCGATATCAAAGCCGCGCTCGGCAAGTGCCATGCGTCGTGTTTTCAAGCCTGCACGAATTTCTTCTTTTTCCGCTGAGATATCTTTGTTTGGATCAATCATTTCCAGGGGTGGTGCAAAGCTTTCACATTGAAGCCATGGCAAGGGATTTTCTTCCCACTCTGGCAAATTGACGCATCCAGAAAGCACTGCCATTTCAACAAAGCGCTCCCAAACAATGCGATTGAACTGAAAAGCAATGATATGTTCGCGCCATTGTTTGACGTGCCGTCTAAACTGAATGATAGAGGTACGCACATTGGAAAAATTCCCCCGCGTAACGTCTCCAGTCACAACGGCATAAGGCATATTGAGAGCCGAGCAAATTTTTAAAATATTACGATATTGAAAGGCTTCATAAGAACCACCAACCTCAACAGGACTGGAAAATGTAATTTGTTTTTCGCCATCCACTATGTTGACCGATCCAGGGTAAATTTTATCCACGTCAGCTGCCTCTTCGGTCTTCTTTGGGGGCGTCGTTTGCTCACGATTTTCCTCTAATTTCGCATCATGAGATTCCTTCCCTGTAATAAACACCGCAAAAAGAGCTGCCGTCCTTTTTCTATCAAGTTCTGCATCATCATAGGATTCGAGTTGAAAGATTTTTGTCATACAGCGTGTTATTTTGGGAGAACCGCGCAACTGTCCAGCAATACGGCGCTCTTTGATGTGAAGGACCATTTCAGCAGGGACACGCACGCGCTCTTGGCTCTCAAATGCCATATTTGCAGGGACATCATCATAGGGGTGATGTTCCCAGAAATGATAAGCAACGCGCTTACCACTGGCATTAAATTCAATCCCCATACGAATGTAATTGCCTTTAATCTCAGCCGGTCCATTGTAGGAAAGGTCCAACATTTCAGTGGGATAAACTTGCAACTGAAGAGGCACACCAGAGCGCCCGTAGAGATCAACATAATGCAATCTTACAAAGCATTCTCCGGTTAAAAAGACCTCTCGTGCAATGGTTGCTTGCAGTCCATAAAAATTGGCATCTTCATCATAGTCCGCTTCATCAACCCATTGCCACCATAAGTTTAAAAGCTTTTTCTTTTCTTCTTGAAAGCCTTCAATACGAGGATAAGGTTTAATCCCATCACTGACAGCCGCAGAGACCCATTCTTCTGTTGCAGACCCATAAAGAGATTCATTATCATAAAGCCATCTTGAACGGGCAACAATGGTATCACCGCATTCCTCAATTGCTTTATTGATATGTTTTTTTGCGGGGTCAAAACCACCCATGCGACGGCTTTTACTTGCAGCTTCAAAATGGGGATTGTGTTGACGAGAAATTTTAAAAAAGCCTGTGAGTTTATTGAAAAAACCAGCCATTAATAGCCTCGTGATATATTAAAATAGAAAACGCGTGAACGCTTGCGCCCTTCAAGGTTGGCTATTTGTGTATTAATCATCTCAAGCGCTCTGCGAAGTTCCTCAACAGAACGATTGCTTACTTGCTTATCGCCATGGCGCACCGATTGCGCTCCCGAATAAAGAGCTTCTTCAATTTGCTCACGCCGCCTTTTTAAGTTTTCAAGTCTGTCAATTTTGCTGTTAATTGGTTCTAAAGTTTCACCCACAAATTACCTCCAATCCCCTCGCATATAAGGATTCATCATTGTTCTGAATGGCTTCTTTTGAGGCTGTGCTGTCTGAGATCTTCTTGGAGCAGGAGAGGGCACATGTTCTGATGTTGGCTGCTCTAAAGAGCCTTCAACTTTAAGTTTTTCCAGACGCTCTTCTAAGATATCGACTTCTCGATTAAGGTTTATTCCTGCCGAAATCAGACCTTGTAAAGCCGCATAAGCATAGACCCTACAGTCCAAGGCTTCATTTCTTGCCTTTTCGCTTTTTTGCCATTCAATGCGCTTGAAGCCTTTAAAATATTTGATGACTTTTCTTTCAGCGGTTAGCTGGTCAAAATATTCCCGATCAAGGTTTTTGTGAAAGTGTGTTGCACCAGCCCCCGATGCTTCAGGACCGGATTTTTTAAATCGTGCCGTGATAATATCTTTTGCTGCATCAACACCAACAATATAAAGATTGATCTGTCCTTTGTTGTTTCTACTTGGACGGCGCGGCCATACCGTACGCCATCCCGCTTGCCCCTTAATCCCCCAGATACGTCGTCCCTCACGCGGGCGCACATAATTATAAACCGCTTGTGTGTGTCCACCACCGGTATCAATACAAGCCGCCGTTATCTTGATGCCATCTTTATAGCCTGGATGTGGCCAGCGTCTTGTAAGGTATTCATCCAGCTGGTCCCATACTTCAAAAGAAGACGGATCACCAGGAATGACGTGATAATCAATATGCCAGCTTTCTTCACTGCGTCCCCATCCAACCACTTCAAGTTCCAAGCGGTCATTTTGCACATCAATACCCGCTGTTAACAACACGGCTTGTTCTGGTGCCAATGGATAATCTTCGCGTTTTGCATAGAGGCTATCAGGGTCAACAACTTCACCTGTTCTGTCTTCCC
The DNA here is from genome assembly GCF_046245125.2 of Bartonella heixiaziensis. GTDB lineage: Bacteria > Pseudomonadota > Alphaproteobacteria > Rhizobiales > Rhizobiaceae > Bartonella > Bartonella heixiaziensis. The sequence goes on along the minus strand of NZ_CP176404.1, from coordinate 962,428 downwards.
ATGGCTCTCCAAGCACTGTGTTGACAAAAGGCTGCAAAAGTGCCGGATCATCCTTGGCATCTAAAAACTCTCTTGCGCATTCCCCCCAAGTAAGCCAAGGTGAATAGAGTGCCGAAATATGGTAAGAACGCAAATTCGGTCTGCTTGATTCACTCGTAGGCACCCAGCACGCACCTCTTTCTTCACTCATGAGATCTGTTTTTCTGTGCTCTGCATGTTCATGACCACAATGTGCACAAACAAAAACAGCTTTTTCGGGGGCGCCTTTTGGCCACTTGATTTGTGACCAAACAATGGGCTGTAGAACACCACATGCATCACAAGGGACATTGTAATATCGTTGGTCTCCTAGCACGAAATCTTTGGCGATACGGCTTGTGTCACGGTGGGTCGGTGTGGACAATTTAAAAATCTTTCTCTGCACAAAGGTTGAGGTCCGCTTTTCAGCGATCATCACCGGATCACCTTCGTTATCCACACTGAGAGGATAGGCGTCCACCTCATCTAAAATCAGATAACGAATAGGCATGGAACGCAAACCAGCTGCACTGTTTGCTCCTGTAAGCATCAATGCCCCACCATCAAACTCTTTCGAAAACATTGTATTACCGCTGTCGCGTGCCCGCGCTGGGGCAATGCGTTCGCTTAAAGCAGGGCTTGCCATAATCATTGGGTCAAGACGGGTTTTTGATAATTTCTTCGCTGTCTCAACCGTTGGCATCACATAAAGGGCAGGTCCCGGACTATAATGAATGGCATAACCGCAAAAGTTCAATCCTGCTTCTGACATGCCAATTTGCGCCCCTTTCATGACAATGGTTGTTTCAATTGGCACGTAAGAGGAAAGGTTATCCATGATTTCACGCAAATAAGGGGTACGCTTTGTTCTCCAAAGCCCAGGCTCAGCACTTGCTACGGTGCTAAGATACCTATTCTTGTCCGCCCATTGCGAAACCGTGTACGGTGGGTCTGGTTGTCGTGCGTCATTGGCATTGGCGAAAAATTCTTCGACTGCATTTTCATCCATTATTCGTTTCTTGCAAGTTCTCTAACTCTGGAGAATGAGGATCATGAAAAGGCACTGGAATATTAACCGCCTCAAGCAAAGCGGTTCTCATAGTATAATCAATAGCACCAATAAGGCTGGCCGCATCACATCCAACTTGTGCAGCAATGCTTGCACCAAAACGATGAGGAAAATTCAACATAGCATCACGGTGCGCTCTTCCAAACTCACGCGCTGCCTTTTTCATTTCTTCTCGATCAACAGTGGTTTCGCGTAGTCGTTCAAGGGCAATCTTTTTGCTTTCAAGCGCAACTTGCATCCGCTCCAGTTTTATCTTGTATTCATTGGCTCCATTTGTGGAGGCTTGTTTGATCTTTGTCCGCGGTTGACTATCAGGCGCTAAAAATGGGGGTAGGCGCTTTGTTGGATTCTCATTCCAGATAGCTGTTGCAATCGCTTCATTGACAGAACCATCTTCAAAAAGAGCTGCATCAAATTTACCTGTCTTTATCCGAGAAACCACCGCATTATGTGAAACACCCATCTTTTTTGCAAACGCACGAACCGATAGACCTTCACGATGCTTCTTATTCATAGTTGCTCCTTGCTTCTTCTCTGCCATAAGAAGTAAGAGTTTACGGTGTTACGAATGATTGACAATCGGGTATAATCGGGTATATATTCCGGTATGAAAACAGATACACTCCAAATTACACAAGAATTATTGGCTCTCATTACTGAGATTGATGAGTTCAAAGGGGCATGGCGCGCTCTTGGTACTCTTGCACCTGAGCGATTGAACGCTCTTCGTCATATTGCTACTGTTGAAAGTATTGGATCCTCCACACGCATTGAAGGGAGTAAGTTAACAGACCGCGAAATCGAACAGCTTTTGGTAAACTTAGAAATTAAACGTTTCAAGAGTCGTGATGAACAAGAAGTTATCGGTTATGCCAAGGTTATGGAAACAATCTTTCAATCTTGGAGTGATATTTCTATTACTGAAAATCATATTAAACAACTTCATCGTGATCTTTTGTGTAATAGTGAGAAAGATCAACGACATCGAGGTGAATATAAGACTTTACGCAATGATGTAGCAGCATTTAATTCTCAAGGGAAAATGGTTGGCATTGTTTTTGAAACAGCTACACCATTTGATACACCATACCGAATGCAAGAGCTTATTACTTGGTTCAATAATACCAATGAATTAAAGGATCTTCATCCTTTACTTACGATTGGTATTTTTAATGTCACATTTTTAGCTATTCATCCTTTTCAAGATGGAAATGGACGTTTAAGCCGTATCTTAACTACCCTGCTTTTGTTACAAAAAGGTTATGTTTATGTACCATATTCATCACTTGAAAGCGTTATTGAGAATAATAAAGAAAGCTATTACTTAGCTCTGAATCAGACTCAAAAAACAATTTATACTAAAACACCCAATTGGGAACCTTGGATACTCTTTTTTTTACGTGCTCTACAAAAACAAAAACGCCAATTAGAAATAAAAATAGAGAGTGAAAAAAATGCTCTTTTTTCCTTATCTGAATTGGCTCTTAATATTCTTGATTATGTGCGTAATCACGGACGTGTTACAACCCGCGATATGGTGCGTGAGGTTGGTGCAAGCCCTAATACACTTAAAGTAACTTTTACATCATTAGTTGAAAAAGGTCTTTTGATACGTCATGGTGGTGGACGATCAACTTGGTATAGTGCACCTTAATTTTATTACCTTCTTAACCACCTCCCCATTTTAAGAACGGGAAGGGGAGTTCTATTTTTTTAATTAAGCAACCTTTTTAATGGGGCTCTCTAAATCTGGTTCGTAAGTTCGCAACAAAGAATCCATACGATGTGGAAGTTCTGAATCTCCAAAATCTGTCAAAATTGCCAAGATTTTTGTAATATTGGGCACGTCATCTTGAAGCTTTAAAACCAGAGCATCTACGACCGATTCCATTACCTCAACTATAGCATTGCAGTCCTCATCTCCAATGCCTCGATGATTAGAAAGCTTAAACAATGCCATCCACAAATCGCACAAAAAATCGATACTGCTATTCATTGCACTCCTTCACAGACTTTCTTGATGGCTTCTTCTTGATGGGGACGAGGCTCTTTTGTTGATTTAAGAAGAACTTCTTTTTTGGTTGCATAGATTTGCCAATCTATCCGACTGTTTTCCATATGACGAAGGTCAATACGATAAACGGGTATCACTTGTCCTTTAATCATGGCATTCACATTGTCACTTAATTCTACTTCCGTGCTATCAACGAGAAGACGATATTTGAAAATGTCTTTTCCAGATGCCGCGATAAAGCTATCAATATCCTTTTTACTAATCTGATGATCTGCTTTATAACACTTACACTGAATAGCCACATATCCTTCTTGATGACGAAGCTTAGCCACCAAATCAATACCGATATCATTTTTATTCCAACCTTCATGCTCTTTAGCCCATTCATAATAGGTTTCTACCTTTTCGTAGCGTCCATAATGAAGAGGGTCTTTCGTCAAATAAGCTATGACAAGGTTTTCAAACAGAGTTCCTAATTCACGAAGTGATTTAGCTTGTTGACGATAATATTCCAACAGAGAGCGTAAAGTGACGTGTTCATTATCAGACTTAATAGATTGAAGCATAAAGAATAGACTCCATGGCAATATATTCTATTGATTAATTCTCTTCAAAATAATCAAAATGGAGTTTATTAAATTGATTCAAACCAAATATCGAGTGCAAAATGAGTTAAAGTCATTCCAAAGCGGATAAATTTTTTCAAAAAATCTTTTTAAGCTTGTTTATCAACAGCCCATGACACGAGACAAAATCAGCAAAATAGTGAAATTTGCTGTTTGTTTCACGTGTTCATCAAGACAGATTCAATATGTACTTTAAGATATCAGAATGAGTATTTTGATAGGTTTTATAGAAGCACTAAAATAATCCACTTTGTCAGTTCAATTTACTGACACATAACTGACAAGTTTTAATCAATTCACATCATTAGTTATCTTTAAAGATTGTAATAGTGATATGAGTTATGTTTTTAAAATACTAACGTATTGAAATATAATGTTTTTAATTTTCTCTCATTTAAAAAAAATAGTATAGGCTCTAAAAAGAACTGACAACACTGACAAAACTCTTCTGATAAGGTCACTCAGATCATTTGCTTTTGGAGAAAGGTTCCTTTGATGAGAATGCCATTAAAAGAGTTTTGCGTGATTGTCTTGAAAGGCTCTCAAAGAGATTTCTTATTGTTTTCTATGATGGTTTTTGACGACAGAATGTGCTTGATAGCACGATGTCTCGTTTATATGCGTGTTGAGTGGTTTAGAGGAGCTGGAGAGTGAATTTATCTCTAATTATTGATAAATATATTGTAGCGTTAAACTGGGGATATTGATGTATTAAACATTGACGCGCTAAACAGTTTTGTTTAGAGGTCTTTCTACATAAATGTGGGGGAGAAATCTTCAGCAATTTAAATAAAGCAGTTTTTCTAGTGTCACTTTTCTTTGGTAACAGAGGCATGTGCTTTTGTTAAAAGCGTTATAGGGCAGTGGCTGTTTTGAGTGGTCTTGTTAGAGGTTCATGAAGTTCTTTTAAATAATGCTTCATGAATAGTGCAAAGCGGGGCAATCTGTATTGTTTTCTGTATTTTTACGCCAAAGTTCTCTTTTGAGAATTTTTCGTGCCATTATTGTTTTCTTTGGCTTGTTTACAGGTGTAAGTGTTTATGCGCGCTCTTCAGCTGTTTTTCATTCCCCAACCGATAATTTTTCTCGCCAACAATCTGAGAAGCAGCAATTAGAAAGAATTGAGAAATTACGCGCTTTAACGCCTAAAAGGATAAAGACGCCTTCAGAGCAAAATCCAGAAACGCTTTTGGGTGGGAAGCAATGTTTTCCCATTCATGCTATTGTTGTTGAGGGAGTGCATCATGTCAAAAAGCGCTTTATATCAGCCGTAACAGAGCCTTATGTTGGAAGATGTATCGGGCTTGTCGATATTCAGCTCTTAATCAAGAAGTTAACCAAAGTTTATTTGGATCAAGGCTATGTGACGGCGCGTTTTTACATTCCTGATCAAGATATCAAAAACAGCAAGACGCTCAAATTTGTTGTCATTGAGGGCAAGCTCTCAGAGATTTACTATAATGGTTCACCGGCATCTCGTTATAACAATGTTGTGTGGAGTGCTTTTCCTGGGCTTCAAGGTCATGTTTTGAACATGCGCGATATTGAACAGGGGCTTGATCAGATCAACCGTTTGAGTTCAGCGCACGCTCAAAGCGAACTTCTTCCAGGGCGTGAAGAAGGGAGCACCATTGTCAATATTAACAATCATCCCGATAAAACTTTCAAGGTTACTGTTTCTCATGACAATATGGGACAATCTTCCACGGGTTATGCGCGTTATAGTGCGGGCTTAAGGGTAGAAAATATTTTAGGGATGAATGATGCGTGGGATTTTAACTATCAGCGCAGTCAGACAGATTATTGGGGTGGGAGCAAGCAAGAAGGACATAGCAATAACATTTCAGCGAGTGTGAGTATTCCGTATGGTTATTGGACCTTTGGATTGAATGGCACTGTTTATAATTACCAAAGCATTATTCCTGGCAATTTTACCGATATTGAGACGACGGGGGATTCCAGTGAGTTACACGCCAGTACAAGCAGAGTTCTTTATCGTGATGGTGTTTCCCTTACAACCTTGAATTTAGGTCTTTCTTATAAAAGAACCAACAATTACCTTCTTGGCAATAAGATTGAAGTGGGCAGCCGTCAATATAGCGTCGCCAATTTTGGGATTTCGCATTCGCGCCAGATGCTGGGTGGAACTTGGACTTTTGATGTGAGTTATTTGCAAGGACTCCCCTTGTTTCATTCAGTCAAGAAGCACGATCCAGGAGCAGGAGATGCGGAGCCACAATTTGCCAAATTTACCGGCACACTCAGCGTTATGACGCCTTTTAAGGTAGGGGGCTTTGACTTTATACTGAGCAATCTTTTGAGTGGTCAATATTCACCACATAATTTACTGGGTGCTGAACAGATTTCGTTGGGGGGCGCCTCCAATGTTCGTGGCACGCGTGAGAGTTTGCTTTTTGGCAATAACGGTTTTTTTAGCCGGAATGATTTGTTGCTACGCACCATTCCGTGGAGCAATCACGCAACCTTCAAAAAGGTTTTTGGTGAACTTCGCCCTTATGTTGGTTTGGATTATGGGCGTGTTTTTGCACAACCCTTGTATGGGATTAAGAGTGATCAGCTTGCCGGTTGGACAGCGGGTGTCAAGCTTGCGGGAGGCATGGTCTCTCTTGATGCCAGTTATTCCAGTATTTTTTGGAGCACAGTTAAGCACAAAAAATCAGGAACATTTTTTATGACATTAACAATGGAACTTTAAGCGTTTTTTATTGGGGAGTTAACGTATGAGATATGAGAAGAAAGCAGAAAGAGCAGCTTTATTAGGTGTTTTGGTCTCCAGTACGATGCTCAAAAAGGTTTTATTTGGGGGACTTGGTTTTTCTTGTTTATTCGCACCTTCAGCGTTACAGGCGCAAATTACTGTGGATCCTAACGCTAATGCCGCTCATCGCCCAGATATAGTAGCAGCGCCCAATGGGGTTCCCTCGATTGATATTGTTACCCCCAATGGCAAGGGCTTATCACACAATAAATATGATGATTTTAATATTGGCAATCCAGGTGTGATTTGGAACAATCATGCGCAAGAAGTGGGGCAATCGCAGTTGGGGGGCATTATGCCGGGCAATCCGCATTTGCGTGTTACGGGTTCGGCGAAAGTGATTTTAAATGAAGTCACCAGCAGCAAGCGCAGTGCCTTGAATGGTCCAGGAGAGGTTTTTGGGCATCAAGCCGATGTGATTATAGCCAATCCCAATGGGATAAGCTGTGATGGTTGCGGTTTTATCAATACGCCCCATGCGACTTTAACCACAGGTGTACCCGAAATTGATGCGAGCGGTTTTTTGAAAGGCTTTGAGGTGCGAGGTGGGGACATCACCTTTGGAGCAAGAGGAGCCAATTTTTTCTCTGGCAAGGGGGCTGTTGATATTGTCGATATTGTCTCACGCACGGTGCATTTTGAAGGACCTGTTGCCGGCAGAGAAATTGGTGTAACAGCAGGGACGGGTCACTTTGATTACGCTTCACGGGAAATGAAAGAACTGACCGATATTACTGGTAAACCGGAATATGCGATAGATGGTTCTGCTTTGGGGGCTCTACAGGCGGATCAGATTAAACTTGTGGCGACGGAAAAAGGTGTTGGGGTTCGCATGCGTCATGATATGGCAGCCAATGCGGGGCAGTTGCATCTTTCTGCTGACGGGAAAATCTCCCTGAAGAATGTTTTTGGTCATGGGGGTGTTGTCCTCAAATCGAAAAGCCAGAGCGTATTAGCAAAACACATCACCTCGAAAAAGCATATTGAGATTGCAGCAAAAAAAGGTGTCACGTTAGAAACCGTTGGCGCTGAGGGTCATTTGAAAATAGAGGCGCAGGATGGGCTTTTATCGATTGCCGGAAATGCAACGTCTGGGGGCAACATGGAGCTGTCTTCGCGCCAAACTCTTCAAGTTTCAGGGCTAGGGTCAGGCGCTGATATGGCTCTTGAGGCAGGCGGAGAGCTGAAGATTGAGGGGAACGTTTTAGCGCAAGGGAACCTCAAGGTACATGCCGGTGGTGATATCCAAACGCATCTTTTAGCTGGTAGGGTTGATATGGTTCTTGAGGCGGGTGGAGACTTGAGGCTTGAGGGGGATGTTCTAGCGCAAGGGAACCTCAAGGCACATGCCGGTGGTGATATAAAGGCGCAGCTTTTAGCCGGTGGGGTTGATATGACGGCAACGGGTGCTACTGGTGTTGTTGTTCTTGGCACCCAAGGGGATGTTGATCTCCAGAGCAGTCAAGGTGAGATTGTTGCTGAAAGTGTTTATGGAGCAGGAGATATCACCCTGGTTTCTCATAACGGACTTTCTGTTTCTCAAATAATCCTGTCGCATCAAAATGTTGCCATTCAAGCACAACCAGAAACAAATGCTCCGGTTCATTTTGGGCAACTTTTAGCTCATGGCAAGGCAAATATTGAGGGCGGGACGGTTGACTTTTCTTCGCTGATGACGGGTGAAGAAGCTGTTTTAAAGGTTGGCAGCCTTGATGCTGGCACACTGATGACAGGTGTCGTTTCTACCGGCGGTTCAGGGGATCTTGTTTTAGATAAAAAGGGCTTTCTTTCTATTACAGCAAAAGAAGGGGTGAAGGTTGGTCAGATTGCCAGTGGTGGCAATATTGAAATTTTTGCTGGCAACGACATTTATTATGATCAGGTCATTGGCTATGGCAACGCAGCATTGACATCGGTATCTGGAGAGATCAGTGTTGAGAATGTGCTGTCTACCGAGGGGGATGTGAGATTGACAGCAAACACTCTCGATTTAAGCAATAATCGTTCTCATATTTACACGCCGCAAACGCTGTATTTAATTGCAGATCATATTGATGTCTCGGGCAGCGAATTGACTTATGGTGGTTTAGATTTTAACAGCACCAATGCCCTTGATATTCACCATGCGCGGCTACAAGCCGTGACAGATGAGGGGGGGACTGGAGATATTCTCTTTATTGCTCCAAGCGTTATGGTGGATAAGGCAACTTCTGTTTTAGCGGCGCGAGATTTCGTGATCAAAACGGGGGAGTTTGGAAATAGCGGTCAATTGGCAGCAGGGCAGGATTTAGTCTTTAGCGTGACGGGCAATGTAACCAACAGCAAAACGGGCTTAATCTATGCTGGGGGAAGTGGTGCTTTACAAGTCGATGGCGCTTTGCTCAATGATTTTGGTGCCATAATGGCAGAGGGTGATTTATCTTTCACCAATGCAGATGGCAGCGGAAAAAGCCTTTCCCTTGTTAACAAAGCGGGCTTTATTCAAGCTGGTGGAAACTTAAATATCCAAACCAACACCCTAAAAAACGAAGCCGATAGCACGCCTGTCATCACAGAAAAAACGGAATATAGCGATATTTCATTCGAAAAACCAGACAAATATAATTTTCTCGATGGTAGGCCTTTATATCATGATATGGACTGGGATCGTTGGGGAAAAGGAAAACTTTCTAAAAGAAAGCATGGGATAGTAGGTCCAAAACACTTTATATTTGAGCAACAACTTTGGGATAACAAAGAAGGAACCTATGGCACTGCAACTTTAAAAGATGGCACAGTCTATAAGGCATTTACTTGGAAACATAATGCTCGAAAAGGAGACATAGAAGAGTTTGTATGGAATGGTTCTCTGCGGAAGGGAGGATGGTTCGGGTCAATAAACGAAAACTGGTCACATATGACAGAAGAAACTGTCACGCAAGGGTTTTCGCATAAACCAACTGTTTCGGGGATGATACAATCTAGTGGCAATCTCATCATTAACGCTGATACCATTGACAACCATTATAGCTCTATAGAAGCAGGGGGAAATGCTGATATCCACGCCAAGACGCTGACCAATTCAGGGGCAACGGCTTATAAAAAAATCTTTATGCATTGTAAAGCAGATACAGACAATTGTTATGGCTATAAAGCTGATGGAAGCCGCGATGTTTCTTTAGATATAGCCAATGGTACGTTTCGCCATACTGGCTCAGAAGCTCTTGATACCGTTCCAGGTCTTGTCCAAGCGGGTGGCACTTTAAATCTGGTGGTCGATCAACTCAATAACACGGCAGCGGAAGGTTCGATTACAGGGGATGCGCATTTTGAAGCCAAAGCGGCTGGAGGCAATCCACTGGAGTCCTTAAGTGGTTTAACCGGGGCTGGTGCTTTGTTTACACCGAAAATTGATATCAATAGTGCAGGGGAACTTTCTGAGGGGCTCCCTTTACCAAAGCCCCAATCGGGGGGTGTTGGGGGCACGCTGCCCAACCAGAATTTCATTTATGAAACGCGGGCAGAATTCCTTGATGTTGGCAAGTTTTATGGCTCAGCTTATTATTTGAACAGAATTGGCTACAATCCTGACAGAGAGATTTTTTTCTTAGGCGATGCATATTTTGAAAAGCAGCTGATTGAAAAACAAATGCGTGATCTTGTTGGTCAAGGTTTGGGCAAAGGTTCCTTTATTCCTGGAAGTGATGCCATTGAACAAGTCAAAACTTTGCTGGATGTCGGGGCAGACTATGCAAAAGCCCACAATCTCTCCTTTGGTGAGGCTTTGAGTGAAGAACAATTGGCGTCCCTAGAAGCGCCGATGGTGATTTATGTGCGCCAACAGGTCAAGGGCATGGATGTTTATGCGCCGGTGCTTTATATCCCTGAAAAAGACAGAGCCTCCTTTGTTTCTGCTGGGGCTTTGATCATGGGCGATGATGTCAATATCACCAGCCAAAATACGAGCAATTCCACGATAACCAATTCAGGACGGATTGCGGCAAACCACCAATTGCATGTGCATGGCGGGGATATCCTCAGTCAAGGGGGGCATTTTGCGGCGGGTGGTGATGCTGTTTTACTTGCGGAGAAGAATATTCGTTTAGATGCAGGGCGCACAACGGTTGACGGCGTGGAGACCGTTTTAAACACCGAGGCACTTTCTGCTGGGGGCAATGCGAGCGTGATTGCCAAACAAGATATCACAGCTTCAGGGGTGGGGATCACCACGAAGGGTGATCTTGCCATGGCCACAGAGCAGGGCAATTTAACAATAGGTTCAGCACAAACGCATTACCACAGCGAACAGGGTGATGCCACTATGCATCATAAATCGCAAGTCAATTCTGGGGGCTCAACGACACTTGCCTCTGGAAAGGATCTCAATGTTCTAGGCTCTGATGTTCAAACAAAGGATAATCTTCTCTTAAAAGCTGAGGGTAATGTTTCGATTGATGCTACCCGCAACAGCATGGACAATCATACGCAGGATGGGCAAACCTCCCATGTCACCTTACACAATGGCTCTCATTTAAGTTCTGGAAAAGACACCACTGTCCTATCCGGTCAAGATATCCATATTGCTGCTTCCGATATGGAAGCGAAGGGCAATGTTGGCCTTGGCGCGAAAGGGGAGATAACGGTAGGGGTGAGAGACGATGAAGTGGAATATCATCTTCAGGGCAACAATCTTAAAGTGGATATGCAAGCCTCTCATGCAGTTGGCTCTTCGATAAAATCAGGGGGTGATACCACGGTTGTTGCGGGGCAGGATGGAAAGGCGCATGACCTTAGCATCACGGGCAGTTCCATTGCTGCTGAGGGTAAGGTGGGGCTGAAATCCAGCAACGATATCTTGATCACCAATGCAGAAAATAGCTTACACTATGAGATGTCGTATCATAAAGAGGGTGGAACATTTAGTAGCAGCAAATCCGAGCATAACAAGATTGATGCGACAGAAGTTGTGAGTTCGCTCATCACTGGAGGAAAAGGCGTTGCCATTGAATCTGGAAACAACACGGAAGTTTTAGCCTCGACGCTCATAGCCGGTAAGGCAGAGGAAACGTTAGGAGAGAAAGCACCAGGAGAACAGAAACAAGCGGATATTACTATTCACTCTGGGGGAAAGATTGTCATCAAAGGCGCCCAAGAACAGTTGGATCAGCAAGCACAATCGTCATCAAGTGGCTTTTTGCATGAGGAATCTTCCGATACATCTCAATCGCATACCACAACGGTCTCCTCTATCCTTGGGGCAACGGGCAACATTATCACGCAATCAGACAAAGAGACCACAATCACTGCTTCTCATATGTTTGCAAATGAAGATATTCATGTGACGGGAGAAAGTGTGACAATTGATGGCATGACGGACCACCATAGCAGCCATTCAGAGACCCATGAAACGGGTTTTGGTGTGGGATCAGGCAAGGGCTTTGTGTCGATATACGGGAGTGAAGGAAAGACAGAAAATGAAGAGAGTTTTGAACATCAAGGCTCTTCTTTGAATGCGGATGGCACTATCAACATCACTGCCAAGAAAAAAGATGTGACAATTGTGGGCTCTGATCTTGCAGGGGAAAATGTTAATCTTACCGCAGCCCGTGATGTCAATGTGCTTGTGGGTCATAATAGCCATAAGTCAAATTCTGAAGAAAAGCGTTCAGGTTTTGGCATTCAGTTTGGAAAGAGCAGCAGCAGTGCTTCCGTGGGTGTTGGGGTTGAAAGCACGAAGGACACCGGCGATCAATGGGAAAAAACTTCCGTTCAATCGCACATCACAGCACGCAGAGATGTGCAGATTACCGCGGATCGTGATGTGAACATGCAAGCGACAGATGTTTCGGCGGATCGTGATGTGAACATCGATGCTGGCAATAATATCACCCTATCAGAAAGCTATGATACCTCTAACGCAAAAGAAAAGCATGAAAAGTCTTTTGCTGGTGTGACAGCCTCTGCTGATATCGGTGTTCTTGGTACAGTAAAAGATGTAAAGGATGCAGCCAAACGTTTTGGTCATGGGGATACAAAACACAAAATCGGTAATGGTCTTATTGCTGGTCTAAAAGGCTATGATCTCTATAGCAAAGGCAAAGGTCTTTATAATGGGATGAAAGGTGGAAACAAACAGTCTATTCGTGATATTGCTGATGTTTCTGCTAGCGTAACCGTGGGCTTTAAGACAGAGAAGGAGGAGGCATCTGTTCAGACATCTACTGCGGTGACAGATAGCATAGAAGGAGGGCGTTCTATTAATATCCATGCCCATGAAGGCAGCATCCATAGTATTGGCGCTGATATTATTGCCGGCACAAACCCGATGCAAAGCAATGATGAACAGAGCGGGAATATCACCTTGGATGCAAGACAACATATCCTCTTTGAAAGTGCACAAAACACGCAAAGCACACAAAACAGAAGTGAAAGCGCTTCAATGAATATTGGGTATAGTTATGGTACTGGTGGTACAGGGTGGATGGGGAATGCTTCTTTTGGTAAAGGCAAGGGCTCCAGTGAGGAGGTTCAGCAAAAGAACAGCCATATTATAGGCACTGGCACTGTTCATACCAGCAGTGGAGAGGATACCACATTGGCAGGTGCCGTGGTTTCTGCAAACCATGTAGAAATGGAGGTTGGTCGTGATTTGAACATTACCAGTCGCAGTGATACGGGTCAAACCTCCAGCAAGCAAAACTCTTTTTCTATTGGGTTTAATGGTGGAAAAAAGGATGATGCAGCCTCAACCAATATTTCCTTGAACAAGGATAAATCCTCTAGTGATTATCATAGTGTTGTGGAACAATCAGGCATCAAAGCGGGTGATGGCGGTTTTAAGATCAACGTTAAAGATAAAACAACGCTGACCGGAGGGCTTATTTCCAGCACTGCGCCGGCAGAAAAAAACAGTCTGACCACAGGAAGCATTACCACCAGTGACATCAGCAACAGTGCGCATGCTCAAGCCAGCAGCGATGGGATCAGCATTGCTGCGGGTGGTCCAATGTATCAGGGCAAATATGGTGTCGGGAAAAACATTGCTAAAAATGTCTTAGATCATTCAAAAGCTAAAGATTCAGAAGAAGGATATACCAAATCTGCTATCAGCAATGGCACTATCGTCATTACTGATGAAGCAGGGCAGAAGGCATTGACAGGACAAGACGTGGAACAAGCAATCTCCTCCCTTAATCGTGATACTGCCACTGCCCATAAGGGTGTACAACAACTCGATGTAGGCAAGCTGGAACAAATCGTCCATGAAAACCGTGAAATGGTAACGCAACTCTTAGAAGAAGGGTTTAAATACAGCGATGACTCCTATAAAACCATGTTTATCAAAGAGCATCCCATCGCCGTGGTCGACCGTGATGAAAAGGGTAATATACTCTATGAAATAGATGCAAATGGAGAGCCTATAGAAGACGCTCGTGGACAACCTATCCCTAAGTTTCATTATTTAACGGATGAAGAAAAGCAGCATTTACAAGAAGGTGCTGATGGCAAGGTGCATGTGTCCCTCAATGGCATTTTTACACCACCCTATGAGGCGGCTGTTTATGCTGAGCAACATGCGGAGAATAAAAATGTACCGCTTTATTTTGTTGTGTTTCCAGAAGCCGATTCTGCTATCTCAGAACTTCTGGTCGCGGGCTATCAGAAGTTCATGGAAAATAACTTTTGGGGTTTGACCAATTCCACACAAGAAGCAAAAGATATAATGTCTCGCTATGGTAACACAGGATTGCATTTTGATGCCCATAGTCGTGGCAGTTTGACAGGCTTTAATATGATGAATTCTTTCAAACAAGAAGGTGTAAATGATGTAGCTGGTAATACAACGATCAGTTTCCATGGACCAGCGGCTAATGTTTTGGCGGCATCCGGTCTGTTAGGTTATGTGAGTGGTGGCAAACAAACCACTATTGGCTTTGATGGGCATAGATTTGACGTTGTAAACAGATTGATTGGTGGCAATGGCTATACCTACGAGACAATACCTGCTGGTAGTAACTGGTGGACAGAATGGTGGAGAGTGATCATGAATCCCATAAGTTCCCATACTTGCCTTGGAGATGTGGGTTATAAATGCCAAAAGTTTTACGGCTCATCTCATCGTGAACAATTTCCTTTAAGTAAATCAAGGAGTAAAAAATGAAACACATTTTAAAGTTATTAAGTGGAATAGTTTTGGTGAGTGTAACTGGATGTAATATCGATAAACCTCCTCTAGGAGAGATAGCTACGTGGGAGAAAAATGGTGTTACTGATTTTACTGAGGTAGGAAAAGCCTTATTAGAATGTGGAATGCCAACCCCTTATGATACTGATCCAGAAAGCAGAAAGCTCAGCTACAATGCAATAGCAACCATAGAAGCTTGTATGATTCAATCAGGTTTTCGTGATAAAGTGGGAGGGGGAACTTGGTGTGTAAATCATAAAGCGGAAAACCTTCCCATTTGTCGTCCAGGCGCTGTTGTTCCACAGCGCAGTGTCAAGAAGCGCTTGAACAGCCCGTTTTGTAAAAAATATAAAAATAGTCGCAAATGCCAGCCTTAAGTCTTGCTGTTTGTGATGATCAACAATCCGCCATCCTTGCCTTCGCTTGGAATGGCGCGATTGTTTCCTCAAGCAACCATTTCAATATTGTTCACCGTTGTTTTAAGCAGCGATGACAGAAAATATCAACAAGCTTCCGAGCTGTTTTATAGTAAATAAATCCATTGAAAGAGGGAAAAAATGAAGAAAATCTTAAAACTATTGAGTTGCATAGCTCTCTTAAATACAGCTGGATGTGTTAACCAACCTCCTCCATCAACTTTAGCATTATGGGAAAAACCAGGTGTCGATAAAGCGATGATCCAACAATCCTTATCAAAATGTGGTTGGAAACCAGTCTATGCTTCTTCTAGTGATATGAATTCGTATGCAAATGAATTTGCCTCAGTTTATGAGTGCATGAAAAAAGCAGGTTTCCGGTATAAATTGCAAGATTCAAAAGGGCTCTATTTTGTACAACCTCTGAAAAGTGACTCGTTTTTAGCTAATTTGATGCTAGCTGGATATCAGCAATTTATGGACAATGACACCTTTGGTGTGACCAACAAAACGAAACAGGAACGCGCTTTACTAACGCATTTTGAGGATGAAAGAAAACGTCAGCAAAAGCAAAAAGCTTTACAAAAGCGATCACCAAAGCGTTCTCCCCATCGTTAAAAAGGTCGTTGGATAAAATCACGAATGAAGTAGAGGATCAAAGCTGTTTCCTTCTTTATCCACGCAACGGGCACTTTTAATTTGGTGGTTAAGATAGTCGACAATAAGGCAGGGTGAGGTTTCATTACGGGGGATGCGTATTTTGAAGCCAAAGTCGTGGGGCAATCCACAGGATACGTTAAGCGGTTTGACCGAGGCTGGTGCATCTGGCAGTATGACAGTGGGCTTTAAGAAAGCAGAAGCTTCTTCTCAAGCTTTCACCGCGATGAGCACAACAATAGAAGCAGGACGCGCTGTCAACATGCAAGCCCACAAAGGCAGCATCCATGGTGTTGGAGCCGATATTATCGCTGGTACCGCGCCGGCAGAAAAAACAGCCTGATCACAGGAAGCATCAGCACCAGTGATATAACCAACAGTGCACATGCTCAAGCCAGCAGCGATGGGATCAGCATTTAATCTTCCCATATGTCGTCCTGGTGCTGTCATGCCTCAACGAAGTGTTGAGAGACGCTTAAATAGCCCTTATTGTAAAAAATATAAAAATGCACTTGAATGCCAGCCGTAAGTTTTTCTGTTTGTGATGATCAACAATCCGCCCTCCTTGCCTTCGCTTGGAATGGCGGGATTGTTTTCTCAATCCAACATCTCAATATTGTATGTAAAGCAATATGGCGTAGAATGTACTTAGTAATCCTATAACCAGGTTGCGATACAAGACGGATTTTGTTATCTCTAGGTTGATGAGCTTGAGAAAGCCTTGTTCGTCTTTACGTAACAAGGTTTTCTTTTTATGCCGCGTCGTTATAACGTTGCTGTTTCGCTTGCTCGATGACATTGATAAGATCCGATTGTAACCAACGCGATAAAAAACCAAATTTTAAAGGTTTTGGTAAAGATCCATTGGTCACATGACGGCGGAATGTCGAAACACTCATATGAAGCAGTTTTGCACTTTCACGGTCTGTCAAAAGAATATCATTTTCTGTCATACTAAAATCCTTTCTATCAAAAAATGAGAACAAATCATAACTATTTATTAACCATATTTTACATCATATGAAAGGTATTTAGTCTATAAAAAACAGTGTTTTATTATAGTTTTTCTGATGTGATAATTTATGAATCTTATTGAGATGATATGAGAGAACAGAGAGCTAAAGTTATCCACAGATCATGGGGTTATGCACCCCATATCTTAAGATTGACCAGTGACATATGCTGCCCATTTATCCATATAGATACGACGCTGTTCTAGATAATCAGTGCGACGATAGGCACGCTCTACTTGTCCTCCGACCGTATGACTTAAAATGGTTTCAGCGACCTCATAAGGGGCATCAGTTGTTTCAGCAAGCCAATCGCGTAAACTAGAACGAAATCCATGGGGGCAGGCTTTAAGACCAGCGCGTTGCATATATTGTGACATACAGCGTGCAGCGAGGGGACCGCGACCGGTTGCAGAAAAGAAGAAATTATTGCGAGAGAGCAAGCGGGCTTGTTTTAAGATTTCTAATGCCTCTGTTGATAAGGGCACGCGAAACTCTGTTGTAGCATCGCGTTTCCCTTTCATATTCTCAGCAGGAATAGTCCATATATCGCCATCGACTTGATCTTTATGAATATGACGCAAAGGATATGTGCGAACGCCTGTCAAAATAAGCAAACGTAATGCCAGATATGTTATGGTTGTTGTTTTACAAAGCGTTTGATAAAAGGCTGGGACATCCTTCCAATCCATAGCTGGTCTATTCGTGATCTTATGGCGTTGTTTGCCTAATAAAGCTTGTGCTTTTTCTGTTGCCTGTAAATCAACATCCAATCCTAAGGCAGCAGCATGTTTAAGACAAAGATTAAGACGCATCAATGCTGTTCGAGCAGTTTTAGCTTTTGTATGCCAAATAGGGGCAAGCACATTGCGTATCTCTGTTTGAGTAATCTCTGAAACGGGCAAACAGCCTAATTTGGGAAGAATATGAAGGCGTAATGGTAAAAACCAAGTTCCATCTTTACCGTCACCTTTTAGTTCAGCTTTACGAGTTTCAAAAGCATCTAAAGCGATATCTTTTAAATAATGGAGATTGCTTATTGCCTCACGCTTTTGTTTATTGCGTTCTTTAATGGGGTCACGCCCTTCACGAAGAACAGACCGCCATTGCATTGCACATTCACGAGCTTGTTTTAAAGAAACATCTCGCAACGCACCCAAGCCCATTTCACGGCGCCGACCATGAATGGTATACCGTAAAATCCATTGAGCACCTCCATCTTTACGCTTGTGAAGAAGCAAGCCGGCACCATCATTATATTTTCCAGCCCCCAATGTTGCGACAGACCTTGCATTAAGACGGTTCATAAGAGCCATTTTTAGTCCTTTCTTATACAAATTTGATCCACACACTCATCCCACTTGTGATGTGCAAATGAGTGGTTTTGATTGATTCAAGATACACAGATTTGAAATGAGAGAATCTTACGTTATTCGGGGTTCTCATTCAATATGAACAACGCTAAATTATAATTATAAATCAATGCCTTGAACACTTCGATTAAAGCGTTTGTTAAGACAGCGTTTTCGGAAGCGAAGTTGAAGATAGGAAGTACCTATGGAGGCACTGAGTTCAGTGAAAAGGACATCAAAGCCCAAGGCACGCAAGATTTTACGCCAACAGATCAAAAGTCTTTTGTAGCAGATGATAAGGAAGTTACCCTTTATGCAACACGAGACAAAACAACAGATGCTGGTGAATGTGTTGTGGTTGTACAATTTGTTACAAATAATTGAGGGGATAAGATATGGCAGATTATTTACCACAGCCCTTACAAGGGAGAAATCTTCATACCCAGCAGGTAAGCTTTTTGCGGCTTAATTTTAGTTACCAAGACAAAGAAAACGCTATGAGAATAGGTACGCTACCTCGAGGTGCTTTAATTACTTCAATTAAAGTGTACGTCAAGACGGCGTTTTCGGACACTAAGGTAAAAATAGGCAGCACTGCTGGAGGGACAGAGTTTGGTGAAGCAGAAATCAAACAACAGGCAGTCAAAGAGGTTAAGCCAACCAATCAGAAGGAGTTTGTCCCTTATGATGAAGAACTTACTCTCTATGCCAAAGCGGACAAAACGGTACAAGCTGGTCAAGCAAGTATAGTCGTTGAATTCGTGACCAATCGTTGAGAGGTATAGGGGAAGGCTTAATTCCCCTCACGATTTATGGAGCAGATTGTACAGAGAGTTGCAAATTAAGGGCAGATAAGACAGCGACTAAGGTAGAAAGTTTAGGGTCACCTGTTTTGCTTAAAGAGCGGTATAATCCACTGCGTTCGCGATTGGTTTCTTTTGCTAAAGCACTCATATTTTGTGCTCTAGCAACAATGCCAAGGGCATCCGCTATGTGAGCAGCATCACCTGTTTTGAAGGCTTCATTTAAAAAGACTTCTTGAGATTCTGGTGTTGTGAGGTGTTTTTCAAAGTTAAAGGTTTTCAATTTCATTTTTAAGATCCTCTAAAAGAGATAAGGCTTTTTGAATATCACTGGATTGTGTGGATTTGTCACCACCACAAAGCAATATAATGATTTTATC
The DNA here is from genome assembly GCF_046245125.2 of Bartonella heixiaziensis. Lineage (GTDB taxonomy): Bacteria > Pseudomonadota > Alphaproteobacteria > Rhizobiales > Rhizobiaceae > Bartonella > Bartonella heixiaziensis. Next base: position 943,140 of record NZ_CP176404.1, on the reverse strand, counting down.
GCCTTTTTTTGTAAAATAAATTCGGTAACCAGCACCATAGTGGATACGTAATTCACCTATACCATTAAAAAACTTTGCATCACCCAAAAGCCCTGAACGAATTCTATGAAGCCTTGCAAGAATTATATTAGCAGCTTTTCTGTCTTTAAGTTTTTCTAACCAGTTATCGAATTCATCTGTTGTTTTTATTATCGCTACCATCAGTGCATTATAATACACAAAATATATAATATCAATAGTAATAATTTTTACAGAAAGGTATTTTGATGACGCGTCACTATATCACGATAAGGACAGGAGGACCGATACAGGATAGCCAAGATGTTTTTCGACACAGAGGAACATTAGCGCACCTTGTATCGGTGATTCAGAATGAGATTGATGACATAGCGGATGAGTATGTTCATCAAATCCAAGAAAGTATTTTTGCAGCCATTCGTTTTTGTGAGCGGGAGACCTTTTACTTTAACGAAAGCCGTGATGTGGTGTTTCAGACACGATCGGGTCAAGGTGTTTATGATGCGGCAGATACCCGCCATATTGAAACGGCTGTCAAAATCAAAACAGTCTTTCTTAACTCAGGGAATAATAAGTTTGAATTAGAGCGGAGAAGCCATCTTTCTTTAGAGCCTTTGTTATCATCAGAGCAGCAAGGAACGCCGGTTTGTTATAGCTATTTTGATAAGAGATTACATCTTTATCCCACACCGGATAGAGCCTATATTCGGTATAATATCAAAAAACACAATAAAGTCAATATGTTGTTTGCAATTATTTTATAAGAATCCACTTAAGAATCCATTTTTTTATACGTGATTCATTTGATTATTTTTTACATAAGATTGCCATGTATGAATAGACCATAAAAAGCAAATCATGATGTAAATGTTATAACGCATGTGTGCATTCAAATGAAATGAAAAGCTGTTATCATTCATAACAGTTTATAAATTCTATGATACGTTTTTATCACAGCACAAATCACATTGTTTAAAATTTAGTTGTTTGGAATTATCAATAACATACGTTTAAAGATCACATCTTGTTTTAAAGATTGGATTATTAATTGCATGATAAAAACACAAGATTTGCGGTCCCCAAAATTGGGGAGTGCAAAATCTAAAGATGTTATAGCAATATTTTATTACCTATAAGAGGGTAATCGTTTGAAATTGTTATAAGGTAAATTGTATCAAAAGATACGCATTTATAGAAAATAGAGATCATATAATTTTCCCCAAAATTGGGAAAAACCTTTAAAATGGCATTAAAGAAATTAACTGTTTGAAGCATTCATAAGCTTATAGGTTTAATTCATAAAGATTGCATAAAAGGATTTAAAGACAAGATCGTTTTTAAAACCACGGTATTTTTTTACCGAGGTAGGAAATAAAGGTAATGAAATTCAAAACATTATATCTTATGAAATCAAAATCCTTTTAATGAATATAGTGCATAGCTAGTTTTGAAGGACGCAACTGTATTCGCTTCCACAAAAAAATGGAAGCGACAATGCCATGGCAGTAGAATGACTATCTACTTTAGACTTGGTACTAAGAAACGTTTTAAAAGTTATAGTTTAAAAATACGCTTATGAGACCCTTTCTAAATGCACGTTTAAACGTTTGAAACTGATGCTTTATAAGCTTATTATTTTTTCATTTGCTTAAGAACGTTTCATTTACGAAAAAACTAAGATTTAGCTTTCACAGCAGAGCAAAATTTTGAAAACTTTACATTTTATAAAAGCGGTTGTTTATTGTCTTATGAGAGATTGTTTTAAAAACCAATGCTTGTAAATGTAAAAACCGTTTTGTTAAAGCTACCAAGCGTTTTGATTTGTTTGATACGTTTGAAGCCATAAAAGCGTTTATCGGCTCTATAAATTCAAATGAGTGATTAAAGATCATAGGCATCGTTTACGTTTTTTTTGATAAGTTTTCATATCTCTCATAGAGCGCTTGCAATATGATACGTTTTGTATATATGCATTCATTACTCCATATAGGTGATTAATTTTAATCATTAGAATCGACATTTGAAAGCCGCGTCATATCATTTGGCACGGCTTTCTTTTTTAAACTCTCTCTTTTATGATATGTTTATTAGCAATGCATTTTATATGCGTTTATAACCATAAAGAATGCACGCCCCCCATGCGTGTTTTTATTCTGTTTTATCGGTTATATTGACAAGCTTATCGCTTTCATACACCTCACAATTTTTTGGAACCAACCTTACTTTGCTTTTTTTATTGATTTTTGCATTGCCATAAGCACGCCCCCAGACCTTGGCACAATATGAGATTTTTGCATTGCCATAAACAGAGCCATAAACCTCACAAGAGCCCCCCACGCTAGCAGAGCCATAGACCTTGCCATAAATTTTTGCACGACCATTAATAACAGCATAATTATAAACCTTTCCATGGCTATAAATGCAAGCCGAGCCAGAAACCTTGGCATGACCATAGACGCGCGCATAACTAAAAACCGCAGCATCATAAGAAACATGCGCATGGTCATAAATATGAGCATCAGCAAAAACGCGGGCAGTGCCACTTACATGAGCATTGCCATAAATATTCCCATAAACATGCGCATTGCCATAGACAAAAGCATGGTCATAAACTTTAGCATATTGAGAGATAAAAGCCCTTCCATAGACCTCCGCATTGCCATAGACATGACCACAGACTTGCGAATAATGGCGTATTTTTGCATTTTCATAAACACGGGCATAGCCATAAACCCACGCATTATCATAAACCCAGCAATTGCCATCATGGGATAGGTTAACTTCCTTTTCAATAAAGCCGCCTAGATCGCCAGCTTTGATATCATCAAAATCTTTTAAAGCACGAATGCGATAAAGGTTTATAATATTTCGAGTAAGAGCATGTTTGATTTGTTTAATTTCACTAGTTAATTCATATTTTTGAGACATAGAGATACCCTCACATAATAGATATGTGTTAAACGGTTAGGAAAATTTGGAATGGGAAATTTGAAAGAGGGGCGCCCCCGCACCGCCCGCATCTTATTTACGCAGCGTCTTTTATGGTGTGATCACAAATTTTGATATGACCATTCAATTTTTTGGTATCTATATATGAATTGCCAAAAACACTCACTTTATCGCAAATGTATGTATAGCCTGTAATTTTTGCATTTTCATAAATACAAACATCATCACAAACCACAGCAAAAAACCAAACTTGAGCATTGTCATAAATTCTTGCATTGCCATAAGCTTGTGCATATCCAGTTAATAAAGCATTATCATAGATTTTAGCATGACCTTTTATAACAGCCCTGTCAGATACTTCAGCATGATTCAAAACGCAGGCATGATCGTAAACATAAGTTCTTCCAAAAACCAAGGCATGATCAGCAACCCTTGCATTGTCATAAATTGTTGCACAATCAAAAACTTTAGCATTGCCTTCAATTTTTGCATTATCGAAAACACTAGCGTAATCACAGACTGTAGCGTGATCAGAAACATGAGCATTATTATAAACACAAGCCTTATCATAGACCCAGCAATTACCCTCATGAGAGAGGTTACTTTCCTTTTCAATAAAGCCCCCTAAAGTACCTGCTTTAACATCAGCAAAGTCTTTTAATGCTTTAATACGATAAAGGGTATGATTATTAATTACACGTGTCTCATTTGTGAGTGCAAATTTCTTTTGCATGGCACAATTCCTTTATAAAGAGATTTAATTTTTGAATGAAAGAATTTGGTTAGAAAGCAGGCGCCCCCGCACCGCCGCATCTTATTTACGCAGCTTCAGTTTCATATTCGCTGTTATCATCATGATCATAATACCCCTCACAATCAGCATAATACTCATGACGATAATAATCATCTTCGCTACCAAATTCGGGATATGCATCATCACAGATATCTTCATTAGCAGTTAGAGAGGCATTGCTATGAATATAAGAATTGCCTGAGACAAGAGCATCACAAATAACAGCATCATCAAAAACACGCGATTCATCACAGATATAAGCAGAGCCACTTATTTTTGCATTGCCACCGACATGAGCATCATCACAAATGACGGCATTATCAGAAATATGAGCATGATCAGTGACACGGGCGTTATCATAAATTTGAGCATTGCCTTCAATAATCACGGCGTTGCTCGCATGCGCATTGCCCGACAGCTTTGCATTGTCCTTTAATGTCATACCTTCAAAAATAGCATTCCCATAAATTTGAGCATTGCCATAAACATCAACAAAAAAGCTTTTTACTTTAGCATTTCCAAAGACGCGTGCATTTTGAAAGACCCGCGCTTTATTATACACCCAGCAATTACCCTCATGAGAGAGGTTATCTTCATTTTCAATATAGCCACCGAGGTCACCTTTTTTGACATCATCAAAATCTCTTAAGGCTCTAATTCGAGTTAAGAAATGACCATCGATATATTCACAATCATCAATAAATTCGTATTTTTTTGCAGGCTCTTGTTTATTAACGGGGGTGTTTTTTGAGATATTTGTCATAGTTAAAACCTTACTGATTAGACGTTTTTCATTGACAATCCTACAAGGATTGCCGGGTGTTGAAAAACACGGCAGTAAGTCCGTTGTTACGCTTTTCCCATAAGGGTATTTTATGGCGTAACTACACCCGACAAAATCATCATATATGCTAATTAAAGCACAAAAGATAGCCAGTTTTAAAAGCTTTGGAAAGATTGTTTCGTAATCTGTCCGCTTACTGTTTAAAGTGTTTTTCATCACTTGAATATTTATATAACAAAATACGTATTTATTGTCAAATAATATTTTATCTTTTGTGATATTTTTTGTATTTTTTAAATACGTTGTGTATTGATAATATCTTATGCTTATTAATTTCTTCTTTTATATTTATGTGCGTTTAACGCTATATTATATGCTTTCTTAAACGATTGCGTTATTTTCTGAATCTATACATTTATAATATTTAGAAACGCTCTCTTAATGCGTATTTTTATCTTTATAACCTATCATGTTTTTTACTAAATGGTTTTTAAGATTTCTGTTGATTTCTTTTAATAACACATTTGCAACTTAACAGCTTTTATAGGGACTGTCTTTATAAACAAATGCTTTCATTTGCATATGATTATGAAAGCCTGCTTTTTTCACGCATGCTTTATAGCTGTTATTTGCTTTATAGCCATGGCATCATTTTTCATTTTCATAAGAGAAATGATAAATAGGATAATTGTGATTTATAAACCGTTATGAAAACATCTCAATAGAAACTGATCATTATAGAGATGAGCAAAATCCCTTTTAATAGACTTTTGTCATTTTTGTCAGTTTAGTCAGTTCTTTTTAGACCCTCTATTATTTTTTTTAAATGCGTAAAAACTAAAAACATTATATTTCAATATGTTAGTATTTTAATGATACAACCCTTATTAAGATACAACCCATAAATACAATCAATAACATATATTTGTCAGTTATCTGTCAGTAAATTGAACTGACAAAATGATGATTTTAGTGAGTGATTAAACCACGTCTTAAAAAAACATGCGATCCTTTAAAGCCCTTCAAAAGATGGCTTGTAACTCATAAGAAATGTTATCAAGATCCTTACGGTTGTTAGTTTTGAGGATTTTGAGGGTTCCCTTTACCCCCTTTATATATTTTTTTTCAATCAAAAAATAAAAGTTATTATATTTCAATAAGTTATTTTTTAATAAACAACCTATATCAAGACACAACCTATAAATACAACCCACGGTATATTTTTGAGGGTATTTTGAGGGTTTGAGAAACCTTCAAAACCTATAAGTAATATAAGAAAATGAATATACATAACTCTTTTTAAACAAAGCTTTTGAAAAGGATAAAGCTATCATTTGAGATTGCGATATAATCTTTTAAAGGCAATGTAAAAAAATCTAATTCTGTTTAAGAGTGGATTTCTTATAAATCTTAAAGGCAATCCAAATAAGAGTATTTAAAAGTGCAAATGATTTCTTTTTAGAATAACGCATATAAACACTCCTTTTAAGATGTTATGTAAGCAATTTATAAAAGGGGTATAGAGCCCCCCCTATAGGTATAAGACCTTATACCCCTTTGTGAGGTTAATATGCCTATCATCTGAGCATGCCAAATCTATTCGGTTTCTCTTATTTCTAATTTTGGTAAGTTCTTAACAATTTTCATTGTTTCTAAACTTACGGTAATAACCCTTTGAAACAACTCTAATGGATAAGCAGGGTTGCCAACGGTTTCAACAGCATAGTGATTGGCATCATTCACAATGCCACTCTTTTTATCAGTCTTTACACATTGACGCCCCATAACCCATTCAAGAGCTGGTTTACCATTGACGATATACGCATAAGCTTCAAGAGGGATATCTGTTATTGTGATATTGCTATTGTAAAAAACAGTTGATTTATCCTTTTCCTTACTATTCCCAAAAAATCTCATTTCTGTAACGTAGTAAAATTTTTCGGGATTAAAGATATCAGTCTGTTTAGGATTGCCTTTTTTAAAGGTCACTGGATAAGGTTCTACAGTTTCATAGTTTACGTGCAAATGACCCAATTCACGTCCTGCTGTTACAAACTTCCAAAAATCTTCAGCAGTTTTTACACAAGGGATACGAGGCAATTCTTTAGAGAGGTTATCAGCATAACGAGCACGATAATCTTCCGAATGAAGTAGACCATAAACATAATAGAATAGATCATCTTTTGTTATGGTTTCATTAGGATAAGCGGCTTTAAAATGTTCTAGCCCCTCATCAGTAATAGCATCACGCCTCTGTAAATCAGCATTGATGCTTTTTTCTATAGAATTCGTAAATAAATGAGTTTGTTTCTTGTTTCTATCTTTTGAAACCGGAGTGTCTTCGTAAATATAGCGTGGAAAACATTGACCATTATGCACAACATGAAGATCAAGTATAGACTTAGATATCAAAACAGAAAAACCTGATTGAGTTCCCATACCTGAAATTTGTATGACCTTATTTTCAACCGCTTGCTCTATAGGGAATATCCGCGGCATTTGATAAACCATTTCATTAAAGGCACGACTATAATAGAGCCACTGTCGTGTAAATGGACGATACAAACTTTGCGTAAGGCATGTAGTCTCAAATTCAAAAATCTTTCCTTTAGCTAAATGTTATTTAAGTGCACGACTCCAACTAATTCTACTTGCATCCAAATTTACAAAATTGTTTACAGAATTTTCGCGTGTTTTGCAGTCAGTATGTGGGAAAGCATCATTAAAACGTTTCACTTCGCTGTTATAAAAAGTAATCATATTACTCATATTTTTAGCTAAAACTTCACTGCTTGAGTTATATACCCAAGCATCACGACTGCTCATAATACCACGAGAATAAGTTTCAAAGAGCTTTTTACCATGACCTTTTTTAATACCTAGAGCTAGGAATGTCTTGAAACTATCATCACGTTGACCAAGCCAATCATTATGCTTGTCTGGTGTAATTATTTTCCAACCGTTTTCACGTGTAATACCACCAACACTACCAAAGTACTGAAGCATCTCAAGTTTTTTTTCGGTGGAAAGATTATCTCCAATATCATGATAGTAAATTTTACAATCTCCAGAAACATTGGGATTTTTAATAAATAATGTTACGGCAATACCCGTCATACTACCATTGCCAAAAATATTCTCTCCTTCTTGAGCGTTATTTTTGTTCATCATATTTTTACGGATATCACCTCGTAAATTAAGCACATAAATACTCGTAAATTCTTGGGCTAAAGATTTTCGTAAACTATCCATTGCTGGCTTTTCTATATAGCTTGAACCAGAAACAAAACCGATTACCCCAGCATTATCAATACGGTCACTTGCCCAACGAATAGCGCGGATATAGCTATCATAAAGTGCTCGTATATTTGTTACTTTAGATTGAGCAGCATAAGTTTCACGAATGCGATCATCTAATATCGGGTAGGGAGTATTCTTTGCATTGTCGTTTTCGCTTTTTTGTCCTACCGAATAAGGAGGGTTACCAAAGATAACTTCAATATTTAGTTTCTTTTGATGCTCTAAATATTCACTGTTTTCTTTGAATAATTCCTGTAAAAGATTTTTCTCTTCAAGCATCTGAAACGTATCAGTCAAACCAATATGCTTAAAAGGAATATACTCACCTTTCATGATACTATGATAAGTCGATTCAATGTTAATCGCTGCTATGTAATAGGCAAGTAAAACAATCTCATTGGCATGGATATCATGACGGAACTTATATTCCATATCCTCTGGTTTGATGAGATTGGATTGTAAAAGCCGCGTGATAAAAGTACCCGTTCCAGTGAAAGGGTCAAGAATAGAAACACCCCGTGACCCCAAGCTTGTTCCAAACTCATTACGCAACACATCATCAACAGAATGAATGATAAAATCAACAACCTCAACGGGCGTATAAACAATCCCAAGCCTATCCGTGGTTTTCTTAAATGCCTTGGCAAAAAAACTTTCATAAAGTTTGATAATAAGATTCTGTTTTGCATGAGTTTCTGTAATACCTGCTGTACAGAACGTGACACTTTTGTAAAATTTATCAAGATCTTTGGTTTTTTCTTCAATGTTCGTTTTATCCAGTTCTCTTAAGATCTTGTCCATTGCTTGTGAAATGGCATTGTTCTGTACAAATTCATTACCGTCAAATAAAGCTTCAAACACGGGACGCGTGACAAGATGTTGCGCTAACATCTCAATGGCTTCCTCTTGCTTGATTTCACTGTTGACGTTGTTCTTTAATTCCTTATGGAATGCATCAAAGGCGTGAAAGGCTTCACTCTTTTCATCGGAAATCATATCTTTAAGATGATTGATATGGTTTTGAGCAATCTCAGCAACATTGTTCGCCCAAATGCCCCAATAATCCGTGATTTTAAAACTATCCAGAAAAATGGCTTTGACAAAATCAAAAAATTCAGAACGGGGGAATAAGTCTCCTTGTCCTCCAGATACCGATTGAGATTTGCTTTCTGCTGTTCCAATGACACGTCCAGAACTTTCTGCTTTTGATGGTATCGAGATCTCATCAACCGTTGTGGTAAGCTCTTTTAATTCATCCTCACGCTTAATTTCTATAATCTCAATCGTATGGCTGCTATCTTGTCCTAAAGACATTTGATTAATTGTCCGAGCAAGCCTTTCATCATGAGAATGTAAAGCATGCAAAACTTGCCAAACAACACGGTATCTCTTATTGTTTTTTAAAGCTTTTTTGGCTTCTAAGTGTGAAGGAATGATAATGGGTAAAATGATATAGCCCGTTTTCTTATTTGGAGCACGGCGCATCACACGCCCTACCGCCTGTATCACATCGACTTGGCTATTACGCGGGTGTAAAAACATGATGGCATCAAGAGCAGGGACATCAATCCCTTCTGAAAGACACCGAACATTGCTTAAGATCCGACAAACATTGTTCCCAGCATCTTCTTTAAGCCAATCCAGTTCCTCATTGCGCTTTTTGACACTTTGCGTTCCGTCAATATGTCTTACTTCACAGTTCAGAAAGGGAACGGTTTGAAGGAAATCATCAATATGAGATTTGATAATTTTATTAAAGAGCTTTGTTATATATTGAGAGGTATTGATATCTTTGCAAAAAGCTAAAGCACATTGCATGGGCTCTGTATCATCATCATCAACAGCCGCTTGCTTATCTATTTTGGTAAGTGCTCTATAACAGCCAATAATTTTTGCCGCATCATCTAAATCAATTTCACGGTTTTCATTGGCAATAATCTCCTGTATGGCTGGTGTGATATAGGTTTCATTAATACCCAAGACCACAATCTTGTAAGGAGTTAAAAGTTCATTATCGACAGCTTCCGCGAATGTATAATGATGGAGTTGTTTGCCATAAAGTGCTTCATCATCCATAGAGGCGAGAACGGCATTAATCTCATCAGCGCGCCTTTTAGCAGTGTCACTAAAGATACGCGGCGTTGCTGTCATATACAGACGTTTTTTGCCCCGAATGATGCTGTTATCGTGAACCTTGATAAATTCGGATTCATTGTCTTCACTTCCCAATGAAGCTCCAGTCGTTCTATGGGCTTCATCACAGATGATCAAATCAAATTCGGGTAAACCATGCTCTTTTTGTGCATCCGAAATCACTTGGATAGAATGATAGGTTGAAAAGATGACCGTCATTGCATCTGCTAGGTTTTCACAAGCTTCTTTGGCAAGGGCTTTCGCATCTGTTGTAGCAGGGAGAACAAGGTCTGATGTTTCCATGCCAACAATATCATCTTGGTTTTTACGACGCTTTCCCACTTGTGTATCGGAACACACGGCAAAGGAGCGTAAAGGCACTTGTGCATCGGCTGTCCATTCACGGATTGTTTGCGAGACTAAAGCCAGAGAAGGTACCAGAAACAAAACACGCTTGCCTTTTCCTGCTATGTGTTCTGCTATCTTAAGGCTTGTGAAAGTCTTCCCCGTTCCACATGCCATAATCAGCTTGCCACGATCTGCTTCTTTTAACCCTTCACAGACTTTCTTGATGGCTTCTTCTTGATGGGGACGAGGCTCTTTTGTTGATTTAAGAAGAACTTCTTTTTTGGTTGCATAGATTTGCCAATCTATCCGACTGTTTTCCATATGACGAAGGTCAATACGATAAACGGGTATCACTTGTCCTTTAATCATGGCATTCACATTGTCACTTAATTCTACTTCCGTGCTATCAACGAGAAGACGATATTTGAAAATGTCTTTTCCAGATGCCGCGATAAAGCTATCAATATCCTTTTTACTAATCTGATGATCTGCTTTATAACACTTACACTGAATAGCCACATATCCTTCTTGATGACGAAGCTTAGCCACCAAATCAATACCGATATCATTTTTATTCCAACCTTCATGCTCTTTAGCCCATTCATAATAGGTTTCTACCTTTTCGTAGCGTCCATAATGAAGAGGGTCTTTCGTCAAATAAGCTATGACAAGGTTTTCAAACAGAGTTCCTAATTCACGAAGTGATTTAGCTTGTTGACGATAATATTCCAACAGAGAGCGTAAAGTGACGTGTTCATTATCAGACTTAATAGATTGAAGCATAAAGAATAGACTCCATGGCAATATATTCTATTGATTAATTCTCTTCAAAATAATCAAAATGGAGTTTATTAAATTGATTCAAACCAAATATCGAGTGCAAAATGAGTTAAAGTCATTCCAAAGCGGATAAATTTTTTCAAAAAATCTTTTTAAGCTTGTTTATCAACAGCCCATGACACGAGACAAAATCAGCAAAATAGTGAAATTTGCTGTTTGTTTCACGTGTTCATCAAGACAGATTCAATATGTACTTTAAGATATCAGAATGAGTATTTTGATAGGTTTTATAGAAGCACTAAAATAATCCACTTTGTCAGTTCAATTTACTGACACATAACTGACAAGTTTTAATCAATTCACATCATTAGTTATCTTTAAAGATTGTAATAGTGATATGAGTTATGTTTTTAAAATACTAACGTATTGAAATATAATGTTTTTAATTTTCTCTCATTTAAAAAAAATAGTATAGGCTCTAAAAAGAACTGACAACACTGACAAAACTCTTCTGATAAGGTCACTCAGATCATTTGCTTTTGGAGAAAGGTTCCTTTGATGAGAATGCCATTAAAAGAGTTTTGCGTGATTGTCTTGAAAGGCTCTCAAAGAGATTTCTTATTGTTTTCTATGATGGTTTTTGACGACAGAATGTGCTTGATAGCACGATGTCTCGTTTATATGCGTGTTGAGTGGTTTAGAGGAGCTGGAGAGTGAATTTATCTCTAATTATTGATAAATATATTGTAGCGTTAAACTGGGGATATTGATGTATTAAACATTGACGCGCTAAACAGTTTTGTTTAGAGGTCTTTCTACATAAATGTGGGGGAGAAATCTTCAGCAATTTAAATAAAGCAGTTTTTCTAGTGTCACTTTTCTTTGGTAACAGAGGCATGTGCTTTTGTTAAAAGCGTTATAGGGCAGTGGCTGTTTTGAGTGGTCTTGTTAGAGGTTCATGAAGTTCTTTTAAATAATGCTTCATGAATAGTGCAAAGCGGGGCAATCTGTATTGTTTTCTGTATTTTTACGCCAAAGTTCTCTTTTGAGAATTTTTCGTGCCATTATTGTTTTCTTTGGCTTGTTTACAGGTGTAAGTGTTTATGCGCGCTCTTCAGCTGTTTTTCATTCCCCAACCGATAATTTTTCTCGCCAACAATCTGAGAAGCAGCAATTAGAAAGAATTGAGAAATTACGCGCTTTAACGCCTAAAAGGATAAAGACGCCTTCAGAGCAAAATCCAGAAACGCTTTTGGGTGGGAAGCAATGTTTTCCCATTCATGCTATTGTTGTTGAGGGAGTGCATCATGTCAAAAAGCGCTTTATATCAGCCGTAACAGAGCCTTATGTTGGAAGATGTATCGGGCTTGTCGATATTCAGCTCTTAATCAAGAAGTTAACCAAAGTTTATTTGGATCAAGGCTATGTGACGGCGCGTTTTTACATTCCTGATCAAGATATCAAAAACAGCAAGACGCTCAAATTTGTTGTCATTGAGGGCAAGCTCTCAGAGATTTACTATAATGGTTCACCGGCATCTCGTTATAACAATGTTGTGTGGAGTGCTTTTCCTGGGCTTCAAGGTCATGTTTTGAACATGCGCGATATTGAACAGGGGCTTGATCAGATCAACCGTTTGAGTTCAGCGCACGCTCAAAGCGAACTTCTTCCAGGGCGTGAAGAAGGGAGCACCATTGTCAATATTAACAATCATCCCGATAAAACTTTCAAGGTTACTGTTTCTCATGACAATATGGGACAATCTTCCACGGGTTATGCGCGTTATAGTGCGGGCTTAAGGGTAGAAAATATTTTAGGGATGAATGATGCGTGGGATTTTAACTATCAGCGCAGTCAGACAGATTATTGGGGTGGGAGCAAGCAAGAAGGACATAGCAATAACATTTCAGCGAGTGTGAGTATTCCGTATGGTTATTGGACCTTTGGATTGAATGGCACTGTTTATAATTACCAAAGCATTATTCCTGGCAATTTTACCGATATTGAGACGACGGGGGATTCCAGTGAGTTACACGCCAGTACAAGCAGAGTTCTTTATCGTGATGGTGTTTCCCTTACAACCTTGAATTTAGGTCTTTCTTATAAAAGAACCAACAATTACCTTCTTGGCAATAAGATTGAAGTGGGCAGCCGTCAATATAGCGTCGCCAATTTTGGGATTTCGCATTCGCGCCAGATGCTGGGTGGAACTTGGACTTTTGATGTGAGTTATTTGCAAGGACTCCCCTTGTTTCATTCAGTCAAGAAGCACGATCCAGGAGCAGGAGATGCGGAGCCACAATTTGCCAAATTTACCGGCACACTCAGCGTTATGACGCCTTTTAAGGTAGGGGGCTTTGACTTTATACTGAGCAATCTTTTGAGTGGTCAATATTCACCACATAATTTACTGGGTGCTGAACAGATTTCGTTGGGGGGCGCCTCCAATGTTCGTGGCACGCGTGAGAGTTTGCTTTTTGGCAATAACGGTTTTTTTAGCCGGAATGATTTGTTGCTACGCACCATTCCGTGGAGCAATCACGCAACCTTCAAAAAGGTTTTTGGTGAACTTCGCCCTTATGTTGGTTTGGATTATGGGCGTGTTTTTGCACAACCCTTGTATGGGATTAAGAGTGATCAGCTTGCCGGTTGGACAGCGGGTGTCAAGCTTGCGGGAGGCATGGTCTCTCTTGATGCCAGTTATTCCAGTATTTTTTGGAGCACAGTTAAGCACAAAAAATCAGGAACATTTTTTATGACATTAACAATGGAACTTTAAGCGTTTTTTATTGGGGAGTTAACGTATGAGATATGAGAAGAAAGCAGAAAGAGCAGCTTTATTAGGTGTTTTGGTCTCCAGTACGATGCTCAAAAAGGTTTTATTTGGGGGACTTGGTTTTTCTTGTTTATTCGCACCTTCAGCGTTACAGGCGCAAATTACTGTGGATCCTAACGCTAATGCCGCTCATCGCCCAGATATAGTAGCAGCGCCCAATGGGGTTCCCTCGATTGATATTGTTACCCCCAATGGCAAGGGCTTATCACACAATAAATATGATGATTTTAATATTGGCAATCCAGGTGTGATTTGGAACAATCATGCGCAAGAAGTGGGGCAATCGCAGTTGGGGGGCATTATGCCGGGCAATCCGCATTTGCGTGTTACGGGTTCGGCGAAAGTGATTTTAAATGAAGTCACCAGCAGCAAGCGCAGTGCCTTGAATGGTCCAGGAGAGGTTTTTGGGCATCAAGCCGATGTGATTATAGCCAATCCCAATGGGATAAGCTGTGATGGTTGCGGTTTTATCAATACGCCCCATGCGACTTTAACCACAGGTGTACCCGAAATTGATGCGAGCGGTTTTTTGAAAGGCTTTGAGGTGCGAGGTGGGGACATCACCTTTGGAGCAAGAGGAGCCAATTTTTTCTCTGGCAAGGGGGCTGTTGATATTGTCGATATTGTCTCACGCACGGTGCATTTTGAAGGACCTGTTGCCGGCAGAGAAATTGGTGTAACAGCAGGGACGGGTCACTTTGATTACGCTTCACGGGAAATGAAAGAACTGACCGATATTACTGGTAAACCGGAATATGCGATAGATGGTTCTGCTTTGGGGGCTCTACAGGCGGATCAGATTAAACTTGTGGCGACGGAAAAAGGTGTTGGGGTTCGCATGCGTCATGATATGGCAGCCAATGCGGGGCAGTTGCATCTTTCTGCTGACGGGAAAATCTCCCTGAAGAATGTTTTTGGTCATGGGGGTGTTGTCCTCAAATCGAAAAGCCAGAGCGTATTAGCAAAACACATCACCTCGAAAAAGCATATTGAGATTGCAGCAAAAAAAGGTGTCACGTTAGAAACCGTTGGCGCTGAGGGTCATTTGAAAATAGAGGCGCAGGATGGGCTTTTATCGATTGCCGGAAATGCAACGTCTGGGGGCAACATGGAGCTGTCTTCGCGCCAAACTCTTCAAGTTTCAGGGCTAGGGTCAGGCGCTGATATGGCTCTTGAGGCAGGCGGAGAGCTGAAGATTGAGGGGAACGTTTTAGCGCAAGGGAACCTCAAGGTACATGCCGGTGGTGATATCCAAACGCATCTTTTAGCTGGTAGGGTTGATATGGTTCTTGAGGCGGGTGGAGACTTGAGGCTTGAGGGGGATGTTCTAGCGCAAGGGAACCTCAAGGCACATGCCGGTGGTGATATAAAGGCGCAGCTTTTAGCCGGTGGGGTTGATATGACGGCAACGGGTGCTACTGGTGTTGTTGTTCTTGGCACCCAAGGGGATGTTGATCTCCAGAGCAGTCAAGGTGAGATTGTTGCTGAAAGTGTTTATGGAGCAGGAGATATCACCCTGGTTTCTCATAACGGACTTTCTGTTTCTCAAATAATCCTGTCGCATCAAAATGTTGCCATTCAAGCACAACCAGAAACAAATGCTCCGGTTCATTTTGGGCAACTTTTAGCTCATGGCAAGGCAAATATTGAGGGCGGGACGGTTGACTTTTCTTCGCTGATGACGGGTGAAGAAGCTGTTTTAAAGGTTGGCAGCCTTGATGCTGGCACACTGATGACAGGTGTCGTTTCTACCGGCGGTTCAGGGGATCTTGTTTTAGATAAAAAGGGCTTTCTTTCTATTACAGCAAAAGAAGGGGTGAAGGTTGGTCAGATTGCCAGTGGTGGCAATATTGAAATTTTTGCTGGCAACGACATTTATTATGATCAGGTCATTGGCTATGGCAACGCAGCATTGACATCGGTATCTGGAGAGATCAGTGTTGAGAATGTGCTGTCTACCGAGGGGGATGTGAGATTGACAGCAAACACTCTCGATTTAAGCAATAATCGTTCTCATATTTACACGCCGCAAACGCTGTATTTAATTGCAGATCATATTGATGTCTCGGGCAGCGAATTGACTTATGGTGGTTTAGATTTTAACAGCACCAATGCCCTTGATATTCACCATGCGCGGCTACAAGCCGTGACAGATGAGGGGGGGACTGGAGATATTCTCTTTATTGCTCCAAGCGTTATGGTGGATAAGGCAACTTCTGTTTTAGCGGCGCGAGATTTCGTGATCAAAACGGGGGAGTTTGGAAATAGCGGTCAATTGGCAGCAGGGCAGGATTTAGTCTTTAGCGTGACGGGCAATGTAACCAACAGCAAAACGGGCTTAATCTATGCTGGGGGAAGTGGTGCTTTACAAGTCGATGGCGCTTTGCTCAATGATTTTGGTGCCATAATGGCAGAGGGTGATTTATCTTTCACCAATGCAGATGGCAGCGGAAAAAGCCTTTCCCTTGTTAACAAAGCGGGCTTTATTCAAGCTGGTGGAAACTTAAATATCCAAACCAACACCCTAAAAAACGAAGCCGATAGCACGCCTGTCATCACAGAAAAAACGGAATATAGCGATATTTCATTCGAAAAACCAGACAAATATAATTTTCTCGATGGTAGGCCTTTATATCATGATATGGACTGGGATCGTTGGGGAAAAGGAAAACTTTCTAAAAGAAAGCATGGGATAGTAGGTCCAAAACACTTTATATTTGAGCAACAACTTTGGGATAACAAAGAAGGAACCTATGGCACTGCAACTTTAAAAGATGGCACAGTCTATAAGGCATTTACTTGGAAACATAATGCTCGAAAAGGAGACATAGAAGAGTTTGTATGGAATGGTTCTCTGCGGAAGGGAGGATGGTTCGGGTCAATAAACGAAAACTGGTCACATATGACAGAAGAAACTGTCACGCAAGGGTTTTCGCATAAACCAACTGTTTCGGGGATGATACAATCTAGTGGCAATCTCATCATTAACGCTGATACCATTGACAACCATTATAGCTCTATAGAAGCAGGGGGAAATGCTGATATCCACGCCAAGACGCTGACCAATTCAGGGGCAACGGCTTATAAAAAAATCTTTATGCATTGTAAAGCAGATACAGACAATTGTTATGGCTATAAAGCTGATGGAAGCCGCGATGTTTCTTTAGATATAGCCAATGGTACGTTTCGCCATACTGGCTCAGAAGCTCTTGATACCGTTCCAGGTCTTGTCCAAGCGGGTGGCACTTTAAATCTGGTGGTCGATCAACTCAATAACACGGCAGCGGAAGGTTCGATTACAGGGGATGCGCATTTTGAAGCCAAAGCGGCTGGAGGCAATCCACTGGAGTCCTTAAGTGGTTTAACCGGGGCTGGTGCTTTGTTTACACCGAAAATTGATATCAATAGTGCAGGGGAACTTTCTGAGGGGCTCCCTTTACCAAAGCCCCAATCGGGGGGTGTTGGGGGCACGCTGCCCAACCAGAATTTCATTTATGAAACGCGGGCAGAATTCCTTGATGTTGGCAAGTTTTATGGCTCAGCTTATTATTTGAACAGAATTGGCTACAATCCTGACAGAGAGATTTTTTTCTTAGGCGATGCATATTTTGAAAAGCAGCTGATTGAAAAACAAATGCGTGATCTTGTTGGTCAAGGTTTGGGCAAAGGTTCCTTTATTCCTGGAAGTGATGCCATTGAACAAGTCAAAACTTTGCTGGATGTCGGGGCAGACTATGCAAAAGCCCACAATCTCTCCTTTGGTGAGGCTTTGAGTGAAGAACAATTGGCGTCCCTAGAAGCGCCGATGGTGATTTATGTGCGCCAACAGGTCAAGGGCATGGATGTTTATGCGCCGGTGCTTTATATCCCTGAAAAAGACAGAGCCTCCTTTGTTTCTGCTGGGGCTTTGATCATGGGCGATGATGTCAATATCACCAGCCAAAATACGAGCAATTCCACGATAACCAATTCAGGACGGATTGCGGCAAACCACCAATTGCATGTGCATGGCGGGGATATCCTCAGTCAAGGGGGGCATTTTGCGGCGGGTGGTGATGCTGTTTTACTTGCGGAGAAGAATATTCGTTTAGATGCAGGGCGCACAACGGTTGACGGCGTGGAGACCGTTTTAAACACCGAGGCACTTTCTGCTGGGGGCAATGCGAGCGTGATTGCCAAACAAGATATCACAGCTTCAGGGGTGGGGATCACCACGAAGGGTGATCTTGCCATGGCCACAGAGCAGGGCAATTTAACAATAGGTTCAGCACAAACGCATTACCACAGCGAACAGGGTGATGCCACTATGCATCATAAATCGCAAGTCAATTCTGGGGGCTCAACGACACTTGCCTCTGGAAAGGATCTCAATGTTCTAGGCTCTGATGTTCAAACAAAGGATAATCTTCTCTTAAAAGCTGAGGGTAATGTTTCGATTGATGCCACACGCAACAGTGCCAATAGCCATCGCGGGGATCAAACCTCCCATGTCGCCTTGCACAATGGCTCTCATTTAAGTTCTGGAAAAGATACTACTGTCCTCTCAGGTCAAGATATCCATATTTCTGCTTCCGATATCGATGCGAAGGGCAATGTTGGACTTGGCGCCCAAGGGGAGATAGCGATAGGGGTAAGAAACGATGAAGTGGAATATCATCTTCGCACCAAAAACACGAAAGTGGATATGCAAGCCTCTCATGCGGTTGGCTCTTCGATAAAATCGGGAGGTGATACCACGGTCATTGCAGGGCAGGATGGCAAGCCGCATGATCTCACTATCACAGGTAGTTCCATTGCGGCTGAGGGCAAGGTAGGGTTGAAATCCAGCAATGATATTCTCATCAATAATGCAGAGGATAGCTTACACTATGAGATGTCGTACCACAAAGAGGGTGGAGCATTTAGTAGCAGCAAATCCGTGCATAACAAGGTGGATGCTACCCAAGTTTCCGGTTCACTTATATCTGGGGGCAAAGGCGTTGCCATTGAATCTGGAAACAACACGGAAGTTTTAGCCTCGACGCTCATAGCCGGTAAGGCAGAGGAAACGTCAGGAGAGGAAGCACCAGGAGAACAGAAACAAGCGGATATTACCATTCACTCTGGGGGAAAGATTGTCATAAAAGGCGCCCAAGAACACTTGGATCAGCAAGCACAATCGTCATCAAGTGGCTTTTTGCATGAGGAATCGTCCGATACATCTCAATCGCATACCACAACGGTCTCCTCTATCCTTGGGGCGACGGGCAACATCGTGTTAGACGCACAAGGAGAAGCCAAGATTTCTGCTTCTCATCTGCTTTCCGGTCAAGATATCAATGTGAGCGGAGAAAGTGTGACGATTGATGGCATGACAGATCATCATAGCAGCCATTCAGAGGAGCATAAAACAGGTTTTGGTGTGGGATCAGGCAAGGGCTTTGTGTCGATATACGGGAGTGAGGGAAAGACAGAAAATGAAGAGAGTTTTGAGCATCAAGGTTCTTCTCTCAATGCTGATGGCACGATCAACATCACTGCCAAGAAAAAAAATGTGACAATTGTTGGTTCTGATCTTGCAGGTGAGAATATTAACCTTTCGGCAGCTCGTGATGTCAATGTGCTTGTTGGTCATAATAGCCATTCCTCAAGCTCAAAGGAAGAACGTACAGGCTTTGGCATTCAGTTTGAAAAGAGCAACAGCGGTGCTTCTGTAGGTGTTGGAATTGCAAGCGCCAAAGATACGGGCGATCAATGGGAAACCACTTCCACACAATCACACATCACGGCACGCCAAGATGTGCAGATTACTGCTGACAATGATGTAAATATGCAAGCAGCCATTGTTTCAGCGGATCGTGATGTCAACATTGACGCTGGCAATAATATCACCCTATCGGAAAGCTATGATACCTCTAACGCAAAAGAAAAGCATGAAAAGTCTTTTGCTGGTGTGACAGCCTCTGCTGATATCGGTGTCCTTGGCACGGTACAAGGCTTAAAAGATTCAGCGGACCGTATGAACAATAAGGATGGCAATAACACAGTTATTAATGGCATACTGACCGGCATGAAAATCAATCACCTCTTTAATAAAGGAGAGAACTTTATTAATTGGCTGACTGGCAACACAGGGGAAAAGGGGAACACAACCAAAGGATTGAGTAGCTCATTAGGAGGATTGGGGGGCTCCACCAAGGATGCTCTTGCCAATCTGGCTGGCGCATCTGGCAGTGTAACCGTGGGCTTTAAAACTGAGAAAACAGAAGCCTCTTCTCAAGTCTCCACAGCGGTGACAGATAGCATAGCAGGTGGACGCGCTGTCAACATGCAAGCCCACAAAGGCAGCATTCATGGTGTTGGCGCTGATATTATTGCTGGTACCAATCCAATCTATGTGCTGGACAATGATGCACAGAGCGGAAATATCACCATGGAAGCAGGTAAAGATATCATCTTTGAAAGTGCACAAAACACGCAAAGCACACAAAATAGCAGTGAAAGTGCTTCAATGAGTGTTGGCACCGGTTATGGCACGGGTGGCGCAGGGGCAACGGGCAGTGCTGCTTTTAGTCAAGGGGAAGGCTCCAGTGATGAAGTTCAACACAAAAACAGCCATATTATAGGCACCGGCACAGTTCACACCATAAGTCAGGCAAACACCACATTGGCAGGCGCCGTGGTTTCTGGAGAGCGTGTAGAAATGGAAGTAGGGGGTGATTTCGCCATTACCAGCCGCAGTGATACGGGACAAACTTCCAGCAAGCAAAACTCTGTTTCTGTTGGGTTTGGTGCTGGACAAACGGGTGGTGGGGGCTCCATGAGCGCCTCTTTCCAAAAGGATAAATCCTCCAGCGATTATCATAGTGTTGTGGAGCAATCAGGCATCAAAGCGGGTGATGGCGGCTTTAAGATCAACGTTAAAGACAAAACAACGCTGACCGGAGGACTTATTTCCAGCACAGCCTCGGCGGACAAAAACAGCCTGACCACAGGAAGCATTAGCACCAGTGATATCAGCAACAGTGCGCATGCTAAAGCCAGCAGCCATGGGTTTAGCCTTTCTGGTGGCGATGCTTTGCAACAGGGGAAATATGGCATCATAAAAAATATTGCTAAAAATGCTTTAAATCACGGCAAAGCCAAGGATGCAGCAGAAGGGGAAACCAAATCTGCTATCAGTGATGGCACCATCATCCTTACTGATACAACTGGACAGAGGGCGATGGGGCAAGATGCTGGACAAATCATTGATGCACTTAACCGCAACACCGCTACAGCCCACCAGGCTGTAGGACAGCTAGATGTCGCACCGCTTGAGGGAGCAGTGCATAATCGCGTAGATATGATCAATGATTTATCGGATGAAGGATTTGAAATCGCTGGTCAGGGCTTTGTAAACATGTTTATCAAAGAGCATTATCTGGCTACCGTTGAGCACGATGAAAATGGCAATGTGATCTATGCAACCGATGAAAATGGAAATCCTATAAGAGACAGCAATGGAAGATACATTCCTAAATATCATTATTTAACACCTGAAGAACAGCAGAATTTACAAAAAGGTTCTGATGGCAAGGTTCATGTTTTCCTCAATGGTATTTTTACAACACCCGATGAAGCAGCTCGTAATGCGGTTCAGTTGGCTGATAATGAGAAAGATCCGCACTATTTTCTGATGTTTCCCCATAGCGATTCGCTCTTGGTAGAGGGATTTATTGCAGGGTATCAGTATTTTTTAGAAGGTAATTTGGGTGGTTTGACCAATTCGGCAAAGAAGTACCAGAATCTGTTATATAGCTTTGGCAATAAAGGATTGCATGTTGATGCCCATAGCCGCGGCAGTATGACAGCGGGCAATGGATCATATGATTTAGAAAAGCATGGTGTTCACGGTATAGCAAAGGAAACAACGATTAATTTCTTTGGACCAGCTTTTAATACTCAAAACATGGCAGATACGTTATATATCTTAAGTGATGGAAAGCAGGATTATGTAAACTTGGAAAATCATAAATATGACTTTGTTGGGGGAGAGATTGGCAGAAATCCTTACACTTTTGAGCAAATACCTCCTGGAAGTGGCCCCTGGAAAGAAGCAGGAAAAATATTTAAGGGCTACCCCAGTGTCCATGCTTGTTATGGTAATGCGAGTTCAATATGCCAATATAATTATGGATTGCCTCACCGTACACCAATTTATTCGAAATATTCAGGGAGGACAAAATGAAACAAATCTTGAAATTATTAAGCGGAATAGTTTTGGTTAGTGTAGCTGGATGTAACATCGATAAACCTCTTCCAGGGTATGTGAGTATGTGGAAGAAGCCTGGAACAGATTTTACGGAGGTAGGAAAAGCACTGTTAGAATGTGGAATGCCAACACCCGATGATATTTTTTCAGAAAACAGAAAGCTGAGTATTAATGCACGAGCATCAATTCATGCTTGCATGTTTCAATCAGGATTCCGCTATAAAGATGAACATGAGGGGGGGTGGTGTTATACTTTTAGAGCCGAAAACCTTCCGATTTGTCGTCCAGGTGCTGTCGTTCCACAGCGAAGTGTCAAGAAGCGCTTAACCAGCCCGTTTTGTAAAAGGTATAAAAACGCACCTGAATGCGAGCCTTAAGTTTTGTTTGTGATGATCAAACAATCCCCCTCCTTACCTTCACTTGGAATGGCGGGAGTGTTCCCTCTATATCACTATTTAACGTCAGAGGGAGAAATGAAAATGTTGTTTAATTTATTAAGCCTGCTCATTCTGTTAACGGTTACTGGATGTGACATTGAAAACATTGACAAACCTGCTCCAGGGTACGTGAATATGTGGGAGAAGCCAGGAGCAGATTCTACTGAGGTAGGAAAAGCCTTATTAGAATGTGGAATGCCGAGTCTTATCGATCCTGGTTCAGAAAATAAAGAGGTAAACAATAATGGATGGGCAACAATTGATGCCTGTATGGTTCAAGCAGGATTCCACTATAAAGATAAATGGGGAGGAACTTGGTGTCAAAACTATAAAGCCGAAAACTTGCCCATTTGTCAGCCTGGTGCTGTCATCCCGAAGAGAAGTGTCGAAAAGCGCTTAAACAGCCCGTTTTGTAAAAGAAGTCCAGTACAACCTGAATGCAAACCTTAAGTTTTGTTTGTGATGACCAACAATCCCCACACTCACGTTTTTACATGCCTGTGCGGGATTGTTTCCTCAAGCAACCATTTCAATATTGTTCACCGTTGTTTAAACAGCGGTGACAGAAAATATCAACAAGCTTATGAGCTGTTTTATTGTAAATAAATCCATTGAAAGAGGGGAATAATGAAGAAAATCTTAAAACTGTTGAGTTGTATAGCTCTGTTAAGTATCACTGGATGTGTTAACTCAATTCCCTCACTTTCTCCAGCATTATGGAGAAATAAAATACTTTTAGAATGTGGAGTACCGGACCTTAATAAGGTTGTGGCGCTAGATTTGAATCAATTTGCCAGTATTGAAATGTGTATGGCGCAATCAGGTTTTCGTCCTAGCTTTACAATACAAGAATGGTGTGAGAACCATAAATCGGACAATCTTCCCATATGTCGTCCTGGTGCTGTCATGCCTCAGCGAAGTGTTGAGAGACGCTTAAATAGCCCTTATTGTAAAAAACATTCAGAACAACTTGAATGCCAGCCTTAAGTCTTGCTTCAGCAGAGAAAGCCTTGAATTTACACCAAATAAAGCTCCAGGTTGATGAGCTTGAGAAAGCCTTGTCCGTTCTTACGTGACAAGGTTTTCTTTTTATGCCGCGTCGTTATAACGTTGCTGTTTTGCTTGCTCGATGACATTCAAAAGATCTGATTGTAACCAACGCGATAAAAAACCAAATTTTAAAGGTTTTGGGAGAGAGCCATTGGTTACATGACGGCGGAATGTTGAGACACTCATATGAAGCAATTTTGCACTTTCACGGTCTGTTAAAAGAATATCGTTTTCTGTCATTCTAAAATCCTTTCACTATAAAAATGGTAACAAATCATACCTATTTATTAACCACATTTTTGAATCCTTTGAAAGGTATTTTATTTATATAAAACAATATTTTATCATATAAATTCTAATGTGATAAATTATGAGTCTAATTGAGAGCGAATGAGAGAGAAGAGAGCGAAAGTTATCCACAGATCATGGGGTTATTCACCCCATATCTTAAGATTGACCCGTGACATAAGCCGCCCATTTATCCATATAAACGCGGCGCTGTTCTAGATAGTCAGTACGACGATAGGCACGCTCTACTTGTCCTCCGACTGTATGACTTAGAATAGTTTCAGCAACCTCATAGGGAGCATCGGTTGTTTCAGCAAGCCAATCGCGTAAACTAGAACGAAAACCATGGGGGCAGGCATCAAGTTTATTATCTCTCATATATTGAGCCATACACTTCTGCGCAAGAGCTCCCCGACCGGTTGCAGAAAAGAAGAAATCATTGCGAGAAAGCGAGCGCGCTTGTTTCAAAATTTCTAATGCCTCTGATGATAAGGGGACGCGAAATTCTTTTGTTGTATCACGCTTTCCTTTCATATTCTCAGCAGGAATTGTCCATATATCCCCGTCAATCTGATCTTTATGGATATAACGTAAAGGGCGTGTACGAACCCCTGTAAGGATAAGTAAACGCAAAGCCAGTCGTGTTATGTTTTGTGTTTTACAGAGTGACTGATAAAAAGCTGGTATATCTTTCCAATCCATCGCTGGTCTATTCGTGATCTTATGGCGTTGTTTACCTAAAAGAGCGCGTGCTTTTGTTGTTGCTTGTAAATCAACATCCAGACCCAAAGCAGCCGCATGTTTGAGACAAAGATTAAGACGATTCAGTGCTTTCTCTGCTGTTGAAGCTTTTGTATGCCAAATAGGAGCAAGAACATTACGTATTTCTGTTTGTGTAATCTCTGAAACGGGGAGGCAGCCTAATTTGGGGAGAATATGAAGGCGTAAAGGTGTAAACCAAATTCCATCTTTGCCATCCCCTTTTAATTCTGCTTTACGGCTTTCAAAAGTATCTAAAGCAATGTCTTTTAAGTAATGGAGATTGCTTATTGCTTCACGCTTTTGTTTATTGCGTTCTTTAATAGGGTCACGACCTTCACGTAAAACAGAACGCCACCCAGTTGCCAATTCACGGGCTTGTTTTAAAGAGACATCTCTTAATGCACCCAATCCCATTTCACGGCGCCGACCATGAATGGTATAGCGATAAATCCATTGAGCACCTCCATCTTTACGCTTATGAAGTAACAAGCCGGCACCATCATTATATTTGCCAGCCCCCAATGTTGCGACAGATCTTGCATTAAGACGGTTCATAAGAGCCATTTTTTACTCCTTTCTTATACAAATTTGATCCCCACACTCATCCCACTTGTTATGTGCAAATGAGTGGTTTTGATTGATTCAAGATAGGCAGGTTTGAAATGAGAGAATCTTACGGTATTCGGGTTTCTAATTCAATATGAATAACGCTAGATTATCATTATAAATCAATGCCTTGTTCTTATATGGTTGGGACCATTGTCAACAGTCACTTCGTAAATGTCTGACGACAAGGATTGGGACACGGGTTTTGCGTCGTCATTATGGATGTGATGTTGGAGCATTCCAAGATGCCAATGCTGATCCTGCGACGATGATGCAGCTTTATCAAGCAATTGTTGAAGCACTCGATGATCCAGAGTGTGGAGAGCCTGGGTTTTCGTTGCAGAGGATTGATCTGACAAAAGCAACGCGTGAAGGCACATTCCATTTTGTTTTAACGGGTGTTTTTTATCCCAATGGGCATTTGGGGGATTGGTCACACAAAGAGCCAATGAGCATCAATTTAGAGGTTGGTGATGACAGAGTTTGAACCTTTATCCATTCCACAAATTCCCCCTCCACAACTCCCTCTGCCACAAATTATTGAAGAGCTTTCTGTTGAAGCAATTTTAGAGCAAAAGATCACGCGTTTGACTGAGCTTTTTGCAGCGCATCACATCCCTTATAATGTGGAAAAGACGGCTTATGATCCGGTGGTCATTCAATTGCAAGCGGCGGCTTATGAAGAGTTGCTATTGCGCCAGCGAATTAATGAAGTGGCGCGGGATAATTTACTCACATTTGCCCGTGGAACAAGTTTAGATCATTTGGGGGATTTTCATGGGGTCACGCGCCTTTTGGATGAAGATGATGAGCGTTTGCGCCGCCGTATTCGCTTAAATAGACAAGGACATTCCACAGGCGGCACAGCGCCACGCATTCAATATTTTGCTCTCTCAAGTGATATCCATGTCAAAGATGCTTTTGTTTATCGTGAGGGTAAAAGCCCGCTTATTCATGTTGCGCTTTTTAGTGACGCCCCTTCAGGGGTGGCTGATGAAGCTTTAATTGCCAAGGTGCAAGCAGCCCTTGATGCCCCTCATGTTAAAATGACCAATGACCACATCCTTGTGAAAAGCGCGGTACAGCGGATGATCAATGTTTCTGCTGATCTTTGGTTGTTACCGGATGAAGGCTCCTTTGTTTTGGAAAGAGCAGAGCAGAATTTAAGAGCAGAATGGGCGCATGCGCAAAGGCTTGGGCGTGATCTGTCTTTAAGTTGGATACTAAGCCGCTTGATGGTTGAGGGCGTTCACCATGTGAACATAACGCAACCTTGTGAGGATATTTTGGTCGCACCTGATGAAGCGGTCGCACTAGGGGATATTGTCTTGTCTGAACGGGGGCGTGCTTATTGATGCTTTCCTCACTTTTGCCACCAAATTCGAGCTTGTTTGAACGCTGTTTTGCCGAAGCGATGGCTTTTGATCCTCACGTTAAAACTGCACTCGAAGAAATACCACGCGCGAAATTTATCACGCGTCCGCCTTCTTGGTTGCCCTTTTTAATAGACGAATATGGCTTACAAGAATTAACCCCTTATTTCTCTAACCTTTATGATTTAATTGATCAGGGTCTTGCATGGCAAAATGTTCGCGGCTCTCTTGCGGCAATAGAGATGGGGCTTGAATGGCTCCAGATTACAGCACGCTTTCAACCCGCCTGGACGGGGCGGGTATGGTGGAACTCCTTTCAACTCTACTTTGATCAGTTGCCTGAACGAACACAGCTTGAAGCCATTGAAGCGATTACCGACCTCTCCAAAAGTTTGCGCTCTGATTTTCGTCGAGGGACCTATGGCTATGATGTTCAAGCCATGGAAGGCAATATGTCACGGCTTGATGACAGCATGTTGGAGTATGAGAGCGGTGTTCGCTTAACAGCTGGGGGCACTTTGTTTTCCTTTGGGCGCACAACAGAGATAGAGCACGTTCTCTTAAGAGAAGAAGGCAGGCTTATTGGCAATTGGATAGATGATGCGGATGAAGAGTTAAGCTGGGAACAAATCGATTATCCATGGGACATGGCAAACTTTCCGTGGTGTTCGGTCAAAAAACATGAACGCGATATGCTGATGGCAGAGTGGTTTCATGGTCGCACGCTTTATCTCGTGTTAAGAGACAGCCAAGATGGTGTGATTGGGTATCGCAGATGCTATGCTGTAGCGCCTGTCGAACAGGTTTTAGAGGGTGTTTACAACCATTGCGGAAACAGATTTAATCCCTCCCCAACAGGCACTCTGTTGTTTCTTGCTGCTCGTACAGACTTTCACGATGATAATAACGCATTATATATAAAAACACAATAAAGTCAATGGTTTGAGTGAAATTCTTTTATAAGAATCCACTTAAGAATCCACACTTTTATGCATGATTCATTTGACCATTTTTTATATAAGATTGCCATGTATGAATAGACCCCAAAAAGCTAATCATAAAGAAGTTTAAGAAGAAAAAACAACTTCAAAATGTCCTTCAAGCGTTTTAACTTCTTTCGGATTAACAATAATCTTGATATCGTTTCCCAATTTTGCCAAACACTCAAGCATTTTCATTTCACTAATTCCTCGAAATTCTCCACTTAAGAGTTTAGACAATTTGGGTTGAGTCATTTTCAAAAGTTGACTAGCCTGTTTTTGTGTTAAGTTCTTTTCTTTCAGAATTTGACTAATCTTATGAGCAAGTTGCGCTTTGATAAGCATCTCTCTGGAATCTGAAAAGCCAAGATCCGCATAAACATTGGAACTACCGTGAAAAACATTGATCATTTTAATTCCCTTCTAATTGTTCTGCTAACTTGAGACGTTCTTTGATCAGATTAACGTCTGGTTTTGGTGTTGCAATGCCACGGGTCGATTTTTTCTGAAAACAATGCAACACATAAAGAGATTTTTTATATTGTATCGTATAAACAGCGCGATAAGTTCCTTGAATATCGCGTTCAATAATTTCTAGAACATTGGCAGATCCAAACCCCTTGAGAACCTTAACATTTTCTCCTCTATCTCCTATCTGAGCAAGATAAAGAGCATAACCAATCCTTTGTTGAATAAGATCAGGAAGACTTTTTATATCTTTGAGTGAAGAACCAAGCCATATGATACGTTTTATTTTACTCATGATTATTAATATACCCATATGGGTATATTTTCAAGTGGTTATTTTAATTTTGTGATTTTTTTATAACTATTATTAATAAAATTGACTTGATAAAAATGGTAACAAAAAACCATAATTGTTTATTTGTTTTATGAAAAGCTGCTTTTAAAAACCAATGCTCGTAAATGTAAAAAGAACGTTTTTTACAGATATTTATTGAATATGCATGTTCTTTTGATTGGATTGTTAAAGCTACCGAGCGTTTTGATTTGTTTGGTAGGTTTGATAGCCATGACAAGCGTTTTATAGGCTCTGTAATTCCAATGAGTGATTAAAGATCATACGCACCATTTACGTTTCTTTTGATAAGTTTTTATATCTCTAATAGAGCACTTGCAATATGATACGTTTTGTATATATGCATTGATTACTCCATTGTGGATGATTCATTTTAATCAATAAGAAATGCTATTTGAAAGCCGCGTCATATCATTTGGCACGGCTTTTTTTTATTTTACTCTCTCTTTTATTATATGTTTATAGCAATGCATTTTATATGCGTTTATAACCATAAAGAATGCACGCCCCATGCGTGTTTTTATTCTGTTTTATCAGTTATATTGACAACATTATCCCTTTCATAAACCTCACAATTTTTTGGAACCAACCTTACTTTGCTTTTTTTGTTGATTTTTGCATTGCCATAAGCACGCCCCCAGATCGTTGCACAATATGAGATTTTAGCATTGCCATAAACAGAGCCATAAATCTCACAAGAGCCACTCACACAAGCATTCCCATAGACCTTGCCATAAATTTTTGCACGACCATTAATAACAGCATAATTATAAATTTTTGCATGGCTATAAATACAAGCCAAGCCAGAAACCTTGGCATGACCATAAACGCGTGCATAACTAAAAACCGTAGCATCATAAGAAACATGCGCATGGTCATAAATATGAGCATCAGCAAGAACGCGGGCACTACCATTCACATGAGCATTACCATAGACATAGCCAGCAACGATAGCATTGCCAAAAACCTTTGCATTTTCATAAACGTGACCATTTTTAAACACAAGAGCATCATCATACACCCAGCAATTTCCCTCATGAGAGAGGTTATCTTCCTTTTCAATAAAGCCACCTAAATCATCAGCCTTAACATCAGCAAAGTCTTTTAATGCTTTAATGCGATAAAGGGTATGATTACCAAATACACGCGTTTCATTTGTGAGTGCAAATTTCTTTTGCATGAGCACAATTCCTTTAATAAAGAGATTTAAATTTTTAAATGAGATGTTTAAAGGAGGGCGCCCCCACCGCGCCCACGCGTTATTTAAGCAGCGTCTTTTAGTGACTGATTATCATCACAGATATCATTACGAATTTTTGCACGGCTATTCACAACAGCATTGCCATAAATTTGCACATGATGATCAATATTTGATTTGCCATAGACCTTGGCATGATCATAAATTCTTACAAAGCAACCAACACGAGCTGAGCCAGAAACCTTGGCATGACCATAGATACTTGAATAATCCTTAATCCAAGCATTACAAAAAACATGGGCATTATCATAAACCCGCGCCCAGACATAAATGCGTGACTTGCCATACACACGGGCATTGCCAAAAATATAGCCACAAACATAGGCACGGGCATTGTCATAAACCTTGGCACCATTAGAAATAGTAGCATTATCACTAATTACGGCATTACCATAAACATGCCCACAGACCTTAGCGTTATCATGAATTTTTGCATTATCATAAATATGAGCGGTTGTATCAAAAACCAATGCCTTGCCATTGACGATAGCATTACCATACACCTTGGCACCTCTAAAGATTTTCGCATCATTATAGATTTTAGCATTTTCATAAACAGTTGCATTGAAAAGAACCGCGGCATTATCATAGACCCAGCAATTGCCATCATGGGATAAGTTACTTTCATTTTCAATAAAACCGCCGAGGTCTCCCGCCTTAACATCATCAAAATCTCTTAGAGCACGAATGCGGTGTAAAGTAAGACCATCAAAAGTGAATTTTTCATTGGTAAATTCGTATTTTTTTGCAGGCTGTTGTTGATTAACAGGGGCGGTTTCATTTGCAATGGAAGAGATAACGGGGGGGATTTTTGAGATATTTTTCATAATTAAAACCTTGATGTTAATATTGTTTTCAATTGACAACCTATAAAGGCGCCGGGTGTTGAAAACACGGCATCAAGTCCGTCGGCATGCCTTCCCCATAGGGTTTTGTATAGCATGACCACACCCGACAAAATTCTCATATATGCTAATCACAGCATAAAAGATAGTCAGTTTTTTGATATGGGAAAGATTGTTTCGTAATCTACCCGCTTGATGTTTAAGTGTTTTCAGCACTTGATCATTTATATAATAAAATACGTATTTATTGTCAAATAATATTTTGTCTCTTTTGATATTTTTTATGTTTTTTAAATTCATTATGTGTAAATATTTATCATGTTCTTATCAATTGCTTCTTTTATATTTATGTGTTTTTAAAGCTATATTATAGGCTTCATTAAACGATTGCGTATTTTCTGAATCTATACATTTATAATATTTAGAAACGCTCTCATCATGCGTGTTTTTATCTTTATAACCTATCAGTTTTTTTACTAAATGGTTTTTAAGATTTCTGTTAATTTCCTTTATAACGCATTTGCAATTTAACAGCCTTTTATAGCTGTTATCTTCTTTATAGCTACCGCATCATTTTTCATTTTCATAAGAGAAATGATAAAGATGATAATGTGATTTATTTGTTATAAAACATCTAAAGAGAGACTGATAATTATAGAGATTATCGAACTCTCTTTAAACAGAGCTTTCGAAAAGTATACATTTATCATTTTAGATTACGATATAGTTTTTTAAAAGCAATCCAAATAAGAGTATTTAAAAGTGCAAATGATTTCTTTTTAGAATAACGCATATAAACACTCCTTTTAAAGATTGTATGTACGCAGTTTATAAAGGGGATATAGAACCTATAGGTATAAGACCTTATACCCCCTCTCTTGTGAGGTTAATATGCCTATCATGTGAGCATGCTTTAATAAGCTTATTCAGTTTCTCTTAGTTCTAATTTTGGTAAGTTCTTAACAATTTTCATTGTTTCTAGACTTACTGTAATAACCCTTTGAAACAACTCTAGAGGATAGGCAGGGTTGCCAATGGTTTCAACAGCATAACGATTGGCATCATTCACAATACCACTCTTTTTATCAGTCTTTACACATTGACGCCCCATAACCCATTCAAGAGCGGGTCTACCATTTACGATATACTCATAAGCTTCAAGAGGGATATCTGTTATTGTGATATTGCTATTGTAAATAACAGTGGTTTTATCTTTATCAACAGTGGTTTTATCTTTATCAGATTTTCCATTTTCTTTAACTGCTTTTGCGAATTTCATTTCAGTCACATAATAAAACTTTTCGGGATTAGAGATGTCAGTTAATTTTGGATTACCCTTTTTAAAGGTCTCAGGATAAGGTTCTACAGTTTCATAGTTTACGTACAAATGACCCAATTCATGCCCTGCTGTTACAAATTTCCAAAATCCTTAGCAGTTTTTATATAAAGAAGACGAGGCAATTCTTTAGAGAGGTTATCAGCATAACGAGTGCGATAATCTTCTGAATGCAAAAGACCGTAAACATAATAAAACAGATCATCTTTAGTGTTTTTTTCATTAGGATAAGCAGTTTTAAAATGCGCTAATCCTTCATCAGTTATGGCATTACGCATTTTCTTTTTTTCTTATTTTAGTAATAAGCTATTGTCATGCTATTTTTCTTATCAAGCGATAATAATGGAGTGTTTCTTGTTGTCTCTAATATGTAACAGTTCCAATAAATTTGGTCTATTCTATGAATAACGGCCTTTACTTGAAGCCCAAGATTATATTACATGCAACACCTTAAAATTAAGAAGCATATAGAGTGTATGATTGTCATTTAACAGTGCCATTGTAAAATCTTCAAAAGCGGGGGAAATGATATGGTTTGCACAATCAATAAAGCAGGTGTATACAGTACAGTCTATGCTTTTCTCTTAGATTCTAGAAGTATTATTCTCATCAAAAAATTAAAAAATTGTTACGCGGTTGGCGATTTTTTCTGTGACGCTGACGATATGGTTCATTTTGTTGCTCACTTTGAGGGCACAATGAATGCATAGATTTTTTTTTACTTTTGTTTTTGCGGCTTTTTTGTGCCTTTTCTCGTTGCCGAGTTTTGCCGAAAACATTCGTGAGAAAGCGATTAATCAATCAGAGAGCATCCAACGACAACAAACGCAAGAACAGCGTTTTCAGCAATTACACCGTAGAAACGAAACACATGGGGTCTTTTTGCCAGATGATGATACCCCATCTCCCTATGGTGCTTCGTCTGGTACAACCTGTTTGCTGATCAAAAGCATTGAATTTGTTGGTGCTCAGTTGATTTCTCACACCGACCTTCATGAAGCCATTTCTCTTTGGGAAGGACGGTGTTTGGGGATTGCCGAAATCAACAAAGTGCTCAAAGCGGTGACCAAGCTTTATATGAAGCGCGGCTATATTGCGGTGCGGGCTTATTTGCCTGAGCAAGATTTAAGCGGCGGTCATCTCAAGATTGTTGTTGTTGAAGGTGTGATGGAAGATATTACCCTTGATGGGCATAAAGTTGAGAGGAGACTTCAAGGAGAAATCACCACGGCTTTTCCAAACCTTATTGGGAAGCCGACCAATCTGCGCCAGATAGAGCAAGGGCTTGATCAAATCAATCGGCTTTTCTCACGCCAAGCCACCATTAATCTTGGTGCGGGGAGCAATTCGGGTGGTTCAATACTCGATGTTCATATTGAAAAACAGAAACCTTGGCTTATTACGCTTTCCAGCGATAATCTTGGCGCTAAAGCAACAGGAATTTATCAAACGCGCTTGAGCCTTTCTTTTGATGATCTGTTAGGGATCAATGATCAATGGTCGTTTAGCTATCAGCGTTCTATGGATGGTAGTCCGTATCATTTTTCTCATAAGCGTCCCAATAGTGATACTCTAACGGGATCATTTTCTCTTCCCTATGGCACTTGGACAACAGGTTTTGATGGGACGTGGAGCCAATATCATTCAAGTGTTAAGGGGATATTTTCCGATATTATGACTGCGGGGAAGTCTTTATCGCTGACACCATGGATTTCACGGGTTATTGATCGTGATCAAGAGGGAAAGACGTGGGTTACGGGACGGTTGACATGGAAATATTCTGATAATTTTATTATGGGCAGTCGAGTTGATGTTTCCAGCCGTAAATTGGCTATTGCAACCTTTGAGCTTGATCATTCGCGCAAGTGGCTTGGAGGAGAGTTAAGCGCGCATATAGGGTTTCATAAGGGTTTGGCAATTCTTGGCGCTTATGACGATAAAGAGCAAGAGAATGCAACAAAAAATTCACCCAAAGGGCAATTTTCCAAATTGTCTTTTTCTCTAGGCTACGTGCGTCCTTTTTCGCTTCACCAGTATAATTTTCGCTATAACACACTGTTTTCAGGACAATTATCACCCGACACGTTGTTTAGTTCAGAGCAAATATCGCTTGGTGGCAGTTCCTCTGTGCGCGGAGTGCGTGAGGCGATTTATTATGGCAATAATGGGGTGTTTTGGCGCAATGAATTGTCGCTGTTGTTGCCAGGTTTTTCTTCGAGAATGGGGCGTAATTTTATGAGCCAATTTGCCCCTTATATGGCGCTTGATCTGGGAGCCGTGGCCAATGATGTAAGCAAAAACAGTTTTGGCGGGTGTCTCGTTGGGGCAACTCTGGGTTTCCATGCAACCGGAGACATTACGGATGTTGATGTGTCTTATTCGAATATTTTAACCCAATCAACAGTGCGAGAAAAGGGAAATGCGACAGGGTTATTTCAAGTGCGGGCATTATTGAGATTTTAGAGCAAAGGGGCGGTAAAAATATCGCTGCGCTGTTTACACCCATATGGGTTGTTTTTTTTAAAGAGATAAAGAATTTTATGAGGAGCTGAAGATGCGGGGATTGAAAAATCAAAAGCATAGATTGGGATATGGATACAAGCGAGGGCAGCGCGTTCTTTGTGTTTTGCAGCGAGGGATCCATAAAGGGCTTTCACTGGTTTTAAGTTTTTGCTTAGCTTTTCAGCCTTTGTTGTTGCAAGCACAAGCGCTTGGAGCGCGAAGTCCTGTTGCACAAGAGAGCCAAGGGATTAAAGCAGCTGACGGGGTTGGCTCTGTTTTCCGCCCCACGGTGGGGAAAGCCGGCAATGATGTGCCGCTGATTGATATTGTTCGCCCCAATGGACAGGGTCTTTCTCATAACAAATATGACAATTTCAATGTTGATACCCATGGCGTGATTTTGAACAATTCGACTGAGGAGGTTTCGCGTTCACAGCTTGGGGGATTGGTGCCAGGCAACGGCAATTTGCGTTATAGCGGTGCGGCAAAGGTTATCCTCAATGAAGTAGTAAGTGCCAATCGCTCGCGTCTTGAAGGCGTGAGCGAAGTCCACGGGCATATGGCGGATGTTATTATCGCCAACCCCAATGGGATTACCTGTAACGGTTGTGGCTTTATTAATACTCCACGGGTGACTTTATCAACCGGACAACCGATTATTGGAGCCGATGGGGCTTTGAGTGGATTGCGTGTTGAGGGTGGTGATATCACCATAGGCGCTCGTGGGGCTGATGGGAGTGCATTAGATATTTTTGATCTTGTTTCGCGCAAGATCAGTGTCGGGGGTCCCATACAGGTCAAAGGAGATTTGGCTGTTATCGCTGGTCACAATCATTTTGATTATGACAAACGCGAAGCAACTTCTCTTGGTTCTGATGGCAAAGAGCCAGAATTGGCGATTGATTCCAGTGAGTTTGGTGGAATGTATGCGGGGCAGATCCGCGTGATTGCCAATGATAAAGGCGCCGGCGTTAAGATGCGCGGAGACATGGTTGCCAATGCAGGCGCCATGAGATTGACAAGTGATGGCAAGCTGGTGATTGCCAAAGCACGTGCCAAAGGAGTAGTGAAGGCTCACTCCCACCACGACAGTGTGCATGTGAAAGATCTTCTTTTTTCAGAAGAAGCGGTTGAACTGAAGGCTTTGAAACATGTTGAACTGGCTGAGAAAGCTCGCGTTGCGGCAAGCGGTGCTGTTGATGTGCGCGCCGATGTGATCAAGCTCCAGTCTCATGCTCTTATAGCAAGCGGTATTGGAAGTGATGGTCAACAGTCAGCGACGGGTTCTTTGCACTTACAGGCAGCAAAGCTTGAGGCGGGGAATGGGCGGATAGCCGCCGGTGATCTTTTAAAGATCCAAGCAGCAACAATTGATCTAAGCCGCATGCAAGACAATGATCAAACAGGGGTTTCTTCCCTTGGCGATCTGATCATTGAAACCAATCAAATCACCGCTTTAAACAACCATATTGGTGCCAAGGGGAATATTGTCTTGAGCGCCGATGATGCGCTCACTGTAGGCGCTGGACATTATAGCGCCGGCGGCTCTCTTTTGGTGGAAGCAGCAGAGCTTACATCACGTGCGCGCTTAGTGGCAGAGCAAAAAATTGACCTTTATGCGCATCACGGTGCCCTGATCCAAGAAGGCTCTGTGTTGTCCAATGGGGAGATAACGCTGGATGCCCATGGTGCTCTCAATCATACTGGTGATATTGTCAGTATGCAGCAGGTTGCATTGACAGC
Source organism: Bartonella heixiaziensis (assembly GCF_046245125.2). Lineage (GTDB taxonomy): Bacteria > Pseudomonadota > Alphaproteobacteria > Rhizobiales > Rhizobiaceae > Bartonella > Bartonella heixiaziensis. The sequence continues at coordinate 906,966 of NZ_CP176404.1, read as the reverse complement.
GGGGGGCATGCTCACAACCGGTCAAGAGAGCACGATTTTAAGTTATGATGTGGTTTTAAGTGCTGATGCTTTAATCCAAGCAGGGACTGTGGAAGCCCAAGAGGGAGCATTAACCCTTCAAGTGCGTGATGGGGTTATCAATAGCGGCACAATGCGTGGTGAGAGTGTCGATGCTCATATTGGTGCATTTACCAATCAAGGGACGTTTATTGCAACCGATGATTTGCATTTGATGGTAAACGCACAAGAAGGCGTCGATCCGCAACAAGCTTTTCTTGAGAATACATCCGAAGGGGTTCTTCAAAGTGGCGGCGTTTTGGTTTTGATCGCAGGGCGATTAGACAATGCCGGTGTGCTTGGCTCTAGTGGTGAGAGCGTTGCCCTCAATGTGGCAGGGAATGTCAGCAATAGTGGGCTGATTTACGCCAAAAAATCTATGGATCTATTCAGTGATGGTAATCTGACCAACACACAGGGCAGAATTATTGCTGAAGAGGCTCTCAGCATTGGTGGGCTGAAAGAGACACGTGCTGGTCATATAAATAATGAGGCTGGTCTTCTCAGTGCTTTAGCCGGTGAGATGAAGATTGTTGCAACGTCTTTTGTCAATAAAAGCGCTGAAGCGACAAATTCAGATCAACAAAACGCTACACATGATGAAGGTGCGCATGTTTTAGCGCGGGATGGTTTGCGCATTGATGTGGGTAGTTTCGAGAATGTTGATGGTCTCATTTCTACGCAAGGGGCAGTTAATATTGTTGCTGATAGTGTGATCCAAGCAGGGCACATAGAGATTGAGCGTGGTGACCTTCAACTGACCAGCCATGGTGATTTAACCAATAGTGGTACGATAGCAAGCAATGGCGCAATCACTGTGAATGCGCAAAACACTCTAAATCAAACGGGGCGCATTGTTTCGCAAAAGCGGATAGAACTCTCAACCGATGGCACCTTAACACTGGGTGAGACAAGCCAAGTTGGTGGCTATGATGTAACGCTGAAGGCAGGCACACTCGCCCAAGCTGGGCTTATAGAGGCGCAAGGTGAGGAGCTTACTCTCGAAAGCCACGGTGATTTAACCAATAGTGGTATGATAGCAAGCAATGGCGCAATCACTGTGCGTGCGCAAAACACTCTGAACCAAACGGGGCGCATTGTTTCGCAAAAGCGGATAGAGCTCTCAACTGATGGCACCTTAACACTGGGTGAGACAAGCCAAGTTGGTGGCTATGATGTGGCGCTGAAGGCAGGCACACTCACCCAAGCTGGGCTTATAGAGGCGCAAGGTGAGGAGCTTACTCTCGAAAGCCACGGTGATTTAACCAATAGTGGTACGATAGCAAGCAATGGCGCAATCACTGTGAATGCGCAAAACACTCTGAACCAAACGGGGCGCATCGTTGCGCAAGAGCGGATAGAGCTCTCAACTGATGGCACCTTGACACTGGGTGAGACAAGCCAAGTTGGTGGCTATGATGTGGCGCTGAAGGCAGGCACCCTTAATCAAGCTGGGCTTATAGAAGCGCAAGGTGAGGAACTTACTCTCGAAAGTTACGGTGATTTAACCAATAGCGGTATGCTTGCAAGCAATGGCGTTATTGCTTTGCGTGCGCAAAACACTCTAAACCAAACGGGGCGCATTGTTGCGCAAGAGCGGATAGAGCTCTCAACCGATGGCACCTTGACGCTGGGCGAACCAAGCAAGGTTGCCGCCTATGATGTAACGCTGAAGGCAGACACCCTTAACCAAGCTGGGCTTGTGGAAGCGCAAGGCGGAGTACTTACTCTCAACAGCCATGGTGTTTTAAGCAATTCCGGTATCATGGTGGGCGGTGTTGTTGATGCGAAGCTTGGATCTTTAGCCAATTCAGGTCAGCTTTTAGCCAGTGACAGCTTTACGCTTATAGCAGAAAGCCATGATCCGTCATTGGGGCAAGCTGCTCTGGTTTTAAATGGTGAAGACGGAGTTCTCAAAAGTGGTGGCGCTTTTGTTTTAACCGCAGATGTTTTGGACAATGCCGGCAGTATTGGTTCAAGTGGTGATGGGGTTGCGCTCAATGTGAGCGCTGATATGAGCAATAGCGGGCTGATTTATGCCAAGAAATCTGCCATTTTCTCCTTAGATGGGGATTTTATCAATAAGTTTGCCGACGTCATTGCTGAAGACAATCTCATCATCCGTGGTTTAAGTGGAGAGCGAGCTGGTCATGTGATCAACAGCTCAGGGCTTTTAGAAGCCGTATCCGGCGATATGACCTTCGATGTCTCAGCGCTTACCAATGTGCGCGAAGGTGGGGTTGAAGTTACCGATAAAGTGGTTAATCGCAATGTCCATGAAACATCACATACCGAAACAGATGGGTGGCTTTTTGTTGATACAACTACCACAACTACCAGAGTTACAACGACGGTTAGTCAGCAGCAGCCTCATTTTACCAGTAATGCTGCCCAGATTTTAGCAGGGCGTCATCTCACGGTTCATGCCGGCGATATCCGTAATAGCTATAGCTTAATTGCTGCCAATGGCAACATTGTGATGCATGGCGATACGCTGCTCAATGAGGGGCGTGATTTAACCGAAACAACCAAGATTGAGACGACAACACATATCGAAACTACATCTGGTGATATTTTGGGTGCAGGGCTTATTCAATTAGGAGATACAGACACATGGGAATATGTTGATAATCCTGTAATAACCAAACGCACTTATGATGCTGTTTACGGCACGATTGAAGCTGGTGGCACTCTTGATGTCAAGGTTACAGACACTCTTGACAATCATGCAGTGCGTGATGGAGCCGGTCAAATTGGTTTAAGCTCTGGCAATAAAGGCTTGACTGGCGTTAAAAATACTGACGTTGATGGTTTTAAACCGTCGATCAGCTATAGCTCTGGCGATCAAGGTTTGGCTGGGGGACAAACACCCGATTTTGACGGTTCCAAACCACTGATTAGCAATGATCGATTGGACGGTATTATCAATGGTTTGAAAGGGCACAAAGGGCTTTTTGCACCGAGTATCCAAACACCCGCACCAGAATCCATACAGGTGCCAACGCAAGATGGGCTTAACTCTGTCAAGACAGAGTTGGCTGGCAGCCAATCACCGGATGTGCCGTTTTTAATCGAGACGCGACAGGACTTTATCAACCCAAGTAAATTTTTAGGATCGGACTATTATTTAAAAAAGATTGGCAATTATAAGCCTGAGCACGTGTTTAAAAGATTGGGCGATGCTTATTTTGAATATCGTCTGGTGGGTGAGCAAATCTTTGAGCTGACAGGCAATCGCACTCTTCTTGATGTTGAAGATCCCAATGCTCAAATGCAAAGGCTCTATGACAATGCTGTGGAGCAGCAAGGTCCCTTGGGGTTAGTGCTAGGCAAGCCCTTAACGCCTCAGCAGATTGCTGGGATCAAAAAGGATATGATCTGGCTTGAGACCCACCTTGTCGACGGACAAGAGGTCTTAGTGCCCCACGTTTATTTGGCACCAAATTCTTCTTTAGCACAAGATGTTTATGGGGCAAAAACGCAGCAAGAAAATCTTGCCAGTGCACGTTTGAAAGGCAATGGCGTCACCTTGAATGCGGACCGTCTTACCAATAGCGGTGCTGTGGTAAGTGATGATGCACTGCACGTTTCGACCACGCAAACTTTGTTCAATAATGGTGGGTTTTTGCTTGGTACCGGTGCTGTAGAACTCACCAGTAACGGTCTTTTAGCCAATTATTCCGGTGTTATTCATGGTGATACGGTTGCCATGACGGGTGATACGATTGTCAATAGCACCGCTAAAATCCGTGACACGAATGCATATGGTTTTGGTGATCGAGCTGGGCAGAAGGGACAAATTCTCTCTAATCATGAATTAAACATCCAATCCCTTGGTGATCTTGGCGCAGAGGGTGGGGAATTCACCAGCGGCGGTCCGATGACGATGATTATCGGTGGTTCTGCCACGTTTAGTGCATTGGCGCTAGAAAGTGAACATGCACAGACATTGGAAAAAGGGCATTATAACGCCCAAAGCAGAGAGCACCGTTTGGCAGAAGTCAACAGTGGGGATGATCTTAACGTTGTTACGAACGACGACCTCATCATGGATGGGGTTAAGGTAAAAGGAGAAGGTAATGGGAATCTCACCAGTGGTGGTGCTTTCACGCTGACTTCGGTGCAAGACGTTAACAGTTTTGACTTGGATCTTAGGGGCAAAGAAGGCGACAAATCGAAACAAAAGAATAAGTTTCGTCAACAATCAACTGAAGTTACCACAAACAAAAGCACGGTGGAGTTTAGCAAAGACCTCTCCATGCATGCGCAAAATGGGGATCTCACACTTGGTGCGGCAGGGCTATCAAGTGGTGGCGAGATGCATTTGGCATCAGATAAGGGGAAGATCAAGTTTCTGACCAACAAGGATCAAGATTTTAAGGATGTTTATCAGCGTAATGAAAACCTTGTGTGGTGGAGTGAGGGTGACGAAGGTTACCTTAAGGAGACCATCGAGCATGTCACCATAGATGCTAAGGGTGGCATGAAGCTTGATGCAGGCAATGGCTTTGTTGTCGAATATCAGGCAACCGGTGATTTAGACAAATCCCTTGAGCAATTGTCACACTCTCCAGGCTTGGCATGGATCAAGCAACTGCGTGATGATCCAGAATTATCCAAGCAAGTGGATTGGCAAGCAGTAAAGGCTGAATTTAAAGATTGGGATTATAAAGCCCAAGGGCTGACAGAAGCCGGTGCGGCTCTCGTGGCATTGGCTGTCACGGCGGTTACAGGCGGAGCAGCCTCGGGCGCTGCCAGTGCCATTACCGGTGCTTTGGGGCTTGGCTCTAGCACCGCCATGAATGCAGCGATACAGGCAGGTGTCCAAGCGCTGATTAACAAAAGCGCTGTGGCTCTTGTCAATAATCGCGGCAATATTGCCGGCGCCTTGCATGAGCTTGGCTCTTCCAAGAATATTCTCAGCATTGTTTCGTCGATGTTGACAGCAGGCTTAACCAGCCAAATAACGGAAATGGTTGGTGTTGGACAATCTTTGCCAAAAACCGCTCCTTTTGTCGATCGTATCGCCCTTGAAGCGGAAAAGAACCTGATCAAAGCCGCCATTGGCACAGGCGTGCAAACGGCTCTTGAGGGTGGCTCTCTTGACAAGAACTTTTTTAACAATCTGCGCATCGCCCTGTCTGATACGGTTGGCAAATCGTTGGCAGAAGAAATCGGTACCGCCAAGGCTGAAGGCAAAATAGATACGGTCACACAGATCGTTGCCCACGCCGGTCTTGGCTGCTTAAAAGGCGCGGTTGCGAGTGGTGCTTGCTCTGCCGGTGCTATCGGCGGGGCTGTGGGTGAAGCCACAGCCATGCTCCAGTTTAAATTGTGGGTGCAAGGCATTGTGAAAGAGGAAATGGGGGATCTAAACGGTCGCACCCCAACTCCGGAAGAGGAAGCGCGTATAAACGCAAAGATTGATGCGCAGTTTGCTGACTTTAGAGACCACACCATTGATGTCGCACGGGCTGCTGGGGGCGTTGCCGCTGCCCTTGCCGGTGGCAATGTTGATGCCGGCGCCGATGCCGCTGGTAATGCCGCTGCAAATAACTACCTCAGCAGTGCTCAAATAGCCCAGATGAATAAAGAATTAAAGGAGTGTCCTGACCTTTTATGTGAAGCAGAAGTGTCTGCGAAGTGGTCTGCGATTAGTACAGGGCAAGGTATAAGCTTTGGGGCTGGTATAGTAGCTGGTGTACCGGCTGAAATATACGATACGCTTGATGGTTTTTGGCAACTAGCCAAACATCCCGAAGAGACTTTGAAAGTGCTCAAAGATTTTTTCAGCAGTGGTGAGATTTTGGCGACAATTGGTCAGACCCTTGGACAGTCCTATGTAGATCGCATTAATAAAATGGAGGAGGAATATGAGCGAGCCGGTGCTGGTGGATCCTTTAAAGCTGGTCTTGAATTTGGAAAATTATTGACTGAAACAGCATCCCTAATGACAGGAGTTGCTGGAGCAGCCAAGGGAGCCATAAAGCTTGGCGAAAAGGCTTGGATTAAATTCATTGCTAGGAAAGATTTTGCCCAATTCGCTTCCAAGAAAAATCTTGCAGAACTTGCAGCTCAAGGAGATCCTGACAAACTTGCGGCTAGGAAAGAACTAACTAAACTCGCTGCTAAAGAAAAAAAGAAGTGGTTAAAAAAGAAACCCACTAAATTTACCGATAGCAAATTTGGACAGACCTACACAGTTTATCGGAGAGACGACCTGTTTGATCCTTACAGAGTTTCTGATTGGAAAAATAACAAAAAAACGGTATGGGGCACTAATATTGATAGAATGAAAGCAAGAAGAGCACCTATAGGATATGATGGTAAGTCTGTTGAGTTGCATCACCTAAATCAAACCCCTGATGGACCCTTAGCAGAAATGAGCCATGAATTTCATAAAAAATATACTTCTGTTATTCATGCTAATCCAAAAACACATCAATCGCTCATAGAGAGAAAAAAGTTTGAGAAGCAGAGAGAGGAATATTGGTATAAACTTGGTAATGGGTATGGAGAACAAGAAAACAGTAGTTTAGGAGGAATAATCAATATGAAATGGGGCATTATAGGTCTAAATTTTGACAGATGGAGACAGGAGCATCGGCAGTAATGCTCTACGGTTGATGAAAAGAAACTTATAGAATAATTGATGGAGCATAATTGATGAAACCCTATACCTTAGATGATGTTATACAATTAGTTGATAAATATAATGGTGATATTATCAATTTTGGTACTGAAGATGACGCAGTTGATGATCTCGTGATTGAAAGGGCGGAGAAAGCTCTCGGTTTACAATTCACATCGTCTTACAAGAGTTTTTTAGAACATTGTAAAGGCGGGGACATTGGTGGTGATGAAATCTATAGTCTTTATGAGTATCCTATAGGTGTTTCTGTTAATGACATTGTTTTTCAGAACTTAAATGATAGAAAAGATGGTTTTGCAACACCAGAACAGCTTGTTGTTAGTAGAACAGACTTTGGTGAAACCTTTTATTTTGATTATACGCAGTTTAGGGATGGAGAATGCCCACTCTATGTCATGCTTCCATCTGAAGATTGCGAATATTACGCTAGCAATTTTTATGAATTCCTTTGTAAAAGAATTAAAGAAAGCGCGGGAGAAGAGATACCTGATGGAGACCAACCAATTGAAAAGATTGAGAACGCTCCCACTCCGCAACCTATACCTTTTTACAAGAGTTTTTGGAAAAAACTATGGAAGAGGTGAAATTGATAGAGGAAATATGGAGCGTTTATAACGCAAGTTTTGAGGATCATCCATGAAAACCTATACCTTAGATGATGTTGTAGAATTAGTTGATAAATATGAAGGTGATATTGTTAATTTTGCTAGCAAAGATAAGGAGGTTGATGATCTCGTGATTGAAAAAGCTGAGGAAATTCTTGGTTTGCAATTCACATCTTCCTATAAAGCTTTTTTAAAACATTATAAAGGCGGGGACATTGGTGGTTATGAAATCTATAGTCTTTATGAGCATCCTATAGGTGTTCCTTTTGATGATATTGTTTTTCAAAACTTAAATGATAGAAAACGTGGTTTAGCAACACCAAAACAGCTTATCGTTTGTGATGCTGCTTTTGGTGAAACCTTTTATTTTGATTATACGCAGTTTCGGGATGGTGAATGCCCACTTTATGTCATGCTTCCATCTGAAGATTGCGAATATTACGCCAGTAATTTTTATGAATTCCTATGCAAAAGAATTAAAGAAAGCGTGGGAGTTGAGATACCTGAAGGTGATCAACCGATTGAAAAGATTGAGAACACTCCCACTCCGCAACCTATCCCTTTTTACAAGAGTTTTTGGAAAAAACTATGGAAGAGGTGAAATTGATAGTGAGGAAATATGGAGCGTTTATAACGCACGCTTTGAGGATCATCTATGAAAATCTATACCTTAGATGATGTTGCAGAGTTGGTTGAGAAATATAGTGATATTGTTGATTTTGGCACTGCAGAGGATGCGGTTAGTGATGAAAGGATTGAAGAAGCTGAGAAAATTCTTGGTGTAAAGTTTACAACTTCTTATAAAGACTTTTTAAAAAATTATAAAGGAGGAGAAATTGGAGGTGATGAAATATTTAGCATTTATAACGCAAGTTTTGATAAGTGTCCTGCTGGTGATATTGTTTTCTATAATTTGACGGATATAAAAAATGGTTTCGCAAAACCAAATCAGCTTGCCGTGAATAGAACTGATTTTGGTGAAACATTTTATTTTGATTACTCTCAATTTCGGGATGGTGAATGCCCACTCTATTGTGAGACAATGTCCGGAGAATCCCACTATTATGCAAGTAATTTTTATGAATTTCTCTGTAAAAGAATTAAGGACCATGCAGGGGCATGACGATGCAAACAAAAGATGTCACAGAGATTTTAAAAAGACTGGGCTGGGAGCCCCATCGCGATGAAGTGGGGGATACATTTGCTTATTATTATCTTTCCGATCGCATTATTGGCATTGGCTATGGTGTAAAAAATTATGGAGAGAGAGGCAAAGAGTTTTTGCTTTCGGCTGATCTCACCACCGCTACTTATTGTCTTGGCTGGGAATATTCTAGAGGTGAAAAATCACAGCGTAAATATGAAGATGTGCTGTTTTACGCGAAGGAGGATTTTAATGTTAAAGCTCCAGATCTTTCCGAAAGCCATATCACAACCGCTTTAAACAAAGTGGTTGCATGGGCGCAAGCACAGGATATTGAAAAAAAGTTGTGCGAAGAAGCTGCTGATCATTCTGCCGTTGCACAAGCATTACTTGGTGATATGGAGGCTTTAAGGAGTGATAGATCTACTCCAAAACTATCTGTGCCAGAATTTGCTGATTATAAAACAATGACATCGGATGATCGCCTGCTTTTTTTTGCGCAAGCCTATAAAAATGGGGAGTTGGATGATATTCTAACGCGCAAAAAAACCAAACAGCGCTCGATAAGCCTCACAGCAGCAATGCGCGTTCTCAAAACACAAGGGTGGTTTGCTACGGAGCCTGGAAAAATGTGGTTGATTTTGCCCGACCGCTTTATTCAATTTGATTTTGGTTTTATACGTCTCCATGACAATTACAATGCCCGTATTGAAGCTGAAATATCTAATGAAATGATTTCTGTCGCTTGCAATTGTATTCACTATAGTAAGGAATATTGGTGTGTTTCTCCTAAAAATATTTATAATTCTTTTAATACGATTGGGGGGGGGATTTTTAGTGGTTTTGGTAAAGGTATTGATATTTGTGTAGAGACATTAGATGAGCAAGAGCTTATCAAAATCTCTGAGCGGATAATACAGTGGGCACGTGCCCAAGATTTACAAGCATCAATAGAAAGCAAAACGCTTATCCAAAAATATAGCTACAATATAGATATAGTCTGGCATTTAGCTTGTTTAGCATTGACAGGTCAAATTGATGTCCTGAAATCTTATCAAAATTTTTTAGAAGCAGGTACGATTTCTGAGATTTTGGATGACAGTGACGTAGAGAGATATATTAACCATGCCGTTCAATTTGCTGAAGAATATCTGAAAATCCTTAATGAGCGAAAAGCCATAGATGATCGTCTTAGTTTGCAAGATTTGTCTTTTCTTAATACAGTTTCTGAAGACTTAAAAAGGATGGACTGGACAGTCTATCGTGATAAAAATTACAATTGCAATGCTTATTTTATAAAGAAAGATCGTATCATTAATATAGTGTACGACCTTGATAAAAAAGGAGAGACACCATTTGTTACCTTCAAGGTTTCTCTTTCAACACTTGGTTTTTCTACAGCTTATCGATCTATTTTCATCGATACTCCCCAATATACCGTTCTTAAAGAATCAGAAGAAGTTTATGCAGTTTCTAGTACTGAATTGGATGAAGGTAAACTGAAGCAGATCTGTGCGGATATTTTGTGCTGGGCTGATCGACAAAATGTGAATCAAATCATCTATGATTATGCGGCTTTGTCCCCAGACAGTGAATATGATTTTGCGAAGTTGCACCTTATTGCACTTATTCTTATTGGGGATGTTGAAAAACTCAAATTTTATAAGGAAAGTTTGAAGGATAAAAACTTTTCAGCTTTGATAAGGGAAAACATAGCACATATTATTGATAACGTCCTTACTCTTGCACGCCGTTATCGGACTGGTTTTCCGAAAAATGCACCGATTTTGAGCTTGGATCCGCAAACAGCACCTGTTTCTTCTAAAACAACTTCTGTTGAAGTGGCAGAGGAAGTGGATGAAGCGGATGACACTGATGATCGTCTCACCATGGAAAGTGCTCATGCACTTTTAAAAAGCCTAGGCTGGTCAACCGAGAAAATCAATGAGAATGACCATATGGCAAGCTATCAATTGGCTGATCGTGAAGTAGATATTCTTTATAACGACGAAATTGCCAAAGACTACCCGCAATTTGATAGCGCCTTTATGATTAGCACGGGCATTCTTTCCACCGCTTGTAAATTCATTGATCCTACCCACACGGAAGATATTCCAGATATACAGCTTAATTTTGAAGCCAAGGGATTAGAAATCTTTGAACCAGAAGTCACTGCGGATCGCTTAAAGCAAGCGCTTGATGATGCTTTAGAATGGGCGGTAACAGACATTGATCTTTCTAAAAGGCTACGCTCTGATTATGGTATAGCTCCTTGGGAAAAGGATGCAACGTCTAAAGCAGATAATACGGATTATGCTTTATTTCATCTTGGCGCTCTTGCTTTATTGGGTGATGTTGAGACCTTACAATCTTATCAGAAAAGTTTTACAGCAGGTGATCACCTAGGCTTTGACGAGAGTATCAGCCAAACCCACCTAGAACGTGCATTAGCTTTAGCCAAAAAAGTAGCAAAAACCAAGCAACTGAGCTACGCTTTGATTGAACAGGTGGCAAAAGATTTTGATAATCACTCAGAGCTTTCTAGCGAGGAATAACCTCCTTCTTGGAAGGAGAGTTTGTTAAGTTTATTTAGAACAAAGAATACATTGATTATTTTGCAAAAATCGAAGGGGCTTATGAATCATGAAATGGATAAAGAAAAAAATTATGGGAGCAGCTCAGCCTGTGGAATTTAAAGGTAAAAAAGTTTATCAGGAAGATGAGCTGTTTGAGCCTGAAACAGTTTCTTCTTGGAAAGAAAAAGGACAGATAGTAACAGGTACAAATGTGGAAAGAATGGTATCAAAAAGAGCTCCTATTGGAGTCGATTGTAGGCCTGTTATGTTATATCCTATGACACAAGAAGGTCCTATGGTTGAGGTTCTCTACTCATTTTATCAAGACAAGGGTTTTGTTGCTCCTATGAAGCCAAAGACAAATTTTATCAGAAAAGTTATTTGTTGGATTTCAAAAAAAATTCCTAAGTAGGAAAAAAAGAAAAAGTAATTATTGCAAATATTGAAATAATGCCACTAAAAGGTGCTCTCTAAGCTTTAATGATCATCCCCTTTAATTACATCATATATTGTAAATGCGAGATGATTTTACAGAGACAGATGAGAAAAGAGCTCCTTCAAGAACATATCTCTTATGATTTTATCAATCTCGTCCCAATTCCATTGGCTATAGTAGAAAAAGATTGATCATTAGAAACACTCATTATGAGTAAAAACACGCTGTGACTTATGGAGAAAAATTTATGAAAAGTTATACTTTATCAGATGTTGCACAATATGTTGATATGCATAGTCATGTTATTAATTTTGGTACTCAAGATAATGCACCTGATGAGGTGCGGATTAAAACAGCTGAGAACACTCTTGGTTTACAATTTACCTCTTCCTATAAGAATTTTTTAAAAAATTATGGAGGAGGAGAAATTGGAGGTGAAGAAATATTCAGTATTTATGAAATCTGTGCAGGTATTCCTGCTGGTGATATTGTTTACCGAAATTTGCTCGATAGAAGAGATGGCTTTACGGACCCCAAACAACTTGTTATCTGCACAACTGATTTTGGTGAAACCTTTTATTTTGATTATACGCAGTTTCGGGACGGTGAATGTCCGCTCTATCTTAAGTTTCCACGTGATGATCCCCAGTATTACGCAAGTAATTTTTATGAATTTCTCTGCAAAAGAATTAAAGAGTATGCAGGGGAAGATTCATGAAAACCTATACCTTAGCTGATGTTATACAACTAGTTGATAAATAGGATAATTGCGATTTATAGACCGTTATGAAAACATCTCAATGGAAATTGGTAATTATAGAGATCAGCAAAATCCCTTTTAATAGACCGTGTCATTTTTGTCAGTTCTTTTTAGAGCCTATATTATTTTTTTTAAATGAGAGAAAATTAAAAACATTATATTTTAATAGGTTAATATATTTAAAACACAACTCATATCAATTGTACAATCTTTAAAGATAATCAATGATGTGAGTTGATTAAAACTTGTCAGTTTGTGTCAGTAAATTGAACTGACAAAAGTGATCATTTTAGTGAGTGATTAAAACACGTCTTAAAAAAGCATGTGGTCTCTTAAAGCCTTTCAAAAGAAAGGGACTATAATCATAAGCAATGCTATCAAGATCATTATGGTTATGAGTTTTGAAGGGGTTTTGGAGGTTTTGGGGGTTCTTCTTATACGTATTATTTTATTTTTTTAGTCAAAAATAAAAGTTTATTATATTTCAATAAGTTAATTTTTATCAAGTTTTCAAAAAACAACCTGTATCAACAATACAACCTCTAAATTCAATCAATAATATACGTTTTGTAGGGGTTTTGGGGGTTTTAAGAACAGACAAAACCTATAAGTAATCTAAGAAAATGAATATATATATAACTCTCTTTAAACAAAGCTTTTGAAAAGGATAAAGCTATCATTTTAGATTACGGTATAATCTCTTAAAGGCAATGTAAAAGAAGCGTATTCTGCTTAAGAGTGGATTTCTTATCAGTCTTAAAGCAATCCAAATAAGAGTATCTAACAGTGCAAGTTTCTTCTTTTTAGAATAACGCATGATAAGCACTCCTTTTAAGATGTTATGTAAGCAGTTTATAAAAGGGGTATAGAGCCCTCCCTATAGGTATAAGACCTTATACCCCCCTTTGTGAGGTTAATATGCCTATCATCTGAGCATGCCAAATCTATTCAGTTTCTCTCATTTCTAATTTTGGTAGGTTCTTAACGATTTTCATTGTTTCTAAACTTACAGTAATAACCCTTTGAAACAATTCTAATGGATAAGCAGGGTTGCCAATGGTTTCAACAGCATAACGATTGGCATCATTCACAATGCCGCTCTTTTTATCAGTCTTAACACATTGACGCCCCATAACCCATTCAAGAGCTGGCTTGCCATTGACGATATACTCATAAGCTTCAAGAGGAATGTTTGTTATTGTGATATTGCTGTTGTAAATAACTGTAGATTTATCCTTTTCCTTACTATTTTTAATTTTTGCGAATTTCATTTCAGTTACATAATAAAACTTTTCGGGATTAGAGATCTCTGTCTGTTTTGGATTACCCTTTTTAAAGGTCGCGGGATAAGGTTCCACATCTTCATAATTTACGTGCAAATGACCCAGTTCACGTCCAGCAGTAACAAACTTCCAAAAATCATCAGCAGTTTTAACACAAGGGATACGAGGCAGTTCTTTGCATAAATTATAAGCATAACGAGTGCGATAATCTTCTGAATGAAGTAAACCATAAACATAATAAAACAGATCATCTTTCGTGAGTGTTTCATTAGGATAAGCTGCTTTAAAATGTGCTAATCCCTCATCCGTAATGGCATCACGCCTCTGTAAACCAGATGTTGTGTTTTCTTCTGTAGAAATTAAAAATAAATGAGATTGTTGCTTATTTTACCTTTTGAAACCGGAACATCATCATAAATATAGCGTGGAAAGCATTGACTACCACCTTCCATCATATTAACATCAGATACAACTTTAGTCATAAGTACAGAAAAGTCTTTCTTTGCTCCTATGCCTGTAATTTGTATCATTCTGTTTTCAACCGCTTGCCCTATCGGAAATATACGAGGCATTTGGTAAATTCCATCGTTGAAATTCCGATTATAATAAAGCCACTGTTGCGTAAAAGGACGATATGAACTTTGAGAAAGGCAATTTTCTTCAAACTTGAAAGTCTTTCCTTTTATCAAGTCTTCTTTAAGAGAATAATTCCAACTGATTTTTCTTGCATCTAAATTTACGAAATTGTCTACAGTTTTAGTACGTGTTTTACCGTCATCATGTGTATAAGCACCATTAAAACGTTCCACTTCACTATTGTAGAAAGCAATCATATTTCTCATATTCTTTGCGAGAGCTTCACGACTTGAATTGTATGCCCAAGCATCACGATTGGTTTTTAGACCACATGAATAAATCTCAAACAGCTTTTGATCATGCCTTTTTTTAACACCTAAGGCTAAGAATGCTTCGAAACTTTCATTACGTTGACCAAGCCAATCACCATGCCTATCCGGTTCAATTATTTGCCAGCCTTGTTCACTTCGTGTAATACCATCAATGCTACCAAGGGATTCGATTATCGTAAGCTTTTCTTTTCTCGTGAGATAATCTCCAATATCACGGAAATATATCTTACCACGCTGTTGAGATTCTGGATTTTTTACGAGAATAGAGATAGCAATGGGAGCCCGAGAACCTTCTCCAAAAATTTTACCACCTTCTTTTCGAGAAAGTTCTCCAGAGGTTCTTTGATTACCCCGTAAATGGAAAATATAGAGGCTGCTAAATTCTTCAACGAGGCATTTTCGTAAACCATCCATAGAATGTCCAGTTACAAAACCGGCATTTGTGACAAAGCCGATTACCCCAGCATTATCAATACGGTCACTAGCCCAGCGAATAGCACGGATATAGCTATCATAAAGTGCTTGCATATTGGTTGCTTTTGACTGAGCAGCATAAGTCTCACTAATACGTTTATCTAATATGGGATAGGGTGTGTTTTTTGCATTATCATTTTCGTTTTTTTGCTTTGTTGAATAAGGAGGATTACCAAAGATAACTTGGATATTCAGTTTTTTCTGATGTTCTAAATATTCACTGTTTTCTTTAAATAATTTTTGCAGCAGATTTTTTTCTTCAAGCATCTGAAACGTATCAGCCAAACCAATATGCTTGAAAGGGATATACTCACCTTTCATAAGACTATGGTAAGTCGATTCAATGTTAATAGCTGCTATGTAATAGGCAAGCAAGACAATCTCATTGGCATGAATATCATGACGGAACTTATATTCCATATCCTCTGGTTTTATGAGATCTGATTGTAATAACCGTGTGATAAAGGTACCTGTTCCAGTGAAAGGGTCAAGGATAGAAACCCCACGTGATCCCAAGCTTTTTCCAAACTCATTGCGTAAAACATCATCAACAGAATGAATAATAAAATCGACAACCTCAACGGGCGTATAAACAATCCCAAGCCTATCCGTGGTTTTCTTAAATGCTTTGGTAAAAAAATCCTCATATAGTTTGATGATAAGGTTTTGTCTTGCTTGGGGGGAGGTAATCCCAGAGGCACGGAACTTTACGCTGTCGTAAAACTCTTGTAATTCTTGAGATACCTCTTCAATATTGGTTTTATCCAGTTCTGTTAAGATCTTTTCCATCGCTTGTGAGATAGCATTGTTTTGGACAAATTCATTGCCCTCAAACAAGGCTTCAAACACGGGGCGCGTCACAAGATGTTGTCCTAACATCTCAAGCGCTTCCTCTTGCTTTATTTCACTGTTTAAGTTGTTTTTGAGTTCTTTATAAAAACTCTCAAAAGCGTGAAAAGCTTCACTGGTTTCATCAGAAAGTATATCTTTAAGACGATTGATATGGTTTTGAGCAATTTCAGCAACATTGCCAGCCCATATGCCCCAGTAATCGGCAAGGGTAAATTTCTTAGCCAAAAGGGTTTTAAGGGCATTGGGAAACTCTTTATAAAAAGGTAATCTTCCTGTTACGCTATGAATATAGCGTTGTGGTTCATAAGCGGCTTTTCCAATCTCAAGCCCCGCGCTTTCTGGTTTCTCATAAACATGGATTTTATCTTCAACCGTGGTCATACTCTTTAAGGCAACAATCTCTAAAGTATGACTTACGTCTTGATCTAAAATCATCTGGTTAAGGGTTAATTCAAAATTCTCATCATGGGAAAGCAAAGCATTGATCACTTGCCAAACAACACTGTATCTCTTGTTGTATTTTAAAGCCTCTTCAGCAGAAATCCCAGCAGGAACCCCAACGGGTAGAATGATGTAGCCCTCTCTTCTTGCCCTTGGCACGCCGCATGATACGCCCCACCGCCTGTATTACGTCCACTTGGCTTTTGCGCGGGTGTAAAAACATGATCGCATCAAGAGCAGGAACATCTACTCCTTCAGACAAACATCTTACATTGGTGAGCACACGGCAGGCATGTTCCCCCACATCTTCCTTTAACCAATCAAGAGCTTCATTGCGTTTCTTGGCACTTTGTGTTCCATCAATATGCGCAAAGGTACACTGAAGAGGCGGTGTCTCTTTATAAAGCTTATGAAGATTATACAATTCTTTCTGTATTTCTTGAGAATTGAATGTATCACGGATACGTTCAGAGGTCTTAATATCTCTACAAAAAGCCAAAGCCCGCCGCATAGGGTTAGGGTCATCACTCAAATCAACTTTTAGATCTATTTTGGCAAGGGCTTGATAACAGCCGATGATCTTGGTTTTATCATCAAGAGTAAGTTCATAATTCTCATCTGTCATCAGATGTTGAATGGATTCACTCACTTCCTCTTCATTAACACCCAAGATAATAATCTTATAAGGAACTAAGAGTTCATTCTTAACGGCTTTTGAGAATGTATAGGTGTAAAGATTTTTTCCATAGAGGTCTTCATCATCCATAGACGCTAAAATGCCATTCATTTCATGGGCTTGTTTTTTAGCACTATCAGCAAAGATCTTGGGCGTTGCTGTCATATACAGACGTTTTTTGCCTTGAATGATGTTGTTATCATGAACCTTGATAAATTCAGATTCATACTTGTCTGTTCCCAATACAACACCCGTTGTACGGTGTGCTTCATCACAAATGATCAGATCAAATTCGGGTAAATCATATTCCTTTTGTGCATCCGAAATCACTTGAATGGAATGGTAAGTCGAAAAGACCACGGTCATCACATCAAGAGAAGTCTTATTGGCTTTACGTGCAAGTGCTTGCGCATCGGTCGTAGCCGGCAAGACAAGATCAGAGGCATCGAGACTAGCCTCATCATCATGTTTCCCTTTACGACGCTTGCCCACTTGTGTATCTGAACATACCGCAAAGGAACGCAAGGGCACTTCTGTATCAAGGGTCCATTCACGGATTGTTTGTGACATCAAAGCAAGGGAGGGTACCAGAAACAAAACACGCTTGCCTTTTCCTGCTATGGTCTCTGCTATCTTAAGGCTTGTGAACGTCTTGCCCGTTCCACATGCCATAATCAGCTTGCCACGGTCTGCTTCTTTTAAACCTTCACAGACATCTTTCAGTGCTTCTTTCTGATGATCTAAAAGCTTTTTTTTGAGTTGCTCTTTAAGGGTCGCTTTACCTTTTTCTTTATATGCCCCCCAATCGATTTGACTGTTTTCTAAATCAAAAAGGTTTATGCGTTGAATACGAACCTCTTGCCCCTCACAAGTCAGTTCGACATTATCACTCCAATCTGTTTCGGTGCTATCAACCAGAATACGACGGGTGAAGATTTTTTTGCCAGAAGCTGCTATAAAACTATCAATATCTTCTTTTTTAATACAATGAGAAGCATCATAGCATTTACATTGAATAGCCGCATAACCTCCTTGATCACGGATTGTAGCGACCAGATCAATGCCGATATCACGTCCATCTTCATCATGCTCCTTAGCCCACTCCAAATAAGTCTGAACCTTTTCGTATTCCTGCTTTTGTAAAGGGTCTTCAGATAAATAAGCTTTTACAAGGTTTTCAAACAATGTTCCCAATTCACGGGGTGATTTTGCTTGTTGACGATAATATTCTAAGAGAGAGCGTAAAGTGACATGTTCATGATCATACTTATGAAGGTGAGACATAAAGAATAAACTCCATAACAATATATTCTATTGATTAATTTTCATCAAAAGAATCGAAATGAAGTTAATTAAATCCATTTAGGATAAATAGCGAGTATCAGAAGAGGTAAAGTCATTCAAAAGCGGATAAATTTTTTCAAAAGGGTTTTTAAAGGCTGTTTATCCACAGCTCATGAGAGAGGTTAGATCAGCAAAATAGTGGAATTTGCTATTCGTTTCACGGGTTAATCAAGACAAATTCGATATATGCTTTAAAATATCAGAATGAGTATTTTAATAGGTTTTATGAATCATTTTATAGATAGGTTTTGACGGTATAAAAATTGTCAAAACCCCTACAAAACATATATTATTGATTGAATTTAGAGGTTGTATTATCAATATAGGTTGTTTTTTAAAGATCTGTAAAATATTAACACATTGAAATATAACGTTTTTATTTTTTATCGTTTTTTATACAAAAGAAGCAACCGTCAAAACTCAAAACCCCTTCGAAATCTATAGAGGTTGTGTTTTGGATATCTTTGACACAAGATTTAAAAGGACCTCTGTATGTCTCTTCTTTAAAAAATTATAAAACCAAAACCCTCAAAGATAATTCGTGAACTCTCTGTAGGGAACGATAAGATCTTTGAAGGTTTTAAGGATAACAAAAAATTACAATGGCTTTATTGTTTTATGCTGTTGTTTTTGACCAAAGGATGCCATTTATAGCGTATGGTAGGTCGACCGCCTTGAGAGTTATTATCTCCAGAGATTTCACGAATATATTTACAACGGCATAAAAGCTCTAAAGCTTGCTTAACGGCTTGATTGTCTTTTAAAGACCTCCAACCTCTTTGGTGAATATCCCTTGCTGTAATAACATCGGGTAAATGATCACAGCGCTCTACAATTAATTTTGCACGCTCTGCTGTTAATGTATCATGCGCCGCATAAAGACGTTTGGCATGACTTAACAGATAGTTTGACCAACGCAAGGCTGTTGTGATGGCATAGAGTCCAATTTCAAAACGACCCCCTTCGGTTAATTCAAAAATCAATGCAAGACTTACTATGGTTTTAGGCATTTTCAAAACATGCGCTTGTAAGCTTTCAGAAAGGTTATTCTCTTTGGCTTCTTTAAAAATCTTTTGCATCCATTCACGAAACATTTCTTGGGCTTCGGCAGAAAAACGCATCACAAGCGGATGTTCTGGTGAACAAAGGGGTTTACCAGAAAGAGAACGAAATGCCCCTTGATAGCTTTCCCATGCCTCTTGATTGGGAGGTCTATCAACCCACTTCCAATTTTTTGTATCATCGGGCCACACCAGCATTTGAAAGCGTTGTAAGAAACCATCATTGCCTTTGCCATATAAAACATTGCGTATAAAGGGGAGAATGCGAGAGGGTTGAATGCCCCCAATGATTGAAAGGGTTGCATTGGGAATAAAAATGGCTCCACGCCCTATACGGTCATAAATAAATTGACTATCTCCATTAAAAGCTTCTAGATAAAAGGCACGGTCTGTTTGATATTCCTTACGTTCCATATCTGTTAAGAAACCGGATAATTCATCACGCACCATCAACAAACCACGGGGATTTTCTTTTAACAGTTCCCAAAGCTTTTCGACCATGACATCATTGATAATAAAACGTCGTTTACCAAGAGTATCATCATTATTTTTACGAGTAGCAACTAAGCGGTGTGCAAAGTGCATTATGCAATCATATTCGCAACATTATAAAAATAGTAATCTATCATTACTTACTGATAAGGAGCGCAGTATTGTAGAAAATAATTTGCTTCAATTACCAAATAAATAAAAATACAGTTAATTAAGGAAATTTTTGCTTTGTATGAAGCACACGTAAAATACGCACAACGCCATTTGAAATATCATAAATCATGATATAATTTGGATGTACAATAAGTTCACGTGTATTTACAATTCGTCCCAAACGACCAAGAGTAGGAAATTTAATAAGTTTTTCTACTTTTTCAGATAAAAGTTGATCAAACTTTAAGGCAGCAGAAGGATTATCTTGTGATATGTATTCACGTATCTTTTTGCGGTCAACGTGTGCTACTTGTGTCCAAATTAGCTTCATAAAATCGATCTATCGAGTTTACTTTGTGTTTTTAAGCGCCATTCCTTTGCTTCTGCTTCGATTTCTTCAGAAGATATTATATCACCTGCATTAGCAGAATTTATCCCTAATTGAACTTGTTCCCGAAACCATAAATCGTGTGCACTTTTTTCTTTTTGTTCTTTTACGATATCGCGCATATAATCGCGCAATAATTGTGCACCAGATCTATCACACGCCTTTGCTGCTTTGGAAAATTCATTTTTTAATACATCATCGACGCGAAAGGTAAATGTTGTCTCAGCCATTTTACGACCACTTAATGTGTTACAATGTAGTTCTAATGTAATGTATTTTTACTGTTTCTTCAATAGGTACTATTAGAATAGATATTTTATATCTATTTTGCATTTTATAAGGTTGAAAGGGACGCCCATAAATCAACGGGCTCTGATAACAACCCAGACAGCAGAGCCAGACCGGTTTCAATGCCTTCACAAATAACCAGATGTTTTGGATTGGCTTGGCTTAAATGCACCCCACCACCCATTACAGATCCCAACATGGCTTTTGCTGGTTTTTTATCTGTTTTGCAGCCATTGGATTTTAAAAAGGTTCTATGAATGGCAAAAGAGCCAGCACCCTTAACAAGAGCGACCAACGCGGGCAGTGTCATCCCTAATGGACGTGGGCATTTATCGTGAAAACGTAAATCAGCAGGCAAATCACATGTAATACCCCGCATGCGTAAATAGGTTTCTGCTAAAGTATTTTTGATTGGTTTGCTTTGTCGCCAAATTGCTTTTGCTCTCTCTGCTTTCTGTTTTGCTCGTTTGAGATCAGCACAAAACTGTTTTGAGAAAGAGAGCGTCTGATCATAAGCTTTATCAAAAAAGGCTTGTTTTCCAAGCAAGCCAATTCTAATGAGCGCTTGTATGATCTCTCTAAAAGAGCAGCCAGCATAACAAGTGAGTAAAAGACGCCCATCATGTCCATTGGCAAGGGATAAGCTAGGTAGCCTATCATCATGAGCAGGACAACGGGCTATCCCATAATATCCATGCCAAACACCACGCAAGGCACGTGTAATATCCTGCGCATTCTTAAAAGAATACATCATTTTTAATCCTATAACGTTGCGTCATAGGACGGATTTTGCACTCTCTAGGGTGATGAGTTTGAGAAAGCCTTGTCCGTCCTTACGTGACAAGGTTTTCTTTTTATGCCGCGTCGTTATAACGTTGCTGTTTTGCTTTCTCGATTACATTGATAAGATCCGATTGTAACCAACGCGATAAAAAACCAAATTTTAAAGGTTTTGGTAAAGATCCATTGGTCACATGACGGCGGAATGTCGAAACACTCATATGAAGCAATTTTGCACTTTCACGGTCTGTCAAAAGAATATCATTTTCTGTCATACTAAAATCCTTTCAGTCTCAAAAAAATAGAAACAAATCATAAGCATTTATTAACCATATTTTTGAATCATTGGGAAGGTATTTAATCTATAAAAAACAGTATCTTATTATAGTTTTTCTGATGTGATAATTTATGAGTCTAATTGAGCTGATATGAGAGAAAAGAGAGCTAAAGTTATCCACAGATAATGGGGTATTGCACCCCATCTGTTAAGATTGACCGGTGACATAAGCCGCCCATTTATCCATATAGACACGGCGCTGTTCTAGATAGTCAGTACGACGATAGGCACGCTCTACTTTACCCCCGACCGTGTGACCTAGAATGGTTTCAGCGACCTCATAAGGAGCATCGGTTGTTTCTGCTAGCCAATCGCGTAAACTAGAGCGAAACCCATGGGGACGTGCTTCAAGTCTAGTCTGTTGCATATATTTTGCCATACAATTCTCACCAATGGGACAACGACCGGTAGGAGAAAAAAGAAAATTACTTTTGGAGAGACAACGGGCGTGTTCAATCACTTTCATTGCTTCTGTTGATAAAGAGACGCGAAACTCTGTTGTAGCATCACGCCTTCCTTTCATATTCTCAGCAGGGATTATCCATATATCCCCATCAATCTGATTGTCACAAATAAAACGCAAGGGACGCGTACGAACGCCTGTAAGAATAAGTAAACGTAAAGCCAGATGTATTATGGTTGTTGTTTGGCAAAATGTTTGATAAAAAGTCGGCACTTCTCTCCAATCCATTGCTGGTATGTTTTGTGTTTTATGGAGTTGTTTACCTAAGAGAGCTTTTGCTTTTGCTGTTGCTTGTAAATCAACATCCAATCCCAGTGCAGCCGCATGTTTGAGACAAAGATTAAGACGAATTAGTGCTTTCTCTGCTGTTGTAGCTTTTGTATGCCAAATAGGAGCAAGGGTATTGCGTATCTCTGTTTGTGTAATCTCTGTAACGGGCAGACAGCCTAATTTTGGAAGAATATAAAGGCGTAAAGGTAAAAACCAATCCCCAGCCTTGCCATCATCTTTTAATTCAGCTTTACGACTTTCAAAAGCATCCACGGCAATATCTTTTAAATAATGGAGATTACGCATTGTTTCACGCTTTTGTTTCTCACGTTCTTTAATGGGATCACGTCCTTCACGAAGAACAAAACGCCATTGGGTTGCCAATTCACGCGCTTGTTTTAAAGAGACATCTCTTAAGGCACCCAAGCCCATTTCGCGACGGCGTCCGTGAATGGTATACCGTAAAATCCATTGAGCACCACCATCTTTACGCTTATGAAGAAGCAAGCCGGCACCATCATTATATTTGCCAGCCCCCAATGTTACTACAGCCCTTGCATTAAGACGATTCATAAGAGCCATTTTTACTCCTTTCTTAAGTATTTTTATCCACACACTCATCCCGCTTATTATGTGCAAGTGAATGGTTTTGATTGATTCAAAATAAACAGGTCTGAAATGAGAGAATCTTAGGATATTCGGGTCTCTCATTCAATATGCAAAACAGTGAATTATCTTTATAAATCAAAGTGTTGCAGAGATACTCAAAACGCCCATTAATATTCCTTTGCGTGCCGATGTTCGCGAACAATTCAAGATTTTATTGAGGTTTTAATATGAAGCATGAAAGTGGTTTACCCTTTGCAATTGACAGATCTCGCGGCAAAGAGGAACAACAAAGCGTTGTCTTTTATGGCACGCGTCCCTTTATTCAAAGTGGTGAACTGAATGAGGTTCAAACCATCATAAGGGGACGGCATGACCGTTTGGGACGCCTTGTTGCCAAAGAAGGAGACCGCATTGAACGAGCTGATGCTTTTGTCAACAAAGACACGAGGACCATCACTTTAACGGATGGCAAGATTTATATTGCAGGTGATATCTTTCCAGTCTCTGAAGCTGTACTCAACAATGTTGCCATGATTGGACGCATTGAAATTGGTGTGAAGCTACAAAAAAAATGGATTACCCATGAAGATGATCCAGAGCTGTTGGGGCAAGTCCCTGGCTCATTGGCAGAAGGAGAGCCTGGTGCCGCACGCGAAACAGCTCAGCTTGTTTGGGCTCTGAAAGAAGATACACAGCAAGGCACTTTCTTTCCGGTTTATATCTTACAAGATGGTGTTCTGATTGATCAAAAGTCCCCATCACTGCTTGAACCCGCCATGCAAGCTATTGCTACTTATGACAGAGCCCATGGGCATTATATCGTGAGTGGCTGCCGTGTGACAGCATTAGGACCAAACAACGGTTGCCAAGTGTTTAGTATTCAAGAAGGAGAAGCCAATATCAATGGCTTTAAACGCAAACGCCTTGCTGCTTTGCGCCATGAAGAGCCAGAGGATTTTTCGACAAGCGTTGTTCCAAGCGAAACGCATATTTTTGCGCCTCCAAAAGGGAAAACAAGTTTTACCTTTAAACCCTATTATTTTCCTATTGCTGATATTCAGTCTCTTTTGTTGACAAAAGAAAAAACCGTTAACGTCACCCGTGGTGCAGTTGCCGCTGGGCGTGATGGTGTTCCTGATAAAAGCATCACTTCTTTTATTAAAGTCGTTCAAGGAAGCAAGGAATTTAAAGAAGGCACAGATTTTAAAAAAACAGGAGACACCATTGATTGGGCTCCCGGGGGGGATGAACCTGCTAGTGGGAGCACTTATAAAGTCACTTACCGTTATCGTGCACAAGTGACAGCCGATAAGGTAACAGCACAGGAAATTACCGTCTCAGGTGGTGCTGATGGCGGTGATATTATTGTCAGCTACACTTACAAATTGCCACGTATTGACCGTATAGGTCTCAACACAGTGGGCAATGTGGTTTATATCAAGGGGATTTCGTCAGACGATCCCATGGCACCCAGTGTTCCTGATGATGTCTTATCCCTTGCAACCATCACTAACAATTGGCTTGAAACGCCGAGTGTGGCCAATGATGGCACACGGGTTGCGCCCTATGATGAGATGTGGCGCTATTTTCAACGGGTGCTCTCCCTTGACCGGTTGATGCAATTAGAACGCATTAAAAGCAATGTCGACTCTAAAGAACCTGTTGCCAAAAAAGGCATGTTTGCCGACCCTTTTCTAGATGACTCTTACAGAGATGAAGGTTTTCAACAAACGGGGGCTGTAGGCAATGGCATTTTGCAGCTCGCCATTGACCCAACCTTTTACACCGCTCATCTGAACGCGCCTGTCACGCTTGACTGGACAAATGAAGTGATCATTGCGCAAGAATTGAAAACGGCTTGTGAAAAAATCAACCCTTATCAAAATTTTGCACCTCTCCCTGGTACAGTAACCCTCACACCCGCGACAGACTTTTGGCATGAACAGCGCACCGATTGGCTCTCGGGTATCACCAATCAAATCATTATGGGAAAACATCATGGCAGAACCATACGTAGAACAGAAGTAAGGGATAATTTTATCAACACATACCAAGAACAAAGCGACTTTTTAAGACAAATTACCCTTTCCTTCAAAATTGAAGGCTTTGGCAATTGGGAAATCTTAAAAAGCCTTACCTTTGATGGTGTGGATGTCTTGCAAAATTCTTTCTTTTCTGCCGATAGACAAGGCACCGTTAAGGGCAATTTTAAGATTCCTAAAAACATTATCGCTGGCACAAAAAATGTTGTGGCACGGGGAATGGGTGGAACAATTGCAACGGGGCTTTTTACCGGTCAAGGTGTGATTGATGTGAAAGTCATGCGGCGCACCACAACGGTGAAAATATGGGAAAATGACGATCCACAAGCACAAGTCTTCACCCCTGATGAAACACGGCAAATCACAGGTGTTGACTTTCATCTTTGCAAAATCGGTAATCAGAACCATGATCTGGTGATTGATTTGGTTAGCACAGAAAACGGTTATCCGACCGCTGATATTCAAGCACAAAGCTTTTATTCTATGAAGGGCGCAAAGCTAGGTTGGGCAGAAGCACGCTATGATGTGCCACTCCTTGTACCTAATGACCGCTTAACGGCTTTCGTTATTAAGACAGATGATAGTAATCATTCTATCTCCTTGGCAAAGCTTGGGGATTTTGATGCAGAACACCAGAGATATGTCTCGAGCCACCCTTACGTGACCGGTCCACGCTTTTCTTCTGTCAATGCGCAAAGCTGGACTGCCCATCAAAATGAAGCCTTAGCCTTTCGTGTGCTGGCAGCACGCTACACACAAACAGAAAAAACCATTAATCTTGGCACTTTTGATCTTGTTGATTGTTCTGATTTGCAAATACGCGCGGCCATTGAATTGCCTTCAAGCGATTGTTCTGTCATCTTTGAAATTGAACGAAACAATGGCACAATTTATCAACTCCTTCCCTTTCAATTACTCAGCCTTACCGAATATATCAGTGAAAAAGTAAAGCTTCGCGCTATTCTCAAAGGGACAGACAAACTCTCACCTGTTTTGTTTGCTCCTGTTCAATTGATTGCGGGGAAAATTCATAAAACAGCCACTTATGTCACCCGTGCTTTTGCCTTTGGCGAAAAGGCAAGGTTGACCAGCTATATCAAAACCTTTTTACCAGGTGGCGCAACCTTCTCACTCGAGATGCAACTGGATGATGGTGCTTTCACCCCTTTGAAACTCGACGAAACAGAACAACTCGCTGAACCACTTTGGACAGAGCGCAAATTTATCAGTGGTGATAAAACAGCCAAACAAGCGCGCTTGAAACTCACGCTTACCGGCGGACCAGCAGCACGGTCTATGGTGAGCGATTTTGGCGCCGGTATATTGTGATGGGAGAACAGAGATGACCAAAACCAAAAAACTCGACATGGAATTGCCTAAAGAAGGTCGTTTTATCAGTTCTGAATTCCCAATCTTGCGCGAAAACTTGACGAAAATTGATCAAGCCATTGCGGATGTTGAGGAAAAGGTAGAGGGAAAAGCGCCTTCAAAACACACGCATACAATAAGTGATGTCGCAGATCTTGAAACGACCCTTAAGGCCAAGATGGCAGCGGATAAAACTTTCACTTTAAAAGATTTAGGCGATATCGATGGTGCACAAGATGCCGCCAACAATTATGTTCTCTACAAAGCAAGCAACAATCATTTTACCTTTGGCAGTGCTGTCTCACTGTTAGGAACGCACCAACATAAAACAGAAGATATTGTTGGATTGGATGAATTTAGAGCCAAGATTAATCAAGATCTCACAAGCTATGGGCGCCTAAAACAAGCCAATGAATGGCAAGATTATAATAAATTTACCAGCAAAGTCACCATGAGTGGTGATGTGGAGCTCATAGGCAACTCATCGTTTAGCCTCGCCCATAATGGTGAAGTGGTGACACGTTTAAATGCAAGTGGAAGCACCTTGAAAGGACCTCTTAAAGTGGATGGTGATGTTGTTTATACGAAATCAGAAATAGATAAATTGGTGGCTTTATTAACCAAAAAACCTGTCGAAATCCTGATGACAGAAAGTGGCACTATCCCATTTCCTGAAGGTGTTACCGATAACACAGAAATTGAAATATGTGCATGGGGCGGCGGCGGCGGTGGCGGCGGTGATGGTGGAAATAACGATGGCGGAGGTGGCGGAGGAGGTGGTCAATACGCGCACGTTAAAATTAAAGGATCACAGCTGAGAAACTCAAGAAACGCCCAAATTGCACAAGGAGGAATTGGCGGTAACAATGGTGCTGGTTATGGTGGTGGTGCTACAATTATTAAAGGAATTATCTTTGCTGCTGGTGGTGGAGGAGGGAATAGCAAAGGCCGCTTCGGAGGAGCTGGTAGTAGTCGTGGTGAAGCCATCTACAGTATGGGCGGATTGGGTGATAATGGAAGAGGTGGTGATGGAGGAAAAAGTGGAAACTCGTTTGGAGACGGTTGTAGTTTTGTTTTCTCCGGAGGAAAAGGTGGATTTGGTGGAAGTAATCTTGGCGGAAGCTCTGTTTTTGGTGGAGGAGGCGGTGGCGGTGGTGCTGCCACTGGCAATGGACGAGGTGGTTATGGCGGTGATAGTGATAAAGGGGGAACAGGTGGGAAAGGTAGCAAAGCCGGTGGTGGTGGCGGCGGCGGTGGATATTTTCCTGGAAAGGATGGGGATAAAGCGGGCGGGGCTGGTGGGAATGGCGCAATATTGTTGAAATTTTTTATATAGGAGTTTTTTATGGAATATGCAGTTGTTGAAAATGGTGTGGTAACAAATATTATTGTAGCCTCAGAAGATTATGTTCATGCCTTTGATGGTGAGGCAATCGCCTCAAGTGAAGCGCAGATCGGCTGGACTTATAAAGATGGAGTGTTCTCTCCTCCTATTATTGATGAAAACACAAAACAGCTCTCATCTCCTGAAATGGCAGAAATAGACGCACCCGTAGAGCCTGTAAAAGAACAGCAAGAGAAAGTTGATTAATTCTAGGCGATAAGGCTTGTATGATTTTCTTTCTTTAAAGTCCTTTTAAAGCCCTTTAAAGGGACTTTTTGACTGACAGTGTCAGTCTTATGAGAGTGTGCGCTTGTTGTTATTGTTTCTTCATTGATTTGGAGAGCAAGATGGCAACAGAATTTAATCATGGGATTCGCATTGTAGAGGCTGGTGAGGATTCCCGTCCTTTAGCAACATTTGATCAAACCGCCATTGGTGCGGTTGTTACAGCCCCTGATGCTGACAACCAAATTTTTCCCCTCAACGAACCTGTGCTACTCTTTACGCATGAGGGTGAGAAAATCCAAAAGCTTGGGGCAAGAGGCACGGCTCTTGATGTCATTAATGCTGTGTGTGCGCAGGGGATTGAGGCACAAATTATTCTTGTGCGTGTGGAAGAAAAATCAACCATTGCTGAGACACAAACTGAGATGGTGGGATCCTATGCTTCCTTAACCGGTGTGCATGCCTTGGCTCATGCGCGTGGTCATTTAGGGGTAGAGCCTGGGATTTTACTGGCACCAGCTTATAGTGCAGGGCGCCTTGATAATGGCAAAAACCCCGTGGCAGACGCCTTGGAACAGGTTGCAGAAAAGCTACAAGCGATTGCGGTTTTTGATACGGGTGGTAAAAACACGGAAGAAAGCCTTGCCTATCGCGCAGATTTTTCCTCACGCTTTTGTTATTTGATTGATCCCTTTGTACGGGTGGCAAATAGTGAGGGTGGGTGGAGTATTAAACCAGCAAGTCCTTTCGCGGCGGCGATGTTTATCAAACGTGATAAGCAAAGGGGCGGTGTTTTTTGGTCTCCCTCCAACCAAGATGTTAAAGGCATTTTAGGAACCGCGCGCCCCATTAGCTATTTTGATGGCGAAATCGATCATGAAGCTAATCGCCTCAATCAAGCCGATATTGCGACCTTTATTCCAGCACGGCTTAGCCAAAATGCGCGTTTAGATAATTCTGGGGGACAAATGGCTGCCAATGGACGCATTTTATGGGGCAACCATACCACTTCCAGTGACCCATTGTGGCGCTTTGTCAATGTCGTGCGCACCCGTGCAGCCTTGGAAAAAACGATCATCAACAATTTCCGCCCTTGGGCGAATGATGAAAACCTTACTGGTCAACATGTTATTGCTATCACCCGCAGCCTCACGCAGTTTCTTGATGATCTGATTGCGCGTGGTGCATTGCTTGGTGGGCGGGTTTGGTTTGATCGCGATTTAAATTCCAACAGTACTTTACAATTGGGAAAATTGCGGATCGAGTTTGATGCAGAAGAAGTGCCACCTTTAGAAGATTTGAGTTTCGGCAGCCGGCGCAATAGCGCTTATTTTGATCGGCTGGCGCAAGATATCCAAAAGAAAATGACTTATCAATTTGGCGATACGCTTGAAACTTATCGCAAAGCAGCAAGGAGTTAAAGCATGACTTTACGCATTGTACGCGGTTTTACGCTGATTGTTGATGATGATGTGAATCTTCACCTTGATCTTGAGACATTGAAACTGCCCACGTTGGAAGAAATCACAGAAACCTATCAACCGGGCGGCTCTGATATGCAAATTGATGTGAGCGGTCTTGGTGTGAAAGCTTTGAGTTTACAAATGAAAATCCGCAGTCACACACCCGAAATTATCGGTATCTTTGGTGGTCCTCCTGGTCTTCGTCATAAATTTACCGGCAAAAAACATGTGATCTCTGAAGAAGATGGACGCGAGCATGAGCATTCCATTGATGTCACGGGGCGCTTGGTCAAAGTGGATAGTGAAGGCTTAACGGCTGGAAAAGCTACAGGCTATGATTGCGAGATCAAAAATGTTTGGGACTATACGGAATTTTGGGATGGTTCTGTTTTGCACCGCTTTTCGTTTAAACGGGGCGGTTGGCTTGTGCGCAACGGACAAGAGATCGGTTCTCGCCGCCGCTCTATTCTCAATTTATAGGAATTGATCATGACAAGTTTACAAACCAGCATTGATGTAGAGTTGCAGGTTCCGCTTCCTTATCAGGATAAAGGTGGCAAAGAATCTCTCTGCAAGAAACTGACCTTTTATCGCCCAAACTTCAAGCAAGCACGCCAATTAGCGGTGTTGATTGGACCGCAGTTGGTAGAGCTCGTTCTACCCGCTGTAGAAGAGGATAAAACAACATTGGGCAATGATATTCTTGTTCTTAAGCTTTGTGAGGCATTGCTCACCCATGAGGCTATGGAAGGAATAGCCGTGCTTTTAGCCGATATGTCTCATGAAACGGTTGAATTGATTAATCGTCTTGATGTTGTTGACATTATGGCAGTGTTTAAGGCTTTTTTTGCTTTTTTTACGCAACGCCAATCCTCTCTGCCGGACAATTTGGAGCAGAGCTAGCCCTTTATTATCACTGGGCGCCTTCAGAAATTAACCAGATGGATTGGCTGGATGTGATTGCCTATCGAGAAGAACTCGCACGCCTTAAAGCCCAAGAATATGAAAGCCATCAGTTAGGATAAGAGACGATCATGGATGTTTCCCTTGTTGTGCGTTTTGTCAATCATCTGCAAGAGGGGATAGCTTCTGCCAAGCGTGATCTTGCAGCCTTTAGTTCAGATGTTGCGCATTTCCAAAACAAGACAAGGCAGCATTTTAAAGGGTGGTTTGACCCTGAGCATCTTGAGGATGCGACAAAGAATGCGGAAAATGCTTTTATCCAAGCCCGCGGGCGCATGGTGGGTGCCATTGCGCAAACAGCAACCTTAATTGCACCGCTCTATAAAGCCATGCAATTTGACCAATCGATGAAAGGCCTGGAAAAGGTTCTCGATGCTCCCCTTCATCGCTTAAAGGAATTGCGCCGTTTTGCTTTGGAAACCTCCACCAAGATTCCGCTAGCGGCGCGTGAAGTTTTGGAACTGATGACCAGTGCCAGCCAAGCAGGGATTGGTGAACGAGATCTAGAAGCTTTTAGCATCTATGCCGCTAAAGCAGCTGTAGCGTTTGATATGACGGGAGATCAGATTGGGGAGCGCTTTGCCAAGTTGCGCAATGTCTTTAAGCTTAATCAAGCAGGCATTGAAGATCTAGGCGATGCTATCAATCATCTCTCTAACCACATGGCGGCCAAGGCAAGTGAAGTTTCTGATTTTACCAATCGTGCCACCGGTGCGGCAACCATGTTTAAGCTCACAGCCCGTGAAACAGCAGCTTTTGGCACGGCGATGATTTCTGCTGGTATCGTCCCTGAGAGTGCCGCGCGTGGTTTTAATGCCATGAGTGCGCGCATACAGGCAGGGGGTAAACATATTGAAGATGCTTTTGCTAATATCGGGCTTTCCCGTGAAAAATTCATGCAAGATCTGGACAAAGATGCCACTGGTACCTTGGTGCGCTTTTTTGATGTTTTAGCCAAATCAGAACAGGGGATGCGCTCGCTGATTGCCATTGCTGGGCGAGATTTTACCGGTGATTTTGCCAAATTGGTGGGCAATCCTGAATTGTTAGGGCAAGCTTTAGATTATGTAAAAGACCCACAAGTCTTTAAAGGTTCCGTAGAACAAGAGGCGGACAAACAAGCAACCGGTGCCATGCGGCAATTTGAACTCTTACAAAACCGCATTGTGGCTTTGGGGATTAGCATTGGTGAAGTGCTTCTGCCCCCCTCAACAGTTTGATGGAAAGTGTTGGCAATTTTACCAATGGGCTTATGGCATGGGCCAATGCTCATCCTACTTTAACAAGCGCCATCATCAAAACCATTGCTGCCCTGATGGCTTTTAATATTGCTCTGCGTGTGTTGCGCTTTACCCTCGCTGGCACACGCCTTGGCTTGCTACAGTTGATAGGCTCTTTGATCAAACTTGTTGGTGTGAGCGGTAAGCTTAAAACAAGCTGGCGTGGCTTAGCAGCCTCAGGGCGTTCCTTGAAGTTATTGATGGCAGGGCTTGGTGGGAGCGCGTTGCGTCTTTTACGCCCGATGACTTTACTCGTGGCTGCGTTTCGGGGTGTTATGGTCTCAGGAAGTGCATTCGCCGCCTCTTTTGGTTGGATAGGCACAGTGATAGAAGTGGTTGGGGCAGGTATTGCCTCTGTGGTTGGCGCTGTTTTTACCCCGATAGGGGCTCTGATTGCTGCTGTTGTGGCGGTGATCCTTGCCGCTGGTTTTACTTTGTGGAAATATTGGGATCGTTTTTCTTCCTTTGTCAAAGGCTTTGCACGGGGGATAGCACACGCTTTTGGTCGTGCCTTTGAAGCCATCATGCGTTTTTTTGGCGCTGATAGTGCAACCATCACTAAATGGAAAAACATTATCGCCGCTGCTTTTGATTTTTCTGAACATTGGCAAAAGTTCAAACAGGGGCTTGTCTCTATTGGCGGGTGGTTTGGCAATGTATGGGATGGCTTTAAGCAAAGCCTTTCCAACTTTTGGAGCTGGTTGGGAAGTTTTTTTGCTCGCGAAAAGCTCTCTGATGATGCCAAGGCCGGTATGGAACAAGCAGGGGAGGATTTGGCCAATTGGATTGTCGATGGCTTTATGGCACCCATCACAAGGTTGAGCGATTTTTTTAAATCTTTGCCAAGCCGCATCAGAGAATGGATTGGCAGTGTTGATTTATCGGACCTTTTCCATTTGCCAAGTTGGCTTGGCGGCAAAACAGCCATTCAACCGATTGCACAATTTGCGGGGGCTGGTCATGCAAATCCATTGGGTAGCGAACAAAGAGGCAAAGATCACTCCACCATCACCCACAATCAAAATGTCACGGTGCATGTCAATGGCGCCCGTGATCCTGTGGCCACCGGTCGTGCGGTTGCCCACGCCATTCAACGGGCACGCGCTAATGCATTGCATGGCGGGACAGAATGAGGGGAGGGAGCCTATGAGAGATCCTTTGATGATGTTAGGACCGCATCAATTTTATGTGGACTGGCTGAATTTCCAATCTTTCGAAGAAGAGTTTTCTGCCACATGGGTTTGCCTAGAGCGTTTTGGCAAGGCACCCAGTTTGCAATTTACCGGCTATGGCAATGATGCAAAGACTATTCATGGCGTTTGGTTTCCAGAAGAATTTGGTGACCGTGTAGCCATTGATGCCATCGCCCAAACCATTCGAAGAGCAAAGCCTGTCCAGATGCTTCGTTGGATCAATGATACGACCTATAGTGTCCTTCTCCATGGTCCCGTGGTGAT
Source organism: Bartonella heixiaziensis (assembly GCF_046245125.2). Taxonomy (GTDB): domain Bacteria; phylum Pseudomonadota; class Alphaproteobacteria; order Rhizobiales; family Rhizobiaceae; genus Bartonella; species Bartonella heixiaziensis. The sequence continues at coordinate 873,735 of NZ_CP176404.1, read as the reverse complement.
CACCACGATCAATAAAGACCACGACTATATCAGTCGCTCTGGTCAATCACAACGCATCCGCTATTCCATTAGTCTCTTGCCCTTTTTCAATGGAGGAAAACCGCAAGGTCAATATCAGGTGGGACAAATTCTATGAAGATACCAGAAAAGCATGTTGTTGTAGAGTTAGAGGATATGAGTCTCGATCTCATCTGCTTTCACCATGCCATGGCAGTGTTCAGGGACCGCATCCAAGTTGGGGCACTAAACGGCTATTTAGAAGCCACACTGGAAGCCAATCCAGAGATTGCCAAATATGGTGTGTTTTTACCGCGGGGCTTAACGGTTATTCTGCCTGAATTTGTGTTGTCTAATCCCCAAAGCATGGTGAAGCGGTTATGGGATTAATGCGCACACACCCTTTTATTGTGGTCAAGGTAGGAGACAAACCTGTTCATGAGGTTTTTTACCAGCGTCTTTTAACCGCAACTATCACTGACCATGCCGGTAATGAAGCCGATACATTTGAAGCAGAGTTTGATGATGGTGGCAATGATTTAGAGGTTCCACAAACGGGCAACGCTCTGCAGGTGATCTTTGGCTATGAGAACAGCATCAGTGCTTTTATGGGGCGTTTTGTTGTCGAATCGGTTGTGAGTTGTGGGGGCAGTGATGGAGAGATCTTACGCCTTTGCGGTAAAAGTGCTTCGATGCGCAAAGAACTCAAAGAACAGGCGAGTGAGCATTTTGATCACAAAACTGTTGGTGAGATTGTTGAGACACTGGCCAAACGCCATGGCTATCAAGCAAAGGTCAGTCCTCAGTTCACTCAACAAACTTTACCTTATGTGATTCGTACAGATCAATCGGCTGTTGATTTTTTAACCCGCCTTGCCGACCGCATGCGGGCACGCTTTTTGATCAAGGACAATAAGTTTTTATTTTTAAGCGGTGACAATTTACCAGCACTCGACATCCATAAGCATGACTGTTCCAGCTGGGAATTCACATTAGAGCCACGCACGCAATATGGCACCATTGAAGCTTCTTATTTTGATCGCTCAAAAGGGCAGCAATGCCAAGTCAAGCATCAGACAGGGTTTAGCGGTCCCGTGCGGCGTTTACGGACTTGTTACACTTGTGAGGAGGAAGCACGAGCTGCTGCTGCTTCCGAGTCGGACAGGTTGTGTCGTGCTGTGGGCAGTGGTTCTTTGACCCTTGCGGGGCGCCCCGAAATCATGGCGGATCAACCTCTTTTATTGCAAGGGTTTCGCGGCGAAATCAATGGTCCATGGAAAGCTGCAACCGTCACCCACTGCTATGAAAAACAAAGCGGATACACTACAGAAATTACACTAGAAGCACCAGACAAGGGAAAGGAGGCAGGAGAAAAGGAAACCTCTGAGTGACAGAAAATCAAAGGGGCAACTTGACCCTTTGATCGGTCGTGATGAGGAATAGGTGCAACTTGCACCAATTGCTAAAACGAGAAATAGGATCAAGTTGATCCAATTGCATGAGTACAGCAATAGGGTAATGTTTACCCAATTCCTAAAAGGAGCAATGGTGCAAACATTGCACAATTGCAGACTGAAGAGCAATTTGGTCAAGTTGACCGAATTGCTTAAACGCTTTTTCTCTTTTTGATAGTATGCTTAGGATACAGAAAAATTATCAGTCAATTTGATTGATCATCTCAAATTGTGATTTTGAGCAGAAAAGAAAAAGAGGCTTTAAATGATCTTTGAAAGGTCTTTGAAGATCCTTTGAGAACACCTTAAAAACTCTTTGAGAAAAAATAAATTGGTACAAAACCTAGTGGCAAAATATACAAAACCCGCTGGCAAGCTACATACATACAGCTACACTACAGTCAAACTACAGTGGCAAGCTACAAAGGCAAAAGCTCTGTGGCGGAGGGGGTGGGATTCGAACCCACGGTACAGTCTCCTGCACGCCGGTTTTCAAGACCGGTGCCTTAAACCGCTCGGCCACCCCTCCAAACTGAATATGTTTTCTTACAAAGTTCTTGCAAAAGGTCAATCATTTAAATGTATTTCTAAACGTTTTTAATAAAATTATTTGCAAGCGAATCAAAAATAATTTCTAATTCACCTTTTATTCAAAAATTTCTTCTTAAATCAGCAATTTCATTTCAGGATGAGCAATTTTTTCAAACGGTAATAGAAAAAACAACAGCTTCTTCATGAAATAATTAACACCATCAAGATGTGGAGATGATATCTCTATGTATGAATAAGTTAGAATTTATCATCTGTTTATTACCGATTTCACCCATTTTATGGGTGTGTGAGACTATATTTCGCACATCTCAAAAGGTCACTAACGAAGAGCTATATCATCTCCCCTTTTAGAAAATTCTGATACAGCTAAAAACTCTAATAAAGCCATGATTCGCGACAATTAGAGCAGAGCGTTAGAAAAACCTGTTTTCTCATTTTTTGCATATTCCTCATATAAAAATATGAAGAACCAATAACTTAATAACGATATAAAGTTAGATGGTGGGCGATGAGAGACTCGAACTCCCGACATCCTCGGTGTAAACGAGGCGCTCTACCAGCTGAGCTAATCGCCCAATGCAATGATCGACAACTGAATGGGACCTCTTTAAGGAAATTTTTTTCCAAACGCAAGAATAAAGATGTTGTTTGATTATTTTTTAAAAAAAATGCATAAGGCTGCTTGACATAAACGCATGAACCCCTTACACGACCGCTTGTACCAATTAATCAGTTGGTTCATAAGAAGTGCGCGGGTGTAGCTCAGTTGGTTAGAGTGCTGGCCTGTCACGCCGGAGGTCGCGGGTTCGAGCCCCGTCACTCGCGCCATTTCATGATTCCTCTGAGGAATTTTCATTTTTTTAACATGAACATTTTGCTTATAGGGCATATAACTATTAAGGTGCTGGCTTCAGAGTGGTTCCTAGAATGTAGCTTTTGTTCCTTATTTACGTAGTCTGCAAGAATAGGGCTTGCGTCTTTCTTTTCTCTGCGTTACCTATGCCGGTAAGAAAAATATCGCACGACATGCCCTTGAAGCAGTACGAGCAGAGTTAATAGAATCATTATTGCGATTTGTCTGTTTGATCTAGCAGTGTTGAGTGATTATCTTGATTCAGGCATTTCATTAAGGTGGAAGAGGATTATGACTGATTTATTGAGTTCTTATTTACCGGTCTTAATCTTTATTATTGTTTCAGCAGTTATTGCTGGAGTTCTTTTAATTATGCCTTACATTGTGGCTTATCGCTCCCCAGATCCAGAAAAATTATCGGCTTATGAATGTGGATTCAATTCGTTTAATGATGCACGCATGAAGTTTGATATTCGTTTTTATCTGGTATCGATTTTGTTTATTATTTTTGATCTTGAAGTTGCTTTTCTTTTTCCTTGGGCAGTTTCATTTGGCTCGATAGGTATATTTGGTTTTTGGTCGATGATTATATTCTTAGCACTCTTAACTGTCGGGTTTATATATGAATGGAAAAAAGGAGCTCTTGAATGGGATTAATATCTAGCAATTCAATGCTTACTGCTCCAAAAACAAAAGGGATTATTGACCCCAATACCGGTGAGTTAATAGGTTCTGACGATAGCTTTTTTCGTGATATTAATGCTGAGTTATCGGATAAGGGATTTTTAGTTACTTCAGCAGATGCTCTGATTACTTGGGCGCGGACTGGTTCTTTAATGTGGATGAGTTTTGGTTTGGCTTGTTGTGCTATCGAAATGATGCAATGTTCAATGCCTCATTACGACAATGAGCGTTTTGGGTATGCGCCACGTGCTTCACCCCGTCAGTCCGATGTGATGGTAGTGGCTGGTACTCTAACAAATAAAATGGCACCTGCTTTAAGGAAGGTTTATGATCAGATGCCTGAACCCCGTTATGTGATTTCTATGGGATCATGTGCAAACGGTGGTGGATATTACCATTATTCTTATTCAGTTGTTCGTGGGTGTGACCGTATTGTGCCTGTGGATATCTATGTTCCAGGATGTCCTCCTACTGCAGAAGCGTTGCTATATGGTATATTATTGTTGCAAAAAAAAATTCGTCGTACCGGATCAATAGAGCGATAGGGAGCTTTTGTTGTTTATGAATGAAGCATTGGGAGAGCTTGCTACCTATTTGAAAAACAAATTAGGAGATAAGCTTGAAGAAACTGTTCTCGCATTTGGCGAATTGACCGTTGTATCACGTCTTGATGCAATTACGGATGTCTTAACGTTTGTTCGTGATGATTCTCACTGTCAGTTTATTAATATTACCGACATTAGCGGTGTTGATTATCCTTCTCGTGATAAACGTTTTGATGTTTCTTATCAATTATTATCGCCTCGTCGTAATTTACGGTTACGTGTGAAAGTGCGGACTGATGAAAATACCCCCGTTGCTTCTGCTTGCTCGATTTATCCTGGAGCGGAATGGTATGAGCGTGAGACGTACGATATGTATGGAATTTTATTTTCAGGTCATCCGGATTTAAGGCGAATCTTAACTGATTATGGCTTTGAAGGACATCCTTTGCGCAAAGATTTTCCTGTGACTGGATTTGTTGAATGCCGTTATGATAATGAAGCAAAAAGGGTGATTTATGAGCCTGTTGTTTTGCGACAAGAAATGCGTAATTTTGATTTTCTTTCTCCTTGGGAGGGTGCTCAATATGTTTTACCATGTAATGAAAAAGCAGGTGGTGAAAAATAATATTGGAGCTTATAAGGTATGGTATTAATAATGAAACTCTTAAATAATTAATTGTTTTCAATATGATAATAGTTCTTATTAAAACTTGATATAAAGTTTGTTAAAAAGCAAGGGGTTAATTGTGGCTGAGGTCAATGTTCGAAACTTTAATATCAATTTTGGTCCGCAGCATCCTGCAGCGCATGGAGTTTTGCGCATGGTTCTGGAATTGGACGGTGAAGTTGTTGAGCGTGTAGATCCCCATATTGGACTGCTGCATCGCGGTACCGAAAAATTAATGGAAACAAAAACTTATCTTCAAGCAGGTCCTTATCTAGATCGTTTGGATTATGTTGCTCCTATGAATCAGGAGCATGCTTTTGTACTTGCCATTGAAAAACTATTAGGTGTTGAGGTTCCTAAACGAGGGCAGTTAATCCGTGTTTTGTTTTCAGAGATTGGGCGCATTCTTAATCATTTACTTAATGTAACAACGCAAGCAATGGATGTTGGTGCTTTGACTCCACCGCTTTGGGGGTTTGAGCAACGTGAAAGATTGATGATTTTTTATGAGCGTGCATGTGGCGCACGTCTTCATGCAAATTATTTTCGCCCTGGTGGTGTGCATCAAGATTTACCAGAATCTTTAATTGAGGATATTGGTAATTTTATTGATCCTTTTCTTGTTGCTCTTGGTAAACTTGATGCGCTTGTAACGCCAAATCGGATTTTTAAGCAGCGTAATGTGGACATTGGCGTGGTAAGTATTGATGAAGCTTGGGCGCGTGGCTTTTCTGGTGTTATGATTCGTGGTGCTGGTGTGCCATGGGATTTACGTAAAAGCCAACCTTACGAATGTTATGATGAAATGGAATTTGATATTCCTGTAGGTAAAAATAGTGATTGTTATGATCGTTATCTTATTCGTATGGAAGAAATGCGTCAATCAGCAAGAATTATGCGCCAATGTGTTGATCGTTTACTGAGTACTGAAAAAAATGGACCGGTTTCGAGTTTAGATCGCAAGATTGTACCTCCAAAGCGGTCTGAAATGAAAAGTTCAATGGAAGCGCTTATTCATCATTTCAAGCTTTATACGGAAGGTTTTCATACTCCTCCTGGTGAGGTGTATGTTGCTGTGGAAGCTCCAAAGGGTGAGTTTGGCGTTTATCTTGTTTCCGATGGCACCAATAAGCCCTATCGTGTTAAGTTGCGTGCTCCTGGCTTTGCTCATCTTCAAGCTATGGATTTTTTAACCCGAGGTCATATGCTGGCCGATGCTACAGCTATTTTGGGTTCGATTGATATTGTTTTTGGGGAGGTTGATCGCTAATGTCCGTGCGCCGTCTTGCAGATGATGTTTATCAGCCAACAGAGTTTTCTTTTACAAAAGAAAATCAGATATGGGTGAAAAATACCATAAAGAAATATCCTGTAGGGCGTGAACAGTCTGCTGTAATTCCATTATTAATGCGTGCTCAAGAGCAAGATGGTTGGGTGACACGTGCCGCGATTGAGCATGTTGCTCAGCTTCTTTCCATGGCTTATATTCGTGTTTTGGAAGTTGCAACTTTTTACACTCAGTTTCAACTCAAACCCGTGGGAACAAAGGCACATATTCAGGTTTGTGGTACGACCCCTTGTATGTTACGTGGATCTGGTGAATTGATTAAAGTTTGTCAGAAAAAAATTCATCATGAACCTTTTGTTACCAATCAGGATGGAACCTTATCATGGGAAGAGGTAGAGTGTCTTGGTGCTTGTGTGAATGCCCCGATGGTTATGATTTTTAAAGATACTTATGAAGATCTTACAGCTGAGCGTCTTGAAGAAATTATTGATGCATTTGAAGCAGGTAAAGGTTCTGAGATAGCGGTTGGTCCGCAAAGTAGTCGTAAATCATCGGAACCGATTAGTGGTTTAACTTCCCTTATTGATGATGAGAAAGAAAAAAAAAGATCTCTCAAGTCTTCACAAAAAAAGGATAAGGAAAGAATGGGAACATAATAAGTATTTTTCTTGAGAAAATATTTTATTCTTCTATCCATGATGGCAACATTTAACGAAAAGTAAGAAGTCTTGAAAAGATATTTAAAAATTGCATTTGAGGAAAAGCGAAAAATGCTATGGGAAAGAGAAAAAAGGGTGGGGTATGCTGGCTGATAAAGATCGCATTTTCACCAATCTGTATGGTTTAAAAGACAAATCATTAAAGGCTGCGATGTTGCGTGGGCATTGGGATGGTACCAAGGCGATTATTGACAAAGGCCGTAATTGGATCATTGATGAAGTGAAGGCATCCGGTTTGCGTGGGCGTGGTGGTGCTGGTTTTCCTACAGGAATGAAGTGGTCTTTTATGCCAAAACAGAGTGATGGCCGGCCTCACTATTTGGTTGTAAATGCGGACGAATCAGAGCCTGGAACATGTAAAGACCGTGATATTTTGCGACATGATCCTCATACTTTAATTGAAGGATGCGCATTTGCTACTTTTGCTATGGGAGCGAATGTCGCTTTTATTTATATTCGTGGTGAATATATTCGTGAACGTGAAGCGCTTCAAGCTGCCGTTGATGAATGTTATGATGCAGGTTTACTTGGGAAAAAAACGAAATATGGACATGCTTGTGATATTGTTATTCATCATGGAGCAGGTGCTTATATTTGTGGTGAAGAAACGGCTCTTCTTGAAAGTCTTGAGGGGAAAAAGGGACAACCTCGGCTTAAACCACCATTTCCTGCCAATATGGGGATTTATGGCTGTCCGACAACAGTAAATAATGTAGAATCCATTGCCGTTGTTCCAACGATTTTGCGGCGGGGCGCTTCGTGGTTTTCATCAATTGGACGAGCAAATAATGTTGGAACGAAATTGTTTATGGTTTCAGGGCATGTTAATGCACCTTGTACATTTGAAGACGCTCTTGGTGTTTCATTCCGTGAATTAATTGAAAAACATACGGGTGGTGTTCGTGGTGGATGGAATAATCTTTTAGCAGTTATTCCAGGGGGGGCTTCTTGCCCAGTCGTTCGCGGTGAGGATATGATCGACGCGATCATGGATTTTGATGGGATGCGAGATGTCGGATCTTCTTTTGGTACAGGGGGAATGATTGTTATGGATAAATCAACCGATATTATCAAGGCAATTTGGCGTATAGCTGCTTTTTTCAAGCACGAGAGTTGTGGTCAGTGTACACCGTGTCGTGAGGGGACGGGTTGGATGATGCGTCTTTTAGGGCGTATGGTTGAGGGAAGAGCGCAAAAACGCGAGATTGATCTTTTGTTTGAAGTGTCTAAACAGGTTGAAGGGCACACTATTTGTGCGCTTGGTGATGCTGCCGCATGGCCTGTGCAGGGGTTGATACGTAATTTTCGTCCGGAAATCGAGCGTAGAATTGATGATTATACGCGAAATGTAGTTCAAAGCAAAAATATTGCTTTGGAAGCGGTGTGATAAAGGATTTTGTTCTAAGAGCAACGGAATGCAAGTTTTAAGTGGGTTATCCGCAGGCTGGATGAGTGATGATAAATATCAAAGTTGATGGTAAAGAGATTGAAGTCCCTGATTACTATACGTTGCTTCAAGCTGCTGAGGCAGCTGGTGCTGAAGTTCCTCGTTTTTGTTTTCATGAATCTTTATCAATTGCTGGAAATTGCCGCATGTGTTTGGTTGAGGTTAAGGGCGGGCCCCCGAAACCTCAAGCGTCTTGTGCTATGGGAGTTCGTGATTTACGGCTAGGGCCTAATGGTGAAGTCCCTGAAATTTTTACCAACACGGCAATGGTTAAAAAAGCACGTGAAGGTGTTATGGAGTTTCTCCTTATCAATCATCCTTTGGATTGTCCCGTCTGTGATCAAGGGGGAGAATGCGATCTTCAAGATCAAGCGATGCTTTATGGGCGTGATTGTTCTCGTTATAGTGAAAATAAGCGTGCTGTAGAAGACAAATATATTGGGCCACTCGTGAAGACAGTTATGACACGGTGTATCCATTGCACACGCTGTGTTCGTTTTACGACAGAAGTGGCGGGTATTTCTGAGCTTGGTTTGATAGGTCGTGGTGAAGATGCTGAAATTACGACGTATCTTGAAAAAGCAATGACATCTGAATTACAGGGAAATGTTATTGATCTTTGTCCGGTGGGAGCTTTAACTTCAAAACCTTATGCGTTTCATGCGCGTCCTTGGGAATTGGTTAAAACGGAATCGATTGATGTAATGGATGCAATTGGTAGTGCGATCCGTATTGATAGCCGCGGTCGTGAAGTGATGCGGATTATGCCGCGTACAAATGAAGATGTAAATGAGGAATGGATTTCTGATAAGACGCGTTTTATTTGGGATGGATTGCGCACTCAGCGACTTGATAGGCCATATGTACGCAAAGATGGAAAATTTCAGCCTGTAAGTTGGACAGAAGCTTTTGCAAAAATTAAAATGGTGGTTTCTAAAATCTTACCAGAAAAAATTGGAGCGATTGCTGGAGATCTCGCGTCTGTTGAGGAAATGTACGCACTTAAAACATTGCTTCTTTCATTGGGGTCAAATTTTTTTGATTGTCGTCAAAGAGGGATGGTTTTATCTCCTGAATTAGGGCGTTCAAGTTATATTTTTAATCCGACGATTGCAGGTATTGAACAGGCTGATGCATTGCTTATCGTGGGATCTAATCCGCGTTATGAAGCCGCGGTTTTAAATGCACGTATTTTAAAGCGCCAACGGATGGGACATTTCCCCATCGCATTAATTGGGGAAAAGGTCGATTTACGTTATCCTTATTCTTATCTTGGAGCAGGTACCAATGCATTGAGTGCACTTGTTCGTGGTGAAGATGCGTTTTTTAATGTGTTAAAAGAAGCTGAGAAGCCACTTATTCTTATCGGAGAGGGAGCTCTTTCAGGTAAGGAAGGTTTATCTGTTTTAAAAAATCTTGCAAAATTAGCTGATAGTGTTGGAGCTCTTAGCGAGAAATGGAATGGGTTTGGTGTTCTTCACAATGCTGCATCAACTGTTGGAGGATTGGACATTGGTTTTACTTCCAAGCTTGGGGTCGCAAATATTCTTAAAACCTGTGAAGTTTTATTTTTACTTGGTGCTGATGAAGTGGATTTAGCCAATACAAAAGCTTTTACGATTTATATTGGTAGTCATGGTGATAAAGGTGCGCACGCTGCTGATGTTATTTTGCCAGCATCAGCTTATACTGAAAAATCAGGACTTTATGTGAACACAGAAGGGCGCGTTCAAATGACAAATCGGGCGGGGTTTGCCCCAGGTGAAGCAAAAGAAGATTGGGCTATTTTACGTGCTTTATCTGATATTTTAGAACGAAAGCTTCCTTTTGATTCGCTTTCTCAATTAAGACAGAGTCTGTTTAATGATTATCCACACCTTTGTGCCATTGATGATATAGCGCCTTCTGATATAGATGATCTTAGAGCGCTTGGTTCACAAATGATTGTTTTAGAAACACAAACGTTTCCTTCTATGGTAAAAGACTTTTATTTGACAAATCCGATAGCACGTGCTTCTGCCGTTATGGCAGAATGTTCATCTCTTGCAAAGAATCGTGCTATGCAAGCTGTAGAGTAAGGGCAGAGGGAAAAAGATAATGATGTATGATTTCTTTATGACTTGGCTCTTACCATTACTCATTATAGTTGGAAAAACACTTCTCCTTTTAGTTGTTCTTCTTGTTTTAGTTGCTTACCTTCTTTACGCAGATAGAAAGATTTGGGCTGCTGTACAATTGCGTCGTGGACCAAACGTTGTTGGTCCATGGGGTTTGTTACAGTCTTTTGCTGATTTAATCAAATTTGTTGTTAAAGAGCCTATTATTCCTGCTGGTGCTAATAAGGGTGTTTTTCTATTGGCGCCTTTTGTGTCCGCTACACTCGCTTTATCAACGTGGGCTGTTATTCCAGTTAATGAAGGCTGGGAAGTTGCGAAAATTAATGTTGGTTTGCTTTATATCTTGGCTATTTCATCTCTTGAAGTTTACGGTGTCATTATGGGGGGGTGGGCGTCAAACTCTAAATATCCTTTCTTAGGGGCTCTTCGTTCCGCTGCACAGATGGTTTCTTATGAGGTTTCAATTGGGTTTGTGCTTGTAACCGTCATTTTAGTAAGTGGTTCATTGGATCTTACAACAATTGTTCATAAACAAAGTTCTGGAATTGGTACGAGTCTTGGTCTTCCTTTTAACAGTTTTCTTGATTGGAATTGGCTCGTTCTTTTTCCAATGTTTATTATATTTTTTATTTCTGCACTTGCAGAAACAAATCGTCCTCCTTTTGATTTGGTCGAAGCTGAATCTGAACTTGTAGCTGGTCATATGGTTGAGTATTCTTCAACACCTTACATGCTTTTTTTTCTTGGTGAGTATGTTGCTATTGTTTTAATGTGCGCATTAACAACCATTTTATTTTTAGGCGGTTGGTTACCTCCCTTGGATGTTTGGTGGCTTAATTGGGTTCCTGGTATTATTTGGTTTGTTCTAAAGGTTTGTTTTGTATTTTTTTGGTTTGCTATGGTCAAAGCATTTGTTCCGCGTTATCGTTATGATCAGCTCATGCGGCTTGGTTGGAAGGTTTTTCTTCCTCTCTCACTAGCGATGGTTGTGATAACTGCTGCTTTTTTAAAATATACTGGTTTTGCTTAAGAGGAGCTCTTCATATGTCAGGTCTTATTCAAGCAGCAAAATCACTCCTTTTATTGGAATTTGTGAGTGCTTTTTTCTTGGCAATGCGTCAGTTTTTTTCACCAAAGCCTACAATTAATTATCCTTATGAGAAGGGGGTTGTTTCTCAGCGTTTTCGCGGTGAACATGCATTACGTCGCTACCCAAATGGTGAAGAACGGTGTATTGCATGTAAATTGTGTGAAGCGATTTGTCCTGCTCAAGCTATTACAATTGAAGCGGGACCGCGGCGTAATGATGGTACGCGTAGAACCGTTCGTTATGATATAGACATGGTTAAATGTATTTACTGTGGTTTTTGTCAAGAAGCGTGTCCGGTTGAGGCTATTGTCGAAGGTCCAAATTTTGAGTTTGCGACGGAAACACGTGAAGAACTTTATTATGATAAAGAAAAACTTTTATTGAATGGAGATCGCTGGGAGCGAGAAATCGCCCGTAATATATTAATGGATGCACCTTATCGTTAAGTGTATCGTTGAATAATGAGGTGTCGGATAATTTTTCCGATAAATTGTAATCTGGTATGAAGTGTTATACCAATTGTTTGATTAGTTGAGGAGAAGCCTATGCTAACGGATCTAGCGGCGGCATTTTTCTATTTGTTTGCTTTTATTATGCTTGCAAGTGCTGTTGTTGTTATTACAGCACGCAATCCTGTGCATTCAGTCTTATTTTTAATATTAGCATTTTTTAATGCTTCTGCTTTGTTTTTGCTTGCAGGAGCAGAATTTTTAGGGCTTATTCTGCTTGTTGTTTATGTTGGGGCTGTCGCTGTTTTGTTTTTATTTGTGGTTATGATGTTGGATGTTGATTTTGCTGAGTTAAAAAGTGGTGCACTTCGGTATGCTCCTATTGGAGTTTTTATTGGGGGTATTGTTGCCGTAGAATTAATTATTGTTTTTGTTGCTAGCCATTTTTCTCCAGTTCTTAGGACACATATTACGCAACCAATGCCAGATCTAGCGCAGCGAACAAATACACAAGCATTAGGCGATATCCTCTACACGGATTATGTTTTTTACTTTCAAATTGCTGGAATAATTTTATTGGTTGCAATGATTGGTGCTATTGTTTTGACACTTCGTCATAAATCGGGTGTAAAGCGACAATCTATAGCAGTGCAAGTTTCTAGAACAGTAGAAAATGCAATTGAAATCAAACAAGTTGAATCAGGTAAGGGCGTTTAAGGGGGGGGCTATGCAAATTGATATCACTCATTATCTGATTGTTTCTGCTTTAATGTTTACAATTGGTATTGCTGGAATTTTTCTTAATAGAAAAAATGTGATTATTATCTTGATGTCCATTGAGCTTATATTGCTTTCAGTGAATCTCAATTTTGTTGCATTTTCGGCGTTTCTTCATGATCTTGTTGGTCAGATATTCGCTTTATTTATTTTAACCGTAGCAGCTGCTGAAGCCGCAATTGGTTTAGCAATTCTTGTGGTTTTTTTCCGTAATCGTGGTTCTATTGCGGTTGAAGATGTTAATGTAATGAAAGGCTGACCAGTGATGTATTATACGATCGTCTTTCTTCCACTCTTAGGCTTTTTAATTGCTGCTCTAGGTGGAAAAACTATAGGAGATCGAGCGAGTGAATTGGTAACTTGTAGCTTTATGGTCATTGTCGCTGTATTGTCTTGGATAGCCTTTTGGGGTATTGCACTTGGTCATGCTCCAATGGTTGATGTCTTGGTATTACATTGGCTTACCGTCGATGGATTAACTTTTGATTGGGCTTTGCATATTGATACTTTAACAGCTGTCATGCTTATTGTTGTAAACAGTGTTTCAGCATTAGTGCATATTTATTCAATTGGTTATATGCACCATGATCCTTCAAGGTCGCGTTTTTTTTCTTATCTTTCTTTATTTACATTTATGATGCTTATGTTGGTGACATCCAATAATTTGATTCAGATGTTTTTTGGATGGGAAGGTGTGGGGCTTGCTTCTTATTTGCTCATTGGTTTTTGGTTTCAGCGCGATTCAGCCAATAAGGCTGCAATGAAAGCTTTTGTGGTTAATCGTGTTGGAGACTTTGGTTTTCTTTTAGGAATTTTTAGTATTTTTGTTTTATTCCAATCCGTTGATTTTGCCTCTATTTTTGCAAAAGCTGCCGACAAGAGCTTCATGCAAAATGTAACATTTTTAGGTTTGCAGCTTGATGGTCAGACAGCAATTACTGTTACATGCTGTCTGTTATTTATTGGTGCTATGGGAAAATCAGCCCAGTTTCTTTTACATACATGGCTTCCTGATGCAATGGAGGGACCAACGCCTGTGTCAGCACTTATTCATGCAGCAACAATGGTAACGGCCGGTGTCTTTATGGTTGCGCGAATGTCACCAATTTTTGAACTTTCTTCCATTGCTTTGACAGTAATTATTATTGTTGGTTCAACAACTGCATTTTTTGCAGCAACTGTCGGGTTGGTGCAAAATGACATTAAGCGTGTCATTGCTTATTCTACATGTTCGCAACTTGGTTATATGTTTGTTGCATTAGGTGTTGGAGCTTATGGAGCAGCTGTTTTTCATCTTTTTACGCACGCTTTTTTTAAGGCTTTATTATTTCTTGGTGCAGGTTCTGTGATTCATGCTGTATCTGATGAACAAGATATGCGAAAAATGGGTGGGCTGCGTAAACATATACCAGCAACTTATTGGATGATGGTCATAGGGACTATTGCTTTGACTGGTGTTGGAATTCCAGGGACATTTTTCGGGACTGCTGGTTTTTTCTCCAAGGATGCAATTATAGAGTCTGCTTTTGCATCTCATAATATTGCTTCAGGATATGCTTTCTGGCTTCTTGTTTTTTCAGCTTTATTAACCAGTTTTTATTCGTGGCGGCTTATATTTATGACATTTCATGGTAAACCACGCGCGACTGTTGATGTGATGCATCATGTTCATGAGTCGCCTTTAGTTATGTTGCTTCCTCTCTTTATTTTATCTATTGGAGCAATATTTTCTGGTGTCGTTTTCCAACCTTACTTTTTTGGTGATTTATATGATGCTTTTTGGAAGGGGGCGTTATTTACAAACAGCCATAATCATATCCTTCATGATGCCCACAATGTATTCAATTGGGTAAAATGGTCGCCCTTTATAGCAATGGTTCTTGGATTTATGTTAGCCTATTTATTCTATATTTCTATTCCTTCTCTTCCAAAGAAATTGGCTAGATTTATGCCTAGATTGTATCAATTTCTTTACCAAAAATGGTATTTTGATCAATTATATCACTTTTTGTTTGTTCGTTCTTCTTTAAGAATTGGTTCCTTTCTTTGGAAGGTAGGAGACGGCAAGATTATTGATGGTTTAGGTCCGAATGGTATCGCAGCGCGTGTTGTTGATATTACAAATAGAGTTGTTCGGATGCAAACAGGATATCTTTATCATTATGCATTTGCAATGCTTATTGGTATTGCATCGCTGATCACATGGATGATGATCGGGGGCGTAAACTGATGACTGATTGGCCTATTCTTTCTACGGTTACCTTTTTGCCGCTTGTTGGTGTGATATTAATTTTGTTTATCAAAGATGATAGCGAAGCAGCACGACATAATATACGCAATGTAGCATTTTTTACGAGTGTTTTTGTTTTCATTATTTCTTTAATTATTTGGGCTGGTTTTGATCATACAAACGCTCATTTTCAAATGGTTGAGAAATTCAATTGGTTAGGAGGGGGCATTAGCTACCATATGGGAATTGATGGTATTTCTATTCTTTTTGTTGTTCTTTCAGCTTTTCTTTTGCCTTTCTGTATTTTAGCAAGTTGGGAGAATATTAAAGATAGATTAAAGGCTTATATGATTGCTTTTCTTCTTCTTGAAGTTGCGATTATTGGAGTCTTTTGTGCTCTTGATGCAATTTTATTTTATGTCTTTTTTGAAGGCAGCCTTATTCCAATGTTTATTATTATAGGTGTTTGGGGTGGTGCACGTCGTGTTTATGCGAGTATGAAGTTTTTTCTTTATACTTTACTTGGATCAGTGCTTATGCTGGTTGCCATTATGGCTATGTATTGGGAAGCTGGGACACTCGATATACCAACTTTATTAACGCACCAATTTCCAGCACATATGCAAATGTGGTTATGGCTTGCATTTTTTGCTTCTTTTGCAGTTAAAATGCCGATGTGGCCAGTCCATACATGGTTACCTGATGCGCACGTGGAAGCTCCGACGGCTGGTTCTGTTATTTTAGCCGGTGTCTTACTCAAATTAGGCGGTTATGGTTTTCTTCGTTTTTCTTTACCAATGTTTCCTATTGCTTCATTGAATTTTGCTCCTTTGGTTTTCACGTTATCACTTATTGCGATTATTTATACATCACTGGTTGCTCTTGTTCAAAATGACATAAAAAAACTTATTGCTTATTCATCAATAGCGCATATGGGATATGTGACCATGGGCATTTTTGCTGCGAATGAACAGGCTATCCAAGGTGCTATTTATCAAATGCTCTCGCATGGAATTGTTTCAGCAGCTTTATTCCTTTGCGTTGGAGTTATCTACGATCGTTTGCATACGCGTGAAATTTCAGCTTTTGGCGGTTTAGTGAATAACATGCCAAAATATGCCGTTGTTTTCTTAATCTTCACGATGGCAAATGTTGGTTTACCAGGTAGTTCAGGATTTTTGGGTGAATTTTTAACCTTAATAGGCGTTTTTCAAGTGAATAAATTGGTTGTTGTTTTGGCTACAACTGGTGTTATTTTATCAGCTGCTTATGCACTTTATCTTTACCGGCGTGTGGTGTTTGGTTCTTTGGATAAAGAGAACTTAAAAGTCCTTCTTGATCTCTCTTCACGAGAGAAATTTATTCTTTATCCGATGGTTGTTCTTACAATATTTTTTGGTATCTATCCAACCCCTATTCTTAAAGCAACGGCATTTTCTGTAGAAGCCCTTGTTAATAAACTACACTAGATTAAGAGAAGAATGCTCATGCAAACTGAAATAATAGCGCAATTAGTGTTAATTTTTCCAGAGCTTTTAATAGCATTGGGGGCGATCGTTTTGCTTTTGATTGGTGTATATTCCAATGTACGTTCTTCTTTAACTGTGACTGGCTTAGCCATTGCCCTTTTTGTCGCAACTATTATTATTATTGTTGTTTTTCCGAAAAGTGGCTTATTTCAAAATAATGCGCTTATTATCGATTCTTTCGGCCGTTATATGAAAATTTTAACGCTTATTGGTGCGCTCTTTGCTCTTATTATGTCTGTTAATTTTTCCTGTAATCATAAGTTTGATGTATTTGAATTTCCGGTACTCGTTCTTTTAGCAACTCTTGGCATGATGCTCATGATCTCAGCTGGTAATATGCTATCGCTTTATATGGGGTTGGAACTACAATCTTTAGCTTTATATGTTTTAGCGGCGATTAATCGTGACAATGTAAAATCTTCTGAAGCTGGTATAAAATATTTTGTTTTAGGAGCATTATCTTCAGGACTCTTGCTTTATGGTATTTCATTGCTTTATGGTTTTACGGGTCAAATTGGTTTTCACGAAATTGCTGTTGCTTTAAAAGGTGAAAATTTACAATTGGGAGTTATCTTTGGAATTGTCTTTATTTTAGCTGGTTTGGCTTTTAAAATTTCAGCGGTTCCGTTTCATATGTGGACGCCTGATGTTTACGAAGGAGCACCAACACCAATTACAGCATTTTTTGCTGGCGCTCCTAAAGTTGCGGCAATGGCATTAATCGTTCGTATTATTGTTATGACCTTCATTCCACTAGAGAGTACCGATGGTTCTATGCCTGCATGGCAGCAGATTTTGGTGTTCATGGCGATTGCATCAATGATACTGGGTGCATTTGCTGCAATTGGTCAAAGTAATATTAAGCGTTTAATGGCGTATTCATCGATCAGTCATATGGGATATGCGCTTGTTGGTTTAGCCGCTGGAGATGTACTTGGGGTAAAAAGCGTTATTCTTTATATGACTATTTATCTTGGAATGACGATTGGTTCATTTGCATTTATTCTTGGGATGCGGTCTGATGGTGGAAATGTTGAAAATATTTATGATCTTTCAGGATTGGTAAAGACAAATCCGTTTATGGCTGTTGTGATGACAATACAGCTTTTTTCTTTAGCAAGCATACCTCCTATGGCTGGTTTTTTTGGAAAGTGGTATACATTTTCTGCGGCTGTTCATGCTGGACTTACTCCACTTGCTGTCGTTGGTATGATAGCGTCTGTTGTTGGGGCTTTTTACTATTTGCGAGTCATTAAAATTATGTGGTTCGATGAAGCAAAAGCATATTTTATTGCTTTGTCGAGTGAACTTCGATTTTGTCTCGGTCTTTCTGCATTATTCATTTTATTTTATACGCTTTTTGGAATTTGGTTTGCTGAGTTGGCAGAAAAAGCAGCAACTGCATTGTTTTAATGAATATGGTTTATATCTTATCAAATTTTGCACAAAAACAAGGATACACTGTTGAATCGTACGGAACTGTTGATTCAACAAATCTCGTTGCACAACGAAAAGCGCAAGCTGGTCATAAAGGTTATCTTTGGATTGTTGCACAAGAACAGTCACAGGGAAGAGCAAGAAGAGGGAGGACATGGTCTAGTCCGAAAGGAAATCTTTATTCTAGCCTTTTATTAACTGATGATATTGTTCATCAAACTGCTGCTCAGCTTGGTTTCGTTGCTGGAATAAGCGTGGTAGAAGCAATAAAACAATTTATAAAAGATAAAACGCAAACAAACAGTATCGTTAGCTTAAAATGGCCAAATGATATTTTGTTACAAGGAGCTAAAAGCTCAGGAGTTTTACTTGAAATTTTTAAGTTGCCATCACAACAGTATGCTCTGGTTATTGGTATTGGAATAAATGTAAAATATAATTATGAGGATGCACCATATCCTACTTCAAGCCTAAAAAATATTAATTTGCATGTTGAAGCAGAACAGATATTTACGGTTTTAACGGAGTCTTTTTCTAAAAATTATCTCCTTTGGAAACAATCAGGAGGATGCGATATAATCCGCGAAAAATGGCTTTTATATTCTGCTCATCTTGGGCAGTATGTCAAAATAATCAATGATGAAAAAATCATCGAGGGTATTTTTGATGGTCTTGATAATGATTTTAACTGCATCATAAAACAAAAAAATGGTCAGCAAGCAATTATAACAGCTGGAGATGTCCATTTTGGTTCGGCTGCTTCTGCTCATGCAGGTCGTTATTAATTGATATAGTTTTATTTCACCATCAGATTATCTTAATGGTTTAGGAGATGTTTATGATTGCGGCCAACGAGAATGAATTTGTTTTTTTACCTTTAGGAGGAGTAGGTGAAATAGGAATGAATCTCGCTGCTTATGGATTTGGTCCCCAAAATCTTCGTGAATGGCTGCTTGTTGATATGGGCGTTAGTTTTGCTGGACCTGAATTACCGGGAGCAGATCTTATTTTGCCTGATATTCGTTTTCTAGAAAGTGAAAAACACAATATCTGTGGTCTTGTTTTGACCCATGCTCATGAAGATCATTATGGTGCTGTCCTTGATTTATTACCAAAGCTTAAAGTTCCACTTTACTGTACTCCTTTTACAGCAGGATTATTGGAGAGTAAAAGGCAATCAGATTTTGGATCTCATAAAATTTCATTCAATATTTTTCAAGCTGGTGATTGTTTTCAGGTTGGTTCCTTTGCAATCGAGGCTATTGCTGTTAGTCATTCAATTCCAGAATCTGTCTCTTTGGCAATTACAACATCTTTAGGTACTGTGATTCATACTGGTGATTGGAAAATTGATCATACACCTTCGCTTGGGGCTGTAACAGATGAAAAACGGTTTCGCGCTTTAGGCAAAAAAGGTGTTTTAGCATTGCTTTGTGATTCCACGAATGCGTGTCGAGATGGTATATCACCATCAGAGCAACAAGTTCGGACAAGTCTCTCTGAAATTCTTTCAAAAGCTGAAGGGCGTGTTGCATTTGCTACTTTTGCATCTAATGTTGGTCGAATACGTTCAATTGCTCTTGCAGCTGAATCTGTTGGGCGCCGAGTTCTTATCATTGGGCGTTCTCTTAAGCGAAGTATTATGGTTGCGCAAGAGCTTGGTTATATGGACGGTTTAGCGCCATTTGTTTCGGAAGAAGATTATGGTTCCATCCCGCGAAAAGATATCGTTTTAATTGTAACCGGCAGTCAAGGTGAGCCACGTGCTGCCTTAGCAAAACTGTCGCGAAATGAAATGAGAAATATTGCACTTTCTGCTGGTGATACCGTTATTTATTCTTCACGGAGTATTCCAGGAAATGAAAAATCTATTCTTGAGATACAAAATCGTTTCATAGACTTGGGAATTAAAACGATTACAAATGAAGATGCTCTTGTTCACGTTTCAGGACATCCTCGTCGTTTAGAACTTTTACAGATGTATGATTGGGTAAAGCCACAGATACTTGTCCCTGTACATGGTGAGGCGATGCATCTTGCTGCTCAAGCAGCTTTAGCACGTGAAGCAGGTATTAAGATTATTGCTGATATTAGAAATGGTAGTATGCTGCGTTTTGTACCAGAGCCTGTAGACATTATTGATCAAGTCCCCGTTGGTCGGATCTATAAGGATGGTTGTCTTATTGGTGATGAAGATGCATTAGGGATTCGTGAGCGTCGCAAATTAAGTTATGCTGGCTATGTTGCTGTTTCTTTCCAAATAAATAGCAAACACGATCTAGAGGGGGATATTGGTTTGGCCACATCTGGTTTACCTGAAACTAATGGAAAAGGCGAACGTTTGAAAGATATTCTTTTAGATGTTGTGGAAAATACATTTTACAACATTCCGCGCGTTAAAAGAAAAAATAATGAACTTATGCGAGAAGCAATACGGCGCGCAGTGAGAGCGGCCGTTAATGAAGTTTGGCGAAAAAAGCCTATCTGCACAGTCTTTTTACACCGCTCGAAATAAAGCATTCTCATATTACGTTATTTTGTTTTAATGAAAGAAAGAGAATTATCAGATCATTTTATAGCTAAAAATAAGAAAAGAGAGCACATAAATTTTTCCACAAGGCAACCGTTATGTTTGCAAGCATTGAGAATGTAGTTATAGATAAACGTATGTATACTTAAAGTGTTTTGAAACGATTGGCTTAGTTAGGAGTTAGTTATTTAATGCGTCTTACTCAATATTTCCTTCCACTTTTAAAAGAGAATCCTAAGGAGGCAGAGATTGTTTCGCATCGGCTCATGTTGCGTGCCGGTATGATTCGCCAACAAACATCAGGAATTTATTCTTGGCTTCCCTTGGGAAAAAAAGTGCTTGATAAAGTTTGTAAAATTATTCGTGAGGAGCAAGAACGTGCAGGTGCTATAGAAATATTGATGCCTACACTCCAATCTGCCGATCTTTGGCGTGAAAGTGGTCGTTATGATGATTATGGTTTAGAAATGCTCCGCATTAAAGATCGTCAAAAACGTGATTTGCTTTATGGTCCGACAAACGAAGAGATGGTAACAGATATTTTCCGTTCCTATATTCGTTCTTATAAGGATCTACCACTCAACTTGTACCATATTCAATGGAAGTTTCGTGATGAAATCCGTCCACGTTTTGGTGTGATGCGCTCACGAGAGTTTTTAATGAAAGATGCTTACTCTTTTGATCTTGATTATGAGGGTTCTAAAACATCTTATAATCGAATGTTTGTTGCTTATTTACGTACTTTTTCTTGTCTTGGCTTAAGAGCAATTCCCATGCGTGCTGATACGGGCCCAATTGGGGGTGAACTCAGTCATGAATTTATTATTTTGGCTGAAACGGGAGAGAGCGCTATATTTTGTGATAGACAATTTCTTGAACTTACTGTTCCAGACAGTTCGGTTGATTTTAGAGATAAAGCTGTTTTAGCTGATATCGTTAAACAGTGGACGTCTTTTTATGCAGCAACAGAAGAAATGCATAATGAAGAAGAGTGGGCTAAAATTTCTGAAAATAAGCGCCTCTCAGCGCGGGGCATTGAAGTAGGGCATATTTTTCACTTTGGCACGAAATATTCTGCTCCAATGGGAGCTAAGGTTATGGGACAAAATGGAAAAGAACATATTGTTTCTATGGGATCTTATGGTATCGGGCCTTCACGTCTTGTTGCGGCAGCTATTGAGGCTTCTCATGACGAAAATGGTATTATTTGGCCAAAGTCTATCGCACCATTCGATTTTGGTATCATTAATATGAAACCAGAGGATGAAAAATGTACACAGACATGTGAAATGCTCTATCAAGGATTAAGGCGTGCTGGTTTTGATCCATTATTAGATGATAGAAATGAACGTCCCGGAACCAAATTTGCAACAATGGATTTAATTGGCTTACCAACACAAATAATTGTTGGGCCTAAAAGCATTGCGCAAAATGAAGTTGAAATGAAAGATCGAAAAACAGGTGTTAAAAAATCTCTAACGGTTGAAGCTGTACTCAATCAGTTTTCTGTGTTTTGATAGGCAATATTATGAAGTGGTTGAGCAGTAAATGGTTTTCATCTTATGAATGGATGATTGCTTTTCGTTATATGATTCCTAATAAAAAACATGTCGTTGCATCTGTTATTTCAATCATTTCTCTCATTGGGATTATGTTAGGAGTATTTGCTCTTGTTGTTGTTATGGCCGTGATGAATGGTTTTCGTACAGAGCTTCTCAATCGTATTCTTGGCATGAACGGGCACCTTATTGTTCAAACCATTGATTCTGGTTTTCCCAATTATAATGCTCTTATTTCTTCTTTAGAGTCTGTAGAAGGTATAAAGTTTGCATTACCTGTCATTGAAGGTCAAGCACTTGTGCAGGGTGAACTTCAAGGAGGATCTGGTGCTTTAGTTCGTGGTATGCGCAAACAAGATTTGGAAAAGCTGAAAACGATTTCTCAAAATATTAGGTTAGGTTCACTTGCTCAATTTGATCAAGAAGAAGGTGTTGCAATTGGAAGTGGTTTGGCAACAAAATTGGGACTTACAGTTGGGAGTGATCTTCGTATCATTACACCAGATGGTGATGAGACTCCTTTTGGAATTACCCCACGTGTTAAAGCTTACAAAGTAACTGCTATTTTTGAAGTCGGTATGTCTGAATATGATTCAATATTCGTTTTTATGCCTCTCCATGAAGCACAAATGTTTTTTAATTTGGGGGATAAAGTTCAGTCTTTAGAGTTATTTTTGAATAATCCTGATGCTGTTGATCGAATAAAACCAATTGTAGAGAAAGCGGTTGGTCAACAGGTCTATTTAATTGATTGGCGCGAGCGCAATCAGGCTTTTTTTTCAGCCTTACAGATTGAACGCAATGTTATGTTTTTCATTCTTTCTCTTATTGTCCTTGTTGCTGCTTTGAATATTATTTCAGGGTTGATTATGCTTGTAAAAGATAAAAGCCATGATATTGCCATTTTGCGCACGATGGGCGCACAACAAGGTGCGATTTTGCGTATATTTATTGTCACTGGTATGATGATTGGATTTCTTGGAACAATATTGGGCTTAATTTTTGGTGTCATAGCGACTGCGAATATCAATCATATTCAAGATTTTGTCTCTTGGTTATTTAATGTTGATGTTTTTAATCCTCAACTTTACTTTTTAACAAAATTGCCTGCACACATTGAGTGGGGAGAGACAATTCTAGTTGCTGTAATGGCTTTATTTTTGTCATTCCTTGCCGCCCTCATTCCGGCATGGCGTGCTGCTAAGTTAGATCCCGTGCAAGCTTTGAGGTATGAATAATGGCAGCTATTTTAGAACTTGTAGAGATTGAGCGACATTTTTTTGAGAGTAATAAACCTCTCATTATTTTAGATAAAGCGAATTTTATCCTTAATCGCGGGGAACTTGTAGCACTCGTTGCACCATCTGGTGCTGGAAAATCAACGCTTCTTCATATCGCTGGATTATTGGAAAAACCAACCGCTGGTGATGTGATGTTACGGGGTGTTTCTTGTGCAAAACGTTCTGATAGTGAGCGAACGGCTATAAGACGACATGATATCGGTTTTGTCTATCAATTTCATCATTTGCTTCCAGAATTTACAGCTCTAGAAAATATCATGATACCGCAAATGATAGCAGGATTTAAAAAATCTATAGCAGAAGATCGTGCACTTAAATTGTTGACATATTTGCGTGTTTCTCATCGCGCTAACCATCGTCCATCAGAATTATCAGGTGGTGAACAACAACGTGTTGCTATTGCGCGCGCAGTCGCAAATGGTCCTTCGGTTCTTTTAGCTGATGAGCCTACGGGGAATCTTGATCCTGTAACTTCAGCTTATGTATTTCAAGCTTTATCTGCTCTTGTTCGTCAATCTGGTCTTTCTGCTCTTATTGCGACACATAATTACGGTTTGGCTAAACAAATGCATCGCCGCATTACACTTAAGGAAAAAAAGATTATTGAACTTCCTTAACAGTAAGGGAAAAAATGTTCTACAAATTGAATATTGTATTCATATCACTTTTTATCTAATTCAAGGAGACTTTTATGACAGTTTGTGCCGTTGATAAAAATCAACTGGACGAACGTCGACGCCGATTGGTTTTTCGTGCATGGCATCGAGGTATTCGTGAAATGGATCTCATTTTAGGGCGTTATGTGGATGCCCATATTGTTGAGATGAGTGATAAAACAGTTTCTCAACTTGAACATATTATGTCTTTTGATGATCGCGATTTACTAACGTGGATTACTGGAGAAATTTCACCACCATCTGAAATAGATGGTCCACTTTTTCGTGACATTGTAAATTATCATGTCTGCATAAATTAAAATTGATTCCGATGCCTATATTTAAAAAAATTGTCATTCCTAAAAACATTTCTGTTCATACGGTCTTTGATGGCGTTACTGATGGGTTTGAAGCCTTTGCGCTTGCGAAATTGAGTTCAGAAATTGCACAAGGTAGACCACTTATCTATGTTGTCCGCGATGGAACAAAAATTGCTCATTTACAGCAAGTATTAAATTTTATTGACCCCAGTGTGCCTATACTTCAATTTCCTGGATGGGATTGTTTGCCCTATGATCGCGTGTCGCCTGGAATTGTTGTTACGGCACGTCGCCTCTCAGCGCTAGCGCATATAGCAAATTTACGTAAGAATCCACGCACTGCAATTATATTAACAACAGCGAATGCAATTATGCAAAAATTGCCTCCTCGTGAAATGATTGAGACTCAAATTATTCATGCACGTGCTGGACAGCGTATAAATATGGGGCATTTAATTCAATTTTTAGAATTCAATGGTTTTGAGCGTGTTACGGTTGTTCGTGATGTTGGTGAATTTGCCGTGAGAGGCGGAATAGTTGATATTTTTTCTCCCATTGATGTTGAACCTTTACGGCTTGATTTTTTTGGGGACACCTTAGAAACAATCCGCGTATTTGATTCAGAAACACAAAGAACAACAAGTAAAAAAAACGAATTTTTGTTACATTCGATGAGTGAGGTTGTTCTTACACCAGAACTTATCAGCCGATTTAAAAGCAATTATATCGCTACATTTGGTGTATTACAAAAGAATAATATGCTTTATGAAGCAATTTCTCAAGGACGGCGTTTTTCTGGTATGGAGCATTGGTTGCCGTTTTTTTATGAAAAACTTGATAGTTTTTTTGACCATTGTGGTAATTTACCTGTTGTTTTTGAGCATCTTACAGAAGAGGCGCTCATTGAGCGCTATCGACTTATTGAAGATTATTATAGTGCTCGTAAAGAGCGTGAAAATGATAAAGAAAATTCTGCTTCTTATCATCCAGTAGAGCCTAGCCTTCTTTATCTAACACCAGAACATGTCTTAGAATGTGCACAACAATCTGGGCAGCGTATCGATTTCACGCCTTTTAATATTCCACAAACTTTTAAAAAAACTGTTGTTCATGCGAATGTTAAGCTGGGATATGATTTTGTAGAAGAGCGTAATGCGCAAGAAAAAAATGTTTTTTCAAGTGTCGTTCATCATATTGCTTCACTACGTGCTGCTGGCAAGAAAGTTCTTTTAGCGTGTTGGAGTGAAGGGTCTCTCAACCGTTTGTTACAGGTTCTTGATGAGCATGGATTGCAAAAAATAGAGATTGTAAAATCATTACACACTGTCAAAGCAACACCACGTGATCGTATAACCGCTGCTGTTATAATGATTGAGCACGGTTTTGAAGTGGAAGATTTTGTTATTATAGCAGAGCAAGATATCCTTGGTGATCGATTAATAAGAACGCCAAGACGACGGAAACACAATAAAAATTTTATTTCTGAAATTGCCGCTTTAAATTCTGGCGATATCGTTGTGCATATTGACCATGGTATCGGACAATTTGTTGGTCTTAAGACCATTATGACAACTGGAATTTTACGCGATTGTCTTGAAATTAAGTATGCTGGAGGCGATCGGCTCTTTTTACCTATTGAAAATATCGAGCTCCTTTCACGTTATGGATCGGAGGAAACAGATGTAACATTAGATAAGTTAGGTGGAGTTGCTTGGCAGGCACGTAAAACACGGCTAAAAAAACATTTATTACAAATAGCTGGACAATTGATCCGTATCGCTGCAGAACGTGCTACCCGTTCTGCATCTGTTTTGATCCCGCCAGTTGGTGCATTTGATGAGTTCGTTGCATGTTTTCCTTATGAAGAGACAGAAGATCAAATGGATGCAATTGATGCTGTTTTAGACGATTTAGCATCAGGAAAACCAATGGATCGCTTAATATGTGGTGATGTTGGCTTTGGAAAAACAGAAGTTGCTCTTCGAAGTGCTTTTGTTGCAGCATTAAATGGGTATCAAGTTGCTGTTGTTGTGCCAACCACTTTGCTTTCACGACAACATTACAAGACTTTTCTTGGGCGGTTTCAAGGATTACCCGTTAAGATTGGCCATGCTTCAAGGCTTGTGAAAGCTAAAGAACTTGCACAAGTTAAAAAAGGGATTGCAGATGGTACAATTGATATTGTTATTGGAACCCATGCATTATTAAGTGATGCAGTCAATTTTTCACGGTTAGGACTTCTTATTATTGATGAGGAGCAGCATTTTGGCGTAAAACATAAAGAACGTTTAAAAGAAATAAAAAGTGATATTCATGTTCTTACACTTTCCGCAACACCTATACCACGCACTTTAGGGTTAGCATTATCGGGTGTACGTGAGCTTTCATTGATAACAACGCCCCCCATTGATAGAATGGCAGTGCGTACTTTTATTTCACCTTTTGATGAACTTGTTATACGAGAAACCCTGCTTCGAGAATATTACCGTGGCGGACAAAGTTTTTATGTTTGTCCACGTATTTCTGATCTTGCCTTTGTGGAAGAATATCTCAAAACGCATGTTTCTGAACTTAAATTTGTCGTAGCTCACGGACAAATGCCGGCTGGACAACTTGATGATATCATGAATGCATTTTATGATGGACAATATGATGTGCTGGTCTCAACAACCATTATTGAATCAGGTCTTGATATTCCAACAGCCAATACCCTAATTGTGCATCGTGCTGAGATGTTTGGCCTTTCTGCCCTTTATCAGTTACGTGGTAGGGTAGGGCGTTCAAAACAACGTGCTTATGCTCTCTTTACATTTCCTGCTGGTAAAATTTTAACAGCTGCTGCTGATCGCCGTCTTAAAGTTTTACAATCTCTTGACACCTTGGGGGCCGGTTTTCAATTGGCAAGCCATGACATGGATATCCGCGGTTCAGGCAATTTTTTAGGTGAAGAACAATCGGGGCATATCAAAGAAGTTGGATTTGAACTTTATCAAAAAATGCTTGAAGAAGCTGTTGCTGAATTAAGAGATGGAGAGCTAAATGAAGATAAGCAATGGTCTCCTCAAATTTCACTTGGTACAACAGTGATGATACCAGAAAGTTTCGTGCCTGACTTGCCATTACGTATGGGGCTTTATCGTCGTTTAACAGAACTTGATGATTTAGAACAAATTGATGAATTTGCAGCGGAGTTAATTGATCGCTTTGGTCCTTTACCGCTTGAAGTTCAACACCTTCTTAAAGTCTTTTATATCAAAACATTGTGTCGAAAAGCGCATGTAGAAAAATTGGATACTGGACCAAAGGGGATTGTTATACAGTTTCGCAATAATTATTTTGCAAATAGTGTTGCTCTTGTTCAGTGGGTTGGAAAACAAGGTTCGATGGCAAAAATTCGACCAGATCAAAGTATCGCTCTTATTCGTGATTGGTCCACAGCGGATGAAAGGCTTGTTGGAGCAGCGAATATTATGACACAGCTTGTCGAAATGGCAGAACGACATTCCATTTAGGAATTTCTTCATTGACGCAAAGTTATCGTTTATCTACTTTTCTAACTATATAATAATATTTAATTTTATAGTAAATTTTTTCTGATATATTGTTGATAATTATTAATTTTAATAAATATTTAATTTAAATAATAAAATAATTCAAATGGAGTAATATTAATTATATTATGTGTTTATTACATTTTATAGTACTAAAAATATATAATTATAATATTATTACTTAATTGTTTTGCAAGATATGGTTATAAAAATAAGATATGATAGGATTATACATAAACAAAAACCGTTTAAGCTTGAAACTGAGTGATCTAATTCTAATAAAAAAGCTCCATAAAGAAAATAATAAAAATTATCCAAAAATGTTGGAATTTCATGCATTTCTATACCAATTATCAGAGCTATAAAAATTAAAAGAAGAATTTATAAATATAAAGAAAAGTTTAAAATAATAAGAGTTAAAGAATTATACAGAAGTTTACTTTAATCATATTGCAATATTGTTTTGTTTATGTAATCTTATCTTATTCCATTGCATTAGGTATCTTATGTATAAATTTCATAAAAAGCCAATGTATAAAAGGGGGATGCTGCACATGAGTGTATAAGGTTTAATTAGCTTTTGGTAGCTTTCTTTCTCGAAATTTGACTTTTCTCTTTGTATTGAAGTAAGAGGCATAAAAGAGGTGTCGTTTCATTGATTTAATTTAAGATACTTTAAAAATTATATGTAATATTCCTCATGTTGGGGTTATTGTAAAAGCGCGTTGAAAGGATTAACTTAATCATGTCGCATAAAAATGTCTATTTGGCTGTTTCAGTATTAGCTGGGGCCGTTTCCCTTTTTCTTACCACCCATATTCCTGCGAATGCACAAACTTTATCTCAAGGCTGGTACAAGGTTTGCAGTAAGCAGCATGATGTTGATATTTGTAATACAATGAACACTGTTGTATCAAATACTGGACAACCTTTGACGGCTTTTAATCTTGTTGAAATAAAAGGGAAACAAAATGAGAGACGTATAGGTATTCAGGTGCCTACAGGTCGTTTTTTGCCAGAAGGGATCCATATCCAAATTGGAGAGGATTTTTCTAAAAAAGTTCCTTATATTATTTGTAATGGGCCAAGTTGTATTGCCAATGATGTCTTAGATGATAAGCTCATTGCTGCTATGAAAAGTGGCTCAAAAATGGTTGTAACCACAATTAATTTCCGTGGTTCAGCTAATCCTATTGAATTTTCTCTTAATGGATTTACAGCTGCATACACAGGCCCCGGTATAGAGGAAAAAGATTTTCAACAAGAGCAAATAAAATTGCAACAAGCTATTCAATCAAAGCAAAAAGAGATTGAAGATCGTATGCGGGCTGAGCAAGAAAAAGCTAAGCAAAAACAATAAATACGAGACATGGAAGAGCATTTTTGAAGCTTTTTCTATGTCTTTCTTATTTAAACCGTCACAAAATATGTGGCGGTTTTTTTTATCTTAACTTTTAGAAAGAGTTTTGCGTTTCCACCAACCAATACGCTGTGTTTTTGGAGTATCGTCAGGTATTGATGATATAACAACGGGTTGGTTATCCGTCTCCTCAATTTTTGAGGGAGCTGACTCGATAACTTTGTCTATTACAGTTTTTTTCTCTGATAATTCTTGTTTTTGTGTTGCTTCTTTAGAGGGTGATTTTTGGCGTGTTTTACGTGTTGACTTTTTACCACTTGGAGAAGCTTTTTCTTCTTCTTTATCAGTGGATTTATCCAGTTTTTTTGTTTTCACTTTATCTATCGAACTGGTTGTAGATTTTTCTTCAACAGGTTTTGGTGTTTCTACACTCTGATCATTTTCAAGGATTTGCTGATTTTGTATTGTTTTTGAAGAACGCGCTCTACGCTTTTTAGGTTTAGCAACCATATCAACTTTTATAGCTTCATCATGTTGTATAGTTGAGGATTGTGTATCGGTTTTTACTTCCTCAAATTCTACAGGCTTAGCGGCTTGAACACGGCGTTTACGGTGTTCTGCTTTAATTTCTACTAAGGCCTGCTTGGCAAAATCTCCCACTGGCTCTGCATAAGGAGTACGAAGTTGATAAAAATTACTATCCTGATTACGGCGACCGCCACGACGTCCCCGACGACGTCCCCGACGACGGAAATCATCATTTGACATATCGTCTTTTTTATGAACAGTGGAGAGAGAATTACCATCAATCTCACTTTGACGATTTTTACGTCGACGTTTCTGGTTTGTTTCAACGGATGTTTTATCTTCTATAGGTTCGCTCTCTATTAAGATCGTATCTTCAATTTCTTCTTTACTATCTTCTTCAAAAAACAATGGAGGCTGAGAAACTGCCTCAGCTATTGTACCCTTAGAAATAATGAGATGTTGCGTTCCAATGCTATCATCTGCTTCAATACTAATATTAAGCTTAAAGCGCGCTTCTAGATTAACCAGAATATTACGTTTATGATTTAATACGTAAAGTGCCGTTGTTACGGGTGTACGCACAGTAATATTATGTTGCGGATTATGCAGAAGATATTCTTCAATTGAACGCATGACATGTAAAGCAATTGATGATTCAGATCGTATATTTCCTGTTCCAGCGCAATGCGGGCAGGGTTGTGTTGTACTTTCTAAAACTGATACACGAATACGTTGACGACTCATTTCCAGAAGGCCGAAATGTGAAATATGGCCAACTTGAATACGAGCACGATCACTTTTTAAGCAATCTTTCAACTTTTTTTCAACCATCCTAATATTGCGATCTTCAAGCATATCGATGAAATCAATCACAATCAGACCAGCGAGATCACGTAAGCGTAATTGACGTGCTATTTCCTCTGCTGCCTCAAGATTGGTTTGCAATGCTGTTTTTTCGACAGAGAGTTCTTTAGTGGATCGGCCAGAATTTACATCAATAGCAACAAGCGCTTCTGTTTGATTAATAACAAGATAACCACCAGATTTTAAAGAAACTTGCGGGTGCAACATTTTATCAAGTTGAATTTCGATATTATTTCGTGCGAAAATAGGGATAGGATCGCGATAAGGTTGCACAACTTTTGCATGACTTGGCATAAGCATACGCATGAAGTCTTTTGCTTCACGATATCCTTGGTCACCAGAAACAAGAATTTCATTGATATTCTTATTATAAAGGTCCCGTATAGAACGCTTTATGAGATTGCTTTCTTCATGAACAAGGCATGGTGCTGTAGATTTAAGTGTCAAAGTGCGAACCGTATCCCATAATCGCGTGAGATATTCATAATCGCGCTTAATCTCAGCTTTTGTTCTATTTGCTCCAGCAGTTCGCAGAATAACGCCCATACCCTTTGGAACGGCTAATTCTTTTACAATTTCTTTAAGGCGTTTGCGATCTTGTACATTGGTAATTTTTCGTGAAATACCACCACCGCGTGCTGTATTAGGCATTAAAACGGAATAACGACCCGCTAGGGATAAATACGTTGTGAGTGCGGCCCCCTTATTGCCACGCTCTTCCTTGATGACTTGCACCAATAAAATTTGACGTCGTTTAATCACTTCTTGAATTTTATATTGACGTCCTTGTTTACGCTGATAGGTGGGGAGTTCTTCGCGTGCATCTTCTGCACCAACCATTTCGATTTCATCGTGAGAAACATTTGTAAATGCTTCTTCTGCATCATCAGTTGTTATTGCAGCGGATGTGATATCGTTTTCAACATCTGCTGCCATGATGCTGTTTTTCTCATTTTTTGTTTTTCTGGAGCGTTTTTTATTTTTGTTTGTTTCTTCAATGAGAGCATCAGCATGATTTTCTCCTACAGCAGCCTTTTCCTCTTCTTCAAGAAGAGCGAGGCGATCAGCGATAGGAATTTGATAATAATCAGGATGAATTTCAGAAAATGTCAAAAAACCATGGCGATTACCACCATATTCGACAAAAGCTGCTTGAAGAGACGGTTCTACACGGGTAATACGCGCTAGATAAATATTGCCCTTAAGCTGCTTTTTATGTTCTGACTCAAAATCAAGTTCTTCAATTTTGTTGCCGTGAACAACAACAACACGTGTTTCCTCTGGGTGGGAGGCATCTATAAGCATTTTGTTTGACATAAGTTAAAATCCTGAAGGCGACATACGCAACTTTATTCAAACGAACAGTATGGTTATTCGTAAACATAAAGGGCTGTCTGCCATAAAAGGGGGATACCAGTAAAACAGAATGGGGCACTGCGTGTAGATGCATGATTGCACTTACAGCATTTCTCATTATCATCTCCATCTGTTTTGTATGACTCATAATTTTGTAAGTCTCCGGCAAAACAATCTTTAAAATAGTTCGGATATCCGAACCAGCGAATCTTAAATAACGCAATCCTAGCTCTATGACATAAAGATTTTTTATCCATAAAAGCCTTTACGTGTAACATACAACAGACCTTCTAAAGACAACTTAATATGGACTATAAATAAATTAGACGGCCATTATTGTTTAGGAAGCGTGAGTATTCTTTTATGTTGATATCATGCTTTTGGCAAGTAACAATATCGATGTATGCCATTATAATGTCCTTATTGCCTTAATTTCGTTTTTTTTTGTTATACTTGAAAAATTCAGCATTTATTGAAAAATAGAGCATAAATTCATTGTATTACTTTTATACGATTGAGATGAGATGTTGTTAATGTAGAGTAGAGTATTTTGCTTATGATAAAAGGGTTTTTTACCAAAACGCTGAAGGCTGCCTATTGGAATGTTATTTTATACTTCATATATTATTCATTATTTTTTTTAGTATTCCAAACACATATCCAAGCTTCCGATTCCCTAAAGCTTGTCGATTTGCGAACCATTGGTGATAGTACACGCACACGTATTATTGCGGTCTTTAATGCTGAACCAAATGTTCGTTTGCAGATTTTGGATAGCCCCGCACGTTTGGTTGTTAATTTACCTGCAGTTGATTTTTCAGCACAAAATACGCCTTTTAAGAAACAAAATACATTATCAAGTATGTTATCAGGCGTGCGTTATGGTTTCTCTGATATACGGACTTCACGCATTATTTTGACAAGCAAAATTGCTTTTGTTGTTGAAAAAAGTACAATACAAAAATTAGAGAATGGTCTGTGGCAACTCCTGATTGATATTACTCGAAGCACACAAAAAAAGTTTGATGAGGTATTAAAAAAACAACAAAAAGCTATTTCCAGTAAAAAGACACAGGTAAGTCTAATACGTGATTTTCGTGTTGTTCTTGATCCTGGGCATGGTGGGATTGATGGTGGCGCGCGGGGGGGGAGTGGAATTTTAGAAAAAGATGTAACACTAGCCTTTGCACATGTACTACGAGATGAATTAAAAAAAGATTCTCATACCATCGTTAGATTAACACGCGATTCTGATATTTTTTTAAGATTAAGCGAAAGAGTTAAAAAAGCACAGGAATTTGGTGCTGATCTTTTTATATCCATTCATGCAGATACCATTGATGTGCATTCTCTTCGTGGTGCTACAGTCTATACTATATCGGACAAGGCATCTGATGTAATTGCAAAATCTTTAGCTGAAAGTGAAAACAAGGTTGATTTGCTTGATGGTTTACCCGCAGAAGAATCGCTTGAAATTACAGATATTCTGATTGATTTGACCCGCCGTGAAACACATACATTTTCGGTTAATTTTGCTAATAGTGTTATAGCTAATTTATCAAAGAATAACATCAATGTGATAAATAACCCTCATCGCTATGCTGATTTTCAAGTTTTAAAAGCTCCAGATATCCCTTCTGTTTTGATAGAGATAGGTTATTTATCGAATAAAGAAGATGAAAAATTATTAAGTAGTCCCCAATGGAGGAAACAAATGGCTGCTTCTATTGCTCATTCTATTCGTCAATTTGCTGAGTATAGGCAGAAAATTACGCAGCCTCTTTAAAATTGTGGGAAAATATAGTATCAACGTAAACTTTAGGTAAAGGATAGAAAACAATTTTTTCTTTATCTCAGTCTTGTGGTGATATCTGCCTCGTGTTAGTGAGGAGACATACTGTTGTAGCCAATTCTGAAAGAAGCAAAAGGAAGCGTTAACCATTTCGATGATAACTTTTTTTAGATACCTTTTTCGTTTTGTTCTTGCTCTTGGGGTTGTAGGAGCAGTGATACAGGGGGTGGTAGCAAAGGAGCAGATGGGTGCACTTCCTGATTATGAAGTTCTTTCGCTCTATGAACCGCCTGTGATGACGCGCGTTCATGCTGCTGATGGTAGTCTTATGGCGGAGTTTGCAACAAAACACCGCCTCTATTTACCAATTCAGTCAATACCAAAGCTTCTTAAAGACGCTTTTATTTCAGCCGAAGACAAGAATTTTTATCACCATTTCGGTTTAGATCCGGAAGGGCTTTCTAGAGCTTTGATCAATAATATCCGTAATATTGGTTCCGGAAAACGTCCAGAAGGAGCTTCAACTATTACACAACAAGTCGCTAAAAACTTCCTTTTAAGTTCTGAGACAACATTAGAACGTAAATTAAAGGAAGCTATTTTGGCAATGCGTATTGAGAAGACCTATTCGAAAGACCATATTCTCGAACTTTATCTCAATGAAATTTATCTCGGACGTGGCACTTACGGTATTGCAGCAGCTTCTTTGACTTATTTCAATAAATCTGTCAATGATCTTACTTTAGAGCAGTGTGCTTATTTAGCTGCTCTTCCGAAAGGTCCGGCAAATTATGACCCATTCAAAAATACACAACGCGCTATTAATCGGCGCAATTGGGTTATAGATCGGATGATTGCAAATGGGTATGTAACGCATGAACAAGGTGAAAAAGCTAAAGCGAAGCCTTTAGGAGCGACAATACGCGGTAGTGATAGCTATGTTTTTGCTGCTGATTATTTTACTGAAGAAGTGCGTCGTCGTTTAATGAATCGTTATGGAGCGAAAACACTTTACGAAGGTGGACTTTCAATTCGTACAACACTTGATCCGCATTTGCAACTGCTCGCTCGACGTGCTTTGCACAATGGATTAATTAAATTTGATCATTCGCAAGGATGGCGCGGAGCTTATAACCATATTGATAAGAGTGATGATTGGGGCACAGAACTTGCAAATATCACAGGGTTAAGCGATGTTCCTGAATGGCGTTTAGCTGTAGTTCTTTCTACTAACGCAAATAAAGTAGAGATTGGGTTACAGCCAAAGCGTGAAGCTTCAGGTTTATTATCAACAAAACGGGAAACAGCCGTTTTATCTGAAGCTGATTCAAAGTGGGCATTAAATGTTGTAAAAGAAAATGGATATCGAAGAGTTGTTCAGAATTTATCTCATGTCCTGCAAGTTGGAGATGTCATTTTTGTTGAAAAAGTATCAAATGCAAACAACATTTATCGTTTACAACAAATCCCAAAGGTTGAAGGTGCGGTTGTTGCTATGGAACCTCATACGGGGCGTGTTCTTGCGATGGTGGGTGGATTTTCTTTTGCGGCATCTGAGTTTAATCGTGCAACACAAGCATATCGTCAACCTGGTTCTGCTTTCAAGCCTTTTGTATATGCAGCGGCGCTCGATAATGGATATACACCAGCATCAGTTGTTCTAGATGGCCCTATCGAAATTCGTCAATATAATGGTGAGATTTGGCAACCTAAAAATTATGGTGGTACATTTGCAGGGCCTTCAACACTGCGTTATGGCATTGAACACTCTCGCAATCTTATGACAATACGACTTGCTTATGATATGGGAATGCCTCTTATAGCTGAATATGCAGAGCGTTTTGGTGTTGTAGATAAATTGCAACCTTATCTTCCCATGGCTTTAGGAGCTGGCGAAACAACAGTTTTACGAATGGTTACAGCTTATTCAGTTATCGCTAATGGAGGGCGCTCTATTAACCCTTCTTTGATAGACAGAATTCAAGATCGTTATGGAAAAACGATTTACCGTCATGATGACCGTCTCTGTGAAAATTGTCACGCTCAGGCGTGGGATAATCAAAGTGAGCCCACCTTGATTGATGAGCGGGATCAAGTTCTTGATCCTATGACGGCTTATCAGATTACATCAATGATGGAGGGAGTTGTTCAGCGTGGTACAGCTGCACGTTTACGTTTTCTCAATCGACATATCGCTGCAAAAACAGGAACCACTAATGATTCTAAAGATGTATGGTTTATGGGGTTCACTCCTGATCTTGTCGTTGGTATTTTTGTTGGTTACGATCAACCAGCACCATTAGGCTATAACGGGACAGGAAGTTCATTGGCTGCACCTATTTTTGGTGAGTTTATGGCAGAAGCTCTAAAAGGAAAACCAGATGTGCCATTTAAAATGCCAGAGGGAATGGTTTTAATGCCGATTAATCGTAAGACAGGCATGCTTGCGGAAAGAGGGGATCATGATGTCATTATAGAGGCATTTAAACCAGGAACTGGACCTGCTGATATATATCAGGTAATCGGTAGTATGGATTCTTTTCAAGAAGGTGTTCCTTCAGGAACAACTTCCCCGCAGGTCAACAAGGCTCTTGAAAGTGGTACTGGTGGGCTGTATTAAATCAATAAGAATCTCTTTTGAGATAAGTGGCGGAGTGAAATTTTATCTATTTTTTCACAGTGTAGCTACTCTAAAGAGTAGTGAATAAGGCTGTGTAAGCTGTTTTTACAACTATTATATTTGTATAAAATGCCCAAAAGCGTAACCTAAAAAAATGTAAAAAATAAAGCTACGGTGTTAAATTATGCGAGCAGAAATAGAAACATTAGTTGATGAAATCCAAAAAGCAATTAAGTTGCTAAGGGGGCATCTTTGACTGGGATCAATCACTAAAACGTCTCGAATATCTCAATCAAAAAGCAGAAGATCCAACACTTTGGGATAATGCACAACAAGCGCAAGATATGATGCGTGAGCGTCAGCGCCTTGATGATTCAATCAATAGTCTTCGGTCATTTACAAAAATACTTGAAGACTGCATTGAGTTAATCGCGATGGGTGAAGAGGAGAGTGATATTGAAATCATCACGGATGCAGAAAATTCAATACGTAATCTTAAGAACGAGATAGATAAAAAGCAAATTGATGTACTCCTTTCAGGAGAAGCAGATCCGAATGATACTTATCTAGAAGTTCATGCTGGTGCAGGAGGTACGGAAAGCCAAGATTGGGCTTCTATGCTTTTGCGCATGTATACACGTTGGGCTGAACAGCATAAAATGAAGGTTGAGCTATTAGAAATTCATGATGGAGAAGAAGCAGGAATAAAGTCAGCGACTATTCTTGTAAAAGGGCATAACGCTTATGGTATGTTGAAAACAGAATCAGGTGTTCATCGTTTGGTACGTATCTCACCGTTTGATTCAAATGCGAAGCGCCATACTTCTTTCGCAAGCATTTGGATTTATCCAGTCATTGATGATAATATTGAAGTTGATGTTTCAGAGGCAGATGTTCGTATTGATACATATCGTGCGTCAGGAGCGGGAGGGCAACATGTTAATACAACAGATTCTGCAGTTCGCATCACACATATAAAAACAGGTATTGTTGTCCAATGTCAAACAGAGCGTTCTCAACATAAAAATCGAGCAACTGCTTGGTCTATGTTGCGTGCACGACTTTATGAAGAAGAGCTTAAAAAAAGAGAAGAAGAAACGAATGCTGTTGAAGCATCTAAAACAGAAATCGGATGGGGGCATCAAATTCGATCCTATGTTCTTCAACCCTATCAGCTTGTCAAAGATTTACGTACAGGAGTTGAAAACACTGATCCGCAATCCGTACTTAATGGCAACTTAGATGCATTTATAGAGGCAGCTCTTGCCCGACGAGTTTACGGAAAAGATCAAGAAATTGAAGATATTGATTGATCATATACAATATTTCTCAAGTTGTGCAGATTTATTTTTTAGTTTGTTAATTTTTGTCTAGTTACACAAAGATTCAACAGTTGGCAAAATAGAACCAATGATGAGGGCGACTTTCGCTTTTTCTAAACGCATCGCATTACTAAATTTATAAGCTATTACGATGTAAAAGTGTAGCAGCAGCTAAAACATTTTCAGCATGTCCAGATACGCTAACTTTACGCCATTCTTCTGCTATTGTTCCAGTTGAATCAATCAGAAAAGTGCTTCGTTCAACCCCCATATACTTACGCCCATACATACTTTTTTCAACCCAAACACCATAAGCTTGAAGGGTCGTTTTTTCTTCATCAGAAACAAGAATAATATCAAGTCCATGTTTCATTTTGAATTTATCATGTTTATTAACATTATCTGGAGATACCCCAATAACAACCACCTCAATTTCTTCAAATTTTGTTTTCAGCCGCGTAAAATCAATCGCTTCACTCGTGCATCCACTGGTATCATCTTTCGGATAAAAATATAAAACGATTGGTTTTCCTAGAAAGTCAGAAAGACGCAACCTACTTCCACCATCACGTGGTAAATCAAAATCAGGAGCAGGAGAGCCTTTCATCTGTTGTTTCATTGTTGTGTCTTTCTTTTTTGCGTAAGCATTGCGTATAGAAATACATATAATAACTGAGAATGATAATAAATCATAGAAATACCCCTTCAATTTCCTAAAATTATAATTATCTTGCATTTATCCATCATACAATCCCCCATTATGTCAGAAGGATTGAATTGAGAAAACAAAACTAAGCATAAGAAACACAAACTATTGCGCATCAAATGGATATAAAAAATTATAGAATGAGAAAAAATCATCAATAGATATTATAGCGGTTTCATTAAAACATGCTTTTTCTTACCGAAAGAAAGTTTAATCATTCCTGCTGCGTTGAGATCTTTTTCGAAAATAAGGTGCTTTTCGTCTTCAACAATTTGATCGTTGATGCGCACACCACCTCCATGAATATGTCGACGCGCCTCACTGTTTGATTTGGCAAGTCCTGCCTGTACCAGAAGTGCCAACAGTCCAGTACCAGTTTTTAATTCTGTAGCGTTAATTCCAATAGTTGGAAGGTTTTCTCCGTGTGTTTTTTCTTCAAAAGTTTTACGAGCTGTTTCTGCTGCTGCATTCGCAAAATCGCGTCCGTGTAACATTGCTGTAATTTCTGTTGCAAGAATTTTCTTTGCTTCGTTAATTTCAGTTCCTTGCAATGTAGAAAGTTTGAGAATCTCATCCATTGGCAATGTTGTATAAAGCTTTAAAAATCGTGTCACATCAGCATCTTCTGTATTACGCCAATATTGCCAGAATTGATAAGGCGAAAGCAGATCCGCATTAAGCCATACAGCGCCATTTAATGACTTACCCATTTTTGCACCGGAAGACGTTGTAAGCAATGGTGAAGTTAATGCATATAACTGTGCTGTTCCTAAGCGATGTCCTAACTCGATTCCATTGATAATGTTGCCCCATTGATCAGAGCCACCCATTTGCATACGTAGATCATAGCGCTTATAAAGTTCAACAAAATCATAAGCTTGCAGAATCATATAATTAAATTCTAGGAACGATAAAGAATGTTCACGCTCAAGTCTAAGTCTGACAGAATCAAATGACAACATACGGTTGACGGAAAAATGTTTTCCTACATCACGCAAAAATTCTAAATAGTTTAAATCACACAACCATTCAGCATTATTGACAATGCATGCATCGGTTTCTTTATCACCGAATTTTAAATAGTTCGCAAATACCTTCTTAATACCAGCGATATTTGCAGAAATATCATCTTGTGTCAGAAGGCGTCGTGCTTCATCTTTGAAGGAAGGATCACCGATTAATCCTGTTCCTCCCCCCATCAAAGCAATAGGGCGATGACCGGTTTCTTGCAACCAATAAAGCATCATAATTTGAAGAAGACTTCCAGCGTGCAGACTCGACGCTGTCGGATCAAATCCAATATAGGCGCATACAACTTCTTTTGAAAAAAGATTATCTAAGCCTTTTTCATCCGAAATTTGGTGGATAAAACCACGTTCACTCATAATGTGTAAAAAATCAGATTTAAAAGCAGGCACGGATTTTGTTTCCTGAATAATGTTGCATTTGTTTACATTGGATGGTTAACATTCTCTCTACCATAAATGAAGCATATTTCACAAGTGAACGAACAACACTTAAACTAAAAGGTAACAAAGAGGCTCTCTTGCCTTTATACTTTAGAGAAAAACGGTTTCCATTGATATAAGTCAGACATGTTTTTTATCTTTAAAAAGTAAGTAGGATGAAGGAAACCTATAAAAATACTGAAAAATAAGCTACATATCTGTCATCAAAATGTTTTTTTCTTTTTTATAAATTTCCAGCATTTTTAAGTAAGTGATAATATTTCAGGTGGAGGAGCTAGGAATTCACTTGTAATATGATTATCCAAATATTGTGCACATCTTTCAATAAGCTCCTGAGTGCACCCGCTAAAAAAATGGTTAGCACCCTCTAATATTTCTTGTGTGATGGTGATGCCTTTTTGCGTTTTCAATTTATCTACGAGTATTTGAACATCTTTTGGAGGAGCGACCTTATCAATATCACCGTGAATTATAAGCCCAGAGGAAGGGCAAGGAGCAAGAAATGAAAAGTCATAAATATTAGGTTGAGGAGCAACGGATATAAAACCCTCAATTTCAGGTCGGCGCATTAAAAGTTGCATACCAATCCAAGCACCAAATGAATATCCAGCTACCCAGCAATTTTTAGAATCGGGATTCTGTGTTTGCACCCAATCGAGTGCAGCAGCAGCATCTGAAAGTTCTCCTATTCCATAATCAAATTCGCCTTGGCTGCGGCCAATACCACGAAAGTTAAAACGCAATGTAGTAAAACCACGTTGTTGGAACATATAAAAGAGATCGTAAACAATTTTATTGTTCATTGTTCCACCAAATTGGGGATGTGGATGCAAAATAATCGCAATTGGTGCATTTTTCTGTTGTGAAGGTTGATAACGTCCTTCAAGACGACCTGCGGGACCGTTAAAAATAATTTCTGGCATTAAATGCTCCTTAAATGCTATAAAAGGCTCTCATTGGCCTTGGCTGTTTTCCGTTATTCGACTATTCTATATGATCATTTCATTTTAATGAACCGTTAGATATTCTGTTTTGGGTGCATTTTTCAAGAAAATTGCGCTATTTTTTTTAATCAGTTTATTAGATTAATGATTGTGATGTAAAATGATTGTAAAACGCCGGTATTTTGATCACAATGCGACAACGCCACTCACAAAAATGGCGCGGATAGCATTACTAGAGTCTTTAGAGATATTTGGGAATCCATCATCGGTTCATGCAGAAGGCCGTGCTGCTAAAGCTTTATTGCAAAAAGCGCGTCGG
Organism: Bartonella heixiaziensis; assembly: GCF_046245125.2. Classification (GTDB taxonomy): domain Bacteria; phylum Pseudomonadota; class Alphaproteobacteria; order Rhizobiales; family Rhizobiaceae; genus Bartonella; species Bartonella heixiaziensis. The sequence continues at coordinate 832,703 of NZ_CP176404.1, read as the reverse complement.
CAAATTGCAGAAAGGCTCAATACAGATCCAGATCATGTTGTATTTACATCTGGTGCGAGTGAAGCCGCGATGACTTTATTAACCCCTTTTTATAAGATGGGAAGTTCTGAGGTTCGATTTTCTCATCTTTACATTGGAGCTACTGAGCATCCATCTGTTGCGGAAGGGGGGCGTTTTTCTAAAGAATTAATGAGCAAAATTGCTGTTGATCGGGATGGTCTCATTCAACAAGATAAATTAATATCTCTCTTAACGACCCATGATTATACACAAGGACTACCTCTTGTTGCCATTCAAGCTGCGAATAGTGAAACTGGTGTTATCCAACAAATAAAAGAAATAGCTACTATTGTTCGTGATGCTGGTGGCACTCTTATTGTTGATTTGACACAATATGTAGACAAAAATTTTGTTGATGTTAATCAAATGGGGGGAGATTTTTTTATACTGTCTGCGCATAAGATTGGTGGACCTAAAGGGATTGGTGCTTTTGTTTCAAGAGGGAACCTTCTCATGCCTCATCCTCTTATTGTTGGAGGGGGACAAGAAAAAGGGTTGCGTGGAGGAACAGAAGCGTTGCCGCTTATTGCTGCTTTTGGAGCAGCAATGACTGATTGCTTTACTCAAGAAGAAATAAAAAAGTTAATGTATTTACGCAATGAACTAGAAAATGGGATACAACAAATGAGTAGTGAGGTTGAAATTTTTGGCAAAAAAGTTCAACGTTTGCCAAACACCACTTATTTTACTGTGCAAAATATAAAAGCTGAAACTATGCAAATTGGTTTTGATTTGGCAGGATTTTCTGTTTCAGTAGGTTCTGCTTGTTTTTCGGGAAAAGTAAAACAAAGCAGTGTCTTGGAGGCAATGGGGTATCATGTTCCAAATGGTGCAATTCGCATTTCAACAGGACGGTGCACAACGTCTGACGATATTGATGATTTTTTATTGGCTTTTTCCCGAATCGTCAATAAGAGCAAAAAGTAAAGTTTATTATTAAATAACTTAGCACTGTTTTTAAAATAAAAGAAGCTTGATTGAAATTCTCCTGTTTTATCTATAGTCTAAGGAACAAGTTGCTTGCTTTAATTTTGCGAAGAAAACAAGAGTTTTAATCACCGGTTCTTGACGCCGGGAAAAGTGGAGAAAGCTGATGCCAGCAATAGAGGAAACAGTACGCCAAGTCCGTGAGATAGACGTAGATCAATATAAATATGGTTTTGAAACCAATATTGAGACGGATAAGGCTCCCAAAGGTTTAAATGAAGATATTATCAAATTTATTTCCGCTAAAAAACGTGAACCTGAATGGATGTTGGCATGGCGTTTGCAAGCTTTCCGTCGTTGGACCACAATGGAAGAGCCTCATTGGGCGCGTATTAAATATCCCAAGATTAATTTTCAGGAACTTTATTATTATGCTGCTCCTAAAAATCATACAGGACCAAAATCTTTGGATGAAGTTGATCCGGAATTATTGGCGATGTATGAAAAACTTGGTATTCCCCTTAAAGAACAAGAAATTTTAGCAGGTGTAAGAAAGCAGACAGAGCCTTCTACTCTTGATGATAATATTTATGCATCGGGACGGGTAGCTGTTGATGCGGTTTTTGATTCTGTTTCTGTTGTGACAACATTTAAAAAAGAGTTAGCACGCGCTGGTGTTATTTTTTGTTCTATTTCAGAAGCGATTATCGAACATCCCGCTCTTATTAAGGAATACTTAGGAGCAGTTGTGCCAGCAGGTGATAATTATTATGCTGCCTTAAATGCAGCTGTTTTTACTGATGGTTCGTTTGTTTATATTCCTAAAGGGGTTCGTTGCCCGATGGAACTTTCAACTTATTTTAGGATCAATGAACGTAACACAGGCCAATTTGAAAGAACACTGATTATTGCAGATGAAGATTCTTATGTTTCTTATCTTGAAGGCTGCACTGCACCTCAACGTGATGAAAACCAACTTCATGCTGCTGTTGTTGAGCTTATTGCTCTAAAGAATGCAGAAATTAAATATTCTACAGTGCAAAACTGGTATCCTGGTGATAAAGAAGGAAAGGGTGGCATTTACAATTTTGTGACGAAGAGAGGGGATTGCCGAGGCGATAATTCTAAAATTTCATGGACACAGGTTGAGACTGGTTCTGCAATTACTTGGAAATATCCGTCTTGCTTGCTACGTGGTGATAATTCACGTGGGGAATTTTATTCTATTGCTGTTGCGAACGGTCATCAACAAATCGATTCTGGTACTAAAATGATACACTTAGGGAAAAACACATCAAGCCGTATTATTTCTAAAGGTATTTCTGCTGGTTTTTCAAATAATACTTATCGTGGACAAGTTTCAGCACATAGGAAAGCGCAGAATGCGCGGAATTTTACGCAATGCGATAGTTTATTAATTGGCAATGATTGTGGTGCTCACACGGTACCATATATTGAAGCAAAAAATGCAACGGTTCAATTTGAGCATGAAGCAACAACATCAAAAATATCTGATGATCAACTTTTTTATGTTATGCAACGAGGAATTCCTGAAGAAGAAGCTATAGCGTTAATCGTGAATGGTTTTGTAAAAGAAGTCATTCAAAAACTCCCAATGGAATTTGCTGTTGAAGCGCAAAAACTCATTGGTATCAGCCTTGAAGGAAGCGTAGGCTAATTGTCCATTCAGTAAAATGGTGCGCTACGTATAAACCACAAGAACAGGATTACATTATGTTAGAGATCAAAAATTTGCACGCCCGTATTGCTGAAACTGATACGGAGATTATTCGCGGTTTAAACTTAACCGTTCAGGATGGTGAAATTGCTGCTATTATGGGGCAAAATGGAGCAGGAAAATCTACGTTGTCTTATTTACTTTCTGGTCGTGATGATTATGAAGTAACAGAAGGGGATATTCTTTATAACGGACAATCACTTTTAGAAATGGATCCAGCAGAACGTGCCGCCGCTGGTATTTTTCTTGCATTTCAATATCCTATGGAAATACCTGGTGTTGCAACAATGGAATTTTTAAAAGTTGCGATGAATTCTCAACGCAAAGTGCGTGGTGAAGTGGAGCTTAAAATTCCTGAATTTATCAAACGTGTTAAAGAAGCTTCTTCTAATCTTGAAATAGATATGGAAATGCTTAAACGTCCCTTGAATGTTGGTTTTTCGGGTGGAGAAAAAAAACGTGCTGAAATTCTTCAAATGGCTCTCCTTGAACCTAAACTTTGCATTTTGGATGAAACAGATTCTGGTTTAGATATTGACGCATTGAAAGTTGTTGCAGATGGCGTTAACAGATTGCGTAGTGTAGAGCGTTCATTTTTGGTTATTACGCATTATCAGCGCCTGCTTGATTATATTGTTCCTGATACGGTGCATGTTCTTCATAAGGGCCGTATTATTAAAAGTGGAGATAAATCATTAGCGCTTTATTTGGAACAAAATGGATATGCTGATATTATTGGTAAGGCGGCTTGAGGTTATTGAATATGCCCATAAACGCACAACGAGAATTGATAGCAGTTGAAGAAGATATTATAAATAATTTCAACCGATGTCTTGGTGATTTACCTGGAAATGAAGCAGTGCGTACAGTACGCAAAGAAGCTATCAAGTTATTTCAAAAGGTGCTGCTTCCTTCACGTAAAATTGAAAGTTGGCATTACACCAATCTACGCGCTCTCTTGAAATCGGTCAGTGACTTTTCAGAAATAACGAATAGCCAATTGGTTGCTCCTTTGTTTTCAGAAAGTTCTGTCTTTTCTATTGAAAATGGTAAAACGCTTATACAATCAGAAATATCAGCTATCATAATAGAACGTCTTGCAGATGCATTAGAAAAAAATTATGCAAAGCTAGAACAGATTACTGCTGCTGATGATTTTATTGGGCAATTAAACACAGCGTTTGCTACAGATGGCTGGCTTTTTCAGATTCCTGAGAATACGAAATTAGATTTTCCCATAGAACTCCAAAACATTCAGATGGGTGGGCAGTCACACGTTTTTTCAGATATTAAAATTGGTAAAAAAAGCCAAGCTGTCATTATTGAGCGCCAAATCGGTAATGATAAAGAGTCTTTTGTCAGTTCGATAGTTTCGTTAGATATTGCAGCAGATAGTGATGTCACATGGATCCTTATCCGTGATCAGGGGGTAAATTCTACACAATTTGGTCGATTGCATGCTGTCCTTGGTGAGAATGCTAAATTATCACTTTATGTTATTAATATAGCTAGCCAACTTAATCGTCAGGAAATTGATATTGAATTACAAGGAAAAGACTCTGATTTCCAATTACGAGCGATAAATTTATTATCTGGGAAGACGCATAGTGATCTTACGATGACTGTTCGTCACATTGAAGAAAAATCAACCTCAACGGAAATTGTTCGCAATGTTGTCACAGATAGGGCACATGGTGTTTTTCAGGGGATGATACGTGTGGCACAAAAAGCGCAAAAAACAGATGCTCGTATGGCCTGTAATAGCCTTATCCTTTCAGATGAAGCAGAATTTGATGCAAAGCCCGAATTGGAGATTTTTGCTGATGATGTTGCATGTGGTCATGGTGCGACAGTTGCTAAAATTAATCGTGATCAGCTTTTTTATCTGATGGCACGTGGTATCCCTTTCAAAATTGCTCGAGAACTTTTAATTAAAGGGTTTGTTTCAGAATTAATCGAGGATATTGAACAGGACAAAATTCGAGCAACTCTCGATGACATCATTATCCAATGGCTAAAACACAATATTTAAGGCAAAAAAATGGAAATTGATGCACCAACGTTGAGTTATAATGTAGAAGAAATTCGTCGTGATTTTCCTATTTTACACCGTAATGTTTATGGTAAGCGGCTGGCTTATCTTGACAGTGGTGCATCTGCTCAAAAGCCTCAATCAGTGCTTGATGCAATGAATAATTTTTATCGATGTCGTTACGCAAATGTGCATCGAGGAATGTATTTTTTATCAAATACAGCGACACAATCTTATGAAAACGCTCGCGAAACGGTTCGTGCTTTTTTAAATGCTCAAACAGCTAAAGAAGTTGTTTTTACCAAGAGTGCGACGGAAGCCATTAATACTGTTGCTTATGGTTGGGGAATGTCTAGATTGAACGAAGGGGATGAAATTGTTCTCACCATTATGGAGCATCATTCAAATATTATTCCTTGGCATTTTATTCGTGAACGGAAAGGTGTTAAGCTTGTTTTTGTGCCTGTTGATGAAAATGGTATTTTACATATTGAAGATTTTATAAAGGCTTTAAGTCAAAGAACAAAACTTGTTGCTATTACGCATATGTCCAACATATTGGGAACTGTGCCTTCAGTTAAAGAGATTGTCAAGCTAGCGCATCAGAATGCCATTCCTGTTCTTGTTGATGGTTCTCAAGGAGCTGTACATTTAACCGTTGATGTGCAAGATCTTGACTGTGACTGGTATGTTTTTACAGGTCATAAGCTGTATGGTCCGACTGGTGTTGGTGTTCTTTATGGTAAAGAATATAGGCTAGAGGAAATGTATCCTTTTCAAGGGGGAGGGGAAATGATCGAGGACGTAACCACTGAGAAGGTTTCCTATAATGCTCCCCCATATCGTTTTGAAGCTGGCACTCCTCCCATAGCAGAAGCTATTGGATTGGCTGCTGCCATTGATTATATACGAGAAAAAGACAGACGTGCGATTCATGTACATGAGACAGCACTCTTAGCTTATGCACATGAAAGGCTTGAAACAGTTAAATCATTGCGTATTTACGGCCGTTGTCCTCATAAGGGGGCTATTATATCTTTTGAAATGGAAGGTATTCATGCACATGACATCGCCATGTTTGTTGATCGACAAGGTGTTGCTATACGTGCAGGAACGCATTGTGCACAGCCTTTATTAAAACATTTTGGTTTAACATCTGCTTGTCGTGCATCATTAGCGATGTACAGCAATCATGAAGATATTGATCAACTCGTGGAAGCATTAGAAAAAGCAAGGACATTTTTTAATGGCTAAATCAATTAAGGCACATGATTCTTCTGAATCTTGTGAGACAAAAAGTGAAAAAAAACAAGCTTATGTATCAGCGATTCCAGAAGTTGAAATTGAGCGTATGACGAATGATATTATTTCTGCTCTTAAAACAGTTTACGATCCAGAAATTCCTGCTGATATTTATGAGCTAGGATTAATTTATCGTATTGATATTGAAGATGATCGTTCGGTAAAAATTGAAATGACGCTTACAGCACCAGGATGTCCTGTTGCGGGTGAAATGCCGAGATGGGTAGAAAATGCCGTAAGCGCAGTTGAAGGTGTTTCGCACGTTGAAGTTACAATGACTTTTGACCCGCCATGGACACCTGATTGTATGTCAGAAGAAGCGCAAATTGCTGTCGGATGGTACTAAAAGTATTGTTAAGAGACTCTAATTTAGCCATTCATGAATAAACTGTTTACTTTTCACAAGCGTTTAAATTCAAGGACGATCGCGTGAGTTATAATAAACAAAAACTAGAATTCACTTGGATTGGAAAAGAGAAACGCCCAAAACTAAAGCCTCGTATTTTTTATTGGAAGATCTTGAAAAATCTTATCACGCTCCACACCAAGTATCTACCCAAGATATTTTTGATAATAAACTCATTTTTGGTGATAATTTGCTCGCGCTCAAAGTGCTTGAACAAGAATATACAGGCGAGGTGAAATGTATCTACATTGATCCGCCTTATAATACGGGCAATGCATTCGAACATTATGAAGATGGTTTAGAGCATTCCATATGGCTAAGCCTAATAGGAATAGGCTAGAGCTGTTACATCGTTTACTTGCAGAAGATGGCAGTATTTGGATATCAATTGATGATGACGAGCAAGCTTACCTTAAAGTGTTAATGGATGAAATTTTTGGTCGACAAAACTTTATAAACAATATCATTTGGCAAAAAAATATGCTCCACAAAATGATGCAAAGTGGCTTTCAGACAACCATGATTTTGTAATGGTTTATGCTAAAGATAAAACTGTTTGGCGACCTAATTTGCTTCCTCGTTCAGCGGATATAGATGCGCGCTATAAAAATCCTGATAATGACCCGCGCGGTCCGTGAAAATCAGATAATCTTTCAGTTAAGACTATGAATTTAAAAGATGTTTATGAAATTGTTACGCCTTCTGGGCGTAGTGTGATGCCTCCTGCTGGAACGAGTTGGCGCGTTAGTAAACAAAAATTTGCTAAGCTATTAGAAGATAATCGTGTTTTGTTTGGTCCAACAGGAAGTAATGTTCCTTCTATGAAACGTTTTTTATTAGAGGTAAAAAATGGTATGGTTTCAATGACCATTTGGCCTTATCAGGAAGTTGGCCATAATCAAGATGCAAAAAAAGAAGCCAAAGTCTTCAATTCTGATAATGTATTTGCAACCCCAAAGCCCGAACGGCTTATGGAACGCATTATTCAACTTGCCACAAACTCAGGTGATCTTGTTTTAGATTCCTTTGCCGGCTTCTGATACTACCGGTGCTGTTGCTCACAAAATGGGATGCAAGTGGATTATGATTGAACTTGGGGAACACTGCCATACGCACATTATCCCTCGTTTGAAACAAGTGATTGATGGTACTGATCAAGGTGGTATTTCTAAAAATGTAAATTGGCAAGGTGGTGGTGGGTTTTGCTACTACCGCCTTGTACCTTCTCTGTTGCAAAAAGATCCATGAGGACAATGGATTATTAGTCGCGAATATAATGCTGCCATGCTTTCAGAAGCTATGTGCAAACATATGGGGTTTACCTATGCGCCTGATGAAAATCATTATTGGATGCAAGGGTATTCAACCGAAACAGATTATATTTATGTAACAACCAATGCAATGACACATGAACAACTACGCGTTCTCAGTGAAGAGGTTGGACCTCATCGTACTCTGCTTATTTGTTGCTCAGCCTTTGATACAAAACCGGAAACTTTTGAGAATCTAACCCTTACCAAAATACCCCGTGCTGTATTAGAAAAGTGTGAGTGGGGGAGGGATGACTATAGTTTGAATGTGGCGAATCTTGAACCAATGATTGTAGTCAAAAAAAAACAAAAAAGTGAAAATATAGCACAAACAGAATTAGATCTATTCGGATAAATTAAAGAAACGGAGTTTTTTATGAGCGCTGTTGAAAAAAGGATTACTGCTCGTTTATCGTTGCGTTATCCTCAACATGAAGCTTTAAATGTTTTGGTGCAAATCTTAGATAATATAAAGCTTTCTAAAAATACAGATTTGATTGCGGATTTGGAAGCAATCAAAAGTCTCTATCCTTCTGTACAAAATTTTGAACGTGATTTTCCCTCTTTTTGTTTTGCCCTAAGCAATGGGAGTTGGGAAAACACGTTTGATGGGCGCTTTTATAAGCTATCTTTATTTAATAGGCCACAGTCGTCATTTTTTCTTAGCGCCAAATTTGATTATTTATGAAAAATTAAAACAGGATTTCAGTCCTCAAAGTCCAAAATATGTATTCAGTGGAGTGAATGAGTTTGTTGCAAATAGGCCAGTAATTATTACAGGTGAAGATCATGAAAATGGTAAAGAGATCCGCTCTGATGAACAGAAATTTTACGGGTAAAAACGTTTGTTTGAGTATGGAGATACAGCTTTCATTAATATTTCCAAAATTAACACAACGGATCATAAAAAAGGAACTGAAAAATCCAGTATTCTGCGAATTAAACGCTTGCAAGAAACTATCGGCGAAAGTTATTTTGATTATCTCGCAAATCTTCCTGATTTAGTTTTATTAATGGATGAAACACACCGTTATCGTGCTTCTGCAGGCATTTCGGCGATTAATGAGTTAAAACCTGTTTTAGGCTTAGAACTTACAGCAACACCGAAAACAATTGGTGCAAAACCAGTGGATTTTAAAAACGTTGTTTACGGTTATTCACTTGCAGAGGCTATGAGAGATGGATTTGTGAAAGAGCCAGCTGTTGCTACACGGAAAGACTTTCAACCGAAAAATTATACACCTGAACAATTAGAGTATATTAAACTACAAGATGCAATTCATACGCACGAAAAAGTAAAAGCAGATTTAGTTATCTATGCTAATGATTATAAAAAGAAATTCGTTAAGCCTTTTGTTTTAGTTGTAGCTCAAGATACAGAGCATGCGCGAGGATTACGTAACTTATAGAATCTGATGATTTTTTTGCGGGTGCTTATAAAGGAAAAGTTATAGAAATTCACTCAAAACAGTCGAATACAGAAGAAGATAAAAATATTCAAAAGCTAATTGCAATTGAAGATCCTAGTGAACAAACGGAAATTGTTATTCATGTTAATAAATTGAAGGAGGGGTGGGATGTAACCAATCTTTATACCATCGTGCCGTTGCGTACATCTGCTTCAGAGATTTTAACTGAGCAAACAATAGGTCGTGGATTACGTTTGCCTTATGGTCGTAAAACCGGCGTAGAATCCATTGATCGTTTAACAATCATTGCACATGACCGTTTCCAAAATATTATTGACCGTGCCAATGATCCAAACTCAATTATTAAAAAGCATATTGAGATTGGGATAGGGGGTGATATATCATTTGAAAAATCAGATATACTCATAGTACCAAGTTGTGCAGAAACAGAATCTACAAAGACGACGGTGACACGCCACTCCAATATAAACGGATTATCTGATTTACAAGATGTCATGTTGCATAACACATCCCATTCTCACTTCACTCACGAAGAGAAAAAAATTGCTGATATCACATGGAATATTATCAAAGAATATGAAAAATTGCCGAGTTCTCAGGCACTTTGCTCCACTGGAATACGAGAGAAAATTAGTGCGGAAGTTTTTACTAACTTCGTTTATTGTTTTTTTTCAGAATAATAAAAAACTAACACCACAAGGGAAGAGCTTTTACTTCTTTACGAAAATTGTTTTGTTCCAACTGAAAGATTAATTAAAAATCCTAACAAATAATATACTATACATAGAAATAAGCTTACTCCTTAATAATACCACATGCTAAACGAGCGCCACCTCCGCCAAGCGGTAATGGCTCATCTAATTGATTATCTCCTCCTAAATGAATCATTAACGAGCGCCCTTTAATCTGTGAGAGTTTTTTAATTCGTGGAGCTAGAACGCTCATTGTTGAGTGCCCTTTATCATCGACATAAAGTGCGGGCAAATCACCAAAATGGCCATTAACATTATAAGGTCCAAGATGTTTGTTAGTATGATCCGGATCATAATGTCCGCCCGCAGCACCACCAATTACATCACCTTCCGTATCACATGAAGGGTTTATATGCACATGAAAACCATGTAAACCTTCTGGCAAAGAGAATAAATTTGGCACAAAAATCAAACCATTTACATTTTCTTCAATTTTAATTGTACCAATAGGCTTTTTTGTATTTTTGTTTTCTAGCTTATAAATCTCAACGTGCATAGATTTTGCTAATATAGTATTACAAGATAGAAATGATAAGGAAAATAGTAAAGATAAAACAGTTTTATTCATACGAAACACTTTTATTTAGTTTAATTAACATATAATAATTTTATTGCACAAATATAAGGTATAATAATACAAATTATAAAATCAAACATCATTTTCTGTTTTATCAAATTTTTTTACAAAAACACTTTTTGGAAATTATGATTAACAGAAAAAATCTATAAACTCAAAAAGTTCTCTTTAATTCACCTCTACGCACACCTAGAATAATCTTATCTCTTTCACGAACAATGCATTTTATAGATCAGTGATTATACTGCGTATACATTTCTTCAAAAGATTCTTCAAGAGATTCTTCTAAAAAAGCAGATTTTTAAAGTGTTGTGAGAATTAAATAAGGAGCTTTGATAATTTAGCCAGTACTTCATCCATAATATGATGCGGACTTTAATAGATGCAAATTTTCTATTCATTATGAAATTTATAAGGGAAACAACTATGATGTATATAAATCTCCAATAAAAACACAAAATGTACCAACCAAAACACCCATTATTGATCCTATTATTGCACCAATTATCGTTCCGGTGAAAAATGCGATACTTATACCTTTTGCGATAATTGGACCAAATCCTGGCATAGCAATATAACCATAAGCTGCGAGGATTGCCGCAATTGCTCCCGATACACTTCCATTTAAACTTCCAATGAAAGCGAGCTCTTTAATAGAATGATAGATATTTTTAAAAAAGTTTTTCTCACAGTTATTAGAATCGACGTTACTATAAGTTTTAAAATCAATCATGTTTTTTTCTTTCATTTTGAATGCTCACTGTCCCAGAATAATCAACTGATACGAGAAAACGGTACTTTTTAACTTCTACTAAAGCGCGCCAAATACCTTTGTCATCTAAACGCACTCGTTTGATATTTTTGAAACCATTTTGCATGAGACAGTTTTTAATTTGCGAAGCAGTAAATGAATTTTGGCCTGATTTAGCGATGTCTTGGGTGGAGGCATATGCTAAGGTTTTACAATAAGGGACATGAAAAACCGTGCTTATTGAAACTGTAACTATCGACGAAATACATACAATCAAAATAAAAAAAACTCTTAATTGCAGATTTTTACTTAATCTCATCTTGTCACCATCTATTAAAACGCTGCTTTATTAACCTTTTTATTGCAAACAGGTTCCAAAAAAATATTGTATTTTCAATCTTATAATTAATGACGCTACGTTTTGAAGATTTATGTTGATTAAAAAAACATTTTTTTCTTGTGAGCAAAAGTGACGTCGAGAATCTGTTCTTCATAGTCTCGTATCTCATTGCTTCTTTAAATATGCAATTCTACAGCATTCATCTCGTCAAATGAGTGATATAAAGATGTATATTATGATAGATTTTATATAATGTTTTTATATGATTTATGCAAAATTATCTTACTGCTGCTGTGTGTAACACACTCATATAGGGCTCGATTTGTTCAGAGCGTGATTTTCTTGATGAAAATGGCATTTATTATATTCATTGGTCGATGAGAAGATATGTCTCTATAAGAGATATTTGATTATCGTCCCGTACATGTTTTTTTAAGCTTTCCACAATACAGCTTATAAAAAAGATTTTTGGAATGAGTTGCTCCTTCGGAATGATATCCCATGGACCAGATCCTTGATGCATAATGAAAAGAAATTTAATATTTTCATTCTTCAATCGGTAAACCAATGCAATAATAAACACAAATTCTTCCACATAAATATATCTATTACTAAGCTAAAAATCAGTAATAATTTATAATATCAAGGTATTTTTTTCGGCGGTTTAGTTGAGAGTATTGGCATAATTTTTTTAAATCCGTAACAGGGATACATCCCTTCTCGCATAAATAAATTACGTAATGGTGAGTAATTACGTAATAACCCAAGCCCAATGCTTCTTATGATATGAACGGGCAACATAGGCGAAAGTAAAGAAAAGTTGAGCGCATGTACAAATCCACTACGGAACAATATATCAGGTTTTCGGCATCGATTATAATGTGTAACGATCATTTTAGAATTAAAATCGGATATTTTGTTAGGTAAAATATCAATCAAAGTTTTAACATCACGAAATCCTAAATTTAATCCTTGTGCCCCAATAGGAGGAAAAACATGAGCCGCTTCACCCACTAAAATCGTCCGATTTGCAGCAAAACGATGAGAAATAAGACCTGAAAGCGGCCATGCTTGAATTGGTGTTTCTAGTGTTAATTTTCCAAGCATTGACTGCATCTGGTCTTCGATCACTTTTGCAATTGTTTTTTGTTTTAAATTTAATAATTCTTCAGCACGGGAAGGCTTAACCACCCATACAAGACTGGATCTATGTCCTGGTAGTGGAACTTGTGTAAATGGACCATTTTCGGTGTGAAATTCAGTCGATGTATTTTGATGGGAAAAATTATGAGAAAAATTAAGAACGAGTGCTGTTTGCGAATAACTCCACTGTTTGACATCTATACCCGCTGCCGCTCGTGTTAGAGAGTTGCGCCCATCAGCAGCAATAATAAGCGATGCTTGAATGACTCGACCATCCGCAAGAGTAACGGATATATGATTTTGTTGGTGATGAAAAAATTTTGCCGAAGAAAAAATTCTCATGATATTGGGTGTCTGTGTAATAGTATCGACTAAAGCCTTGTTTAACTCTACATTAGGGATATTATAACCAAAAGCCTCTTCACCGATTTCAGCAGAACAAAAATTTACAGTAGGAGCTCGCACAATCCTAGAGGTTATATCTATGATTCTAATGAAAGATAAAGCTGCTGAATGATGTTTGAGAGCATTCCAAATATTGAGTTTTTGAAGTGTACGGATTGCTGGCATCATAAGAGCAGTTGTCCGTAATTCATCTGGATGAGCAGGTGGACCAATAAGAAAAACAGAGTACCCCTTATGTGCAAGACTAAGCGCTGCTAACATACCAACTGGGCCTGCACCAATGACAGCAATATCTTTATGCTCGTTTTTTGCAAATGTCACAACGACTTAAGCCTTTCCCTATTTATCAAATATTTTAACGTTTTGAAATGAATAATCTCTTTTTATTGTATAAAGCTCTTCTATTATATTATGTAATCAATAATGTGGTATAAAAAAGTAACCTTTCTATGCTTTTTTATGGTGAGGCGTGCCGTGGAAAAAAATAGCGTATTGGTAGATGGTTGAAGACTTTAGAAACGAGGATAAGAAAACCTTGAAACGTAAGCTCACAAAAAAAATTAAAACGAATGCTGATCTATTGCGCCATAAAAAAGTAACAATGCCACAAGCAAAGGCTTTTTCTGTTCATTTGCTAACAGCTTCTGGTTCGTTTTTAGCATTTCTTTCTCTTATATCGGCTTCCCAAAAAGAATGGACTGCTATGTTTTGTTGGCTCGGACTTGCACTTTTTGTTGATGGTATCGATGGGCCAATTGCGCGTAAACTTGATGTTAAATATGTACTCCCAACATGGTCTGGAGAACTTTTGGATAATATCATTGATTACGTGACTTATGTCTTAATTCCAGCTTTTGCGCTTTATCAAAGTGGTTTTATGGGATCAGGATTATCGTTTTTATTAAGTGCTATCATTGTCATTTCATCGGCTATTTATTACGCAGACACTGGAATGAAGACCAAAGAAAACTTTTTTAAAGGCTTTCCAGTCGTTTGGAATATGATGGTTTTCGTACTTTTTGTAGTAAGGCCAGGGGAGTGGGTCACATTTACCATTATTGCTGTATCAGCAATCATATCTTTTTTACCAATTTATTTCATTCATCCAGTAAGAGTTGTTCGTTTGCGGTGGCTTAATTTTCCAATTTTTCTCTTATGGTGCTTCTTTGGTGTTGCTGCATTTTTTTACCACCTCAATGCTCCCTCTTGGGTTAAAGTAGGAATTTCAGTAACAGGCATTTATATGTATTGTATTGGTGCTATCATGCAATTATTTCCCCAATTTGGAGTAAAAAATATAAAAAAACAATAAGATAAAACTTTTAAGGGATTGAGATGCAAATTGATTTTGGAGCAGGTGATAACATTTCTTTTACAAAAGAAGGGCGTGCTGGTATTATAAAACTCACACGCCCTTCAGCGTTAAACGCTCTTAATCAGCAAATGGTTTTCGCTTTTAAAAAAGCTCTCAGCACATGGGAAACAGATGATGATGTTTCTTGCGTCTTAGTTGAAGGGGAGGGACGTGCCTTTTGTGCTGGTGGAGATGTTGTGGAAATCTACCGTATGGGAAAAACCGCTTCTTCTTGTCAATATTTTAGAGATGAATATCGCTTAAATGCTTATATAAAACATTTCCCAAAACCTTACATTTCTTTCTTGAATGGTATTTGGATGGGAGGAGGGGTAGGTATTTCTCTATACGGTTCAAACAGGATTGTTACAGAAAACACACTCTTTGCTATGCCAGAAGGTGCTATTGGATTTTTTCCAGATGTTGGTGCAAGCTTTTTTCTGCCTCCTCTTCCTGATTATTTTGGCGTTTATCTTGCGTTGACTGGTGCACATATAAAATGGGGAGATTGCTTAAACTTAGGATTAGCAACTCATGCAGTTCCTGAAGCTGGGTTAGCGTGTGTTAGAAAAGCTATTATCGAGCAGGGAAGTCCTAGGTTAGCTTTAAACGAACGAGCAATCATCAGAGACTATGAGACAAGTCATGAAATACGCTATGTTGTGAGTGCTTGTTTTGGTACAGATACATTAGAAGAATGTATGGAACTCCTTTATAAAAAAAGTAAAGAAGGAATTTTGTTCGCTAAAGAGTGTTATGATGTTTTGCAATCACGTTCCCCAACAAGTTTAAGAGTTATCTGGAAACAAATGAAACAAAATCCTCCCCAATCTTTGGAAGATTGCATGAAAATTGAAAATCGTATTGCACATCATATGGTTTTTTCACATGATTTCCATGAAGGTATACGTGCAATGTTAATTGATAAAGACAAAACACCTAAATGGCAGCCAGATAAACTATCTAATGTAACAGATGAAATGATAGATTCCTACTTCCAACCCGTTGAGAGAGAATTGTTATTTTGATACACAAACCTCAAAAAAAAATTTCAAAAATCAATTTAATTTACAGCTGTTATCTGCGATTTTTGGCACTGATATGTTTAGGTTTAGGTGTTTTTTATTGGATGCGTCTTGTTGGTGTATTTCCAGGAGTTCTATGGCGTTTTGATCTTATGCCATGGCAGTGGCAATTTTTGTCAACTACATTGGCTATTATTTATCCTATCGCATTAATTGGACTTTGGATGCATTCATTATGGGGAATCGTTTTATGGTGCATTGCGGCATCTATCGAAACATTGGCATTTTATTATGTTGATCTCATCCATCAACCATTTATACCATTATTTCATGGAATATTGTTTGTTGTTTTTATGATACTGCAAATTATGATGATTTTTTTAAGTCAGTACGATCAACATTAAAGATTACTAATTTTTTGGGTTTTCGGGCTAGAATTACTAACCCGATCCCATTTTAATATTTTTTAACAAAAAGGCACCCACCATAAATCCCAAGGACTGGTTGCTTTTGAATTAAATATCCATAGTAATGATGCTATCGCTCCCCAAAGTGCTGTTGCTAGCATTATATATATCCTTTCTATCTATATATCAAAAAAAGTTCCATAATATGCATTATGCGACAAAAGCTTGCAATCAAAATTTAGACACATTAATCATATTTGTATCGCATATTTCTTATTTAAAACATAATTATGGCAACAATTAGGCAGAATATTTTAGTTAGAGAAAAGTATATCTATTAAAAAATAGGCTTTGAGTAAATATTACTTAAATTAAAAGTATGTACTATATAATAAATATAATTAAAATTATTGTGATAAGTTGCAACGCTTCATACGTGCCAGGTCATTAAAAACAGCATTATGGTCGTTTAAAGATAAAATTTCATTGTTTTCACTTGATTTTACATCAAGAAAAAATAAAGAAGGCATAAATATAAAACCCATTGCTGCTAAAGCTGCGTTTTTACTTCTTGCTTTAGAACGTTTTAAATTGTGTCATTAATCTGACGCTTATTGGCAAAAGACTCTCGTTGAATATCAACGCAACTCACGGAAATATTTTTCTAAATGCCCCCACATGCTGACAACTTTGTCATCTATCAAATAAAAAACAAAATAAAGACTAAAATTAAACATAATTTATTAGTGAGATTAACTATGCATTTGTTTCAAAAAAAAGTCCTTGATGGGCAGGTTTAACATGTGCTGGAACGTAATTTACAACCTCATTGTAATCAAGTGATCTATCCATATGTGTAAGTATGGCTTGTTTTGGTTTTAAATATTTTATCCATTGCAATGCTTGATCAACGGAAAGATGACTCGGATGAGGTTCAAATTGAAGGGATTCAATAATTAAAACATCCAAATTCATTAATTTTGGTAACGTCTTTTCAGGAAATTTACTAACATCTGTACAATAAGCAACATTACCGATACGAAAACCTAAAGAATGGATAGTTCCATGATATTGTAAATGTACATTGACTGTTATTGCACCTCCCTGCCCCTGAATTATAAATTGACTATCTTCGTTGATCGTATGCTCTTTTAAAATAGGGGAATAAGATGAACCTTTTGGCTTTTGAAAACAATATCCGAATGCATTTTTCAAATGCTCTAGTGTAAACGCATCTGCATAAATATCTATTAAACATTTTTGGGCAAGTGCATAGCTGCGTAAATCGTCAATACCGTGAATATGATCTGCATGAGAATGCGTATAAAGTGCAGCATCAAGATGTTTCACACGCGCATCGATCATTTGTGATCGAAAATCTGGACCAGTATCAATAACGACTGTTGTTTTTTTTCCTGATGGTTTAATGCGTTCAACTAATAAAGAACTTCTGTAACGTTTATTTTTGGGATTATTGGGATCACATACTCCCCAATCACCATTGGGGCGTGGCACTCCTGGAGAAGAACCACAGCCTAATATTGTAAATCGGTACCGATCAAACATACCTTTTGCCTTATTTCATTTTACTAAATAAACGAAAAGCATTGTGCGTTGTTATTTGAGCTATTTCCTCAAGACTTAAACCAATTGTTTCAGCTAAAGTAGTTGCTGTATAGTGTAAAAAAGATGGTTCATTTGTTTTACCTCGATGAGGAACAGGTGCTAAAAATGGTGCATCTGTTTCCACTAATAAATGCTCAAGAGGTACAATTTTTGCTATTTCACGAATTTCAAGGGCATTTTTAAAAGTAAGAATACCTGAAAAGGAAATATAACCACCAAGTTCAATGCCAGCACGAGCAAGTTGCATCCCAGATGAATAACAATGAAGGACAAATGGAAAAGTGCCCTCTTTTATCTGTTCACGTAATATTTGCTCCATATCTTCATCCGCATTGCGTGAATGTATAACAAGAGGGAGTTGTGTTTCTCGAGAAGCGATAATATGTTCTTGGAAAATTTTCTTTTGCTCTTTTGGTGAAGAATAATCATAATGATAATCAAGCCCCACTTCTCCAAATGCAATAATTTTTGGATGCTTCGAGTGATTAATAAGGCTTTCAGCTGTAATATTTTGTTCTTCATGGGCATGATTGGGATGCGTGCCAACGGAACAAAAGACTTGCTCATAAGTTTGCGCAATTGCTAAAAGTTTATCCAACTTATGAACATGTGTTGAAATTGTTATCATACGTTTAACATCAGCATCTAAAGCCCGTTGGATAACATCATCCAAATATTGTGAAAAATCTTCAAAATCAAGATGACAATGTGTATCAATCAACATGATGATTTTCGTCTTTCTTCAAGATATAACGGGGGAAAATTGGCTCTGGTGGAGGAAGATCAAGACCTGCTTGAATTTTTGAATTACTGATATGGTGCAATAACCGATTGTCTTCTGCAATCGCAAGGCTATCAAGAAGCTTGGCCGCTGATTGTGGTATGAAAGGTAACAGCATAATTCCTATTTGCCGTAGAACTTCTACAGTTATGTAAAGAACTGTAGAAAATCTTTCTGGATTACTTTTTCGTAAACTCCAAGGTTGTTCACTGGCAAAATAGCGATTAGCATCTGCCACGACTGAAAAAATAGCTGAAAGTGCTAAGTGCATCCCATGAGAAGACATGGCTTTGCGTATAATTTCAAGCGCTTGAAGAGAGTGTTCTAAAAGCTGTTGATCTTGAACTAAAAATGCAGCTGGTATAGGAACTTTAGCATCGCAATTTTTGGCAATCATGGACAAAGAGCGCTGTGCTAAATTACCAAGATCATTAGCAAGATCCGCATTAATGCGATTCACAAAACTATCATGGCTATAACTACCATCTTGTCCAAATGGCACTTCACGAAGAAGAAAATAACGAAACTGATCAATACCATAGTGATCAACCATTTTAAAAGGATCAACGACGTTTCCAATGGACTTTGACATTTTTGCACCGCGATTGAGTAAAAAACCATGAGCAAAAACACACTTAGGCAATTCAATTCCAGCAGACATTAAAAATGCTGGCCAATAGACTGCATGAAAGCGAATAATATCTTTACCAATGATATGAACATTTGCAGGCCAAAAATCACGTTTTTTTGAATTTTTATCGAAAAAATCAATTGCAGACAGGTAATTTGTAAGCGCATCAACCCATACATACATCACGTGCTTTGGATTACTTGGAACAGGAATTCCCCAATTAAAACTTGCTCGTGAAATGGAAATATCTTTTAAACCGGATTTTATAAAACTTATAACTTCGTTCCGTCGTTCAAGTGGAGCAATAAAATCAGGGTGTTTTTCATAATATTCAAGAAGAGCTTTTTCATAACGGGAAAGCCTAAAAAAATAACTTTCTTCTTCGTTCCATTCAACTGGAGAGCCTAATTCCTTTTCGCGGCGGATGTTATCTTCTCCAACTTCAGTATCTTTCTCTTCATAATAGGATTCCTGACGAACCGAATACCAACCAGTATAACGTCCAAGATAAATATCACCATTCGCTTCCATTTTTTTCCAAATCTCTTGACAAGCTTGATAATGGCGCTCTTCTGTTGTACGTATGAAATCATCGTTAGAACAATTTAATACTACAAGCATTTTTTGAAACACAGCACTGTTACGATCTGCAAGTTGCTTAGGTGTTACACCAGATGCTGCTGCTGTTTGTTGCATCTTTAAACCGTGCTCATCCGTACCAGAGAGAAAAAATACATTTTTTCCGTCTAACCGTTGAAAACGGGCCAAAACATCGCTTGCAATTGCACTATAGGCATGCCCAATATGTGGAGTGCCATTAGGATAAAAAATTGGAGTTGTTATATAATAGGTGTCACGCATGTCAGACTCGTTGTGAAAAGCAATACAAGATACAATGACATAACGTCTGTTAATTACATTGTCACGGAAAAAGCTCAATCTCACGAATGATCTTATGAACTCTAAAAAGCAGATTGATAATAAATTGCTTTTTATCGAGATTAAATGATTGTATTTCCCCTATCTCTTTATGAATCTCCTGCCACGCCTGCGCACATTTTTTTGAGAGAGCCAAATCTCCTCTTTCAGCAAGCATGATAGCTCTTTTTTCAATTCTATCAAGAATTTCATCACAAAATTGTTGAAATTGAGTACTGGAAAGAGGGGACGAAAGTGTTTGTGCAAGAGTATGTACAATAACTAGATTGCAAACAGATTGTTCTAAAAACATATCAATGGTTTTAACAGTTTCGAGACCGCCGTGACAAATAAGTAAAGCTGCTCTTCGAGGACTTCCTTTGGATCTTGGAATAATTCTCTCAACAATTTCTTCATCAGTTACATCCTGATTGGAAAAAACATGTGTAATAACTTTTTTCATCTCATCATCGCGTAATGGTCGCAAAGAGATTTGTTGGCACCGTGAGCGAATTGTTGGAGGGAGTCTTCCTGAAGAGTGTGTGATAAGAATAAATAACGTCTTTGCAGGAGGTTCTTCCAGTGTTTTGAGAATTGCATTAGCCGCACTTCTATTCATATCATCCGCAGAATCAATGATAACAATGCGCCACTCATTATCTTGTGATGTTTGGTTTAAAAAATGCATAATATCGCGGATATCATCAATGAGTATACCTGTTTTAAATTTTTGCGTTTTTGCATCAAAGCGACGTGAAACGTGCAAAAGACTAGGGTGACTTCCCTGCATAATTTGACGCCATGTGATTGAATTATGCTCTGGTTGCAGAAAATCACCTTTTTGAGAGCTTAAAATATTCCAAGCAAGGTGAAACGCTAAAGTTGCCTTTCCAATTCCGCGCTCTCCTTCCAATAATAACGCATGATGTAAACGCTCATCCTTACGCATTTGTGCCAAAAAATGACGAGCAGCCTCATGGCCAAAGATAATATTATTCTGTGAAGGTGATAAAACTGTATCGATATCATCATATTGGCGCAAAAAATTTACATCATTCATGGAAGTTGATCCAACATTACCTGAGAACAAATATCTTTTATTTGATGTGCAATGACTTCCACCGCACCTGTCGCATCAATCACACGAAACCGATGAGGTTCCTGTTTTGCCAATTGAAGAAAAGCTTTGCGTCTTTGTTCTTGAATCTCCAAATTATCTTTTTCAAAATAATCTATCGTTTCTGCTTTTTTCCTTCGTAAATTTGCGCGCTCCATACCACACGTTGCTGGTATATCTAACAAAAATGTTAGATTAGGCATTATCCCATTGAGTGCAACACATTCTAAAGCTGAAAGAGTGGAGGAACTCACTGTATTATTGAGACCTTGGTAAACACGTGTAGAATCAATAAAGCGATCACATAAAACAACTTTTCCTTTTTTCAAAGAAGGGATAATGACTTCGGTAACATGATCGATGCGTGCTGCTGTAAGCAAAACCACTTCAATCAGAGAACCATAGTGTTGTGCCTGACCTGACAACAAAATGTGACGGATTGCTTCTGCACCTGCCGTCCCTCCTGGTTCTCTTGTTGTAAGAACATCATAGCCTCTACTACAGAGATACTGAGCAAGAAAAGAAATTTGTGTTGTTTTTCCTACTCCTTCCCCTCCTTCAAATGTGATAAAATAACCAGACACCTATGAACCTTACCCCTTAATTTAGCACGTACTATAAATATTTCCGTAACCATCCAATTGTTATTTCATAGAATGCATTTTTTACCTTTGCAAAGAAGCTTCCTTCTTGAACATCGATCCCAGCAAAAACTGGCTTTTCGAGAAGAATCTTTTTATCTTCTAAAATTTGGAGAACACCGACTGGTTGTCCTAAAGCGATAGGAGCTTTCAATGGACCGCGATATTTAATTTTTGCTTTAACATTCATTTTTTTTTCATTTGAAAGCATAAAGCTTATTGGCTCTTTAACAATGAGGTGGACAGAATTTCGCACCCCGCCGTAAATAGAAGCACTGCCAACCATTTCTCCCTTTGTGAAAATCGTTTTAAGATCAAAGGCTGTCATTCCCCACTGAAGAATACGTTCTACTTCTTTTGTCTGTCCTTTACCATCTTGCAAACCATTTATTGCTAAAAAAAGACGTCGATGATTTTTATAGGCAGCAATAACCATTGAAAAGCCTTCTTCTTCACTGTAGCCGAATCCGAACCCTTCTACACCAATTTTTTTAGAAATAAGAGGATTTTTGTTACGTTGAAAAATCTTATTCCAAGTAAAGTAAGGTTCACGGTAAAGCACATAATAATCAGGATATTCACGAGCAATATGACGCACTAATGCAACCATATCACGCAATGTCACAAACTGCCCCTCTTCTGGAAGCCCTGTTGCATTAACAAAATGGCTATGCGATAATCCAAGTGCTTTTGCTCGTTGATTCATTAGTTTTGCAAAATCAGACTCATTTCCCGATACTCCTTCAGCAAGGGTAATAGCGGCGTCATTTCCGTTTACAACAATTAAACCACGCAAAAGATCAGAAACACTAATTTCTGACTTCACTTTCGCAAACATTGTGGTTGTACCGGATGGAGCTCCCCCCTTACGCCAAGCATTTTCACTTACTGTGAATGTTTGTGTGTTGCTTAATAATCCTTGTTTTAATTGATAAAATATGACTTCAGCCGTCATCAATTTTGCTAATGAAGCAGGGGGGAAAGTAATATCACTCTGTTTTTCAAAAAGTATTGTATCAGTGCCATTATCTAATAAGAGTAATTGCGATGCAGAAGTTTGAAAATCTTGCGCTTTCCCTCTCCCCTCCAATGTAAACATCCAAAATAAGGTAAATAAAATCCTTAATGTCGTGTGCATAACCGACTCTCCCATCCCATATCTAAAGAATCAGCATAAAGGATACCCTTATACAAGGAAAGATTTGTTTATTTTTGTAGACAAGGAATCAGTTGCAGCTTGAAAACAGATTTTCATTTTTGCCCAACATTAAAATAAAGCACATGATATCGTTTTGTTCTTCGCCTAGCGATTAATTTTTAACATTTTAAATACGTGGAAATTACAAAAAACTTTTACTCGGTGTTTTTTTATAAAAAACACGCAATCTGATGCTATTCATGAGGATCCTATAACAATCAACATCTTTTGATTATTTTTCGTTTAGAGCTTTTGAACAACTTGAAAATTAATGCACGCCCTTCTTAAAACAGTTGCAACCAATTTACCTTTGTCTTTTTGTTTGGTTTATTTATAGAGGCCATCTGAGCGAACAACGGTGGCTTATCAACCAGAACAGGACCAATCTCTGGCAACTTTATTGAAACAGTTTTCGGTTGTTTTTGTTCAACAGTTGTTTTAGCTGATCGTTCTTTGCTGCCTATATTTTTCTC
Organism: Bartonella heixiaziensis; assembly: GCF_046245125.2. Lineage (GTDB taxonomy): Bacteria > Pseudomonadota > Alphaproteobacteria > Rhizobiales > Rhizobiaceae > Bartonella > Bartonella heixiaziensis. The sequence continues at coordinate 809,359 of NZ_CP176404.1, read as the reverse complement.
CCCTAATATGATGTTTTCTCTTTTTTTCGGAGTATCTGCCAATGCTAACGAATACGAAAGGGAATTCCTCGGTGTATAAGAGGACATTAAATAAGCCTCATCATAGTAGCCAGCGGGTGCTTCAGCAATATACTCTACTTTAACATTCGCTACACCAGCCTTTTCATAACCAAGTATTGCCGCGGCTTTTTTTGATAAATCAATGATTCTGTCCTTCATAAAAGGGCCGCGATCATTCACTCTAACAATGAGTGAAGATCCATTTTCCAAATTAGTAACACGAGCATAACTTGGTAAAGGCATTGTAGGGTGAGCAGCAGTCAAGAGATTCATATCATAGATCTCACCATTTGCTGTTAAACGCCCATGAAAATCTGCACCATACCACGATGCTTCTCCAACACGTTTATAGGCCGGATCATGTTGGGGATAGTACCACTTTCCTTTTATTTGATAAGGTTTCCCGATAACAGATCGCCTACTCCCCTCTCCTTTGGATTGATTTTTCCCACTTATTTTTTTTTCAGGCAGAACAACAGTCACTGTATCAGCTGTATGTGTTGTTTGGCTTGCACAGCACGATACCAACAACTGGGAAACCGCTAACACAGAAACAAATTGCAATGTTAGTTTAACAAAGGGAGTAAATTTTTTTTTGCTGTTTAAAAGCATCTATCAGCCCGCTTATTTCTATTGAGTACTTACTGCAAAAAACACGCCGCACTTTCTGTACGTTATAGGGGAACTCAGATTTCAATGATGATTCCCCTCGCCTGAGCAGGGTACGCTTAAAATTCACTTTTTATCAAGAAATTAATACATTGTTAATCATTTTTTGTTGTCTGCTCAAAAAAATAAAAGCACTCTAATAGAAGATTTAATGAACAAAAAAATAGAAAAATCAGTATATTAACTAAATAAGTGATTTCATAATATAAATTGTGAATAAGTAAAATTCCTCTGCATAAGGAACAGTAAACTACTTCAATTAATGCAAAAAATAACTGTTATTTAATAAAATAGCACATGGATTAAGAAAGTTAGTAGCAATATGTGCAGCTAATGTAGAAGTTACCTTATAAAAAGTTAAAGCATTTTTGAACTGGACAGAAGACAGAAAAGCATAACCCTATAACAGAAGAGAAACTGAATAGAAAACGACTCATAATAAAATCAATTAAAAAGCTCTAAACAATCCGGGATAGATAAAATCAATTTACAGAATTAAAGAATTTAAGATTCCCGTACTTATATAGATATTGATTTTATTGAAATATGGTGAGCGCGCAGGGATTCGAACCCTGGACCTACTGATTAAAAGTCAGTTGCTCTACCAGCTGAGCTACGCGCTCCCAAACAAGCCATCTTGCTTGTAGAAAGTCAGTGGAACATACGGTTGACTTTTCATTTGGTCAACACTTTTCGAAAAAAAAATTATTCTTCGCTTTAGTTATCAATATTTTTCTGCTTTTTTTCTTTTTGAGTTTGGATAAAAGTATAATTTAGGCATAAAAATGCCTCGTAGTTTCTGAAATACAAAATAATGAACATTTCGAAATTACGAGAAGCAGGAATGCATGTAGGGCACCGTACAATAATCAAAGCGAACAAGAAACAAACCAAAACTACCCGCTATTTGTTGAGTATAACGAATAAAGCAAAAGAAAATATATTTATCAGAAGGTATTAAAAGATCATATATTCATGGAATATAAACATCTATTTTTATACCTTTAAAGTTTTTTCTCCCGCTTTCCATATGTGGATATACTTTCAATAAAGTATTATAACCGTCTCCCAGAACCCCATTATTATACAGAAGTAAAGCAAAAACGAATCAGAGATCTGGAACTGTTACAATGATGTTGAAAATATATCACACCATAAAGACAAAAAATAAAAATAATATGTAAAATGATTCTAAACGCGTCTTGAACTATTATTCATATTAAATTGGATAAAGTAATTTTCCTCCTTTATGAAGAAATTATAAAATATCCAGCTATCTTCTTAGAAAATGCATATAAATCTTTATAAAAACTGATTACGGAATTTATATTAAAATAATTTCTCTAACTAAAATATATTAAAATTTAATATAAACCTATATCTATATTAAAAAATATTATTTTTTATAAGTAAAATTTTTGATATATTCAAAATATACTAATATATATAAAATAGTATGTTTACATATATTATCTATAAATAATTCATTTTGATTTATGTTGAAAAAATGTAAAATAATAAGGGACACATATATTTTATTTTTGATCTCTTTTCCTTTTCGATTATTTTGATTGGAACATTGAATGCTGACATGTAAACAATATGAGCTACTCTTATTCATTCACAATCATATGAAAGACATTGGTATTCCACCCTCCTTTGATGAAATGAAAATTGCATTAGAGCTTGCATCAAAATCTGGCATTCATCGACTTATTACAGCTCTAGAACAACGAGGTTTTATACGCCGTTTGCCAAATCGTGCCCGCGCAGTAGAAGTTGTGCGACTTCCTGAGAAAATAACATTTAACCTTTCTTCAGCTCGTAAAATTTCTTCTAGTGTAATAGAAAATAATAAAAGAAAAATACCCAAAAACTTTGGCAATTTTGATAATTCTGATGAAGAAGATAAAAAAAATATTACCATTCCCATTATGGGGCGCATTGCTGCTGCTGTCCCTATTTCCGCTATACAGCAACAAATAAATACGCTTTGTTTGCCACCAGATATGCTTAACTTGGGGGAACATTATGCCTTAGAAGTCAAAGATGACTCTATGATTGAAGCAGGAATTCTTGATAAAGATACTATAATTGTTAGACGCCAAAATACAGCGATGCCAGGTGAGATTATTGTTGCACTTGTTGATAATGAAGAAGCCACCTTAAAACGTTATCGACGCAAAGGAGCCTCTATTGCTTTGGAAGCTGCAAATCCACACTATGAAACACGCACATACAGACCTGAGCATATACAGATACAAGGTAAGCTTGTCGGACTTATTCGCAAGTATTAGAAAATAAAAAAACTTATCTAGAGCGCTCCGTATATTCAACATAAGATTGTAATATTATTTTTTCGTGCATTATGCTACCTACACTCATAACATTTGTGGCAAAAAATAAAAAACTTTATAAAAAACTGTTTTTCGTATGTAAAAAGATAAAAAGAATGTTTTATTCTTAATAAAGTAGAAGATAAAATTCGATTGTCATCATAGAGTTGCAAGGATTATCATGGCAGCGCCTCGTATTAGTTTTGTTTCCCTTGGATGTCCAAAAGCACTTGTAGATTCTGAGCGAATTATTACAAGCCTTCGTTCCGAAGGTTATGAAATCTCACGCAAACATCAAGGTGCTGATCTCGTTATTGTAAATACCTGTGGTTTTCTTGATTCTGCCCGAAATGAATCACTCGCTAATATTGATGAAGCTCTCAAAGAAAATGGAAAAGTTATTGTAACTGGATGTCTTGGTGCTGATCCTGATGTTATTCGCCAAGCACACCCTAATGTGTTGGCTATTACAGGACCACAAGCCTATGAAAGCGTTATACAAGCTGTTCATTCAGCAATTCCTCCAGTTCATGATCCTTTTATTGATTTAGTTCCCCCTCAAGATATTCGTTTAACACCACGCCATTATGCTTATTTAAAAATTTCTGAAGGATGCTCTAATCGGTGTAGCTTTTGCATTATCCCTACTCTGCGCGGTAATCTTACCTCACGTCCCATCAGCGATGTTCTTCGCGAAGCTGAAAAACTGGTACAAGCAGGCGTAAAAGAGCTTTTGGTTATTTCACAAGATACCAGTGCTTACGGCATTGATATTAAATATTTGGAAACTCCTTGGAAAGATCGCACAGTAAAAACAAAATTTTTTGATCTTTGTCGCGAATTAGGCAATATGGGTATTTGGATACGTATGCATTATGTTTATCCTTATCCTCATGTTGATGAAGTTATTGAATTAATGGCTGAAAGAAAAATTCTGCCTTATCTGGATATCCCTTTTCAGCATGCATCACCAAGTGTTTTGCGTAATATGAAACGTCCTGCCCTTATGGAAAAAATAAATCGTAGAATTGAAAAGTGGCGAGAAATTTGCCCAGATCTCACTTTGCGATCAACATTTATTGTCGGTTTTCCAGGTGAAACGAATGAAGATTTTAACATACTCCTTGAATGGTTAGAGGAAGTAAAAATTGAACGTGCTGGCTGTTTTAAATATGAAGAAGTAAAAGGTGCTATCGCAAATGATTTGGGATTAGAAAACATTTCTGAAGAAGTAAAAGAAAACCGCTGGCATCGTTTTATGGCAAAGCAACAACAAATTTCCAATCATCTTTTAAAGAAAAAAATCGGAAAAAGACTTCAAATTCTTATTGATGAAAGTCAAGGCAAAGTAGGAAAAGGTCGTAGTCAATATGATGCTCCAGAAATAGATGGTGTTGTGCATATATCATCACGACGGCCATTACGTGTCGGTGAATTTGTCACCGTAAAAATCGAACAATCAGATGCTTATGATCTTTACGGTATCGCGGTTTGAAGTTATAAAAAAGCTAAAATCTAAACATTTAATATTTATATTAAGTCTTTAAAATCAAAAATTTTTTTATCAAGCAAATGGCTTGGACGTACATTGCTCAAGGCGCGAATCATAGTGTCTTTACGTCCAGGCATTCTTCTTTCGATATCACTTAGCATTTCCTTCATTGCATTGCGTTGTAAACCATCCTGACTGCCGCAAAGATTACAAGGAATAATAGGAAATTGCATTGCCTCAGAAAATTTCTCCATATCTTCCTCTGCAGCATAAACAAGAGGGCGCAAAACAAAAAGATCTCCTTCATCATTAATAAGCTTTCCAGGCATAGCTGCTAATCGCCCACCGTGAAATAAATTCATAAAAAATGTCTCTAAAACATCATCACGGTGATGCCCAAGAACTAATGCAGAACATCCCTCTTCACGTGCAATACGGTATAAATTACCACGTCGTAACCGAGAACAAAGAGAACAATATGTTTGTGTATGTGACAATTTGTCCGTTACAACGGAATAAGTGTCCTGATATTCAATGCGATATGGAATTTGATAAGAGTTTAAAAAATCTGGAAGAATGTGCTTTGGAAAACCTGGTTGTCCTTGATCAAGATTACAAGCCAAAATTTCGACAGGTAAAAGACCACGCCATTTTAAATCCATAAGAAGCGCTAATAAACCGTAAGAATCCTTTCCACCTGATAAAGCAACAAGCCATTTTTTTCCTGAAGAGAGCATAGAAAAATCATCAAATGCCTGCCGAATATGACGCAAAAGCCGTTTACGTAATTTATTAAACTCTACGGTTGAAGGAGTAATCCGAAATATTGGATGACAATCATCAGCTTCTCTCATCAAAAGATCAGTTTCTTCTATATTTTCTCTCATTTCCTGATATTCAACTGACTCATTAACCATGATATCGTAATCCTGCACAAGAAACATCTTACTCTGAAAGTATGACCGAGATAACAATAGATGGAGTGCAGTTTAAACTTATACTAATTTTTGTATAAGATGAGGTATGTAAAAAGAAATGGAGCTACACAAGCCAAATTGCTACAAAATATAACAAAAACTTGATATAGCACCATTCATAAAAAACGCCTGTTAACTCGAAAGACTATAAAGCAATATAATTTCCGAGTATGCCATAAAATCGAGAGAGCAATCCCCCCCTCTAGAGCATTTATCGAGAATAAAACTCAACAACCAAATTGGGTTCCATTTGTACAGCATAAGGAACATCTGCAAAAGCAGGAACACGCGTAAATGTTGCCTTCATCTGATTATGATCCGCTTCAATATATTCAGGCACATCACGTTCGGCCAATTGCACCGATTCTAAAACCAAAACAAGCTGTTTTGATTTCTCACGAACCTCAATTACATCACCTGGTTTACATCGATATGACTGAATATTTGTGCGCCGACCATTTACATTAACATGACCATGATTGATAAATTGGCGAGAAGCAAAAATTGTCGGTACAAATTTTGCACGGTAAACGACAGCATCCAAACGCGATTCCAAAAGGCCGATAAGATTTTCACCCGTATCACCACGCCGACGAGCAGCTTCTGCATAAGTTTTACGAAATTGTTTTTCTGAAATATCACCGTAAAAACCTTTTAATTTCTGCTTAGCACGCAATTGCACACCATAATCAGAAAGTTTTCCCTTACGGCGTTGTCCATGCTGACCTGGACCATAGTCACGGCGATTAACAGGAGACTTCGGACGACCCCAAATATTTTCTCCCATCCGGCGGTCAATTTTATACTTCGTTGTTTCGCGTTTACTCATCGCATTTCCTTAAAAATAAAACACAAGATCTCATAGTAAGACCTCAAGGAAACGCGCCCTCCTCTGCCTTAGAATACAAAGACTGACAGGATACCTTAACACATAATATGCAAAGTTATCCACGGGACACGTCAATTAATACCATTTCTCGAAAGAAAAAGCTGGAATAGCTTTATTGATCTCACACTCAAAAGTCAACTCCTTTCACAATATTTAAGCCAAACCCTTTTAACAAACGCTTCGTTGAAGAAGTTATATTTTGCGATGTAAACAATGCAAAATCTTTATTATGCGTCTTTTTGTTTTGGTGATTCATTCTTTCCGGTAATAATGATCTTGTGTGTTTTGCCACAGCTTTTGCCGGATCAATCCACTCAACAGGCCATAAAGCTTGTTCACGAAATAGGTGAATCAAAAAAGGATAATGTGTACAAGCTAACACAATAATATCAGTATATTTGCCATTTTTCTCAACAAAGCATGGAAGGATTTCATTTCGTAATTCTCTTAAATCAACAGATTTTCCACGTAAATAATCTTCAGCGAAGCTAGCAAGCTTTTCACTTCCAACAAGCTGAACATGACATTGATCAGCAAAAGTGTTGATTAACTCATGTGTATACGCACGTTTCACTGTTCCAGGAGTTGCTAACACTGAAATAAGACCAGATTTTGTTTGTTCAGCTGCTAATTTAATTGCAGGAACTGTTCCTACAAAAAGAATATGAGGAAATTTTTTTCTTAAATCTGCCATCATTAATGTAGAAACAGTATTGCAAGCGATCACACACAAGACAGGATTATAAAGTGTTAAAAGATTTGTAAAAACCCTTAAAATGTGGTCTTCTAAGACATTTTCTTCCCAATTTCCATAAGGGAATCCCGCATCGTCAGCAACATAAATAAATTGCGTTTCAGGAATAAGAAGACGCACTTCCTTCAACACTGTTAAACCGCCAATACCACTATCAAAAAAAAGAACAGGTCGTTCATCCATCACTTTGCACACCTGTTTTTAATTTTTTACGATCACGCTCTGCGGGCGCACCACTTCCTCGTGGAAATTTAGGCGAAAAATGCTCTAGTGAAGATATAATCCCCCGTAGCAAGCGAACTTCAGATTCGCTAAAATGAGCACGCGTAAAGACAGAACGCAGATTTGCAAGCATCACCTCTTTGCGTTCTTGAGGTCTAAAATATCCACGAATATCCAAAGCATCTTCTAATTGAGATAAAAAACCATGAAACGTTGCTTTATCAGCTGGTTCCAGCTCTATTGCACGAAAAGCAGTATCGCTTGCATCTTCCAAACCTGACTTCATCCATTCGTAAGACATAAGCAAAACCGCTTGTGCAATATTAAGTGATGCAAAAGCAGGGTTCACCGGAAAAGTGATGATTTCATCAACAAGGCTTATTTCATCATTTACCAGTCCCCACCTCTCTCTTCCAAAGACAATACCCGTCCTATGCCCAATATTTTCACGTTGACGTAAGATACTTGCTGCTTCTACAGCACTTTTTACAGTTTTAAAACCACATCTTTCACGAGCCGTTGTGGCGAAAACGTAGTGCAAATCTGCAATGGCGTCACGTAATGTATCAAAAATCACTGCATCGTTAATAACATGATCTGCTTTACTCGCTGCAGCTCTAGCTTTTTCACTTGGAAACTCTTCTCGAGGTTTGACTAATCGAAGCTTAGCAAGCCCAAAATTCGCCATTGCCCTTGCTACCATACCAATATTTTCAGGTAGCTGCGGCTCAACTAAAATAATAATTGGACCACTTGTTAAATTTTTACGATTTTTATTGGTTCCAGCCATTAATCTCTACCTAATTCCACCTAAAATATTCTCTTTTTTGAATACAGCCTTGTTAAAAAATAATTCATGAAATAACCTTTTAAATAACAAATTATGGTCAATATTATCTTTTCAACTAAAAATTGTAAATTTAACGTATAAGGATTTAAAAGAATGAACAAGCTGTTGTGTTTAGAGCAAGTTGATGGAAGATATTGTAATATTTCTTTGTTTAACATTTTACAATTTTTACAAATCACAATCTTAGTTTTATTTAGTTGTATTATGAAAGCATGCACTCTAAAAAAGGAATATGCTCTTTATTCCCGAACTTTTTCCTGCAAAACTTATCCGTCGTTATAAACGTTTTCTTGCTGATGTTAAACAAGATGATCAATGTATCTTCACTGTATCGGTTCCTAATACAGGGGCGATGCTCGGATTAACAGCTCCAAATTCTAATATTTGGCTTTCATATAATAATAATCCCACGCGGAAATACGCATATCAATTAGAAATTGTCGAAACAAATAATACTTTAGTTGGTATCAATACGAATTTACCCAACAAACTTGCATTAGAAGCAATTCAAGGGGGATTATTACCAGAATTAAGCGGGTATAAAACAGTCTTGAGGGAACAACGCTATGGTATGCAATCACGGATTGATTTTCTTCTGCGTGATGACCTTCTTCCTGACTGTTATCTAGAAGTTAAAAATGTCCATTTTATCCGCCAAAAAGGACTAGCAGAATTTCCTGATACTGAGACAAAACGCGGTACACGTCATCTTGAAGAGCTCATAAAAATTATACAACAAGGAAAAAGAGCCGCTATGCTTTATGTGATTCAACGAGAAGATTGTTCAGCTTTTACAATCTGTCGTGATCTTGATCCAACCTATGGACGTAAATTTGATTTAGCATTAAAATCAGGGGTAGAATTCTATGCTATAAAATGTCACGTAAGTATAGAAGGTATTATTCCGATTCATCGAGTGGAAATAAAAAAACAGAAGAAACAATGACTGATTATGTTGAATATAATAAAATCCCCTTAAAATTTAACGGACAAATCCGCATTTTTGATGACTACGCTTTTGCTAAAATGCGTGAAGTTGGTCGCATTGCTGCAGAATGCCTTGATGCACTTACGGACGTTATTAAACCTGGCGTCACCACGCAAGAAATTGATGATTTTGTGTTTACTTTTGGTGCCAAACAAGGAGCACTCCCTGCTGATTTGAATTATCATGGATACAGTCATTCATGCTGTACATCTATCAATCACGTTGTTTGTCATGGAATCCCAAATAAAAGACCCTTGCAAGAAGGCGATATTGTTAATGTTGATGTAACCTTTATTCTCGATAGTTGGCATGGAGATTCAAGCCGTATGTACCCTGTTGGAAAAATTAGACGTGCTGCAGAGCGCCTATTAAAAATAACATATGAAAGTCTTATGAACGGGATTGCTGTAGTTAAGCCCGGAGCAACCACTGGTGATATTGGTGCAGCAATTCAGCACTATGCAGAATCTGAACGCTGCTCAATTGTAAGAGACTTTTGTGGACATGGAATCGGCCAACTTTTCCATGATGCACCCAATATTCTACATTACGGCTCTCCTGGAGAAGGGATAGAACTGAAAAAAGGTATGATGTTTACAATTGAGCCCATGATTAATCTTGGAAAACCACAAGTTAAGATTTTATCTGATGGCTGGACTGCTGTTACGCGTGATCGGTCTCTTAGTGCACAGTACGAACATACAATTGGTGTAACAAATGAAGGATGTGAAATATTTACGCAATCTCCTAAAAATATTTTTTATATTCCTAATTCATATGCTTAAATAAATATAGAACTGTCATGGCTAAAAAATTAAATAAAAAGGGAAACAGCCAAAGCGATCATTTTGCATTAACATCAAGTTCCCCACTTAATCCAAGACCAGAAATAAAAAATGAAACCCTTCAGAGAAATTTGCAAGCCCATAAGCATTATCATGGACATCGCGAACGTCTGCGTAAACGTTATTTGGAATCAAAAGGGAATGCCATCGAAGACTATGAATATCTTGAATTATTACTTTTTCGCACGATCCCCCGTGCAAATACAAAACCGATAGCAAAAAGCTTAATAGCACATTTTGGCTCATTAGCCGACGTACTAGGCGCCGACATTCATCGACTTCAGGAAGTTCAAGGATGCGGTCCTGCCACTGCAATTGACTTAAAAATTATTTCGGGTGTCGCAGGACGTCTTGCTCGTGCACAATTATGTAAACGTGATATTTTTTCATCATGGGATAAAGTATTAGCATATTGTAAAGCTGTCATGGCCCATGAAACACGCGAACAGTTCCGCGTTTTATTTCTTGATAAAAAACATGGTTTACTCGCCGATGAAGTGCAACAAACTGGAACCATTGATCATACCCCTGTCTATCCTCGTGAAGTAATTTCTCGAGCTTTGCAATTATCTGCGTCAGGACTTATTCTCGTTCACAACCATCCCTCCGGCGATACCAAACCTTCTCAAGCGGATATAACAATGACACATAGATTAAAAGATGCAGCAAATGCATTAGGAATTATTATTCACGACCACCTTATTATAGGACGCAATGGGTACACAAGCTTTAAAGCGCAAAAACTCATATAAAACTCTTTGGATGAAGAAAAATTTCATTCAATTTTTCATAAAAAATCAATTTTCTAAATCAATATCTAATATGGCCATCGAGAAATTGTATGATAATTCATCCTCATCTTCATCTCGATAAATAACACCTAAAAATTCATCCCCAATATAAACCTCACAAGAGTCATCCTTTTTAGGCCGTGCTCTTACCTGCAATGCTGAATTTTGGAATGTATTTTTTAAATAACTGTCAAGTTTTTTTATTTCATCAGCATTCACTATGTTCTCCTGTCTTTTGAGATTATTAATTAATGATTTAACATCCAATAAGGCACTCCTAGGATTCTGTAAAGATAGTAAAAAAATCTTACTCCTGATCTTCGGTTAGCCCTATACCCAAAGCACAATTATCTTTAAATTTTGCTGAATATCTCTTATTTAAAGGCTTTAATTCGTTATTAAATATACTCGTATAGATCACAAAAGTAAAAAAAACGGGTAGAAAACCGTACATTTTTAATAATTTTTACTTTATCCCCAATTTTATTATCTGCGCTTACACACATATTCTGACAAAACATCAGTCAACTACTAAAATATTTGCCCATTTATTCAGAATAGAGCTCTATAAAATAGAAGTACTTTCTTATTTTATAGCTTTTTCGTTTACCATGAAAACCCTTATTTCATAGTTAAAAAAATATCCTTTAAACACTATCAGCACATCCCCGTAGGAAATCACCCTATACAAATATACAAAATAAGCTAACTAGAATCTTACTCCTATTTCCTTCGCCTTTAAATAAAAACGCACATCATAACAGCCAACATTCTGAACAAACTCTTTTACTTTATCCAAGACAAAAAATATCGGATATTTCTGCAAGTTCTAAAAACTGTGAGTAATTCTCATACGATAGGATAACGAGAAAGAAAATCGATAACGCCTTTTTTATAGACCTTGTCTCCTACAGCAAGCATATGATCTCGACCAAGAATTGTTAGTGCTTCACCATGAGGCAACAAAGCGGCTAACGGTTCTGCTGCACCGCCAATCTCATCTGATGAACCAACAGCAACCAGTGCAGGTTGCTTAATTTTGTAAACCTCCGATGCTGTTAACTCCTGTTTTGATGTAATGATACAAGCAGAAAGAGCACGCCTATCGCTTTTCGTTTGATCTGCAAATTTACGAAACATCAAACCACGTGGATTCGTAATGGTAGAAACATCTTCTGCTAAAAGAGCTTCAGCAACAGGTTCCCAATTTCCTGCTCCTGTTACCATACCAATACCTAATCCACCAAAAATAACACTGTGTACATATGTCGGGTACAAAAGAGCCATAAATGCACTAATTCGAGCCCCCATAGAATATCCCATAACATGCGCTTTAGATAAACCTAAATGCTGCAACAATTTCATCGCATCACCAGCCATAGCTTGAGGCGTATAAAAAGAAGGGTTGTAACTTTTGGCTGAATCTCCATGCCCACGATTATCAAGAGCAACAACACGATATCCTGCTTCAGTAAGGGTACGGAACCAACCTGTTGCATACCAATTCACACGTGCAGAAGATCCAAACCCATGTATCAACAAAACAGGTTCCCCCTGCCCTTCTTCTCGATAAGCAAAGCGCAAATCATCGTATTCAAAAAAATGAACATCTTCAGCTGTCATTTTTCATTACCTTCGCATTTTCCACAAATGACGGGATGAAGAACACGTTGTCCTTTTTGTATTTTTTTTTCAGAAACTTCACCAGCGTTAACTTCAAGTGCAAAAGTCGCTGGAATTTCCGATGAAATTGTATCGGTTGAAAAGGGAGATGTTTTTTCGACAATCGACACAATGACCCCCTCAGCGTTTAAAAAGATCATATCTAAGGGTAAAGGTGTATTTGCCATCCACATAAAAAATTTTTGCTTATCTTTTAATTGAGTGCTTCCCTGATGTCTAAAGAGCATTGCACGATCACGTGGAAAATCAGTACGATACATCAAACCAGCTTTTGCTTGAGATGGCGTAAAAGCAAGCTCTACTTTATAAGAAATCGTGCCTTGCTTTGTTTGTATCTCTAAAGGAATTGGATGAACAGGAAGCTCTAAGGGCTTCTTTGCTACAGCTACAGTCACTTCCAACATAAAAAATAGCGCTAACGCAATGATTCGTCCTTTTTGAAAAAGCTTTAACATTTTTATCTCCACACAAAACAACTCTTTATTAGCTTTGTGGCATAAAACAATCTGTCGCATAAAATAAAAAGCTTCAAAATTAAAAAAACAGAAGCAAAATAAGAGCGTATTCCTTATTACCCTCAATGCAATATTGCGGTTGGTTTCATTTGAATTATTACCTCACGGATATGTCTTCTCTTAACACATACTGGCTTTATGGCTATTTGGCTTACATGTATATGCACCATCACCCCTTCCCTAAACAATAAAGAGATGATGTTGTTTCATAGTGAAACTCAATGTGTAGCAAACGGAAACCCTATATCGGGATAAATCTCTGCTGTCATCAAGCCTTTTTCCCCTTTACCAAAACGGACAAGAACAACTTGACCAGAACGAAGTTCTGCTAAACCAAAACGGCGCAAAGTTTCCATATGAATAAAAATATCTTCTGTTCCCTCTCCGCGGCTAAGAAACCCGAAGCCTTTATCGCGATTAAACCACTTAACAATTGCGCGCTCTAAACCACTCTCTGGAATAACAACAACATGTGTACGAGCTGGAGTTTCTGACGGATGAACAGCTGATGAACAATCTATAGATTTTACTTGAACACATTTCAATCCTCGTTCAGTTTTTTCTACAGCACAAACAACTTTAGCTCCTTCCAAAACGGTCTGAAAGCCATCCCTCCGCATTACTGTAACGTGCAATAATATATCCGGAAAATCAGGTAAATCAGGGACAATAAACCCATACCCCTTACTACCATCAAACCACTTAATAACACCACTGATCTCAACAATTTCACCACAAGCACCTCTATTGTCCTCAGACAGGGAATAATCCTTTAATGTATCCTTACTCGTCATAATAAACGTGATCCTGTAGGTCTAAATTTCATGATATTGATTCTCTACATCAAGTAAACATTGCTCTTGTATCAACACGCAAGCCCTAAGATAAGATTTCCCCATATTGTCGTATCTTCGGTTCTCAGATCAATCCATAAATTTAAATTTTACATAAAGTATTTGATCATACGATTCATATATCTTATTAAAAAGAAGGTAGTGCAAAAGATTTTTCATACAATGTGTAATGATGTTTTCGTTGATGTGTAACTTGCATGATGAAGACGTTCCAGATAAAGTGCAAAAATCGCAATAAATTCAAGGAAAGTGCGCAATGCAATTGAAGAAAATCCTCACCAGCCTCGCAGCTGTAATGGTACTTGTAGCAAATGTCTATGCCAATGAACCTATTAAAATTGGTGTTTACCTTCCATTAAGTGGTCAAAATGCATTTGGCGGTGAGCTTGAAATGAAAGGTATACAGCTAGCACATAAAAAGATTCCAGAAATATTGGGACGTAAAGTTGAGCTGATTATCATTGATAATAAATCTGATAAAGTGGAAGCTGCTAATGCTGTTATGCGTTTGACTGCGAGTGAAAAAGTGAATGGTATCATTGGTAGTTATGGCTCTTCACTCTCATTAGCTGGTGGGGAAATATCTGAAAAATCGAAGACTCCAACTATTGCAACCTCCTCAACAAATCCACTCGTTACACAGGGAAAAAAATACTATTTTCGTGCTTGCTTCATTGATTCCTACCAAGGTATAGGAATTGCAACTTACGCAACTCAAACTTTACACGCAAAAAAGGCTGCTATACTCAAAGATATATCAAATGATTATGCGATTGGTCTTGCAAGTTATTTTATGCGCTCTTTTAAAAAACTCGGTGGTGAAGTTATCTCAAATTTAAACTACAATTCCGGAGATCAGGATTTTTCAGCTGTTCTCACGCAGATTATAGCACAAAAACCAGATATCTTATTTATCCCATCCTATTTTTCTGAAGGTGCTATCATTATGAAGCAAGCCCGTGAGCTGGGTGCAAAATTTCGAATTATGGGTGGAGATGCTATGGATAATCCAGAAACTATAACAATTGCAGGAAAAGCAGCAGAAGGGTTCTTACATACAACGCTCCCTTACAGTGAAGACATGCCAAACATGTCAGCAGCTGCGCAAGAGTTCACAAATGAGTGGAGAGCAGCTTATCCTGATCAGGAGCCAAATATCAATTCTGTTTTAGGATACACGAGTTATATGATGTTCGTGCAAGCTATTGAAAATGCTGGTAGTGCTGATCGTGAAAAAATCACTATAGAACTTAGCAAATTAAAGGATTTTCAAACACCCTTTGGTATTATGTCTATGGATGAAAACCATAATCCTAAAATTCCTATCGGTGTAATTGAAATAAAAGATGGGAAACGTGTCTATTTAGATGAAGTCAAACCTGCTCTTTAAAAAACAGGAAAAATTTAGTAATCAAAACAGAAGATTTGGTTGAAAATATTTTTTTAACCAAATCACTTAAGAGTTTCGTATTCATCCTATATGAATTAACAAATGTGGAAGGACGAGAGATGAGCACTGAAATGTTCATCCAGTATTTTTTTAATGCACTGGCATTGGGGTCACTTTATGGTCTTATAGCGATTGGTTATACCATGGTTTATGGTATCCTGAGACTCATTAATTTTGCTCATGGTGACATTTTTATGTTAGGAGCTTATTTTGTTTTCTTTTCCACAATTAGCTTTATGCCTGCTTGGGCAGCTGTTCTTCTTGTGTTGCTTGCTGTTCTCGTTTACTATTCGGTGTTTATAGGGTTCAAAAAATGCCCTCCAATTTATTGGATCGCGGTTTTTTCTATTCTTGTTCTAGGATTCATTTATTATTTTAAAATTGCTCCACAAGATTTTGCACCAATTTGGATCTTAGCTATTTGTTTTTCAATTTTTATCACAAGTGCAGTGGGCATTACTGTTGATCAATTTGCCTATCGACCTCTGCGTCATGCTCCGCGTATTTCAGCGCTTATCGGTGCAATAGGAGTGTCCTTTTTTATAGAAAATCTTTCTACCGTACTTTTTAGCGGTGTTCCCAAAGGAGTAAAGCAGCCAGATTTTCTTGTAAAGCCGATTCTATGGCATGTAGGACAAAACTCAGAGGGAATCATTAGAATTGCTCCTATGTCTCTGATCGTCCCTATTGTATCATTTTTTTTGATTGTGTTACTGCTATGGATTATCCATAAAACCAAACCTGGTCTTGCTATGCGCGCGATCTCGCATGATATCGAAACGACTCGTTTAATGGGTGTCTCTGTCAATAAAGTCATTGCATTCACATTTGGGATAGGCTCAGCACTTGCCGCTATTGCGGGCATTATGTGGTCTCTGCGCTACCCTCAAATTCAACCATATATGGGCGTTCTTCCTGGACTCAAAGCATTTATTGCAGCTGTTATCGGAGGTATTGGCTCAATTCCAGGTGCGATGTTGGGTGGATTATTACTAGGATTTATTGAAATTATGATTATTGCATTCTTTCCTGCTCTCTCTGGATACCGAGATGCCTTCGCCTTTATTTTATTGATTCTGATTTTATTGATAATGCCCACTGGTTTAATGGGCAAAAGAAGTCAGGAGAAAATCTAATGGCAAAAACAGCTACAACTTTTCTGTCATGTGTCAGTATTTTGATTTTTATTGGTTTTTTATTTTATGCAAACAATCATTTTAACGACTATACACTTCGTGTTATCAATCTGATTGCGATTAACGCAATATTAGCAATTTCACTTAATTTAATTTACGGTTTCACGGGTATGTTTTCTCTTGGGCATGCTGGTTTCATGGCCATTGGTGCTTATGTGTGTGCAATTTTACTTCTTTCCCCTGAACAAAAAGAAATGATGTGGCTTCTCGAACCTATAGCTGAGCCGCTGCATTATTTGCAATTACCTTTTTTTGTGGCTGTTGTTATAAGTGGTCTGTGTGCTGCAATCGTAGGTTTATTGATTGCTCTTCCAGTATTACGTCTTGGAGGCGATTATCTTGGAATTGCAACATTGGGTTTTGCAGAAATTATTCGGATTGTCATTACGAACACTACCTCTCTAACAAATGGCTCACTTGGAATCAAAGGGATACCTCAAAATGCAACATTATGGTGGAACTATGGTTGGTTAGCATTTACAATTACCTTCATTATTCTCTTATTGCGAAGCAATACTGGTAATGTGTTACGCGCTATTCGTGATGATGAAATTGCCGCGAAAACAATGGGGATTAACGCTTTTTTCTACCGTAGCTTTTCCTTTACGGTTGGTGCATTTTTTGCAGGTATTGGAGGGGCATTGATGGCTGCTCTTATTTCTACGATCGATCCTAAAATGTTTAACTTTCTTCTAACCTTTAATATTTTGATGATTGTTGTTGCTGGTGGTCTTGGTTCAATTACAGGAAGCATTATTGGCAGCGTTATTATTACAGTCATGCTTGAATGGCTTCGCATTATTGAAAGTCCGCTTGACTTAGGTTTTATACACATTCCAGAGATACCAGGACTCCGTATGGTTGTTTTTTCTCTTTTATTGTTAATGATTATCTTATTTTGGCGAAAAGGATTGTTGGGACAACGTGAATTCTCATGGAATGGAATTTATTGCTTTTTAACGCGCAAAAAGTTCTCTAACAATGAGGGAAAGTTATGAACAATACTATCCTTTCACTCAATGATATTGTGATGCGTTTTGGCGGATTGCTTGCTGTAAATAACATTAATATGGCTATTAAACGGGGAACAATTACTGGATTAATTGGTCCAAATGGTGCTGGAAAAACAACTGTTTTTAATATGATCTCCGGATTTTATACCCCCACGAGCGGAACAATTCTTTTTGATGAGAAAAAAGTTTCTGGAGCGCCTCCTTATATTATCTGCAGACGCCATATTGCACGGACATTTCAAAATATTCGCCTTTTTTCAGGGTTAACGGTCTTGCAAAATGTTATGGTGGGAGCTCATGTTCGTCAAAAATATCCATGGTTTACTTCGGCTTTGTTTTTGCCAAAAGCAATGAAAGAAAAACGTGAGATTCATAAAAATTCAATGGAACTTCTTGAACGGCTACAGCTTGATCACCTTGCCAAGCAATCCGCTATGTCTTTGCCTTATGGTGTGCAACGGCGTCTAGAAATTGCGCGCGCGTTAGCAACAAAGCCAAAGTTACTTCTTCTTGATGAACCTGCTGCTGGTATGAATCCACAAGAAAGTGAAGAGCTTAGAAAATTCATAGCAAAAGTACAAAAAGAGTTTGATCTTACCATTCTTCTTATCGAGCATGATATGAAAGTTGTTATGGGGCTTTGCCAATATATTTGGGTAATGGAATATGGCTGTTGTATTGCCAATGGCACACCAAATGAAATTCGCAACAACCCTAAGGTTATTGAAGCTTATCTTGGCGGAGATGTGTATGGACATTCTTGAAATCAAAAATCTTCACGTTCGTTATGGTGCCATTAAAGCTATTCAAAATCTTTCTATGTCTATAAAAAAGGGAAGTATAGTCACTTTAATCGGTGCTAATGGAGCAGGAAAAAGTAGCATTGTACGCTCTATTACGGGGCTTAATCGATCCGTTAACGGAGAGATTACGTATAAAGGCGAGTCAATTATAAAAAAATCACCAGAAAACATTTTGCGATTAGGCATTGCTCTGAGTCCTGAAGGACGACGTATTATGCCTCATCTCACTGTTTTAGAAAATTTAAATTTAGGAGCTTATATCCGTCATGATAAAGCAGGGATTGCCCGTGATATTGAATGGATATTTGATCTCTTTCCACGCCTACGTGAAAGAGCAAAACAATTGGGGGGAACGATGTCAGGTGGTGAGCAACAAATGCTTGCTGTGGGCCGTGCACTCATGAGTAATCCTGACATGGTAATATTAGACGAACCCTCTCTGGGTTTAGCGCCGCTTCTTGTACGAGAAATTTTTTCAATTATACGAAAAATTAATGATATGGGGAAAACTGTTCTTCTCATTGAACAAAACGCATTTGCAGCACTTTCCATTGCCAACTATGCTTATATTTTAGAGGTGGGGCATATTTTATTTCATGGTGAAGGAAAAACTATGCTTTCTGATCCACGTGTTAAAGAAGCATATCTCGGTGGCTAAAAATTACAGTCTGATAATTTTAGAACCTATGGATTATTCTCCTCCGAAGCATCTCTCCAAATTCCTCTACACCTAGCTTTTCTAAAATAGAAGGGAGTTGAATATGGGGTTCTAAATCCCATAAAAACGCTTTTTATAAAATCGCGAGAAAATACGTCTAAACCGTTTGATTAAGTGAAAATGTTTCAATAAAATAACAGTCTTTGTATTAATAAGGAATCCTTCTTTATGAAGCTGCTTATCGTGATGATACGGTGTTTTCTGTTTGAGCAGAAAGGAATAACAAGCACACATTTGGTTTGCTTACGCGCTTAATGAATTTGAAATAAAACCTTCATAAGTTTATCAATTATGACTTTCTAAATCCTTCAAAAGCTTACAGAGATTTAAGTCCTGTCATTCCAATTCTTTGGAGTTAAGAATAGTGGTGCAAGAAAACCAATACAGCATACATCTACCTAGTTAACTACACCTCGCGCCTTTTTTCCAAAGCACATTTTTATGCTTGCTTTATCTAATCTGTAGCTTAGGGATGACACAAACAAAGCTGGTATCGATCATCACAGATCGGTGTCATATGTCTTTAGCATAGTCATTGGCAAATCCTTGCAAAAACTGACACCTTCCTTACCTTACACCAAAGTGCATAACATTTATGGGTTCTACGTTCATTGGCTATAGGAGAGGATAAATTCTTACCACCCTATTTTAAAATAAAATGAGCACATTTAATAAAACCACGGAAAAAGCTTTTAGTCCTCACGTTGATCCTAGAAAAAACTCCGCAATAAATTGTAAATTCTTTGCCAATCTCTGCTCTTGATGTCCCTTCCTCTAGGAACGTTCCGTTTATAGAAACGGAACGTTATCACGACCTCATATTTATCTCAAATCTTAACTTAAGTGCATAAGCATCGAGTCTAGGAGCAATATTTTTTTAAGTAAAACTTTTTTATAAAAAGCCGAGCTTTTTTATTGTCACGTCCACCATTTTTCTACCCTGAACACTCCCGCAGCTTTCTCTAGAATGTGCGCTATTTGAAAAATGACTTCTTCAGCAAAAGGCTTACCAATCAATTGTAATCCTAGTGGTAAACCATTTACTGAAAGACCAGCAGGAACAGAGATTCCTGGCAAACCAGCCATATTCACGGGTACAGTAAAAATATCATTGAGATACATTGCCACTGTATCATTTTTTATTTTTTTATCAGCAATGCCAAAAGCCGGCGTTGGTGTTGCTGGTGTAAGAATAGCATCAATGCCAGAAGCAAAACATTGATCAAAATCACGCTTTACTAATGTTCGTACTTTTTGGGCTTTCAAATAATAGGAATCATAAAAACCTGATGAGAGAACATAAGTGCCGATCAAAATACGTCGTTTTACCTCTTCACCAAAACCAGCTGAGCGGGTATTTTCATACATTTCAATGATGTCTTTTCCTGGTATACGGAGACCAAAACGGACACCATCATAACGTGCTAAATTAGAAGACGCTTCTGCAGGCGCTACAATATAGTAAGCAGGCAAAGCATATTTTGTATGAGGTAATGAAATATCGCGGATCTCAGCTCCTGCATCTTTTAGCCAATTTATTCCTTTTTGCCAAAGCTCGATAATTTCAGAGGACATCCCTTCAAGATGGTATTCTTTTGGAATACCAATTTTCATTCCTTTGATTGATTGACCAAGATAACTCTCATAATCAGGTACTGGTAAATTCACGGAAGTAGAATCTTTTTCATCAAAAGAAGCCATTGATTTTAGCAAAATAGCACAATCGCGAACATCTCTGGCAATAGGACCGGGTTGATCGAGTGAGGAGGCAAAGGCTACGACCCCCCACCGTGAACAACGTCCATAAGTTGGTTTTATTCCTACGGTGCCAGTGAATGCAGCAGGCTGGCGTATTGATCCACCTGTATCCGTCGCTGTTGCACCCGCACAAAGTTCCGCTGCAACAGCAGCAGCAGAACCACCGGAAGAACCACCAGGAACAAGTTTTTCGCTGGAGCCTTTTTTTCGCCATGGACTCATAACTGGACCATAATATGAAGTCTCATTGGAGGATCCCATAGCAAACTCATCCATATTAAGCTTACCTAACATAACGGCTCCATCTCTCCATAAATTAGCGCTTACCGTTGATTCATAGTGCGGTTTAAAACCATCAAGAATATGCGAACAAGCTTGCGTATGAACACCTTGTGTTGCAAAAAGATCCTTAATGCCTAATGGAATTCCCTCTAAAGAACCACCCTGCCCTTTCGCCAAACGACTCTCTGATAAAGCAGCCATTTTTATTGCTTTTTCTGCTGTTATTGCTACATAAGCGTTCAAAATTGGATTAGCCAATTCAATCGCTTTTAGATACGCCTCTGTTAATTCACTCGCTTTAAAATCTCCCTTTGTGAGAGCATCACGGGCTTGGGCAATTGTAAGGGTTGTTAAATCGGTCATATTGATTCTCAAATTTTAAAAATATAAAAAGTTACTCAACAACTTTTGAAACAAGAAAGAAATTTTCTTCCGTAACGGGCGCATTGGCTATGACATCAGCCGCTTTATCACCATCTGTGACACGATCTTCACGCATGCGTAAAGCCATCGGCATTACTGATGTTAATGGTTCAATTCCACTGACATCAACTTCACTCAACTGTTCTACAAAACCTAAAATGACATTGAGCTCTTTTGCCATACGTTCTGCTTCATCATTTTGAATAGCAATGCGCGCTAAACGTGCCACCCGCTTGACTGTTTCTTGATCAACAGACATACTAAGCCTTTCTGTTTTTTATTACGATATTTATTTATCCCCATTCTGGCTATACAAGGCTGAATTTGCAAGCCAAGAATATTAACGTAAAGACAAAATATCAAGTATGCATCTGAAATATTAAAAAAATGAATTATAGGCTACATGACTGTTATTAACATAGATCAAGTTATTACACATCTCTTGCCCGGACAAACAATAGCAAGCTTGGATTTGGGTACAAAAACGATCGGAATTGCAATTTCTGATATGGGGCTAAATTTTTCAAATCCGCGTCCTCTCCTTCGACGAAAAAAATTTACGGTAGATGCCCACACGCTCATACAAATTTTTGACCGTGAAAACGTGGGGGTTGTTATCATTGGCTTGCCTCTTAATATGAATGGGAGTAGCGGTCCTCGTGCGCAAGCAACCAGAACTTTTGTGAGCAATATGGCGATACATACAAAAATTCCCTTTGTTTTTTGGGATGAACGTTTATCGACGATTGCCGCACAACGCTCCCTTCTAGAAATGGATGTATCACGCACTAAAAGAGCAAACCGTATTGATTCTGCTGCTGCTGCCTTTATATTGCAAGGTGCTCTCGACAGAATTCAATCTCTTCATCAGATGGAAGGATAAAGGACATTTAATAAGTGTCCCGCATTATATCGTGCTATCAGCATACCATAGGAAGATCTCCATTGCCCCCCAAGACGGCTTTCCATATAGGCATTTGCAACATGTTCTATGTCCACATGACGTAACGATGCAGCCGCTGCTGCATACGCCACTTGTTCAACAAAAAACCTTCCTGCGCCCTCATTTGTCGATGCCATACTTACAGCAGATTTGATAATCTCAATTGCCCGCGGCCCCGCTGGACCAATATCAAATGCAATTTTTTCTAACAATTTCTGGAACAATCCTGGTGCTTTTTCAGCTATGAGAATTGAATCTTTTACTAATTGATTAGCAGAACTATTTCTAACAACCCGAGCTGGTCCATTACACAACATTTGCGATAATGGATTACCCTCTATAAAGCTTTCGATACCAAGCTGTGCAATAATTTCACCGACAATAGGAACGACGAGTTGGCTCACATGATAAGCAATAATAGGCGTCATGATTCGTGCAAAAGCTGCTTCAGAACGATCATTGGCAGCATTATCAAATGCCCGTGCTAAACGTAAAACCAATGCTTGTGAGGCAGCAATATCAAGTGCGATATCTGCAAAAATACGTTCTGTCAGCGGCGGCAAAGGCTGATCCGGCATCTTTTGCCGAAAAAAATCTATGCCAAATTGAAGAGCAGCCCGTAGAACCCCTGCTGATATAACAGACTGATCGAAACGCATCATAGTCTCGATATCTTTAATGACTTTAAGTCCCTCTCCAGCATTCCCTAAAAGCCAACCACAACACCCTTGAAAATCAACCACCCCTTCTGGCGTTGAGGATTCTCCAGAACGCTGCACTAAATGATGAATCGATATATTACCATTTAATGCACCATTTTCTTGTATACGTGGAACTAAAAAGCAACTTAAATGACCATCCAACTCTGCGCTAACAAGATATCCGTCAACCATAGGATTAATAACATTGGTTTTTATAACATTTAAACGATAAAGATCACGCTTCATCTTTTCATCAAAAGCGATTTTTTGAACACTTGGGAAATTAAAAGAGTATTTTTTACCTTTTTCAGCTTCATCAAAAGCACAGGTAAGCGAAGCTGCCTTTTTTTTATTAATAGGCTTCGATGATAAATCATATTGGCGTGATAAAAGTACATTTTGCCATTTTCTGAAGAGCTCAACATCACTAATTAATACAGCAATAGAGGCACTTGTTATAATAACCTCATTTAAGTGCCCTGTTTCTAGACTAGCAGATAAAGCCAAGCGAATAGCACGTGCTTGATAGCGTACCCCATTTTCTGAAGTGGTGTTTTCCCAAAGTGACGTGACTAAACCAGCCTGTCTGGAATATTGTTGAAGTGCTTGATAAGAAGAGTGTATCTCCAAGTGTTCTGTTAATTTCCCCCATTCATCATTATAGCGCAATACTGGTCGATAATGATTCGCTAAATAAGAAAGATCATAGGCTTCATGACTCGCCACAAAATCTCCTATTTCTTCAAAACTTGCTAATAAAAACGTAGGCAAAGTAGAAGCAATACGAAACATTAGTGTATCACTAAGGAATGCATTTTTTTGGCGGGCACTTTGAGCAGACACAGCATTCATAGGTATATTCCTATTATTCAAATTATTCATAATCATAGATTAATAGACTATTTGTCTTTTTGCAGTTAAAAAACATTTATCACATTCAAACAAATGCTTGTTTAATCTCTTTAGAGAGAGATAGAAAAGAATGCTATGACTCAAAACTCTTTTTTCCCCCTTTTCCCCCATCAACATCTTTTAGGCATTAAGGGTCTGAGTGTACAAGACCTTAGCACATTGCTTGATCGTGCAGATGCCAATGTTATCCTTTCTAAAAAAAGTGATAAGACAAAATCTATATTGCGTGGACGCACGCAAATTAATCTCTTCTTTGAATCTTCCACGCGAACACAATCCTCGTTTGAATTAGCAGGCAAGCGGTTGGGAGCAGACGTAATGAGTCTTTCCATTGGCAATTCATCTGTAAAAAAGGGAGAAACATTAATTGATACGGCCACAACCCTCAATGCGATGAAACCAGATATTCTCGTCATTCGTCATCATTGCGCTGGAGCAGCTGCTTTGTTAGCACAAAAAGTTGATTGTTGCGTCATTAATGCAGGTGATGGCGCCCATGAACATCCAACACAAGCTTTATTGGATGCTTTGACCATTAAAAGAACAAAAGGCCGTATTGAAGGATTAACTGTTGCAATTTGCGGAGATATTTTGCACTCACGTGTTGCACGTTCCAATATCCTTAGTCTCAATGCTTTGGGGGCACGTGTACGTGCTGTTGCTCCTTCAACACTCTTGCCCACAGGAATCACTGATATGAGCGTTGAGGTTTTTAATACAATGAAAGAAGGTCTTAAAGACGCTGATGTCATCATGATGTTGCGCTTACAACATGAACGTATGACAGGTTCTTTTATTCCTTCTATTCATGAATATTTTCATTATTTCGGCTTACATAAAGAAAATTTGTCTTATGCCAAAAGCAATTGCATTATTCTACATCCTGGTCCAATCAACCGTGGTATAGAAATCGCATCTGACATAGCAGATGGACCAAAAAGCATGATTCATACACAAGTAGAGTTGGGAATCGCTGTACGTATGGCTGTCATGGAAGCTTTATTAGATTCACGCCTTAAGACGGAAAGTGGAGAAAAAAAATGACAAAGCCAAGTGTTTTTCAAAACGCCCGAATTATTGATCCTTCACGCGCAATAGACGAAATTGGCACAGTTATTGTTGAAAATGGGCTGATTACAGCTGCTGGAAAAGAAGCCCTAAATCAGGGAATCCCAGAAGGAGCAGAAATTGTTAATGCACAAAACAAAGCGATTCTCCCTGGTCTTGTTGATGCCCGCGTCTTCGTCGGAGAATTAGGCAATGAACACTGTGAAACAATCGCATCAGCAAGTCAATCAGCAGTAGCAGGTGGTATTACTTCTTTCCTCATGATGCCAGATACGCGTCCAGTCATTGATAATGTAGCACTTGTTGAATTTATTAGGCATACGGTACAAGAAAAGTCATCTGTCAACATTTATCCCGTTGCTGCGATTACTCAAGGTTTCAACGGACAGCAAATAGCGGAATTCGGCTTACTAAAAGATGCAGGAGCTGTTGCCTTTTGTGAAGGAAAAAAAACGCTTCAAAGTTCATCTGTTATGCGACGTGCAATGACTTATGCACGTGATTTTGATGTCACATTAATACACGAAACACAAGACAAAGATCTTACAGAACAAGGCGTTATGAATGAAGGATTACTAGCAAGTTGGCTTGGTCTTTCTGGAATTCCCCGCGAAGCAGAAGTCATCCCACTCGAAAGAGATCTGCGCTTAGCAGCATTAACACAAACACGCTACCATGCTGCACAAATATCAACAGCACTGTCTGCTGACGCACTTCGTTTAGGCAAGCAACGGAGTGAGAAAATTTCAGCCGGTGTATCCATTAATCACTTATCTCTTAATGAAAATGACATTGGTGAATATCGTACCTCTTTCCGCCTCATGCCCCCATTGCGTACAGAAGAAGATCGTATAGCTATGATTGAAGCAATAAAAGATGGCACAGTAGATATTATCGTTTCTTCCCATGAACCTCAGAGCATTGATAGAAAACATCTACCCTTTAATGATGCAGCTGCAGGTGCCATTGGCATGGAAACTTTATTAAGTGCCGCTTTACGCCTTTACCATAATGAAACCATACCTCTTCTACGATTAACAGAACTTTTATCAACGGCTCCTGCAAAACTTTTTGGACTTAATGCAGGAACACTCAGAAAAGGTGCTTATGCAGACCTTATTTTGGTTGATCTTGATGAGCCATGGATAGTTTCTGCAGAGAAGTTACACTCACGTTCAAGAAATACACCTTTTGAGAATGCACGATTCCAAGGACGTGTTCTTCAAACCTTTGTTAAAGGACGATCTGTTTTTAAACTTGATCAACAAACTTTATGAGATTCTTAATGAATGAAGTAGAGACACTTTTTTCTTTCACACCATGGTTTATCCTCCTGATATCTTATTTCGTTGGATCAATTCCATTTGGACTACTTTTTACGCGATTAGCCAAACTTGGCGATGTGAGAACAATTGGTTCTGGAAATATTGGAGCTACAAATGTTTTACGAACAGGAAATAAAAGAGTTGCTGCTCTTACACTCTTTTGCGATATATTGAAGGGCACTGTTGCAGTTTTTATTGCAAAATTTCTAAGTTATCCGGTAGAAAATAGTATTATTGTTTTTCTAGCTGGTTTTTTTGCCTTTTTGGGACATCTTTTCCCCATATGGCTTAAATTTAAAGGTGGCAAGGGGGTTGCAACCTATCTGGGTGTATGCTTAGGATTTTACTGGCCAGCAGCAATCGTTTTCGTTGCTGTGTGGATCGTATTTTTTCTGCTTACACGCTATTCTTCATTATCCGCACTCGTTGCTGTTGTTATAACTCCGATATTTGTTTTTTACTTTTCCGATCCTTATTTCTATTTTATGCTGTTTGCGATGAGCGTATTTGTGTATATAAAGCATTACGCCAATATCGGTAGATTATTAGTTGGGAAAGAAAGTAAGATTGGGACTCAAAACGGGGATAAATAAAGGAATCCTGCTCACTGATTATCAACGTCTAAACTGGTTACGGTTGTTGCGTAGTGAAAATATTGGAGCAGTGAGTTTTCGCAATCTCATTGATCATTATAAAACAGCAGAAAATGCTCTAGCAGCACTTCCTGGTCTTAGCAGAAAGGGTGGACTTTGTACGCCTATCCGAATAGCAACGTTAGAAGATGCTGAAAAAGAAATACAAGAAGCTGAAAGATTAGGTATTCGATTTGTTGGTATAGGAGAACCGGATTATCCAGCCTTTCTTAAGGTCACAGAAGCATCACCACCACTTATTACCATAAAAGGCAATGTTGCAGCTTTTCAGAAACCTTCTGTTGGAATTGTGGGATCTCGAAATGCTTCAGCAGCGGGCAAAAAACTTGCTGCTCAATTTGCTCATTTTTTGGGGGATGCTGGTTTTACAATTATTTCTGGATTAGCCCGTGGAATTGACAGCATTGCACACCAAGCAAGTCTGTTAACAGGTACAGTCGCAGTAATGGCTGGTGGAATTGATCACATCTACCCTCCTGAAAACAAAAAACTATACGAGGATATTATTGCAAACGGTGGAGCAATTATCAGTGAAATGCCCATTGCTTGGAAACCGCGCGCTATCGATTTTCCAAGAAGAAATCGCATTATTGCTGGTTTATCACTCGGACTTTTGGTTGTAGAAGCTGCACTGCGATCAGGATCTCTTATTACCGCACGTCAAGCTACCGAAATGGGACGATTGATTTTTGCCATTCCCGGTTCTCCACTTGATCCAAGGTCCGTTGGTACAAACAACCTTATCAAGGATGGTGCCCTACTAACCACGCACCCCTCTGACATTGTAGAAACACTTACTCCCTTAACCCCAATGTCCCTTAATTCTCAACTTAATTTCTTTGAGGAAGCAGAAACCCTTAAAATTGAAAAAGAAAGTTTTTGTTTACCTGAAGAAGAAAGCTGTAGCCCCCCTTCAATTGGAGATGACACAGAACGTACAGCCGTCCTCTCCGCCCTCTCAATGACTCCAATTGATTTAGACACACTCAGCACCCACTCAGGTGTTCCATTACAACACCTTTACCTTTTGTTGGTTGAACTCGAGCTCGCTGGAAAGCTTATTCGACACTCTGGTGGTTATGTGTCATTGTCGAGTTTGGATCCTCTCCAAGCGTCTCAGCACTATTAATAATACTTTGCCCCTCTTTAGCCACCATATCCAAAAGTAAAGCTAAAAGAGGACTCCGAGCTTGACGCGCCATTTGGTTCATCTGTTTTGACATATCTGTAATGTATTGGATAACTTTTAAATGATTTATAAACATAATCTTCTATCCTTGAGCATTTCCCCTCCTATTTCTCAATAGACGCTATCTTAGTATTTCGCCGTATATTTTTGTATTAACTGCGGAAAATAAGTCGTGCGATTTTATATAGGGTGTAATATCAATAATAACAATCACAAGTTGTATAAATATTAATATTTTTTATGTGTTCTTCACCAATTGGCATTGGCTATTCGCATGAAAGGGGTTTATAAAAAAGTTTTCTATTGCAACATTCGGGTAAAATTATGAATATCGTTATCGTTGAATCTCCAGCAAAAGCAAAAACAATTAATAAATATCTTGGATCTGAATACAAAGTCGTAGCTTCATTTGGACATGTTCGTGATTTACCTGCAAAAGATGGCTCTGTTCTACCCGATCAAGATTTTTCTATGAAATGGAATGTGGATTCTGCCTCCGCTAAGCGTTTGAATGAAATAGCAAAAGCAGTCAAAGAAGCCGATAGCCTTATTTTAGCAACAGACCCTGATCGTGAAGGGGAAGCTATTTCATGGCATATTCTTGATGTTCTTCGTCAAAAAAAAGTTTTAAAGGATAAACCTATTAAACGCGTTGTGTTCAATGCAATTACCAAAAAATCTGTGCTTGATGCCATGAACAATCCACGTGATATTGATACATCACTTGTAGATGCCTACCTTGCACGTCGTGCCCTCGATTATCTTGTAGGTTTTACACTTTCCCCTGTTTTATGGCGAAAACTTCCCGGTGCACGTTCGGCTGGTCGCGTTCAATCGGTTGCCTTGCGCATTATTTGTGATCGTGAATCAGAAATAGAACATTTTATTAAAGAAGATTATTGGACTATTACAACGCACTTGAAAACCATCCGCAATGACGGTTTCCCTGCAAGATTAACGATGTTTAATCAAAAAAAGATTGGAAAACTTGATATTCAGTCTCAAAAACAAGCAGATCAGATTCGCCTTATGTTGGAGGAAGCAAAATATCGCACATTAAGTGTTGAAGCAAAACCCACTAAAAGAAATCCTTCCCCTCCATTTACAACATCTACTTTACAGCAAGCAGCTTCTTCAAAGCTAGGTTTCTCAGCTTCTCGGACCATGCAAATTGCTCAAAAGCTTTATGAAGGTATTGAAATTAATGGTGAAATGGCAGGACTTATTACCTATATGCGTACTGATGGTGTACAAATAGCACCAGAAGCCATTGATACAGCACGGAAAGTAATTTGTGAGTCCTTTGGTAGTAATTACATTCCTGAAAAACCGCGTTTTTATTCAACAAAAGCAAAGAACGCACAAGAAGCACATGAAGCCATCCGCCCTACGGATTTTCAACGTATTCCCAGTCAAGTACGCGATTTTCTCGACAGCGATCAAGCTAAGCTCTATGAGCTGATATGGAAGCGCGCGATTGCCAGTCAAATGCGTTCCGCTGAAATTGAACGCACAACTGTTGAAATTGAAGCTCAGCAAGGAGAAAACCATGCAAATCTACGTGCGACAGGTTCTGTTATTCGTTTTGATGGTTTTATTTCTGTCTACACTGATCAACGAGAGGAAGAAAACAGTGAAGAAAATGAAGCGACACACTTGCCACAAATGAATACTGGTGAAGCTCTTACAAAAGAAAAAATTGAATCCATACAACATACTACAGAACCACCTCCTCGTTATTCTGAAGCCTCCTTAATTAAAAAGCTTGAAGAGCTTGGCATTGGTCGTCCTTCAACCTATGCCTCTACATTGGCGACATTGTGTGATCGTGGATATATCACAATTGATAAACGAAAGCTTCTTCCCGATGTTAAAGGACGTATTGTTACAGCTTTTCTCGAAAATTTCTTTAATCGCTATGTAGAATATGGTTTCACAGCAGATCTTGAGGAAAAACTGGACCTTATATCAGATGGAAAACTTTCTTGGAAAGATGTAATGCGTGATTTTTGGGATGGATTTAACGCGTCTATTACGAACATCAAAGAACTCCGTATAACCAATGTCCTTGACGTTTTAAATGTGACATTAGCGCCTCTCGCTTTTCCTGCCCGTGAAGACGGAAGCGATGTCCGTTCTTGTCCTCTTTGTACAAACGGTGAATTATCATTAAAGCTAGGGCGTTATGGTGCATTTGTTGGCTGTTCTAATTATCCCGAATGCAAATACACGCGCCAATTGGGAACAGATACAGGAGAAGAGAATGAAGTCATGCGTAACGATGAACCCGTTATGCTTGGTATTGATCCTCAAACAGGAAAAGATATTTCTCTTCGCAATGGTCGTTTTGGACCCTATATTCAGCTTGGTGAAAGCAAAGAAGCCAAGCGTGCAGGACTACCAAGAGAATGGCAAACAGAAAATATAACTCTTGATAGAGCCTTAGCCTTACTATCTCTGCCCCGTGAAATTGGCATTCATCCTGAAACAGGCAAAATAATCACAGCCACAATTGGCCGGTATGGTCCCTACCTTACACATGATGGTAAATCTGCGCCCCTTCTTCATTCAGACGAAGTTTTTGATATTGGAATCAATCGTGCGGTTACAGTACTTGCCGAAAAACAAGAAAATAAAACAAAGCGAAGCAGAACGACAACCGCAGCACTCGCAACATTAGGGGAGCATCCAGATGGAGGAGCTATCACCATCCGCAATGGACGTTACGGTCCGTATGTGAATTGGGGCAAAATTAATGCAACATTGCCAAAAGATAAAGATCCAATTAATGTAACACTTTCAGAAGCATTAGAACTGATATTGGCTAAAGCGTCTGGTAAAAAAGTAAACTCAAAAAGAGCTTCTTCTAAAACAAAAGAGACATAAATTTTGGCTAAAGGCGAAAAAAAAACAAAATATTTTCAAGCGCTGAATTTGGAACGACTGCCCAATAAGGCAGAAATTCTTTCCTTTATTAACGAGAATCCTGATCATTCAAGTAAACGTGAAATAACTAAAGCTTTTAACTTAAAAAGAGATTCTCGTATCTGGTTAAGAGATATATTGCGTGATTTGAAAAATCATAAATTGATACCAAAAAAGCATAAAAAGACAGTAAATAAAGGAAAATCACCAACGGTTGCTATCGTAAAAATTAGCGGACGTGATGAAGACGGCAGTTTTATTGCACAACCTCTTGAGTGGGAAAATGATTCAAAACCAAATATTGAAATACTCCCTTTTCATCGCATAAAAGGAGTAAGTATTGGTGTTGGAGATCATATTCTTATAAAGATTTCTAAAAATAAATCTTCTCAACATTCTTCTTATACAGGGCGGATTATTCGTAAAATTGATATATCACCCAAAAACACGTTTGGCGTTGTGCGAAAATTAGAAAATGGCCAATGGCGACTTGATCCTATAGAACGCAAAACTGATGAACTGGTTATTGATGAGTCTTCAGAAATTAATGTAGAATCTGGTGATCTTGTTGAAGTCGAAATTAAAAAAAATACTGGTTATGGATTAAAGAGTGCAAAAATAAAGAATGTTGTAGGACACATTAAGAGTGAAAAAACACTCTCAATGATTGCTCTTCTTTCGAAAAAAATTCCTTATACTTTTCCTGAAGATGTTCTTAAACAAGTAAAAAATGTAAAACCTGTTAGCATAGACAATCGTGAAGATTGGCGACAATTGCCACTCATTACAATTGATCCACCAGATGCAAAAGATCATGATGATGCAGTTTATGCAACACGAGATAAAGATCCTAAAAATAGAGACGGTTGGATTGTTGTTGTCGCAATCGCAGACGTTTCTTCCTATGTCAAAACGGGAAGTGCTTTAGATAAAGAAGCTTTGAAGCGGGGGAATTCTGTTTATTTCCCTGATTACGTTGTGCCAATGCTCCCCGAGCGCATTTCTAATGATTTATGCTCTCTGCGTGAAAAAAAAGAAAGACCAGCTTTAGCAGTTCGTATGATTTTTGATGCAAACGGGAACAAACGAAAACATAGTTTTCATCGTATTATGGTGCGTATAGTAGCCAAACTCTCTTATCAAGAAGTACAATTGGCAATTGAAGGTAATATAAATGAAAAAACAGCTTCTCTTTTTGAGAGCATTTTGCAACCATTGTGGGAAGCTTATGGATGTCTCAAAATCGCGCGTACTCGTCGACAACCATTAGAATTAGAAATAGCAGAAAAAAAGATTATTCTTAATCAGGATGGTTGTGTCCAAGATGTTGTGAATGAAACACAGTTAGAAGCACATCGTTTGATTGAAGAATTCATGATACAAGCGAATATTGCGGCTTCTGAAACATTAAAAGAACATCATCAACCCTTCATTTATCGTATTCATGAAAAACCTTCTCTTGCTAAGCAAGAAATACTTCGGAGCTTTCTTCAGAGTTTGGGGATACCACTCTCCCGCGGAAGCGAACTTACCTCAGCGCGCCTTAATAGCATTCTGGCAAAAGTGACGAATACACCCCAAAAAGAATTGGTCAACCAAGTTATTCTGCGCTCACAATCTCAAGCTGAGTATAATCCCAAAAATATCGGCCACTTTGGTTTAAACCTACATAATTATACACATTTCACATCCCCCATCCGTCGTTATGCTGATCTTATTATTCATCGAGCACTCATTAAAAGTCTGAAATTAGGTGACGACCACCTAACAGATGCACAAGAACAAAATCTTACAGAAATTGCTACGCAAATTTCTTTATATGAACGCCGTGCAATGATGGCTGAAAGAGAAACCATTGATCGACTTGTCGCACACTATTTAACAAACAAAATTGGACGTACTTTTGTAGGTCGCATTTCCGGAGTTACAAAAGCAGGTCTTTTTATCTCGCTTGAAAAACTCAATATTGATGGTTTCGTACCTATTTCTACACTTAAAAATGATTATTATCATTTTGATGAAGTGCAACATGTCCTTACAGGAAAGCGTAGCCATAAGGGCTATCAACTGAGTGATGTTGTAGAGGTGAAGCTTATAAAAGTACAACCTTTTGCTGGTTCTTTATGCTTTGAGCTCTTAACAGAACCTCGCCCAATAGCCTTTTCATCTGCATCCTATCATAAAAACAAATTTATAGCGAAAAAACGAAAGCGTGTTTTTTATGAAAAAAAATAATATGAGATAAAAACTAAGCAACTAAGTAAAAATTAAAATCCACACGACAATTTTTCAATACCACAACTTTCATCGTATTATAAAAAAATTGTAAAGATAATTAATCTTTAGAAACACAAGTCTAAAATAAAATTTTAATAATAAAAACAGTATATTAAAAGCAACTTTTAAACAATGTATTGTATTGTGTTATTTTAGGTAAGCCACCCCCCTTCTTCATCATATGGAATTGTGTATTTTATTTTTAATAAATGATAACCATAAAAAAATTGGATGTTCAAAACAATGTTTTGCATGCAACCATAGGCACACTGTTAGGAAAACATTGGGAATGGGAATATAGTATGTCTTACTGCTGATGGCTGAGAGAAGTGTTTCAAAGACTGTCATGGGTTATAGCAAAACAGCTGATGGAATCGTCATCATTATTGCATCCATTTTTTTCTCGAATCATTCCATATCTAAATATTATCAAAAAAATATCGCTTATCTTATGATGGTTATTGGCTCTTTAAGTTTTTTAAGGTTTTATTTTTTTTAATAAATATGAGTATGGTTCAAGTTAAGATTTATATTGCAATTTAGCATTAAAATTATATTCACTCTTTTCAGAGCCTTAGATCAACAGGTGCACAACACCTGAAAAACGTGGTTTTGTATTTTTTATTTATATTATATATAAAAATGGAAGCCAACACTGCTGGAGAAAGTAAGGACACAAGGATTTATACATTTTATTACTGAACATGTCCTTACTGTATTTGCTAGTATACCAATTTTGGTGGCTTGGAAATTAAATAAAAAATCTAAAGAAATCCAATATACGCTATTGTTCCTATATTTTTTTTCACGTTCTCACCTCAAAGGCAGCAGTATTTTTTTATAGTTCTGTCCAAATAGGGATATTTATTTTTATGCCATCTTAGTTTAACCCATTGGATATAATAAAATAAGACAAAAAAATTATGACAACATTTGTAAATAATGTTTACTCTTAATTCCTATCAAAAATGAACAAGTCCACAAAGAATTGACTCCATCGCTTTATGGGCTACGTATCCTAAACTTTATTGAAATTTTTATTTTACCTTGGATAACCAGACCGCAATGGATTTTTCTGTTTGCTCTCTTTTTCTTCGAGAGCATCTTTTCTGGCCTTTCTATAGTCTAGCTTGCACAGTCAAGAACATACACCGAAGAGCACAAGCTTGCTACTGCCAATCCTACCTTTATCTTTTGCTATATTTATTCTTGTTATTTTGTCGCTGCTTTAATAATTTTGCTTCCTATTATCGAGTTGGCAAAAGAAATCAGTATACTCATCAGACCGACCCCGTATTGGCCAAGCAATAGGATATCTTTAAACCATTTGGTTTTCAGCTACGATGGCTTGTTTTTTGCCTTAAATATTGTTTTGGTAATTGTCTAACGCATGATAAAATTAATCGGCTCTTGACTTTTTTTAGAACATCCGTAGTGTTGCGAAAGAATCTCATGGCATCTGAAATAGATTCTGAGAGTAAAATGATATCGTTTTCAGTGTAAATAGGACTCTTAATTATGGCTAAGGCAGCAACCATTAAGATCAAGCTTTTGTCAACTGCAGACACTGGTTTTTTTTATGTGACAAAGAAAAACAGTCGTACAATGACAGATAAGATGAGCAAACGTAAATACGATCCAGTTGTAAAAAAGCACGTCGAATTTAAAGAGACAAAAATAAAGTAATTAATTTACATTATTTAAACGATAACTCCTATTGCCGAGAGTAAATGCAAATTGAATTGCTCTTTAAAGTTGTTTTTAGGGGATTATTGTTTGTTTTTTTAATTTAAAAATGTAGGTGATTAAAGAATATAAGGCGATAGTGTATCTGTGTTTTTATATTTTATCATAAACTTGTACAGAATGAAAAGAAGTTGAGTTATTTGTTTTAATGCTTTTCTGTATTCTGATTATGAGTATCATCATGATATTTATTTTTGATGTGTTGATGATATCGAATCAAGAATAAAGTGAATTGGATACACAAAAATTCTTCTATTCTAATGAAGGGTAGTTTTTTGTTAAAGTAATGGAAACTTAGTGCAAAATTTATAAGCGAATCCTCTCTAAATTAAGCTTATCATGGTCGTAGCTTTTTGATTTTATGAAAAAAAAATCTCATTTTGATCTAAGAAACTTTAACCTAAAGATTGTAATATATTTTAGTATTCTTATCGCTGCTACCATTCTTATCATTACAACAGTTTATTTTAAGCAGATTCAAACACACCCTCAAAAAGGAGTTTTTGTTTCTAAGGAATCTATCAAAGGAAATGCAACCATTATTGATGGTGATTCAATCATGATTTCTTCTAGCATGATTCGGCTTTCAGGAATTGATGCTCCTGAACTCCATCAATTTTGTGGTACAAAAAAAGCACGCTACCCCTGCGGACTTGACGCAAAAAAATATTTAGAACGACTTATAGCAAACCAGCTTGTTACATGTCATTGGTATAAAAAAGATAAATATCGCCGCATTCTTGCGACATGTAAAACAAAGCAAGTCAGCAACATCAACGCAACAATTGTACATAATGGTTGGGCTGTAAGTTACCATGACTATCCTCAAGAAGAACAAGAAGCCAGAAAGAAAAAAAAGGGAATATGGCGGTCAAGTTTTCAACAACCGAGAGAATGGCGAAAAATGCATCCTCGAACAGAATAAAGTATTTTCTTTTTTGTAACCTATTCTTTAATTTCCTATTTGCAGATGAAAAAACAACAGCGTAGTCAAATCCTCAAACTTGAGAAAAAAATTTATTCCTGTCGTGTTTGTATCAAGAATCCACATTACCTTCCTCCTCTTCTACATGAACCAAACCCTGTGGTTTATTTATCGAGTACCGCTTCAATAGCAATCGCAGGTCAAGCGCCAGGGCTGCGTGTACATGAAAGTTCCATTCCTTTTAATGATCGTTCTGGAGAAAGATTACGCTACTGGCTCAATGTAACACGTGATGAATTTTATAATAAGTCTCTATTTGCTATTGTTCCTATGGGATTTTGTTTTCCAGGTTATGATCAAAATAAATCTGATTTGCCACCAAGGCGTGAATGTCGAGAAATATGGCACGAAAAGGTATTTCAAGCCATGCCGCAAATAAAACTTGTTCTTGCTATTGGCAGTTATGCGCAAAAATGGCATATTACAGAGTTAAAACATAAAACTGTCTCAGCAACCATCCATGATTGGAAAAACATTCTCTCCATACGTCAACCTCGAGGCTATAATGTCATGCCTTTACCCCATCCATCATGGCGAAACACTTCTTGGTTACAGAAAAATCTATGGTTTAATGATGAGCTGATTGTGTATCTGCGCAGTTTAGTGCGTAAATTTTTATAAACTGAATATTGAGAAAAAAACCATGGATCGTCTTGATCGAAAAATTTTGCATCTTTTGCAAGAAAATGCGACACTCTCTGTCGCTGATATCGCTAAAAGAGTTGGGCTTTCTACCACGCCTTGTTGGCGCAGAATTCAAAAACTTGAAGAAGATGGTGTTATTCAACGCCGTGTCGCTGTTCTTTCTCCAGAAAAAGTAAATGCACACGTTACTGTTTTTGTTTCTATTCGCACAAATACACACAGCCACGAATGGTTTAAGCGCTTTTCCAAAATTGTACAAGAATTTCGTGAAGTGATTGAATTTTATCGGATGAGTGGAGATATTGACTATTTATTACGTGTCGTTGTTCCCGATATTGAAGCTTATGATCTTTTTTACAAAAAATTAATTGCTAAAATTGATATTCGTGATGTTTCATCTTCTTTCGCGATGGAGCAGATTAAATACACAACGGAACTACCACTCAACTATATAAAACTGCACGAAAAAACAAGTGAACAAAATTCTTAAAGATTTTTAGTCTTTATAACCACGCTATCATTCTTTTAAACAATAAAATTATTTTATTCTGACAACAGCTTGATTTTAATGATAATGCATTGTTTGTAACTTGAGTGAGAATTCCAAATATCTTGGGATTCTCTCATTTCAAATCTCTTTATCTTGAATCAATCAAAATCATTCGCTTGTGCGTCACAAGCGAGGCTGACGTGTGGGTAAAATACTTAAAGAAAGGAATTCTTATAAACTGTTTCAATGCAGGAGCTGTCGTCACATTGGGGACTGGCAAATATAATGATGGTGCTCAATAGATTTATCATTATACCATTCACGAGTAGCGTCTTAAAATGGGCTTTGGGTGCTTTAAGAAATGTTTCTTTAAAACAAGCCCGTGATATATGTAACACAATGGCGTTTTCTTTTACATAAGGGATGTGCCCCCATTAAAAAACGTGAGAAAAAGCGCGGGGCAATATGTAATCTCCATTGTTAAAAAGACATTGCTGTGGATGCATTTGAAAGCCTTAAAACCGAATTAAAAATGATGGTAAAGATGGAAACTGGTTTCTACATTTACGCCTTCATATTCTCCTCAAATTAGACTGTATCCCTGTTTTAGAAATCACTCAAATAGATATATGCAACATGCTCGTCCCAATCTGGCATACAAAAGATGAGTGGCTTGTGTTGTACAGAACCGTCTTAATATTTATCTCAAACATGCTGCTGCGCTAGGTTTGGATGTTGATTTATAGGTAATAGAAAAAACAAAAACTTTATTGTTCGAACGCCGCCATTTGTGCATGCGTTAAAACAGCTGCTTTCACAATACCAGCCGCCATAGCCGCACCTGTCCCTTCACCAACACGCATACCCAGATCTAGGAGTGGTTCTTTATTAATTTTTTCTAAAAGCTTGCGATGCGCTGGTTCAGAGGAAACGTGCCCAACAAGAGTATGATCAAGAACTCTTGGATGCATTTTATAAAGTACTGCTGCTGCTGCTGTTGCTACGAAACCATCCAAAATAACCGGTATTTTTTCCATTCTTGCAGCTAAAATGGCACCTACCATAGCAGCTATTTCACGCCCTCCTAAGCAACGCATTATTTGAAAAGGATCATTAAAATGATGCTTATGTAAAGAAACAGCGGTCTTAACAGCAGCTATTTTACGCTGATAAAATTTTTTCTCAGCCTCTATCTCACTTCCTATCCATTCCTCAACTTCTCCACCAAACAATGCTAAACATAAAGCTGAAGCTATCGTCGTATTTCCAATTCCCATTTCACCGACACACAAGAGATCTGTTCCACCAGCAATAGATTCCATTCCAAATGCCATTGTAGCAGCAGCGCTGCGCTCATCCATTGCTGCATCTTTGGTAATATTCATTGTTGGATATTCCAAAGCCAAATCAAATATCTTCAATCCAAGATCATATGCTATGCAAATTTGATTGATAGCAGCACCACCAACTGCAAAATTTTGTACCATCTTTTGTGTTATAGATTGCGGAAATGGTGTAATGTTTTCCTCTGTGATGCCATGGTTGCCAGAAAAAATAGCGACCAATGGCCGCGTTACGATAGGCTTTTCTGTACCTCGCCATCCTGCATACCAAACCGCTATATCTCCCAATTTTCCTAGCGCCCCTTTCTCCTTTGTTAAACTTGTTTGCCGTTTTTTTGCCAAAATTATAGAAAACTCATCAGCAACAGGTAAATTTGTGAGTAAAGCACGAAAATCATCAAACGGACTAACGGTCATGAACATACCTTTTTAAATCTATAATATGCAGTAAGAATCTTGTCATATAAACAGGATATGAATAATTTGTTGTTTTTTTTAAGTATTGTTTTGAACACGAAATATCATTAACGGAAAATTTTGCACTAACTAACTGTTTTTATTAACTTATAGATAAAAAGTATTCTGAAATACATTATCCTATTTCAATATTTGATGATTATGCCCTTTAACATGTGCTCCAGCATCCTTTCTACAAGAAAGGCGGTAACTTTCTGAAATCCTCAAACTTGAATTGCTTCAAAAGTTTTCTTAAGAAGAAAAACTTTAGCAAATCTAAACTTTGCTATCGGTTGATATGATAAAATGTTGCTAAGTGAGTGCAGCAAAAGCTTCTTTTAAAACATGCACGTCTACATCCCTTTTTGTTGCATCATTTGATAATATTTGTCGCCATCGACGTGCTCCATCTCGACCATGAAACAAGCCAACCATATGACGCGTTACATGAGAAAGCCTCCCTCCTAATGCGATATGTTTGGTAGCATAATCACACATGGCTTCAATAAGATCAGCATCGTTAAGATCACTCTGCGACTCACCATATATTTCAGAATCAATATGCTTCAATAAAATTGGATCATGATAAACTTGGCGGCCAATCATGACAGCATCACATAAAGTCAAATGCTCTTTAATCTCATCAATCGATTTAATTCCACCATTTATCCCAATGAATTTATCAGGATATTTACCTTTTAATTTATAAACTCTTTCATAATTAAGTGGAGGAATATCACGATTTTCCTTTGGACTTAATCCTTTTAACCAAGCTTTACGTGCATGAACCCATAGTGCATCACCCCCAGCATTCCAAACTTGATCAGCTAAAAGATCTAAAGCCAATTCTTCATCCTGCTCGTCCACCCCAACACGACATTTAACAGTTACAGAGAGTGTAACAACTTGTTTCATCGCTTCCACAGCATTTGCTACAATGTCTGGACGTAGCATCAAACAAGCACCAAATGTGCCAGATTGAACGCGATTTGACGGACAACCAACATTGAGATTTATCTCATCATAACCAAAATCTTCTGCAATTCGCGCGGCCTCTGCTAATTTTTGCGGATCTGAACCTCCTAATTGCAACGCAATTGGATGTTCTTTATCATTCAAAGATAACAGTTGTTTTCGAACACCATGGATTACAGCATCTGCTACAATCATTTCTGTATAAAGGAGTGCCTTTTTTGTTAAAAGACGATAAAAAAATCTACAATGTCGATCTGTCCAGCCCAACATTGGTGCTACTGCAAATTTTACTGGTGAAGGAGGATTATAAAATATCATAGGAGGATTACTCTTATATCTCCCTTAAGGCTTGCCACGGATACATACCAATACTCGCTTTTCTAATTCATAGAAAAAGTTTTTTCTCTTTTACAATCAATTGGGAGTATAGATATATGTGCTACATCCAATTGTTCTTTCAAATTGATTTGAAATTTTGCTAAAATAAATAAAATCAGAAAATATCATGTTCCTCATGAAACGACTTCTGGATATATAATTACGCAATCAACTTTATAAAATAGTAAACAATAACTAAAAAAATGAATTTGAATGACGCTCTTATCCACTCATACTGTCTTTAAAGCTGATTCTGGCATTATTTAGTAAAACATTTAAGATCTTTATAGTCTTATAAACAAAAGATCAAAGTATTACACTATTCACGCCATTATGGGGCTTTATTTCTTTTCAGTATTTTTCAACTTAATACATGAATAAATGCCATAATAAATCGTTATAAATTCTGTAAAGAGTTTGTCATCATAAACTTTGTGTGATCTCTTTTTTGTTTTCCATATAGGCAGAAAGAATATCAACTTCTTCTTTATTAAACAAAAGCCCAAGTTTTGAACGGCGCCATAATACATCTTCACATGTCGTAGCCCATTCTTTTTCCATTAACCATTTTACTTCTACTTCATAAAGCCCATGTCCAAAGTCTTTCCCTTTATCGGCCTTACCATTTGCAAATATCATCAGCGCCTCCGAACCATAAGACCGAGCAAGTCTACGGTATGTAAAAGCATCTAAATCTGGAATCAAAAGAGCGATCTTTGTTTCAATTGTATCCAATCTATTATATGGAAAATCCCCCCCAGGGAGCGTTGAGTTTCTTGTCCACGCTGCTCCCTTTTTACCAAGAGCTTTTTCAATAAAATTCATCGCATCTTCAGCTAATTTGCGGTAAGTTGTAATCTTACCACCATAAAGATTAAGAATCCGTGGCAAACTTTCTGTACCCATCTCCCTCAGAACGTAATCACGCGTAATTTCTTGTGCTTTTGAAGCTCCATCATCATAAAGTGGACGCACACCAGAGTAAGCCCAGACAATATTCTCACGTAACACCGGCTGTATGAAATATTCACTCGCTGCTGTGCAGATATAATCAATCTCAGTATCCGTAATATGAACATTAGCAGGATCACCTTGATAATCACAATCTGTTGTTCCAAGCAATGTAAACTCTTCTTGATACGGAATAGAGAAAATAATACGTCCATCACCGTTTTGAAAAATATAAGCACGATCATGAGCATAAAGTTTGGGAACCAGAATATGAGAACCTTTAACAAGTCGTACTGGTGGATGCTCTTTACAATTTAATACATCTGCCAAAATATGATTAATCCAAGGACCAGTCATATTTGCAACATAAGAAGCTGTAACGCAATATTCTTTGCCTGTTAACTTATCTTGAAGAATCATAAGCCATTTTTTTTCTTCTCTCTTTAAAGACAGCACCTCTGTCTGTACTTTTATATCTGCTCCCCGTTTTTCTGCATCGCGTGCATTAGCAATTACCAAACGGGCATCATCTACTCTTGCATCAGAATATTCAAAACCTTTATGGTACTCTTCCTTAAGTATAGAGCTAAAATTTTTTGAAAAATTAACTGTTTTACTGCGCCACAGTTTTTGATTCCAGTTACCGAGATAATCATAAATGAAAAGTCCAAAACGTAACATCCAAGCAGGACGCAATTTTTTATGATAAGGGAGGATAAAACGCAAAGGACGCACAATATGTGGAGCCATACGCCAAATGATCTCACGTTCTTTCAAAGCTTCACGAACAAGTCTAAACTCATAATGTTCAAGATAACGAAGACCACCATGGATAAGCTTTGTTGATGCACTTGATGTTCCTGATGCAAGATCATTCATTTCAGCCAATCCTACTTTAAATCCGCGTCCAGCTGCATCTCTTGCCAATCCACATCCGTTTATTCCTCCACCAATAATAAACAGGTCATAATGCGTTATGGTTTTCATAATTTCACTTTTCATCATTCAATTTAACTTGTTCCACAGTGCTCAATAAAGCAACAGCAAAAAGTCAATACAAATGCTTTCTATTGGATTGTTAATGTGCTTTCTTCTGTAGTAAATAAGTAAGCTTCAGCTACCATAAAAACATAATCACCATAAAATATGCGTTACATGAAATCTTCTTATAGAAAAGAAAAAAATTGATATTTTTTCCGCAACTCACTAGATTTAAAACATAGTTAATTGCTTTGTTTCATATACGCAATACTTTTTATAAAGTTGAAACAACATCACAAAAAAAACATAAAGGTATACAGATGCTCTATCAACCTCAACATAAAAAAACAACGCTCAGTGCAAAATTTTCA
Organism: Bartonella heixiaziensis; assembly: GCF_046245125.2. Lineage (GTDB taxonomy): Bacteria > Pseudomonadota > Alphaproteobacteria > Rhizobiales > Rhizobiaceae > Bartonella > Bartonella heixiaziensis. The sequence continues at coordinate 766,477 of NZ_CP176404.1, read as the reverse complement.
GCAACAGTTATGTTGAGTATTTTTATCTGCTTTTCTCTATCAGATGCAAAATCAAGTGAGAAAACACCAAATTATTTGAGCTCAGAAAACCTTAAAATACAACTTTTGGAAGACCTCGCCTTTTTAACTAAGCTTAGAGAAAAAATTACACCACGTATCGACGATCAAGATATTCGGAAGATCATAAGAGAATATTTGCTTACTCATCCAGAAATTATGATTGAAATGCAGCTTATCCTTCAAGAAAAACTGGAAAAGCAAAGCGAACAAAAAGCTCAAGAACAAGCTTCCATTATCAATTCATTGAAAAAGAAAATTTTTCACTCCCCTCATGATGCTGTTTTGGGAAATCCAAATGGTAAAAGAGTGCTCGTTGATTTTTTTGATTACAATTGTGGATATTGTAAAATCTCCTATCCATACATAGAGAACTTAATAAAAGAACACTCCGACCTACGGGTTATTATTAAAGATTTACCAATTTTGGGATCTGATTCTATGGCGGCACATGCTGTTGCCTATGCTTTTCGAAAACAATTTCCAGAGAAATATCCTCAATTTCACAAAGCGCTTTTAACGCATCCGAGTCGTGCAAATGAAGCCCAAGCTATAAAAATAGCAGTTTCATTAGGAGCAAATGAAAAAAAGCTGCGCAATGCAATAAAAAATCCTAACTTGCGGGAATCCTTTAAAGAAAATATTGATATTGCCTCTCAACTCAATATCACGGGAACGCCTTCTTACATCATTGATGATAAAGTCCTTATCGGAGCTGTGACCGAAGATATTCTAAAAGAAGCTATAGAAAATATGCAGTGAATATCTTTTCTTTCACCACTAACTTTATAAAGAATACCGTAAATTAGATGATTTTATGCTTTCTCTTTTTTAATAACAGGCTTATAAGTACAATTGCTCGTAGCAGACACTGGTTTTAAATTGCAAAGTATAATTCTGAAAAAACTAAACAGCCTTTAATAGAAGCTTTCTTAAAAGTGCATCCCTAGTCTAGAGATATTAAGTCATAAAAATTAAATAATGACGATCTTCATTGATCAAGGAGTTAGAAATAAAATGGCAACAAAAAAAGTGGACGCGGAAAGACATACCGCAATCAATACGAAAATTATCCGCGATCTTGCTGAAATTTTGAATGATACAAATTTAACAAATATTGAACTTGAACAGGGCGGACTTCGTATTTGTGTATCACGTCAAAATATCTCCACTGCTTCCGAACAAACAATCTACGCCCCCATTTCCACCCCTACTGTTTCCGTAGCTTCTCCTCCAGTTCCAATAACTGAAACTCCTACGCAAGAAGATAAAACAAAAAATGCTATAACATCTCCAATGGTTGGTACTGCGTATCTTGCACCTTCACCAGGTGCACAATTTTTTGTAGAGGTAGGGCAAAATGTTTCTGAAGGACAAACGCTACTTATCATTGAAGCAATGAAAACGATGAATCAAATTCCATCGCCACGCTCAGGCACGGTGACAAGTATTTTTGTTAAAGATGGCCAGCCCGTTGAGTTTGGTGAACCACTTATTGTTGTTGAATAAAGCGAGGAGCCACTATGATTCGGAAAGTCCTCATTGCTAATCGGGGAGAAATTGCTCTTCGCGTTTTGCGCGCCTGTAAAGAACTTGGAATAAAAACCGTAGCTGTTCACTCAACTGCTGACGCTGATGCAATGCATGTTCGTCTTGCAGACGAAAGTGTCTGTATTGGTCCTCCCCCAGCCCGTGATTCTTATTTGAGTGTTCAACAAATTATTGCTGCGTGCGAGATCACAGGAGCTGATGCTGTTCATCCAGGCTATGGCTTTCTTTCTGAAAATGCAAAATTTGCAGATGTTCTAGAAGCCCATGATATTACATTTATTGGCCCAACGGCTGCTCATATTCGAATTATGGGTGACAAAATCGAAGCAAAGAAAACTGCTCAAAAACTTGGAATTCCTGTAGTCCCAGGTTCAAATGGAGCAGTCACTGAAGAAGCAGAGGCTTTACGTACTGCGAGTGAAATTGGTTATCCCGTTATTATTAAAGCTTCTGCTGGTGGTGGTGGACGTGGCATGAAAGTCGTCCATTCTGAGCAAGAGTTTGCTCTAGCTCTCAAAACAACCCGTTCAGAAGCGGCAGCGGCTTTTGGTGATGATGCAGTTTATATCGAGAAATATTTAGAAAAACCACGCCATATTGAAATTCAAATTATAGGTGATGGAGCAGGGAATGCCATCCATTTAGGAGAACGCGATTGTTCACTTCAACGACGTCATCAAAAAATATGGGAAGAAGCGACTTCACCTGCGCTTAATGAAACTGAACGGAAAAAAATCGGCGATATTGTTGCAAATGCCTGTGCACAACTTGGATATCGTGGAGCAGGCACCATTGAGTTTCTTTATGAAAATGGCGAATTCTACTTTATAGAGATGAATACGCGTTTACAAGTTGAGCATCCTATCACTGAAGCAATTACAGGCATAGATTTAGTCCATGAGCAAATTCATATTGCTTCAGGCTGTAGTCTTTCAGTTGCACAAGATGATATCTGTTTCTCTGGCCATGCTATTGAATGTCGCATCAATGCGGAAGATCCTGTTAACTTTACACCTTCACCAGGAACCATTACGCATTTTCATACACCGGGAGGTTTAGGAATTCGTGTTGATTCAGGTGCGTATTCAGGTTATCGCATTCCACCTTATTATGATAGCATGATTGGGAAGCTGATTGTTCATGGACGTACACGTTTAGAATGCATGATGCGTTTACGACGTGCTTTAGATGAATTTGTGGTTGATGGCATCAAAACTACATTGCCTCTCTTTCGCGATCTCATTAACAATCAAGATGTTGCAGATGGTAATTATAATATCCACTGGCTAGAAAAATATCTTTCTAATCAATCTGCTCCTTCTGATTCGTAATCTGATAACGAAACAGAGGGTTCTTATTAACACTGCCACTCAATATTAACATGTGAATAATATCCAATATTTCTAAAAAAGATGGTAAGAAAATAAGGAAGCCGATTATTTTTACAATTTACGATATAGGTTTTTAAAAATGTATACAAAAACTGACAATTTTCTATTTTCCTTTTTGTGAGTTTGTGCTACTTCCTACTTGGTTATGCCCTTATAGCTCAGTTGGTAGAGCACCTGATTTGTAATCAGGGGGTCGGGAGTTCGAGTCTCTCTGGGGGCACCATGCTTTTTTTATCAAAAATAATTTATTGATTTTCCATATATTTTTTAAAATGAGGGATGCGTGGATAAAAGTGAGGGAATAGGATTTTCTAACATTTCTCTATAAAGCACGCTTCGCACAATGTTTCTAATGTTTCTTTGAAGTCTGCTAACGCTTCTTGATGTAAGCCATCTAAAAGTCTCATAAACGCAACAACAGTTTCACGCCTCAACGGATCAGAAGTCTTGATTGTAAAACTTTTGCGATAAGCATAAGCTGCTTTTCTTAAGAGTAAAGCCTTCTCTTGATCTAAAGCATAGAGTTCAATTACCTTTTCTTCCAGTCCTACAGGAACAGATCTTTTGCCAATTTCTACAGAAGATAAAAATGATACAGATATGTCTAATTTCTTAGCCATATCTATAATAGACATTCGGAGTGATCAAGGCGAAGTTTTCGTAAGGTTTTACCAAATGGTGTTAGCATTAAAAAAATTCTTTCAGAACAATAATCATTTCATTGTGATTCCAACAAAAATCCTCAGATTTTTTCTCTAATTATTACAAATCATGGATTTTTTTTGGTTTTTTTAAGCATTTTGAGAAAGATTTAGAGAAACTAACTCTTTGAGAACCACTGTTCAAATGTGCAAAGATATTCTCGAGTGCGTCCATGAGACGAGCAAAATCGATAATAAACATAAAGACAATGAATGCTAACCACTTCATGAAGCATGACATCATCTTCAAACCTTGGTAGGTCTCAATCATCTCGTGAAGCAGCTGTTATTCTTTTTCCGTGAGATCTTGATCTTTGTTGCTTCGTTTCTTGACCATCTTTCCAACCACATAAATGTGCTCCATGCTTGTTATGATTCAAAATATCTCTTACGAGGTTGGAACTGATAACCGAAACATCTTGCTTATCCAAAGAAATTGGCAACTAACCATCACGAAAAAACGGATCACTATTCGTATCATCCTGCCAAGTTCTTTCACCTACCAAAACATTTATCTCTGTCTTAAAACTTGATCACAATGTTGAACTGGACTGTATTTACATTGCAAAAATTCCCGATAAAAAGTGACAAAGATATCCGCAACCATCTTCACAACCGATATGTGAGATCATCCGTCTATTTGCCGTATCAACATGATTGCCGGAATACTTGGAAGAGGCACTTTCTTGAATGTTTGTCTTGCTCTCGTTCAAACTAAAAAAGTCAGAAAGAGGAAAATATTCTGAGCTTACAATCTCATCTAAATATTTTACTCAAGCTGCCTTCTTCACTGTCTTACGGAAACGAAAGGATTTTGTACGTTTTTCTGCTGCTTTTGCTTTTTCGTGTTTTTCATTTGAAGGTGAAGAATTTCTCCTCTGTGACTGTGCAGCATTATCTTTGCGCCCCCCAAAATGCTTCTGAGGTTTAGATTTTCTAAAATGAATTTTCTTACTATTTTCTTTGTCTCTACTTTCTGGCACAATTGGCTTTTCTGGAAATTCTGCAAACTGTTCTGGAACGACTTCAGGCACTAATCTCATACGAATTAAGCGCTCTACAGCACGCAACCGCGCCCGCTCTACCCCTTCATCAAAAAGTGTGAGTGCGTTGCCAGATTCACCATTGCGTCCTGTGCGACCGATGCGATGTACATAGCTTTCAGCTTCATCTGGTAAATCATAATTAATAACGTGGCTTATTCCTGTTACATCAATACCGCGCGCTGCAATATCTGTTGCAACAAGAATCCGTACTGATCTTTCCCGAAAAGCTCTTAATGCATGCTGCCGCGCACTGTGTGATTTATTTCCATGAATTGTTGCAACAGAATACCCTATCTTTGCTAAATTACGTGTAACAGCATCAGCACCATGTTTAGTTCGAGTAAAGACAATAACCAAAGTGAAAGCCGGATTGGTCAAAAGTTGAGCTAAAACATTCTTTTTTTCACGCGTAGGAACGCAATATAACTTTTGAATAATTTCCGCAGCGGTAGTTCCTTGAGGAGCAACTTCTACTCTCACAGGATCCTTGAGGAGACATTTTGCAAGTGTGGTAATTTCTTTCGGCATTGTCGCAGAAAATAGTGCTGTCTGACGCTCTTTATGCAAAAGTTTTGCAATTTGCCGAACATCATTAATAAAGCCCATATCTAACATACGATCTGCTTCATCGAGAACCAAAAAACGAGATTGAGAAAGATCAATACATTTTGCACGAACAAGGTCCATTAAACGCCCTGGTGTTGCTATTAAAACATCCACACCTGCTTCCATACGTTTAATTTGTTTAAAACGCGATACCCCACCTAAAATGAGGCAGGTGGAAAGATGCGTTCCTTTTGCTGCAGTACGAATTGTTTCATCAATCTGAACAGCGAGTTCACGTGTAGGAGCCAAAATCAAAGCGCGCGCAGTTCTAGGACAACGTTTATCACCTAAAGCTAAAACTTGACTTAGAACAGGTAAACCAAATGCCAAAGTTTTTCCAGAGCCTGTTTGTGCAATACCTAAAATATCATGCCCTTTCAGCATCATTGGAATAGCTTGTTCTTGAATAGGTTTAGGTTTATTCATACCAGCAATAAGTAAGTTTTTAACCAAAAGAGCAGGCAACCCCAATTCTGTGAAGACGTTTTCTCTATTTAAATTCAAAATAAAATCTTTCCTCAGCCCAATAACTATAAACAAGTATTAAGCCGAACCGTGTTATTCAAGAATCCGCGCAAGAGAAATCTTGATATTACAAATCTATGAAGCAACGCTTGAAAGAGCGATTTGCGCACCCAATGAACACCTTAAAATCAAGGAGAAAGGTGCAAAATTCTATTCTACAAAGAGCTAATTAACCAGCCCAAACACCTTTTCCCATACTATCGTTCGATTACAATAAAAAATCAAGTACTTTATGAAATCTATTTATAATTGGATATCATTGATAATGAAAAACAATAATATAACCACTTATTTCTTGATGATTGTTTCCTTCGGTAAATGCACCTCATTAAAATCAGGATAAATCTCAAGAAAGACCGGATTTTGTACAGTTTTCTGACCACCATAAATTAAATACCATTGTGTTTTGTCAAAAATCGCCAAAGTTTTATACTGAATGATACGATCATGTGTCTCGAGCAGCGTTGGAATTAAAGCATAAAAAGTGCCGTTATCAGTTTGCAGATAATCTATATTCGCTTCATCTAAGCGATAAGCGCCTGTAGGCAAATTCTCAAATTGAACACGCAGCTGTTTAAGAAAATTTTCACGTAAATTATCCTCTGTCGTATTCAATCGGCGTGCCATTTCTTTATAAAGCCGACTGGGCATATAAGTAGAAAGAGACACAAAATTTCCATTTTTCACTGCATGATTAACATCAACAATAAGATTCGAAAGTTCAGCTTTTTCTGCTGTCGTTGGCTCAGATGCTAAACTTTGTTTGCCAGCATAAAAAAACAAAAATAGACCTAGTATAGAATAAAAAATAGACTTCATTTTTATAGCTCTTGTTTCAAATAAATTTTAGCTTCTCAGATGACAAAATCAAATAATGTTTGATCGTCAGTAATATCACGATAGCGCCAACCTAATGCTTGGAATTTTTCTTCTAAGAGGCAAAAATTATTGTATTTTTTTGTTTCAATTGCAATTAAAACAGAACCAAAGCTTCTGGATGATTTTTTGAAATATTCAAAGCGCACAATATCATCATCTGGAGAAAGTTGAGCAAGAAAATTACGTAGTGCACCAGGATGTTGTGGAAAACTAAAAATAAAATATTTTCTCAATCCCTGAAAACGCAAAGAACGCTCTTTAATGTCTGGCAAACGCTCAAAATCAAAATTACCTCCTGAAATAACGAGAAGAATTTTTTTACCTTTCAACTCTTGAGAAGAAAGACTATTAAGGGCATCAATTGATAAAGCACCTGCTGGTTCAAGAACCACACCTTCAACATTAAGCATTTCAACCATTGTAGAACAAACACGATTTTCAGGAACTGTAATAACAGAATCTGGTGAAAATCGCTTCAGCATTGTATAATTTAACGCACCAATTTCAGCCACAGCAGCACCATCTACAAATGTATCAATATTTTCAAGTTTGACACGTTTTCCACTCTTCAAACAAGCAAGCAAACTTGCAGCTCTTTGCGGCTCAACAAAACGAATCTCTGTTTTCCAACCATAGTCATGTAAAAACTTGCTTACGCCACTAGCCAAACCACCTCCGCCTACGGGCAAAATGATCAAATCTGGCTCACTTTCCCCATTGAGTTTTTTCCATTGCAAAACAGCCTCGCATAGAACTGTCGCCTGCCCCGTAATAATACGAATATCATCAAAAGGTGGTGCCATCACACCACCACTTTCAGCAGCGAAAGATTGTGCAGCCGCATAACATTGATCAAATGTTTCACCAACTAAACGAATATCAATAAACTCTTTACCAAAAATGCGCGTCTTATCAATTTTTTGTTGCGGAGTTGTCACAGGCATAAAAATCACGCCTTTGCGCTTAAAATAGCGGCAAACAAAAGAAACACCTTGCGCATGATTACCAGCTGATGCACAAACGAATGCAGCATCTTGAGATATCTCACCAAGCATTTCTGAAACAAAATTAAAAGCGCCACGAATCTTATATGAGCGTACTGGTGTTAAATCTTCACGTTTCAAATAAATTTCTGCATCATATTTTTGACTCAGAAAATCATTTCTTTGAAGTGGTGTTTCAGCAAACACATTATGCAAAGCCGTTGTAGCTCTGCTTACATCTTGAATAAATTTACTCATAACACCGTCATTTTATGTTTCGTTAATATCGTATGGGTTTCTTCTAACTATAAAGGTAACTATTGTCAGCCAAAAATTTATCAAAGAATGAAAAGTTACCTTCTTATCATTAATTCTTGATTCAGTAAAAAATATAGCTTATGAGAAAGCTCTTATCGCGGACGTGATGAAATCGGTAAACATAGCAGACTTAAAATCTGCCGGTCAAAGACCTTGCGGGTTCAAGTCCCGCCGTCCGCACCATTACACACAAGTTTCTCCTTATTTCAGACAAATTAGGAATTAAATAGGCTATCTTTTGTAACGCTGTAATAAGCATTGTAAAGTGGATTTGTGATTATACAAAATTACGAATCAGAGTTTTTTCTGAACTTGTGTTTTAGTCATGCAAATAATCCTAAGACGCTTTATTCTAAAAAATAGAAGTTTCAGCGACGTTTCTTCATTTCATCATAATCATTAAAAATCAATAGCTTCCTTTACATCATAAAAACAGTACTTTACAGTGTATCCGATAAAAAACAAAGGCCCCATCAAAAGAAGGGCCTTTTAATAATTTAATCTTGCAAAAATTTAGAATTTGTAAGCAACACCAAAACGAAAATTATTCGTCTTATAGTCAAGCTCAATCTCTTCTCCGAATTTCTTTTTACCAAAATCTGAATAACGATATTCTGCACGCGCAATAATCTTATCTGTCATCGCAAAGTCAATACCACCACCAAGAGTATAACCAATCATTGTTCGAGTATCATCTGATGTAGCATTAAAGGGCTCTTGTCCTGTAATTGATATCGACAAAATATCTTGAAACTTCCCATAAACGACACCACCAGAAATATAAGGCATTATACGACCCGAAGAAAAACCAACACGTATCCGTGTCGCACCAACCCATTTTTCTTTTAAAGTATGAGAAAAAGTCATACTGTCTTTTTCTGTTCCTCCTGCCTCTCTATAATTTCTTGTAGCTGGCCAAGAAACTTTATTTGCCCCACTTCTCAGTCTCTTTGACCTCATCTGTTTTGCATGTTCCTCAGTTCCACTTCCTGGTCCTTTTCCACCCTCTGGTTCTTTTCCACCCTCTGGTTCTTTTCCACTCCCTGGTTCTGTTCCACTCCCTGGTTCTGTTCCACCACTCTCTGGTTCTGTTCCACCTCCAACTTCACCAGAATCATCATAATGAACGACAGTTTTTGTATCCTTTCGTCCAGAAAGAATTATATCTGTATCAATACCCAAAATAAAATTATTGCCAAGATCTATATTTGTACCAGCATAAATACCACCTACAAAACCAGAAAGTTCTGGCAGATGCTTTTTCTCAACTGGTACCCACTTTTTATTTTTACTATCCTCATCAGGAAAGAGAGGAATATTAACGTCACGAGTAGTTGCAGAAAGCTTACTTGAAAAACCACCAACTTGGCCTCCGAAATAAAACCCTTCCCAAGAAAAAGGGGGAGAAACAACAGCTGGTGCAACAACATGCTCTGACTGATCAGAAGCCACCACATCTGCTGCTTGCACTACAGAAGCTGAAAAGAAAGCAAAAGCAGATACTGCTAATAAATAGTTCGTATTCATAAAATTATATCCCCTTGCTATTGTTTAAACATAATACAAAATAATCACATTTAGAAAAACAAAGCGCTATAATATGCTACAAATTTACTACACTCTCTATATACTCCATATAACTATTAAAGCTTTAGGATTAGAAGGTAATATTAATCAATTTTTATATTTTATCAATAAGTAATACTTAAAAATATAAAAACTTATACACAAAAACTACCATGTTAGTTTTTAAAATAATAAGACTATTAGGTTTTGTCATCCAATTGTCACACCAAAGTCCTACAATGAGATTATGAAACGACTTTTTTCATGAAACATCACAAGAAATATTTCAGATTACTTTCTTTATAATCGCTATTTATCAAATTTTAATATGATAGATAATCTATTTAATAAGTATGTATTTCTCTTACTTTTTAAAAGTAAAAAAATAAGATTAAAAATTACCATCACAAAGCATTAAACTATAAAATAATAAACATGTATGTTTTTTAAATATATAAACGTAAAAAGAAACGATTAATACCATTTCCTATTAAGAACTTACCATTTATTAATATAAAAAGCTAAAAACTTATTCTAAATATTTAAATTTTGTTTATTCTAAATACATATTTTATTTTCTGTAGATATGAAGAAAATCCCGCTTACCCAATACTCAATGCCAAACTTAATGCTAAATCTCACACCGATATCATACGCTTTTACCAAAAAAACTTTTAATCATGATATTATCAACTATTCGAAAACGATACCAAAGTTCTTTCAATTCCTCCCTAATCACAAAAAAATCTTAAAACATCTTATTTAAAAATTGCTCTATCCTCATTGATTTCTATATTATCTTCTGCCGTTACAGCAAAACGGTCTTTATTGGGAAAGGTAATAAAACACCCCTTCATACAAACTGTAACTGTTTGATTATTATTCAACGAAATATTTGAAGATGTACTACCTTCAGCAATGATTATCGACTGTACTTTTAAATCAGTATTCTTCACAGTCGCAGCAAAAGCTGGCATTGACACAACATCCAACAGTGCAACTGCAATAAAAATATAAACACATTTCCTCATTCTAGGATTCCTTCCTTAGCAAGACGCTTATATAATACAAAGCGAAGACTATTAATCACCTTAGAAGGTGAAGTGATGTTAGGCACGTAGATAGCCAAGGTAAATGAGAAGCTTTTGCTATCGAATGCATTAAAACTCACCTGTGGCGCAGGATTTTTTAAAACCCCCTCTGTTGCTAAAGCAATCTCCAGCAAAATTTCAATAACACGTTCTGGAGTGATATTGGGTGAAACAGTAACAGGTATATCAACCCGTCCTATTTTGTTATTTCTAGTCCAGTTACTTACATTATTGTTAATAAGGGTTGAATTAGGAATAATAATTGTTTTTCGCTGAAACGTTTCAAGTTCGGTTGCGCGCACACTGATACGTTTGACAATACCACCTACTGATCCAGATTCTACGTAATCACCTAATTTAAACGGTCTTCCAACCAAAATAATAAGCCCAGATACAAAATTTTGAACGATATTCTGTAAACCAAAACCTATGCCAAGAGAAAGCCCACCGGCAATAAGTGCAAAATTTCTGAGATCCAATCCTGCCATTGACAATCCTATCAAGGCAGATACAACAACACCCCCATAGCTTATAACCGTTTTGATAGAATTACGTACACCAGAATCAAATTCCCCATTCGCCAACACCGTGCCATCCAACCAACCGATAAATCGGCGGATAAGGAACAAACAGACAAAAAAAACAACGATTCCTGTTACAATGGAAATCAAAGAAATAGACACATTTCCAATTTGAAAACCAGTAAACAACTGCCATAATACTGCTTTCAAGTCAGAATACGCAAATCCGAACTGCACAATAATAGGCATTGCACAAAACACGACAACTGCTAAATTGAGGAAAACGCTAATAACAATCCCCAATTGATTCATTGTTTTTTCTTCCAAATGCAACCATTGCATCAAAATACGACCAACGCTCGTTTTCATAAATTGGCCTTTAGCCCCAAGCGCTTGAGCGCTTTGTATCCCCAAATACATGAGAACCAAAAATGCCCCACTAATTACAATTTGCTGCATAATAAAACGAGCCAAACCAACATAACCCCAAAAATCCATCACGATAAGCAATAATCCCAATAAAATGAGGGGAATGCGTATATAAAATGGCCAAAGCAACAACTTTCCTTTTTCCTCTTGAGAACGCCCACGTCTGAAACGCAAAGGCACAAATGAAATTATAAAAAGCAATATTGCTACCAGCAAAACAGCGATAAAACTTTTTGCAATTGTTAAGGAAAGAGAGGCTAAAACCGCTTGATAAACACTATCAAGAACAGCATCAAATGCCAAAACTCCACCTAAAAAAGTAAGCAAAATAACCAATTGATATGCTGGCGACGATGCAATATTGAGAAGGCGCACATGCGGCATATTTGATGATAAAAGAACAACTGCTAAACGATTTATCAAAAAAACCAAACTTATTTGACTTCCAACCGTATGAAATACCGTTGTAAGTTTTCCTGGATTCAAGTTAAAATTATCAAACAAAAAAAATACGAGATAAACGCAAACAACACACACAAGCGAAGGTAGAAGAATTGAAATAAAAGCAATCAATAAGCGTTGTAAATAAGATACTTCCTCATTACACTTTGTAGCATGACAGTACACACGAACAAGAGCTTTACGAGAAAAATAAGAAAGACCTAAAGCAACAAAAAACGGAATCAAGAAGGAAAGAAATAGCTGTAAAGGCTTTAAATAAAATACAAAATTCCACCAAGAACTGAAAAGAAAAAGAAAATTAGATGAAGCCTCTTTGGTTTTATCAATGATATGTTTAACAAATGATATTGAAAAATCAAACCTGTAGGTAAGCTTGCGTTTAAAAAGTTCTCGAGACTGAGAAAGAGCAAGTTCGGCTATTCTATTTGTAGCTAAAAAGATTTCTTCAAGCTTGCGTACAGTACCATTAATCTTAGTTCTTTGTTCTATCAGACTAGAGCGCTCCTTATTTTGACTTTTCAATTTTTTTTGATCATCATGGAGCTCTGTCAACTTATCAAGAAGTGCGTTAATATCATTAAGAGGAGTACGAAAAATGAATGCTGCATCTATAGCACGTCTGCCGATATCTCGCGCCCGCAACCTTAGTTCTGACAGAGCACTTTCATCTTCTGATTCGCTTTCAAAGTCTTTTTCTAAAGCTTCTGTATCTTGTTCAAGTTTCTTAATAATTGACTGTTGTTGTTGAATAATTTTATCAATTGAGCGTGTAGTTATCGATTCTCCGATTATTTCATCTTGTGCAAAACACCCTCCCCCTGCACAAGAGCTCGATACAACGATAATCCCAACAAGAATGCATAATTTTTTTTTAAAAAATGAATACATATTTGCCTTAGGTATAAAATGAGGAATAGCCTTTTCTAAAAATATGACATGAGACAAATATTTTCAACTTTTGTAGAATAATTTTATAAAAGCTTCCCCTTATTCTAGAATACTGATAAGAGAAGCAGAATACAGTAATTTGAAATTAAATAAGACAAAGAGGGCACTCTAGTATGTTTTTTTTGCACCTTTCTTGCAAAAAAGAAAAATTTTTCCCTTTTACGACTTGGCTTTTGCTATCTAGCTTTGGCACATTGTTAACGAGTAGCTTAGGAGTGTATGCTCTTTTGGTTGCACGAATAAACGTCAAAAATGTAATGATAACTAACGCATTTGGTTTAGAGAGCAATTTTGATCAATTAAATATTATAACATCTGCCAGAAAAAAGTTTGTGACATTCCATACAAATTATGTTTTGCCTTTCACTACTCTTCAAAACGTTCTCCTATTGAATATATTTTTCATAATTGCCATAGTTATTTGCCAACAACTCCATAATTTTCAAATACAATGTTTTGCAAACAAACGTGCTCCTCCTCTTGCTTGAACTATGAAATTATCATTCTATCTTACTCCTGCGTTTTTACTTTAAATAACCATTAGATTGCCTATTAGCGGAATATATCATGCGCACACCCGGTTGGTTAACTACTCTCTATTGTTTTATCCTTTTAAGCAGCATTTACGTTGCCTTGCCCAATTTATTCTCGCAAGAACAAGTTAAAAACTCAAAGTTTTTAACCGACACTCGAGTAACACTTGGGCTTGATCTTCAGGGAGGTTCTTCTCTTCTACTCGAAGTTGATGCTAAAACACTAAAACGTGATCAACTACACATGGTTTTAGGCAATGTGCGTAACACACTACGTCAAAAGCAAATCCATACGTCGAGCATTCGTGTCCTCGAGGATAGCGTAATTGTGATTCTTTCTGATCCAACACAAAGTGAAAAAGCTGTTTCTGCTTTGAAGACATTAATCACTCCCATACATAGTAGATTTGGCACAACAGCCAGTGACATCACTATCAGTGCTCAAGATAAAACGATTCGTGTGATGTTAACCGAAGCCGGCATTAAAGAACGTATCAGCAGTGCTATTGAGCAAAGCTTGGAAATCATCCGTCGCCGTATAGATCAGGTTGGTGTTACTGAACCAGCCATCCAAAAGGTAGGAACTGATCGTATTATGGTTCAATTGCCTGGTCTACAGGACCCAAAGCAACTACGCGATCTTTTAGGAACAACCGCTAAGATGACCTTTCATCTTGTGCCCTCCAACGTGGATATAAATAACCTACCTGTAGGTGTTTCAGTCCTCCCTGGATATACTGACGAAACACAACGCTATGCAATTTATGACCAAATAGCCTTAGATGGAAATGTCCTCAAAGACGCCCGTGCAGGTTTTGATCCGCAAATTCCAGGACGTTCTATTATTTCATTCACCATGAACTCCACTGGCTCAAAAATATTTGCAGACATAACACGGCAAAATATTAATCGTCCTTTTGCAATCGTTCTTGATAACAAAGTGTTGACTGCTCCTACCATCAATAGTGTCATTCCTAACGGACAAGGCCAAATTACAGGAAATTTTGATCCCAAAGAAGCATCAACTCTGGCTGCTCTTCTACGTGCTGGTTCCTTGCCAGCGCCGCTAACAGTAATTGAAGAAAGGACTGTAGGTCCAAACCTTGGTGCAGACGCCATACAAATGGGCCTTTACACAGGCATTATTGGCTTTATTCTTGTCACGGTTTTTATTTTTCTTCTCTATGGGATTTGGGGTATCATTGCGAATATAGCGCTAGCACTCCACACTATTTTAACATTGGCCGCGCTAAGTCTTCTGGGCGCTACACTCACACTCCCTGGTATTGCTGGTATTATTTTAGGTATCGGTATCGCCGTTGATGCCAATATTCTGATTAATGAACGTATCCGTGAAGAAAGTCGAAAAGGTATCAGCGCCTTTGCTGCCTTAGATCGTGGATTCAAGCATGCTTTCGCAACCATCGTTGATGCCAATGTTACCGCAATTATTGCGACTATTTTACTGTTTTGGTTTGGCACTGGTCCTGTTCGCGGTTTTGCTGTAACAATGTTGCTTGGTATTATCATCTCCATGTTCACAAATATCACCATTGTGCGCATCATGATGATTTGGGTCGTCCGTAAATGGAAAATTAAAACGCTACATCTTCAGCCTAGTTTCAAGGCTATCCCACAAAGTACAACTTTCCGTTTTATGAAAGCGCGCTTTATTGGTATTGGCGTTTCAATTGTTTTATCACTTGCTTCAGTTTTTCTGTTTTTTAAACCTGGCTTGAATTTCGGAATTGATTTCATTGGTGGCAGCCAAATGAGTATTACAACAAAAGAACCAACGAACTTAGCAACTTTGCGTTCAAAGCTTTCTACCCTTAATATCGGTGAAGTTACGCTACAAAATATGGATAATGCAAACACTGTGCTGATCCGCATTCAGAAACAAAGTGGCGGCGAAACACAACAAACCGCTACCCTTGATAAGGTCAAAAAAGCAGTACAAAACATCTATCCGAACGCCAGTTTTGATCAAATAGAAGTTGTTGGCCCCAAAATTTCAGGTGAACTTGCTACAGCTGCTTTTACTGCTGTTATTCTCGCGGCAATTGCCATGTCCCTCTATATATGGCTACGCTTCGAATGGTTCTTTGCAGTTGGAGCAATTGTAACGCTCATTCTAGACACTACAAAAATGATTGGTTTTTTTGCTTTATTTCAATTTGATTTCAATTTAACTGCTATCGCCGCTCTTTTAACGATTGTTGGTTATTCCATAAATGATAAAGTCGTGGTCTATGATAGAATGCGCGAAAATATGCGCCTTTATAAAAAAATGCCACTGCGTGAACTGATTGATTTTTCAATTAATCAAGTTCTTGTACGCTGTCTATTTACATCAGCTACCACAGTTCTCGCTATGCTCCCTATGGCAATATGGGGCGGGAGTGCTGTCCATAATTTTGCACTTCCCATGGTCTTTGGAATTGTTATTGCAACATCATCTTCGATCTTCATTGCTGCCCCTATTTTACTCTTGCTAGGAAATTGGTGGCGTGAAAGAAATAATCGTACAAACACTAAACTAAAATGAACATGCCTAGTAATTACATGACGTACCAATCCCCTCTTCTTATAAAAAAATTATAGTCGTTTCAATTAATGCCTTTTTCTTCGAAAAGTAACTATCATGCTCCATGACACACCACTCATTACAACTATCGTTGCGGGTTTATGCTTAGCATTTCTTCTGGGAATGATTGCGAGTCGTTTGCGTATCTCACCACTCGTAGGATACTTGTTAGCTGGTGTTATTGTGGGACCAAATACAGGCGGTTTTAGAATAGATTCTAGCATTATCAACCAACTCGCTGAAATTGGTGTCATTTTGCTGATGTTTGGTGTTGGGCTACATTTTTCATTAAAAGATCTCTTATCAGTCAAAGCTATTGCTATCCCTGCAGCCATTGCGCAAATGGCATTTTCTACCTTTCTAGGCTTGTGCCTTGGTCTAATCATGGGATGGGGTTTCACCAGTAGTTTAGTCTTTGGTTTAGCTTTATCAATAGCAAGTACTGTTATCCTGCTGCGTGCTTTACAAGAACGCCATCTTATGGAAACAGAAAAAGGACGCATTGCTGTTGGATGGTTGATTATTGAAGATTTAGCGATGGTCCTTATCCTTGTCCTTATACCATCTCTAGCAAACGTCCTTAGCAATACAAAAAAGGAAGCGCTTGATCCTCTTGTTCAATGGTTAGACTTGAGTATTTGGGGAATTTTTGGTCTTACTATCCTAAAAGTTATTATATTTATTGCACTTATGCTCATTATTGGGCGGCGTGTTATTCCGTGGTTACTAAAAATGAGTGCACAATCGGGATCACGTGAGTTATTTCGTCTAAGTGTCTTTGCGATTGCACTAGGAGTAGCTTTTGGGGCAGCCCATTTATTTGGTGTTTCTCTTTCTCTTGGTGCCTTTTTTGCAGGCATGGTCATGAGTGAATCAGAATTAAGCCATCGTGCAGCAGAAGAATCCTTACCACTACGAGATGCGTTTTCTGTTCTCTTTTTTGTTTCTGTGGGTATGTTATTTGACCCAGGGAAACTATTGACTCATTTTTTCTCCCTCTTAGCAACGTTATTCATTATTATCCTAGGAAAATCTGTAGTTGCCTTTTTTATCGTTAAAGCTTTTCGCTATTCTAATGCAACAGCTTTGACTATTTCTGCAAGCCTTGCCCAAATCGGAGAATTTTCCTTTATCCTCGCAGGTTTAAGTTTGAGCCTAGGACTTTTAAACGACGATGCCCATGATTTAATTATTGGAGGAGCAATTCTTTCTATTCTGCTTAATCCCCTTGTTTTCATCGCTTGTAACAAAATTAAAAAACGTCTAGAAAACTTTCCTGCAAATTCACAAGATACACAAAAAATCATTGATATTGATCCACAAGATCCTGACCAAGGATTTTTACCAATGACCTTAAAAACCAACCATATCGTAATTATTGGCTACAGTTGTATTGGTAAATGTATTGCATTATCTTTAGTAGACAAAGGTGAACCCATAGTGATAGTAGAGGAATCAAAGCGCCTCACTGATCAAGCAGTAGCAGACGGTTTCGAAGTCATTTGCGGCAATATCATTCAACAAGAAATAATGAATGCAGCAAATATAAGCCATGCTTATAAAGTTGTTATTACAATGCGAAGTACCATTGAAGTAGGAGAATGTATAGTAAATATACGTGATATAAAGAAAGATATCCAGATAATTACGCATGCATTATCCGATGTAGATGCAACTTATCTCATTGATTTAGGTGCTGATATTGTAGTAACTGACGATGAAGAAATTGCCAATGGTGTTATCGAGCATATGACTGGACAGAGATCTGTAACGAATATGAAAAATCATGAATTAAATTTACAGAAAACATAAGTAAAAACGGATAAAACAGCATGAAAATAAAGCAATTTATATGGCCATTTATTGGTATCTTAGCAATGCTGGTGTCTATCCGAATCCTTTATATCAAGCTTTCTGCTATTTCTTTCAGTGATGTAGTGGATCGCCTAAGTAATTTACATGCACAACATTGGCTATTAGCCTGTTTGTGCTCTCTTTTAGCTTATGCTGCTCTTGCTGGGTATGACCGAATTGCTTTGCAGCATCTAGGTCATAAAATTTCTTGGATTTTTATTGCTCTCTGTTCGTTTACCACTTATGCTCTTTCACACAATATTGGCGCTTCTGTTTTTTCTGGTGCAGTTGTGCGCTATCGTGCCTATAAAATGAAGGGATTAAGTGGAACAGAAATAGCCATATTGGTAGGTTTTTGCTCGTTTACTTTTGTGATAGGTACAATCTTACTTTTTGGAATTGTTTTGATTTTGCAACCCGAAATTATCTCTCTTCTGCATAATGAGCTTCCTGAATGGCTTGGAACAACGGTTGGAGCCATTTTACTCAGCTGTGTAGCACTCTATACTTTTGGCAGTTGGCTTCAGTTAAAACCCTTACGTTTGGGCAAAAACGTTCAAATTTCCTACCCACGGTTAAAAATTGTCATTCAACAGCTTCTCATCGGCCCCTTAGAACTTTTAGGAGCAACAGGAATTATATATGCCGTGCTCCCGCACGATACAGATATTCATTTTATTTCTGTGCTTGGTGTCTTTCTAACATCTTTCACGATAACCCTTCTCTCTAATGCTCCAGCTGGAGGGGTTGGTGTTCTTGAAGCTTTATTTATAACAGGTATGTCCAATATAAATCCCACCGATGTTGTTGCAGCACTTATTGTATTTAGATTGCTTTATCTGATCATACCACTCATTATTTCCTTATTTGTTGTAGCAATTTTTGAATCTCTACAATATTTGAAAAGAGTCCCCAAAACACCACCTGAATAAATGAACGCCCTCTCTTTTTTGCGAACGTAAACAACAATAAACGCATTGCATTTGACTTTATAATTTGAATGAACGTAACCATTGTTCTCATTTCTCTTTATTTATGAGTATTGAAGCACCTCTATTCCATACCACCCCCCCTGTACAAAAATACATGAAAAATATGTCCAATACTCCAATCTTCTTTTAGACAGCTACTTGGTCAACCTCTTGGATAAACTCTTTACTGAAAAATAATAATTTCTATAACCTTCTATCGATATTAAACATAAAATATTGAGATTGCTACTTTGCAGTATGATAGCCTCTCTAAAGCTTTTATTTCATTAAAGGAAAGGATAAACAGAGTTCCACGCCCACACAAAAATATAAACAGAAATTTTAAAAAGTTTTCGTCTTAAAAAATGCAGAAATAGTGCAATATCAATATATAGTTACCATGACATTCGTGGACATTTACAAACCACACAGCATCGTTTTCTCTCTCAAAACCTTTCAAAGATCATCGATGACACCCCTTTCTAACATGAAAATTTATTGATAATTCAACGTTTTCCTATCCATCGCTTCATGCTTAGAAAACTGTAAATAATGAAAACATAACCAAGCAGCTGATTTCCATAGCTTTTTCACTTTCTATAATAAGGAAGTGTTTACTATTACTTTACTTACAAAAGTGATCAGCTTTTTTCTGGTAATACAAGCGGAGAGATAAGAATTTTAGATATATTTCGGCGATCCATTTCGATAACTTTAAAGCACAAACCATCAGCTTCAAAGCTTTCACCCTCATTCGGCAAATGACCAAACCTCCAAAGCATAAATCCTGCTAGAGTCGTATAACGGTCTGCCTCATCAACAAGATTCCGCTCAAGATAACCACTTAAACGGCGGATATCAGCATATCCCTCAACAAGAAGGCTTCCATCTTCAAGCTGTTCTGCTATCACCGGCTCTTCATCATCATCAGGAAAATCACCTGCAATAGCTTCAAGAATATCGGTTGGTGTTGCAATACCTTCAAAAGATCCATGTTCATCAACAATAATTGCAAGCTGAATCGAAGAACGGCGTAACTGCTCCATCAATCGTAAAACACTTGTATTTTCATGAACAACAAGTGGTTCTCGCATAGCTTTTTTCCAATTGATTTTTTTTCCTTCAGCCAAATTCAAAAGGAGATCTTTGGTCAAAGCAACACCAACAAATTCGTCCACTTTTTCACGTGCAAGAATTAAGCGGCTATGTTTAACCTGTTGTAACTCCTCACGCATTTCATTCTCGTCACCATTTAAATCTAACCACTCAATCTCATTACGTGGCGACATAATAGAGCGAACAGGACGATCAGCCAAATCAAGAACACCACGAATCATTTCTTTTTCTTCCGGACGAAACAGTTCAGAAGCTGCTGCCTGTTCAGCAATGACATCTACAGTCTCACCTAGATTACTGTCTTTGTTTCCCCCCCCTAAGAGCCTCAAAACCGCATCAGCTGTTCGACCTCGTAAATCATTTGTTGTAATCATTTTTTCACGATTACGACGTCCAATTTGATTAAACGCTTCAATGAGAACAGAAAAACCGATAGCAGCATACAGATACCCTTTTGGAATATGAAAGCCAAACCCTTCAACAATGAGAGTAAAACCAATCATCATCAAAAAGCCAAGACAAAGGATTACAATAGTTGGATGACGGTTAATAAAACGCATAAGAGCGCCCGATCCACACATCATCACACCCATGGCAGCAATTACTGCTATATACATAACCGCTGCCTGCTCTTTTGCAATCATACCTGTCGCAGTAATAATACTATCTAGGGAAAATACAGCATCCAGCACTACGATTTGGACAATCACCTGCCAAAAAACAGCATAAGCAACGCCTGTTTTTCTTTCATGCGACGTCCCTTCTAACCTTTCATGTAACTCTAGTGTTCCTTTTGCCAGCAAAAAAGCTCCACCACCAATCAAGATGAGGCTATGCCAACTAAATACAAAGGATGAGAATGAAAAAATCATCGTATCAAGATTCATTACCCATCCAATAATTGTAAGAAGAAAAAGTCGCATAACGAGTGCTAAAGTGAGACCTATTAAGCGTGCACGATCACGCAAATGCAGCGGCAACTTTTCGGCTAAAATTGCAATGAAAACAAGGTTATCTATTCCTAAAACAATTTCGAGAAAAATCAACGTAACCAAGCCAAACCACGCATGGGGATCAGCGATCCATTCCATCATAGTTCACCTTTAAAAAACGTCTCTAAAATCTTAAAAGCGCGCGGTTGACAAAACAAACTCATGAGCTTTTATTCTCATAATTAACCAAGGATATTGAACACAAACAGATCGCATCCAAAGCAAGCAAAAACACAACATTACTTAAACGCACATGGTTATTGATAAAATTAAAAAAACAGAACGATGGTCCCCATCGCTCGCAACCACAAGAAGGTTCTTCTGTATTTTTCTCGGGCATTACGCTCGACGATCCTCCAGCTACAGTTCCGCATAACAATCAAAACATTTATTTACAGAGATTCTTATAATGGGGTTATTTTCATATAAGATCAAGAGGGGGTATTATATTTAACTATACAAACAGTTTCGCTATAGATCCTCTATCATTTCCATATAAAAAACAATGAATCATCTAGACATACTCCCTTGGGAACGTTATAGAACCGTTTATTCTTATCTTTTAAGATGCAGTGGGTGATTAGCTCAGTCGGTAGAGCAGCTGACTCTTAATCAGCGGGTCGTGGGTTCGATCCCCTCATCACCCACCATTCAATTTTATCTTACCAATAACCTATTAATTTTTGCCTGTCTGTAGCTTGTCATCGAGTTTTGTATATTTTGACAGCAGATTTTGTACCAATTTATTTTTTTCAAAGATTTTTAAGGGGTTCTCAAAGGGTCTTCAAAGACCCTTCAAAGGGTATCTAAAAACCCTTTAATGAATCTTTTTCTCTTCTCCTAAAAAGTGCAAACTTTACACTTTGAATCTAAGAGGAATCTAAGAGTGCTTCACAACCAATAGAAGGTTTAACTTGTCCCTTTTGTGATCTGTTTCCACCAACTTCTCACAACCGATTAGACAACACAAATTCAGGCAGAATAACCGTTAAGCCCCGCGGTAAAAGCACACCATATTTGGCAATCTCTGGATTGGCTTCCAGTGTGGCTTCTAAATAGCCGTTTAGTGCCCCCAACTTGGATGCGGTCCCTGAACACTGCCATGGCATGGTGAAAGCAGATGAGATCGAGACTCATATCCTCTAACTCTACAACAACATGCTTTTCTGGTATCTTCATAGAATTTGTCCCACCTGATATTGACCTTGCGGTTTTCCTCCATTGAAAAAGGGCAAGAGACTAATGGAATAGCGGATGCGTTGTGATTGACCAGAGCGACTGATATAGTCGTGCTCTTTATTGATCGTGGTGATCTCACCACGGGGCCATGGAGAAGGACACTATAGGTGTCCCGTATCATTGATCCAACGAAGCATCTGGACAGGCTTTGCTCTTCGAATGGTTCTGCTTATGGCATCAATGGCTACACGGTCACCAAATTCTTCTGGAAACCAAGCTCCATGAATGGTTTTTGCATCATTGCCATAGCCGGTAAATTGCAAACTGGGGGACCTGCCAAAACGCTCTAGGCAAACCCATGAGGCAGAAAACTCTTCTTCGAAAGATTGGAAATTCAGCCAGTCCACATAAAATTGATGCGGTCCTAACATCATCAAAGGATCTCTCATAGCCTCCCTCCCCTCATTCTGTTCCCCCATGCAGAGCATTGGCACGTGCCCGTTGAATGGCGTGAGCGACCGTTCGACCGGTGGCCACAGGGTCACGGGCGCCATTGACATGCACCGTGACATTATTGGCTTTTGATTGGTGAAGATGAAATGTTTATAACCGTGATGAAAACTCAGGCTTTCAATATCTCTCCCTATCTATATCCCCACTGAATTGATAAAAAAGCTCGGTCACGTGGCTTATGCAACCTATTGTGATGCAAAAATATTCCCCTCCCGAAGATATAGCGGAATTAGCGGCAGAGATTTATAGAAGGTTGCAAGAGTTTGTTCCAAACATCAATAATATAGAAAAAAATCGAACTTACTTTGCCACTTCTAAAATTGCATTTTAAGCATCAAATTGAAGCTGAAAGAGCACATCTAGAAACTCCATAAGATACAGCTCTGTGCTCCTTTAAAAGGAACAATAAAAGTAGAAATTTTTCACATTAGAAAATTTATATAAACTATTTTATTTATAATAATATATATTATTATAAAAATAGATAATCACCAATAAATGAAAATATTTTTGTCGTTTTTAGCTCTTTTTCCTCTTTTTAAGTGTTAAAACCAAATTCTACAAAAATGCATTTAATAGTAAAAATAGTCATAAAAACAATAAATTATCACCTATTCTTATCTCATCCTACCTATTCCTACTTCGTACAAAAACTAATGTCAAACTACATCGGATTAAATAACTATTCTGTTATGTGTACGGAGTTTTGGAAATTTATTCTATTTTTTTCCAATGTATGGCAACATGAATCAACATTTCCATCAAAAATTTGGAATAGATACCTTTATAAAAATGCTCTTCCTTTCAACCGAAAATATAAAAAACGCGAGATTTTTGTCTCGCGTCACCTTATTCTTTAAGAAGTTTTATAACTATTCAGTTTTTTCACCTGCTAAACTTGCTTCACCTATACTATGACCGTTACCATTTTTTGCGACAGATGATAGCGATTGTACAAGTATTTTTTTGGGTTTTAATTCAGCAGGCATTTCTCTTTTAAGCTGAATATGAAGAAGGCCATCTCCAAGTTCTGCTCCAATAACCTTAACATGATCAGCTAAATGAAAACGCCGCTCAAAAGCACGCGAAGCAATACCGCGGTAAAGAAACTCCCGTTCTCCATCATCATTTTCAGGTACTCTCTTACCCTTAACGATCAGCTGGTTGCAATGTGTTTCGATATCAATTTCATCCTGAGAAAAACCAGCAACAGCCATAGAAATCCTATAAGAATCTTCACTTAAACGCTCAATGTTATACGGCGGATAAGAAGAAACATCATCCGGTTGTGTTCTGGAATCAAACCAATTAAAAAGATGATCAAAACCTACTGTTGAACGATAAAATGGTGAAAAATCTACTTGACGCATAATATTGCCCTCCTTTAGAGCGACTATGATTGACTCACAAAGTTCCCAAATGGCAAACCTGCCCGTGAACCATACAGTCCCATCATGGCGACTGTACTAACTTACTTGGTAATTGTTCTTTCCTATTTCAACTCCTTTTGTGTTTGAATTCATTGAAACACATAAAAACAACATAACTGTTTCTTAATCGTTCATCATCATTATATTTAATGTAAGCTTTCTCCTCATCTCACTTTGCCCTAAGTTGCAAAATACACCATAAAGGATTTCAATTGGAAATACCTCTTTATCCTACAAATTGGAGTTCCCCTCCTCCCAATATCCGTAATGGCTACCTTAAAATAGCCCCTGATCGCAAAATTCGTTTTGCGATAACGAAGCCAGAAATGGAAAAAGCCAAGGGAACAATAGTTATTCTCGAAAGCTACGCAAATGCCTTAGAAAAATATTTTTTAACAATGAATGAAATTTCTAACCGCGGCTTTTATACAGCAATATTTGATTGGTTTGGTAGAGAAACATCTCAATCCGATAAACAAAAACAAATCCGACACAATTATTTTGATATTAACAATGATATTAAAGACTTAGATGAATTTCTTAAAAATGTTATTTATCCTGATTGTCCACCACCTTACTATATACTAGCTTATGGCATGGGTGGTTTGATAGCACTCAACGGATTGGATCTCATTAACCCTAAGTTTAAGAGAATGCTTTGCGTTTCTCCCCTTTTTGCTCCATTCGGCAATAAAACAAATGGTTTTCAACATAAATTAACACAGCTTCTTTCCGACATAGGTCTTGGATTCTTACCCGCGAAAGGTGGAAAAAAATTAAAACAAAAAAATATGCAATTTGGGTACACTAATAAAGAACCTTTACCCTCTAGCTTCCTTATAAAACCTCCAACATCACGATGGATGGCATCCGCACTCAATGCAATTGATGCCATGAAAAAAAACATACTGAGTGGGTATTTACAAATCCCAACATTGTTTATTCTTGCCAACCAAAACAATATTGCGAACAACATTGAAGTACGACAATTATGCAAACATACACATCTGACAAACAGTATTACAATTATTGGTGCTGAACTCGATACAATCATGCATGAAGAAGGTTACAAAAAACAATTTTGGGCTGCATTTGATGCATTTATTTCTAGCGACAAGTCCAAAGATAACCACTTTTAACAAGACACTTCATTTAACCAGAAGAGAATAAAAACAAATAAAACAAATCTTAAAATGATTAAGTAGTTAACTCTTTAATTGTAGCGAGACTTAGGTGACCTTCTCCAAAGGTATATAAGTATGGAAGAAGCTAGAAGAAGATATGATTATAATTAGAAACGCTCTTTTAGAATGTGGAATGTAAACTCCTTATAGTAGCAATTTCCATCCCCCCTAAATTTCAATACATATTGTTTCTATTGAGATTTGCATGCTTAAAGCGAGTTATCCATGATAAAGAATGGGAATTTGTATGAGAATTTTAAAGCCAAGAGCTTTCCCCACTTTGTGTTCAGCACACTCATCCCTAAATGAAGTATCAAGAAATGCTTGAATAAGCCTTTTGTAAAAAGAGTAACCTAAATATCAATTTTATGGTCTTTATACTAATAGTAAACAACAATCCTCATATTTTCTTTGTTTTTGCATATGTGCGAGGCTATTGTATTGGTGTACCATAAAAATTTTTTAAAATTCAAAATAAAAATATACGTACAATCTTTATTTTATGGAAACTCTTATGTATCGTGAAAAAAATTTCACAAAACTTCATCTGCACTATAAGAAACTCAAAAAGAACCTACTTTAATTCTAAAAATCAACCGATTCCTTACAGCATAACCTACATTTAAAAATTCTATAGAGTTGACTCCAATTTGCAAACAATGATAATACTCAGCAGAAAAATCCCAATACACTATGATATAATCATTTAAATAAAAATAGAAAAATTACATTCTTAGCATATTATTAAAAAATTTTGTTTTTATGTTCTGCCATAGAAAAATAATAAATTTTATTTATTTAGAAACAATCAAATACTCTAGAAATAAACAGCCATACAAACTTCTTCCTGCCGTATCACTTCTCAAAAACAGCAAATAAACATAACATCCCTTCTCATTCCCCAATATAAATAGTTTTTACAATGAATATTCCCGTAAACATTTTCGTGGAGCTCTGCTGAACGAAGAAAAAAACAGAAAATCTGAGAACTCATCGTGCTTCAAACATTCATATATTTTCTCTTCTTTCAAATTCACATACATTTCGAATTTAACCAACTCACAACTAATATTCTGTATTATTGTCAAAAGTGTATGAATTAACCATTTTGCCATTCATTCCAATTATGAGTATTTTACCACCTTTTTTATAAGTACTCTATATTGTATAATCGATGTGGCAAAAACTCTGATGAATGGAGCAATTGGAACATAATCATGAAACGAATCCTGCTCGCAGAAGATGATAACGATATGCGACGCTTTCTAGCGAAGGCCTTAGAACGTGCAGGCTACGAAGTGGCTGATTTCGATAATGGTGCTAGCGCATATGAACGTTTACAAGAAGAGCCATTTTCTCTTCTACTTACTGATATTGTAATGCCAGAAATGGATGGGATCGAACTAGCTCGACGCGCTACTGAAATTGATCCTGACTTACGAGTAATGTTCATTACAGGCTTTGCAGCAGTTGCACTAAATTCAAATAGCGATGCCCCTCCCAATGCAAAAGTACTTTCTAAGCCATTTCACTTGCGTGAGCTCGTTAATGAGGTTGAAAAAATACTTATAGCTGCTTAGAGGGGATATTTTTCCAAGTTATTCATAGCTAATTAAGAGGAAAATTAAATTAGACATTGACGTTTATAATTCTATGTGTTGTATGCAACATCATTGAATGGGCGTGTAGCTCAGCGGGAGAGCACTACGTTGACATCGTAGGGGTCACAGGTTCAATCCCTGTCACGCCCACCAGATATTTTATATTTCTATTAAGTTATTTATTCTCCATATGTTTTTTATGTAAGAGAATCGGATTTTTTAAACATTTCTCTACAAAAGTAGCATTTTCTTCTCTTTTTGCTTCGTTAATTATTTCTAATAATTGAATTGTTTGAATGCTTTTAAAGATTTTTGTGAAAAACATTTAAAACTCTAACAAACATGCTAACAATTTCACAACTCAACGGATCAGAAGACTTTATTGTGAAACTTGTGTAAGAGACATCTGTTTCTCTTCTTAGGAGAGAAGCAATATCTTTATCTAAATCACGTAGCTCTATGATCTTTTCCTTCTTTCCTACCGGAACAGGCTTTTTGCCAAAACAGTCGAATATGAATATAAGATTACAAATCTAGCTACTTTAAAATAAAAATTTAAAAAATAGAAAAAAGAAAATTTAAAATAGAGGTTTTTCTTGCTATTTTCGGCATTAACAAAAACTCTTGAAACCAAACCTATCGGAATAAAATATTCATTTACGGGAAAATCGGAAATAAACTCATCAAAGAAAGTTTTGGAAACCTGTTTTATGAAGCGTATAGAACTAGAATGCAGCAGAAATTTAAAAATCAGCTCACAGACTGAGAAAATTAGCAAAAAACCTTAATACAGGTGCTACGGTTTCGTAACTGAAAAGCACTTCTTGATTGGATAGAAGATAAAATGGCATCCCTTTATACTAAAACAGCAGATAGAAAATGCCTAGCAATAGAAGCAATCAAAAAACTTTAAAAGGTTCGAGATAGATACAAAAACAAGATAAAAGGATCAATGGAACCAAAATTCCTGAACTCTTATATAACTCATTGATTTTACTTAAAGATGGTGATCCCGACAGGATTCGAACCTGTGACCCACGGCTTAGAAGGCCGTTGCTCTATCCAGCTGAGCTACGGGACCAGCTGATCATTTCTTATTCAAAAAGGAACCCTTAACTTAATGCGTCCAAGATTGCTGTCGATCACTGCGAAAATTATCAGAATAAGAAACAACACGCCGAATTGACCTATGTGTTTTTTCTACACGATAAGGAATAGCGTTCTTATGTGCAAAAGCAATTGCCTCTTCTTTACTATTAAAGCGGATCCTTATCTGACTATTCATATCGGATGTCGCCGTATATCCCATAAGAGGCTCAAGCATTTTTGCTTGTATAGGCTCATACTGCAGAATCCATAAACTAGCATTTCCTCTACCTGACTGCATAGCTGTTTTCGCAGGACTATAAATACGTGCGATCATGGTTTCGTTCCTTCAGACTACACAACGCTTGAATGATAATTTCTCACCACACGCACCCAATTGGGCTACCTTCTACATATAATCAAACGATCAAATATGGTCGGAGCGATAGGATTCGAACCTACGACCCCCTGATCCCAAATCAGGTGCGCTACCAAGCTGCGCTACGCTCCGCTATTTGCATTTACTTGATTTATACTCCCTAAAATTTTCACAACAGAAGTGCAAGAGAAAAACACATTTTTTAAAAAAATTTGTTGCATTTTTTTACAAAAAAGAACTTTTTTAAATTTTTTCTACTAAGTAACACTTAATTAAATGGTCTTCCCCAAAAAGGAAAATCCAATCCAAGCAAACTAACAACTAATTTCTACATAAAAACCCGCAATTGCTCACATCGCGTTAAGAGAACTTTAATAATATAAAGAGCAACATTCAGCAGCGATGATTTTAGCAACCAAAATGGCTTAAGCATTACAAAAATTCCTAATAGTAAAGCTTCGTTCCCTTTTGCTCATATCAAGTCTTAGCACGAATCATAGGAAAAACTGATCCTCTCCTATTCCTCATCCCTCTTAATTTCTCTTATTTTTTAATTTTACACTTCCCTTATACAATACCAATACATTAACTAAAAAAACAAACATCTTTACACGCAAGTTCCAAAATTTTCATTATAAAAAAACAAAGAGAAAGTTCCTCCTCCCTAGAATCATTTTGAAGTAATTGATAAGCTTGTGCAAAGTATCGAAAAATAATATATTTATAAATTCAGAAGCTTATAGCCATTCGAGCAATATTAAGCACATTAAAAAAGTAAAATGCTATCATCTCAAGGAAATAAAAATATTCTATTTTGTTTACTCTCTACAATAGATTGATTTATAAAGATAGTTTATCGTTTTATATATAAAATCATCTTCCCTGAGTACAGCAAGTTTTTCTTGTTTTAATCCCTCTTATATTGAATCAATCAAATCAATTCCCTTGCACATCACTAGAGCAATGTTTACTGGATTTGCATGTTAAGGACTTCAGCAATGACAGCACGTGTTATCTTGCTTTTTCTTTGTAATGCCAACCGATCAACAGAATCAATCACACGCTTCAACGAAAATAAAGAACGCTCACAACGATTTACAAGATAGTAAACAGTATCCGGATGAACGATAATCTGCCTATCAGAAAAAAGTTTAAAAGCAACAGCTGTTAATAATGCATCATCAGGTTGATTAATCGCAACTAACATAACCGAATTAAGACGGCTCTTTAGATCATTTAACTTTAAATTCCATGCTGAAGGTACCGTACGTGCCGTTATTAACAAACTAGCTTGATGCGTATCAAGGTTTGCTTGCTTAACACTGTTAATAAAGTGAAAAAGCCCCGTCTCACTGATCTCACCTGCATCAATATCCTCAATTAAAAATGATCTACCTGAAGAAGCCACTGCAACAGCTTGATCAATTTCATTGCGATGAAATCTTAAAGCGTCAGCTTTCTGCGCCCACACACTAGAAAAGTGGGTTTTTCCAGATCCTTCTTTTCCAACTAAAACTGCAATAGGTAAAATCCAATTCGGCCAATGATCAATAAGCTGAAAAGCCATACGATTGCTTTCCGTAACCACCAAATCATCAAATTGGAAAACCGGATTATAAGAAAAATTTAAGGGTAATTGCGTTTCACGCTCATTCATTCTAGCGGCTCCGAATTTCCACTTCGCGAATACATCTGAGAACTACGATAAGTATGAAGAGCAAAACGAACCAAAACACCAACAGCTGCTGCTGCAGGAACAGCAACGAGCATACCAGTAAAACCAAACAGTGAAGAAAAAGCAAAAAGTGCAAACATTAACCACACTGGATGCAGTCCCACAGATGAACCCACAAGTTTTGGTTGAAGAATATAGCCTTCAATAAATTGACCAATTAAAAAGATAACCATAACAACAACGATCGAACCCCAATTATTGGGATAGAATTGGACCCATGCAACACCAACAGAGAGTACAAAGCCACTCATTGTACCAATATAAGGAATAAAGCTGATAAGGCCAATCAACATACCAATCAAAAGACCAAAATTGAGTCCTGTGATGCTTAAACCAATAGCATAATACCCCCCTAATATTAAACAAGCTGTCCCTTGCCCCCGAACAAAACCAGCAATCGCCCTATCCATTTCATGAAAAATACTGCGCACAGTTTCAAGATGATCTCGCGGTATCAACGAATCAACCGCCGTAACCATACGCGGCCAATCTAACAACATATAAAACGCAACCACAGGTGCTACGACAAATAGACTGACAATATTAACGATAGATTTTCCTGACTTCAAAAGTGAATTCAAGAGAGAGGTAATAAAATCAGAACTTTGGCCTAAAAGCCCTTTAATATTACTCTGAAATTCATTTGGATCACTACCAAAATAGCGTCTTACCCAATCAAAGTCATGCTCAACAAAAAAAGTTTGAATACGATTAATATAAACGGGCAAACCATCGCTCACAAACTGTTGTATTTGCCAACTGATAATAGGAATCAAAATTATTAAAGAAGCGACAAAAATAATAATAATAAATAAAGTAATCAGGATGGTGCCAAAAACACGACGAATACCAACTTTTTCAAGCAATTGAACAATGGGATTAAGAAAGTAAGCCAACACAATTCCTGCCACGAAAGGAAGCAAAATTGACCCAAAGACAAACATAAAGAGGATGAAAAATAACAATGTACCGAGCCAGAAAAAAATTTGCTTTTTCATATTATTCGGTAATGGTACTTGAGCATAAGCAGGCACATAAGTCGTATAACGATCACTCGTCCTACTCTCATTAATTTTCTTTTTAATTAGCTGCGAAGCAGAATTATCTTGATTATCTGATATCTTAGTCATAAAGATCCTAAAAAAATTCTCATAAAAGATTATAAATTTCTTTGACATGGGTCAAGCAAAGTCAGTTATTTCTTAAATGCTAAACTTCAATACCTCTTGCAGAGATAACTCTATCATGGCATTGCATAACATCAAAATCTGATTTTCCATAAGGAAAGCTCCAATGAGCAAAAAAAATCTCATAAATGAAAAATCCAAGTCTGGTCTTACCTACGCAAAAGCCGGTGTAAACATTGATATGGGTAATGCCATGGTAGAAAAAATTAAACCCTATATACGTTCAACAAAACGAAGAGGTGCAGATGTAGAAATTGGCGGTTTTGGCGGCCTATTTGATTTAAAAGCAGCAGGATTCAAAGATCCCATCCTCGTAGCGGCAAATGATGGCGTGGGGACAAAATTGAAAATTGCCATTGAAATAGGTATTCATGACACTGTTGGTATTGATCTGGTAGCCATGTGTGTCAATGATTTACTTGTACAAGGAGCTGAACCTCTCTTTTTTCTTGATTATTTTGCAACTGGAAAACTTGACCCAGAACAGGGTGCAGCAATCGTTTCTGGTATTGCAGCAGGATGTCGACAAGCAGGTGCCGCTCTGATTGGAGGAGAAACTGCAGAAATGCCTGATATGTATGCGAAGGAAGATTATGACTTAGCAGGCTTTGCTGTAGGAGCTACCGAACGTAGCACATTACTCCCTTCAAAAGACCTCACAGAAGGCGATATTATTTTAGGACTTAGCTCATCTGGAGTTCATTCCAATGGTTTTTCTCTTGTAAGAAGAATTGTTCAACAAAGTGATCTAAAATGGAATGATCCTGCCCCTTTTAATCCCACAATTAGCCTTGGCAAAGCCCTTCTCACGCCGACACGCATTTATGTAAAGTCTCTCCTATCCATCATACGAAACTACAAAGGAATCAAAGCTCTTGCTCACATCACAGGTGGAGGCTTTCCTGAAAATATCCCGCGTGTACTCCCCTCCTCTCTTAATGCTGAGCTTAATCTTTCTGCCATTAATGTTCCACCAGTCTTTTCATGGATTGCCAAACAAGGTAAAATAGAAGAGGTAGAAATGTTACGAACATTTAATTGCGGTATTGGTATGATCATTATCGTAGCGCAAAATGCGGTTGAAACAATTACAAAAGCACTTGAAATGCAAGGAGAGACCGTTACTACGCTCGGTATTTTAACAAAACGTCAAGATCAAAATAAAGGAATAATCTGTAGAGGTGTACTTCATTTATGAAAAAACAAATTGTTGTTTTTATTTCTGGCAACGGATCCAATATGGTTGCCCTCGCTAAAGCAAGTAAACAAAAAGAATACCCTGCTGAAATTGTTGCAGTTATTTGTGATAACCCTCATGCTGCCGGAATCGAAAAAGCACGTAACAATGACTTGCCTATTCACGTTGTTGATCGCAAAGATTACTCAACGAAAGAAGCACATGAAGAATCTATCTTAACAATTTTAGCTGAATATCAGCCAGACCTTATCTGCTTTGCTGGCTATATGCGCCTTATCTCACCGCATTTTGTAAAACTTTATGAAGGACGGATTTTAAACATTCATCCTTCTCTTTTACCTTCATTTAAAGGTTTAAATACGCATGAAAGAGCTTTACAAGCAGGCGTTAAAATTACTGGTTGCACTGTTCATCTTGTTACAAACGAAATGGATGCAGGAAAAATTCTTGCTCAAGCCGCTGTTCCAGTATGTTCCAATGATACCACGGACAGTTTAGCACAGAGAGTCCTTAAAGCTGAACATAAACTCTATCCAGAAGCCTTAAAAATATTCATTGAAAAAAATAACAAGGTGACAGATTCTCAACAACAGCTTTTATCCTTTTGACAACACTAATAGCATGCTCTAACATCAACCCTTCATTTATTCTCCATCTCTTCCACTTTAAATGATGTAAGGATTTTGATAGGGTAGAACCTATTATTTCATGAATGTTTTTGTGCGAAATCTGAGCAATATTTTTTCTTAACTTTTTAGTTATAAGCATCAAAATTACTCTTTTAAATAATAATTTCTAAAGATTATTACCATAATTATTTCAAGATCTTCTGATCTTTTCATACAAAAAATCTAAAAACACACAATTTTTACTCTTTTATTGTGCAAGTGTTTCTTTAACAGCTAGCGCTAATTGTTTGAGTGTAAATGGCTTAGATAAAAAACCAAAAACAGCATCTTGTGGAAGATTTTTAGTAAAAGCATCTTTCGCATACCCGGAAACAAAAATAAATTTTATATTAGGATATTTTTTACGCAACTCTTTAAGCAAAGTAGGACCATCCATTTCTGGCATTACTACATCGGAAACAACGATATCAACAGCCCCCTTATTTTCTTCAAGAACAGCAAGAGCTTCCACCCCGCTTGCTGCTTCCAAAACAGTATACCCTCTCATTTGAAGTGCTTTTACTCCACTCATTCTGACAGAATCTTCATCTTCAACCAATAAAATAGTTGCTGATCCAGTTAAATCTGTACTTTTTTCTTGCTCTTCCCCTTTTTTATTCTGCGGGGAAATTTCATCGCCGGTATTAGGAATATAACGGGGAAGAAAGATATGAAATGTTGCTCCTTCCCCTTCTCGGCTATCACAGTAAATGTAACCACCTGTCTGTTTAATAATTCCATAAACCATTGATAAACCAAGGCCTGTTCCTTTTCCAACTTCTTTTGTTGTAAAAAATGGTTCAAATATTTTTTCTTGTATAGCAGCTGATATACCAGTTCCTGTATCCGAAATGGTCAACTGCACATACTCACCAATTGCAAAACCAATATTATCAAATTCAGCGCTCTGTTGTTTTGTAATATTGTTTGTTGCAATCGTAACAACACCTCCATCTGCCATAGCATCACGCGCATTAATAACCAAATTCATAATAACACGCTGGAAAGATGCTTGATCGACTTCAACACTCCACAAATCTCTCCCATGAATAATTTTCAACTGAATATTATTACCCAAAAGAGGTAAAATAAGATTGCGCATATCTGATAAAAGTTCTGTAAAATCAACTTTCTCAGGTCGAAGCGTTTGCTTTCTAGAAAAAGCTAATAATTGCTGCACAAGTGCAGCCGCACGATTAGCATTGTTCTTGATATTGATAAGATCAGCATGCGCTGGATCAGAACTGCGATGCGTATTTAAAAGAAGATCGCAAGACATCAAAATTGCTGTTAAAACGTTATTAAAATCATGAGCAATACCACCGGCCAATTGCCCAACAGCTTGCATCTTCTGACTTTGTATCATTTTATCTTCAAGCGTTTTTTGTTGTGTTATTTCTATGACAGATAGAATTACCAAATCTCGTAATGCATCACCATAATATGGTGTTACAGGCATAATATGGAGACGCAAATGCTGTTCCTCATTATTTTCTAAAACTGTCTCTATCGAAATTGAATAATTTTTATTTATCGTAATTTTCTCAAATGCACGCTCTAGCTGTGCATGATCATGGTGAGATATAACATCATAAAGACTAATATTTTGACTCGTACAACCCATTAATGATGAAAAAGCATCATTAATGTAAACAGATTGTCCTTTCTGGTCTACCACTGCTGTGGCAAAAGGACTTGCATCAAAATACTCTACCAATAAACTTGGTAGTTTTGATTGATAATCATACTCCCCCTTTTGTATCTGCTGTGGCATCATCACAATACGATAAATAGCTTCATTCTCTAAAGAAGAAGCACACATAAAACAACTCAATGTTTTATTGCTACTAGTCTTTGAATTTAAACATAACGAAAACATATAAGGCATAGAGCAACCTAAGCTTTGATGTTTATTATTTTGCAAACAAATGTCACTCCACGCACTATTGGTTTCAACGCCATCAAATAACTCATCAAAATTATATTGACCAACAGTAAAGTTTGCTAAATCGATTGAAAACCATTCAGCAAAAACTGCATTTGCATAAAGAACCGTCCCTTGTGTGTTAACGGACAAAAAACCAACAGGAGCTTGATCTAAATGATTGATTGCTTCTTGAAGATTCGAAAAAAAAGCCTCACGATACCCCTGCAAATGCGAAATATCGGCAATACGCCAAAATAAAAACCTTTTTTTCCCCTTTGTTATCGGCTGAACATAAATATTATACCAAACAGAATTTCTCTCGGTCAAATGGGAAAAAATTGGTTTTTCTACTCTAATCTCTTCTTGCGCTGCAATATTATTATATGCAGCAACTTTTAGGCGGTACGAAAGCGCACCAGCTCCTGGAAGATCAGCAATCACCGCATAACAAGAGGAATCAGGCTTATAGGTAAAAATTTTTCGATAGCTATGATTAGAATAATAAACAAAACCTGACAGATCAGAAACTATAATTGCATCATCGATATTATCAAAAATACTAAGATCAAAGTCTCTTTGCAGCGGTGTTGTATTATATTTTATGGCCCCCATCCCGATCAAAACTAGTGTAGCAACACCTATAACTGCTAAAACTAAAAAAGAGACCAACATAACATTTTGGAAATAGCTCTGCGGATAAAAAAAACCTAGCCCTCCCACAATGAACAAAAAAACGATAACAAAAACAACACTAAAAATCATGGCTCCTCGGTGAACAAAAGTAGACGATGACCTTTCAATATTCTCAAAACCTTTATCCATTTCTCTTTGCCTCGATTGTGGTCATTTCTTATACAACAAATTACTTCCATAATCGTTGTTATGAAGTATACACCATGATAATATCTACCCTATGAAGATCACTCAATTTTAAAAAGATCAATTTCATATTATAAGTGAACCTTTTAAGGTATATTTACAAATTTATAGAATATAAATGGGAGAAGCACCATGCATGTCTGGTTATCAAACCAAATAGGCACATCTGCAGCAAACATAACCATAAGCCTTGTGCTTTTCATAGTGATAATCACAACTATCACTGCAATAATCATGTTTTTACGTCGTTTAAATACAAAAGGATACAATACACATAGAAAGAAGCGTCCACCACGATTAACCATATGCGATACGCTTGTTATCGATCGTACGCGGCGCCTTATTTTGATACGTCGTGATGATAGAGAACATCTCATTCTTATTGGTGGACTAACAGATGTTGTTATAGAATCGGATATTATTGGTAAACACACCACACACAAAAATGCTGATAAACAAAAGCAAAATACACAACCAACATTAACAATAACACAGACCAATTTAAATTCCAATCTTACAGAAAAAAGATCTTCTTCCGTAAGCGAAGTAAAGCATTCTCCGGATAATATTTCTAGAACTTTTATGAATCAATATTTGGAGGATTTAGCAATCACCGCTGAGATTGAAGGACGGCAAGAACCATCCTTATTTGTCCCAGCCCAGAAAAAATGAATACTCGACTCTAAGAGTAAGTATCTTATTTTTTATCACCACAATCGATTTTAATCGTCGCGATAAACTCTTTCTCGTCGTTCATGACGCTCCTGTGCCTCCAACGACAAAACTGCAATCGGTCGAGCCTCAAGACGTTTTATACTAATAGGGTCACCAGTTTCCTCACAAAATCCGTAAGTGCCATTATCAATGCGCTCCAAAGCTGCATCTATCTTTGAAATAAGTTTTCTCTGGCGATCACGAGCACGCAATTCGATTGTACGATCAGTTTCGCAAGATGCTCTATCAGCTAAATCGGGCTGGCCAGCATTCTCTTCCTGCAAGTTTTCCAAAGTCTCACGGGCTTCTCTCAATATATCATTTTTCCAAGAAACCAATTTTGCACGAAAATAAGCCTTTTGCCGTTCATTCATAAAAGGCTCATCTTCACTAGGACGATATTGACCATCAACCTTTTCGCTCATGCCATAAACCTCCATATTATGGTATGTGCGGTCTATATATTGTGCAACCCCAATCAACACAAGAGTAAAATGCTTTTTTATAACAACATACAATCTGTTTAAAGCCATTGTGTGTAGATCAGCGCCACTTTTTTACAAAGCATGTACTATATTGTGATAACTCTGAACGAGCGCCCCCTTTAATACCCATTCCCATCACACCTACAGACAAGCTTAAAAGAAAAAACGCAAGCATTTAGTGTGATGAGAAACAAGCACATTCACTATTGAGAAAAAACTGAAATACATCAACAATAAATTACCCTAATATAGAAAGAAACAAAAACATTTATAAAGGCAGAGTATGATATCCACGATTCAAATATATCAAGGAGTCTTTTTCTTGATTACGATTTATTGCAACAACTTCACCAATCAAAACATAATGGGTTGCATGTTCATGCCAACAAACCAAACGACAGTCAAGTGAAGCTAAAGCATCTGAAAGACTGGGAGCACCAGTCTGCAAAATACTCCATTGAGCTCTATTAAAACATTCATTTTGTGTGAAATTGCAACGCCTAGAAAAAACATCTGCCAATGAACGATGTTTTCCTGCCAAGCTATTAACGCAAAAATTTCCATTTTCCATAAACAGATTATTCTTAGGATTATGGCGTCTTAAGCAAACAAGAAGCGTTGGAGGATCATCTGATAAGGAACAACAAGCTGAAATTGTTACCCCACGCTTTCCCTTAACGCCATTTGTTGTCACAATATGCACTGCTCCTGCAAAATGACTCATAGTGTCTCGATATTCTTGCGGAGAAACAGTAAAAATATCTTGAGGCTTAGACATTAAATGTGTTGTATGATTTGGCATATTTTTCACTTATAAAGCTTTTAAAATTTCGAAAAACATTTCAATAAAAAGATCTATAACATATGGTTACTCTTTTACATTATAACGTAAATGTTATTTTAACATACAGAACTACATGCTAAAAAGAGCCAAGCAAGGAGATCTTAATGCCCCGTTCTCACCTCATTTCACCTTCACTTTTAGCTTCTAATTTCTCCAAACTTGGCCAAGAAGTATTAGATGTTCTTGATGCAGGGGCAGACTGGCTTCATCTGGATATTATGGATGGCCACTTTGTTCCTAATATCACTTTTGGGCCCGATGTCGTCAAGGCACTGCGCCCATTAACCAAAGCAATATTTGACGTTCATTTGATGATCGCACCAGTAGACCCTTATCTTGAAGCCTTCGCAAAAGCTGGCGCAGATATTATAACCATTCATGCAGAATCGGGGAATCATATTCACCGTTCACTACAAATAATTAAAACAATGGGTAAAAAAGCTGGAATTTCAATCAATCCAAGCACACCAGAATATGTGCTGGAATATTTACTTGATCAAGTAGATCTTATCCTGATCATGACAGTTAATCCTGGTTTTGGTGGGCAAAGTTTCATTCCAGAAATGCAAGATAAAATCAAACGCGTTAAAAGCATGATTGCTCATCGACCTATTGATCTTGAAGTTGATGGTGGTATCACTGTCGATACAATCGGAATAGCTGCAAAAGCTGGTGCAAATGTCTTTGTTGCAGGCTCTGCAATTTATAAAGATGGAAACAAAGAGCTTTACAAAACACGTATTCATGCATTGCGCCAAGCCGCAACTCTCTCACAATAAGGAAAAAATTATGATCGACCGTTATTCCCGCTCTGAAATGGTAGACATTTGGTCACCTAAAACGAAATATCGTATTTGGTTTGAAATTGAAGCACATGCCTGTGATGCACTCGCTCAATTAGGTATTATTCCAAAAGAAGCAGCAAAAGTTATTTGGGAAAAAGGGAAAGCAGCGAAATTTGATGTAAATCGCATTAATGAGATTGAAGCAATCACAAAGCATGATGTTATAGCATTTCTCACTCACTTAGCTGAATTTATTGGACCAGAAGCTCGTTTTATCCACCAAGGTATGACATCATCAGATGTTTTAGATACAACGCTTAGCATTCAATTAATGCGTGCTAGTGATATTTTGCTCAAAGATATCGACAAACTTCTTGAAGCATTAAAAAAACGCGCTTTTGAGCATAAAGAAACAATCACAATTGGGCGTAGTCATGGCATTCATGCTGAACCTACAACATTTGGCATCAAATTTGCTCTTGCATACGCTGAATTTTCCCGTTGTCGCAAACGTCTTCTCGCTGCACGCGAAGAAATTTCTACTTGCGCTATTTCAGGAGCTGTAGGAACTTTTGCTAATATTGATCCCCGCGTTGAAGAACATGTAGCAAAAGCTTTGGGTATGCGTGCAGAACCTGTTTCCACTCAAATTATACCACGTGATCGTCACGCTATGTTCTTTGCAACGCTTGGTGTTATTGCTTCATCCATTGAAAGATTAGCCGTAGAGATACGCCATCTACAACGAACAGAAGTTCTTGAAGCAGAAGAGCATTTCTCACTTGGGCAAAAGGGATCATCTGCTATGCCCCACAAACGTAATCCAGTTTTAACAGAAAATTTAACGGGATTAGCGCGTATGGTGCGTGCATTTGCAATACCTGCCATGGAAAATGTAGCTCTTTGGCATGAACGTGATATTTCTCATTCATCTGTTGAACGGTATATTGGCCCTGATGCTACCATTACACTTGATTTTGCCCTTGCTCGACTGACATCTGTCATTGAAAATTTAATTGTCTATCCAGAGAACATGCAAAAAAATCTCAATAAATTTCGTGGTCTTGTTCATTCACAACGGGTGCTTTTGGCACTCACACAAGCTGGCCTCAGTCGTGAGGATTCTTATCGCATTGTACAAAGAAATGCTATGAAAGTTTGGGAGCAAGGAAAAGACTTTTTAGAAGAATTGCTCAACGATAAAGACGTTACAAAAGCGTTAAATGAAACAGAACTGCGTGAAAAATTTGACCTTTCTTACCATACGAAACATATCAACACGATTTTTAAACGCGTTTTTGGATAGTAAAAAAAACGTATATACAAAATAAATATGTTGCCTTCCTGCCTGTGAACCAAAGTATCATTGTGATGAAGAAAATAAGTCATGAAAGCAAATCAACTCGATATTCTTATTGTGCCAGGCTATAAAGGATCTGGTCCTGACCATTGGCAAACACGTTGGGAAAAAAAATTGTCTACAGCTCGTCGTGTTAAACAAGCCCATTGGTCAAAACCTGTTTGTGAAGAATGGGTTAATGAGGTTAGAATCGCCATTACACAAGCCCATAAACCTGTTTTTATTATTGCACATTCATTGGGAGTTCCCACAGCTATTCAGGCAACACTACAAAATGCAGAAAAGGTTTGTGGCGCTTTCTTTGTTTCTCCCCCAGATGTAGCCAATGAAAAAATACGTCCCAAACACTTAAAGACATTTGGCCCATACCACCGTGAAACATTGCCTTTCCCCTCAGTAGTCATAGCCAGTCGTAACGATGAATTTTGTCAATTCTCGGTAGCAGAAAATCTTGCCTATGATTGGGGAGCACTTTTTGTTGACGCTGGACAGTCTGGCCATATCAATACAGAATCCGGCCATGGTCCTTGGCCTGAAGGGCTTATGGTTCTTTCCCATTTCCTTGCAAAAATTTAATTTTTAGAAATAGCCTTTTTTACTCTCTCTATGTACTGAAGCCCTTATTGATCGACTCCATATGATAAAAATTGTAAGAAGTGTTATAGCAATCATTGAGAATTTCTATCAACTAGGATAGTATCAGCTACCAATGCTATTAAAACCTCTCAGAGAAATAGAGAATCACAATGAATCGTCGCCACCGTATTTATGAAGGCAAGGCCAAAATTCTATATGAGGGACCTGAACCAGGGACCTATATTCAATTTTTTAAAGATGACGCAACTGCTTTTAATGCAAAAAAGCATGAAATTATTGACGGAAAAGGGGTTTTAAACAACCGTATCTCGGAACACATTTTTAGCCAACTCGGCCGCTTGGGCATCCCAACACACTTTATTAGGCGTATAAATATGCGCGAACAACTCATTAAAGCTGTTGAAATTATTCCATTGGAAGTTGTTGTTCGTAATGTTGTCGCTGGATCTCTTTCTAAGCGTTTGGGGTTAGAAGAAGGAACGGCCCTTTCACAACCGATCATTGAGTTTTATTATAAAAATGATTCTCTTGATGATCCGATGGTAACTGAAGAACATATCACTGCTTTTGGCTGGGCTGTCCCGCAAGAAATAGAAGACATTATGCAGCTTTCAATTCGTATTAATGATTTTCTTTCCGGTCTTTTTGCAGGTGTTAATATTCAATTAATTGATTTTAAAATGGAATTTGGCCGCTTATGGGAAGATGAAGCGATGCGCATTGTTCTTGCTGATGAAATATCGCCTGATTCTGCTCGTTTATGGGATATGCAAACACGAGAAAAAATGGATAAAGACCGTTTTCGACGTGATATGGGAGGACTTATTAATGCCTATCAAGAGGTAGCAAAACGCCTCGGTATAATCAATGAAAATGAACCTCCACGACCAAGTGGTCCAGTTTTAGTGAAATAGAAAATAAGGTGATATTCTATCACCTCCTTTTATATCGTAAGTACCTCTCCTCAAGGAGGCAGTGCTTCTAAAGACAGGAAATAAAAAATGAAAGCACGCGTTACAGTTACTCTCAAAAGTAGCGTTCTTGATCCACAAGGAGAAGCAATTGTCAATGCTTTAAAGAGTTTAGCTTTCAAAGGCGTTCATTCTATTCGCCAAGGAAAAGTTTTTGATGTTGTGCTTGATGATCAACCTGCTGAAACAGCAAAGCAAGCACTTGAAAAAATGTGTGAACAGTTACTCGCAAATACTGTCATTGAAAATTACACCATAGAACTTCTTTAAGTGGACCCCTCCATGAAAACTGCTCTCATTCAATTACCTGGATTAAATCGCGATCGGGATATGATTGCAGCCTTACACCACATCACGGGAGTTGAGCCATTAAAAATTTGGCAAACAGAGTCAACAATTCCCGATGTAGATGTCATTGTTATTCCTGGTGGTTTTTCTTATGGTGACTACTTAAGATGTGGCGCTATTGCCGCGCAAACCCCCGTTTTTCAAGCTATTCGTGAAAAAGCACAAAAAGGTGTTACGATAATAGGCATATGTAATGGATTTCAAATTTTATTGGAAGCTGGGTTATTACCTGGAGCTTTAATGCGTAATGCTTCATTAAAGTTTGTTTGTCGTGAAGTAAAACTTGAAGTCGTTAATGCTAACACAAAATTTTCTCGATATTATTCCAAAGGACAAATTATTCGTTGTCCTGTTGCTCATCACGATGGAAACTACTTTGTTGACAATGAGACATTAAAACAAATGGAAGACAATGAACAAATTGTTTTCCGCTATGCAGAAAATACAAACCCTAATGGTTCAATCAGTGAGATTGCTGGTATTATCAATAAAGCTGGTAATGTTCTTGGTATGATGCCTCATCCTGAAAACTTTATTGAAACCGCACATGGTGGTACTGATGGCCGTTTACTTTTTCAAAGTGCTTTAGAATTGGTAAATTAATGATCATAAACAAACGCTATTCTGATTTCTTGAGATTTTTTTTTAACTACCGATTCTAAACAATTCAGAATATATACTATGAATAATCTTACTAGG
This sequence comes from Bartonella heixiaziensis, assembly GCF_046245125.2. GTDB lineage: Bacteria > Pseudomonadota > Alphaproteobacteria > Rhizobiales > Rhizobiaceae > Bartonella > Bartonella heixiaziensis. The sequence goes on along the minus strand of NZ_CP176404.1, from coordinate 723,581 downwards.
AAAATTTCCTTACCTAAAAAAACACATTATTTGGAATATCGAGAAAAAATCTTTTTCTTCAAGCTTAAAGAACAAGCGGATGAAATTGGGCCTTATAGTTCATTAATGGTCTCGTCATAAAATAAAAAAATAATAAACTGAAAAACTGCATCAGAAGCAACAAAAAGTCGAATTTTGATTACTTTAACGGATGAAAAAACGTATGAGTCTCTGCAATAATATTACCATAACACCAGAATTAGTTGCACGTCATGGTCTAAAAACTGACGAGTATCAACATATTTTGAAGCTGATTGGTCGAACACCAACCTTTACCGAGCTTGGAATTTTCTCTGCAATGTGGAATGAACATTGTTCTTATAAATCATCTAAAAAATGGCTAAAAACTCTCCCAACAAAAAGCAAATATGTCATTCAAGGACCTGGTGAAAATGCTGGTGTTGTTGATATTGGTGAAGGTCAATGCGTTGTTTTCAAAATGGAGAGCCATAACCACCCCTCTTATATTGAGCCTTATCAAGGTGCTGCAACAGGTGTTGGTGGTATTTTACGGGATGTTTTTACAATGGGTGCTCGTCCCGTCGCTGCCATGAATGCATTGCGATTTGGTTCTCCGGATCATCCTCGAACACGCCATCTTGTTTCTGGTGTCGTTTCCGGAATCGGTGGATATGGGAATTCTTTTGGTGTCCCAACTGTTGGAGGGGAAATCAATTTTGATAAGCGTTATAATGGTAATATCCTTGTCAACGCTTTTGCCGCTGGGATTGCAAAAACAGACTCTCTTTTTTACTCCAAAGCCCAAGGAGTAGGACTTCCTGTCGTTTATTTGGGAGCAAAAACAGGGCGTGATGGTGTTGGTGGAGCAACAATGGCTTCTGCTGAATTTGATGATTCAATCAATGAAAAACGTCCAACCGTTCAAGTGGGTGATCCATTTACTGAAAAGTGTCTTCTTGAAGCTTGTTTGGAACTGATGGAACTAGGAGCTGTCATCGCTATTCAAGATATGGGAGCTGCGGGATTAACATCCTCTGCAGTTGAAATGGGCGCAAAAGGAAATCTAGGTATAGAGCTTAATCTCGATAAAGTTCCCGTTCGTGAAGAAAACATGACAGCCTACGAAATGATGCTCTCTGAAAGCCAAGAGCGTATGCTGATGATTCTTAAGCCAGAAATGGAACAACAAGCAGCTGAAATTTTTGATAAATGGGGGCTTCATTTCTCTATTATTGGAAAAACAACAGACGATTTACGTTTCCGTGTATTGCATCAAGAAGAAGAAGTCGTCAACCTTCCAATCAAAGAGCTCGGTGATGAAGCACCAGTTTATGATCGTCCGTGGAGTGAACCTACTCCCAAACCTATCCTTAAAGTACAAGAAGTCAAAAAAGTTGAAAATCTTGCTGATGTGCTCCTAACATTATTAAACTCTGCTGATCAAAGTTCACGGCGATGGGTTTATGAGCAATATGATACACTTATTCAAGGAAATACGCTTGTTCGTCCAGGAAGTGATGCAGGAGTTATCCGTATAAGTAATAACAACAACCGTGCCCTTGCTTTTTCTTCTGATGTGACGCCTCGCTATTGTGAAGCTGACCCTTATGAGGGAGGAAAACAAGCCGTTGCAGAGTGCTGGCGCAACATTAGCACAACAGGTGCAATACCACTGGCAGCTACAGATAATCTTAATTTTGGTAATCCTGAAAAACCTGAAATTATGGGACAATTGGTTTTTGCCATTAAAGGCATAGGTGAAGCCTGCCGTGTTCTCGACTTTCCTATCGTTTCAGGCAATGTTTCTCTTTATAATGAAACCAATGGAGAAGCAATTCCTCCTACCCCTACGATCGCTGGGGTTGGACTTCTTGACGATTGGTCTAAACTGATAACAATCAGTGGTATGCAAAATGGAGACAGTATTGTTTTGGTTGGATCTTGCGGCTCACATTTAGGACAATCGATCTATGTACGGGATATTTTAAATATTGATGCAGGTGCACCACCTCACGTAGACTTACAACTCGAAAAAAAGCATGGCCAATTTGTTCGAGATGTCATACATCGTGGTTTTGTTCACGCCGCACATGACCTTTCTGACGGTGGATTAGCTATTGCACTCGCAGAAATGATTATTAAAGCAGGTAAAGGAATCAAAGCAAAATTAAGCAACCAATCACCAGAGCATGCAGAACTCTTTGGAGAAGACCAAGGGCGTTATCTTTTAGCAGTCAAACCTGAAACGCTCAATAGCCTTAAAAAACTTGCCCAAACAAATGCAGTTTCTTTAACAGAGCTTGGTATAGTTGCAGGTGATGCACTTGATATAGATGGCATATTAAAACTTTCCGTAGATGAACTCACACAAGCCTATGAAAGCTGGTTTCCCAAATTTATGGGCGAAGGATAAAGAATTTTTCGTTTTTTTTGACTACATGCTACTCTTATAAAAAATTAACAAACAGAGGAGAATAATCATGGCAATGAGTGCCAGTGCAATTGAAGCACTTATTCATGAAGGTATTCCTGATGCAACTGTGATAGTCCGTGATCTTGCTGGAGATGGCGAACACTACGCTGCTGAAGTTATTTCCGAAAGCTTTCGCGGTAAAAGCCGTGTTCAGCAACACAAAATGGTTTATGATGCTCTTAAAGGCAATATGGGAAATGACCTGCACGCCTTAGCACTGCAAACGAGTACTCCTAAATAATTTAAAAATTTCTTCTTGCATTCATTCACTCAATACTATTAGAAAATAATATGAGCGTGGATGCACACTTCCAAGAATTTACACTATTGAGGAATAGAGATGACTACTGTTCATGATTTTATTGACAACGAAATTAAAACAAATGACGTCATTTTATTCATGAAAGGAACGCCTGACGCTCCACAATGTGGATTTTCTGGGCAGGTCGTTCAAATCCTTGACTATTTAGGGTTAAATTATAAAGGAATTAATATTTTAACTTCTAACGAATTGCGTCAAGGGATAAAAGACTACTCAAATTGGCCAACAATTCCGCAACTCTATATCAAAGGTGAATTTGTTGGCGGCTGTGATATTGTTAAAGAAATGTTTCAAAATAATGAATTGCAAGAACTGCTAAAGGAAAAAGACATTCCTTGCAATAAATCATAGATATCTCTCATTTTATTTGCTTCTTATAGAACCGTGTTCAGTCGAAACTTTTATTAAAAGGATGCATATGTCATATTCAGTCGACGAACAAAAGCATAGTGATGCGATTAGAGAAAAAATTGGCTATAAAGAATTTGTTATCCTTATTGCTTCACTCATGGCCATCAATTCTATAGCTGTTGATATTATGTTGCCAGCTATGCCCAACATTTTAAACAGTTTAAATGTTATCAATGAAAACGATCAGCATTATATCATTTCTAGTTATCTTATCAGCTATGGCGTCACACAGATATTTTTTGGTCCCATAAGTGATCGTTATGGGCGCCGTAAGATTATTCTTATTGGTCTTGCTTTGTATTCATTTGCAGCGATTGGTTCTGCCTTTGTATCCAATTTTTCTCTCTTGCTTATTTTGCGTGCCTTACAAGGTATGGGAGGAGCTGCTATGCGCGTGCTCACAGTTTCCATTGTACGTGATCTCTATAGTGGTCGGAAAATGGCAGAAGTGATGTCTATCGTGATGATGGTTTTCCTTATTGCACCAATGATTGGACCAGCCACAGGACAGATCATTTTACTGTTTGGAAACTGGCAATTTATTTTCATATTCATGGCAATTATTGGTTTAGGACTGATGATTTGGATTCAACTGCGCTTGCCAGAAACTCTTTATGCGCAACGCTCTCTTTCCTTTTCTTCGGTCAAACATAATTTATGGATTGTGATAACAAATCGCACAACACTTTGCTATACACTAGCAACTTCCATTATTTTAGGCTGTATCTTTACTGCCGTTAATACATCACAACAAACGTATGAAGGGATCTATAATCTAGGACTTTGGTTCCCTATTGCTTTTGCAGTTGGTGCTGCATTTCAAGCTCTATCATCTTTCTTTAACTCTCAACTCGTTGGACGCCTTGGAATGCGGCGTATCGCTCACGCTATGCTTTTACTTTTTTGTATCACTTCATGTGTATGGTTTGTTGGCTCTATCTTAACAGATGGTATTCTTCCTTTTGCTTTTTACATGCTGTTATTCTGTATATTGATGTTTGCCTGCGGTGGTATTATGGCAAATTTCAATACACTCGCTCTTGAACCTGTAGGAGAAATAGCTGGAACGGCGTCGTCTATATCCGGTTTTCTGCAAACATCTATTGGCACAGGTCTTAGTTTTTTTATTGCTCAACAATTTAATGAAACAACCATTCCTAATTCGGCAGGATTTTTCTTTCTTAGTCTCATTGCCATACTCCTCGTCTTATGGGCGGAACGTGGACATCTTTTTAAGCAACACAATAATCCTGAATAAACGCAGTTATTAAAAAGGTTAAAGTATCCTCAATAGGGACTATAGCAAAACCAAATCATACAGCATTCTTTTTTACACCTTTATAAATTTAAATTCTGTATAGCTCATCCCTAATCTAAAGAGACATTAAAGCGTAGACCAGCAATCCCATAAAAGAAGAAGCTCTGCATCTAACCGCTAGAAGCCATATCGGAAATGATTGTATTTATTAAAGAATCCTTCGATAAGGGTGCATTCTTTATAAAGGTATTCAGTATCATTCTGCGATGTTTTTTTTGAGTGGAAAAGAAGAACCAAAATACAATTTTGCGTCCTCACCCTTTTTCTTCATACAGCTGAACATAATTTATTAAAAATAACTTGTGCATTTCCATTCCCTTTAACAAGGTGAAGTGCTTGAATCATAGCACTCCAGTGTCTTAGAGCGAAACAAAATGTAGAGATCTCCCCTAAAGCAACCAGCACTGCATAACTCTTCGTGTTAAATTCTCTTTTTCCCAATACTTCCCTTTCATGTTTCCCTATAAAGTACACCATTCAATTCTTACCAACAAATAACCTATTGATTATATATATCTTTTTTAAGGTTCAGGATGCGTAGATAAAAGTTTTAGAATAGGATTTTAACATTTCTCTACAACAGTAGCATTTTCCTCTCTTTTTGCTTCGTTAATTATTTCTAATATTAATTATTACTAATAATTGTTTAAATTCTTCTAAAGCCTGTCGTGAAAACCATTTAAAGTTCTAATAAAACGAGTTCAATAATATTTTCTTCCATTTCTACCAGAAAAGATTTTCTGTCAACCTCTATAGAAGATAAAAACACTTGAGTTCTTTTTCCGTGAGATCTTTAGCTTTGTTGCTTTGTTTCTTAACCATCTTTTAAACCACATCAATGCACTTCCTGCTTGTTATGCTTCAAAATATTTCTTGATATAAAAAACTAAAGCCTCTGTAAGTATCATCTGATATTTCTTAAGCCAAAAATCACAAACACTGCTCTCGAAACGCCTAGCTACAAATACAATTCCTATACATGCTGCTAAAATCATTATTCCTACTAATCCCACCTTTTCCCACTTAGTACAAAACCTAGTGTCAAACTACATAAGAGGTACTTCTACTCCTTTTTTTATAGTTTTTACCCACACATTAGCTCCGCTCGTGATGTGCAAGGGGATGGTTTTGATGATTCATCATAAGCAAGTTTGAAATAAGGAAATCATACGATATTTGGGAATTTCATTCAAGTTACAAAATGAAGATTTATCTTTATAAATCAATGCTTTATCTGATGTAGACAAAAGTTCCCATTACTTCGTTACTTTTAGATACAAAGCAACTGTTGTAAAATCTGGCAAATTAACATCACTCTACGTAAAATTATCAAAAATCAGTTAGGAATACAAATACTTTTGTTGCAAATATAATTAACTAACCGTCTTAGAAAAAAACGGCATGTAGATATCAAATATATCAATGATCGTCATCTACTGTAGTATTAAGGGGGGTTATATCTTTATTTTTCTTAATTTTTATAACTCCAACAATTCCAGTGGAAATAATTAATGCAGACATAGTTAAAAAAGAGCTCACTAATCCCACAACTGCAAAAAGTCCAGCAATAAAGCCAGACACTGCTTCAGCAGAGTTAGCTAAAGTTGAAAAGGTTCCAAAACTCTTACCAAAATCTTCACGACAAGAGTATAATTGAATAGCTGAGACTAAACTAATATCCACAAATGCACCAATAAATCCTAAAACAAATGCTAACACTAGAATTAGTTTTAAACAAAACACTGCAGTTAAGGGCATAACAAACAGAATAACCCCATACAGAAGCCAAAATACCATGAGCTTCAACGATGTAATATTTAATATAATTTTACTATATAACAAACCACCTACAATAGTTCCAAAAGCAATGAGAGAAAAAATATAACTAACAAAGCTTTCCTCTCCACCCACGGAAAAAACAAAAACTGGAATTAAAAATCTTAAAATTGCACCAGTAAAGAGAATAGCAAACGACGATCCAACGATCGTAATAAGTAAATTATTATTTTCTGTAGAAATATATTTAAGATAGGAAGCTGTTTCTCGATAAATTTTTATAAAATTGAATGGTTTATTCTCACTTGAATTTAAATTCATGAGATTAAATAACAATACAATAGATATAAAATAGGTAAAAAAATCAAAAATGAGGACCACCGATTTATTTGCTAAAAAAAGCAATACCGAACAAATTAAAGGGCCAATGACGGATGCAGTTTCCTCTATAATTTGTGCAATGCTATTTGCTTTTGTAAGATTCTTTATTGAAAACATTCTCGGAATAGCAGCTTGAAAACTTGGTTGAAAAATACTTCTTCCTATCGTCGTACATATTGCTGCAAAAATAAGAACAATAATATGTGCAGTACCTGTTATATAGGTTATAAAAACAACTAGTGAGGCTAATAATCTAACAAATTCACTTAAGATCATATTTTTTTCAAAGAAAAATTATCAGCTAACCAACCTCCTATAGGGCCCCAAAAGAGAAAAGGGATAAATCGAAAAAAATACACAAGACCTGTAAAAAAGTAGTTATCTGTTAATTCTAAGACAAGTAAAATAAAAATAATTTCATAAGCAGAATCACCAACTTTAGAAATAAATAGAGAGAGAAAAAGAGATAATGGACTCTTTTTTAAAAATAAATTCATATCAACCATCAGATATTAAACTTTTTTACAATTAAAGTTACACTACATTTAATAAAATTTCTGATATGAACTTTAAAGGAATCATATATTCTAATAAATCACTTAATAAGTTAATAGAAAAATTTTAAATAAATATTCATAATTGGAAATTATTTAGAAATAATATCAAGAAATATGTAATTTTTATTCATTATTTTATTTAAAAAAAATAAATAATATAAAAACTATTATATCAATAATATTCCATATTAGAACAATAAATATCTTATTTTTCACACTAGTTTGATAGTGTTCTTAAAATTTATATAATGCAGTATCATATTTATTATTTTATAACTATTTTTTATAAGAATTGATAAAGTCAATACGAGTAAATAGGGAACCGTGCCTATTTTTGTCAAAAATGCTGTAAATTTCGCTATTCTTGACGACGGGTAGAAATGATTTTTAAGTAAATATTGATCATGTTATTTTAGCCTGAAGACAGCAATATCATCTTCCACTATAAGATTATTCGATAAAAAACCATTTAGTTTATCAAAAATACTGCTCGGCACAAAATCCGTTTTTATTAAAAGATTTTCTCACTAAACCATGATAAGGTGGTCGTAGGCTGATTGGCTTTATATCATCTAGAATTGGAAAGTGTTTACTAATATTTGCTTGCATTTTTTCGCTATTAACGGCTGTAATATGAGCATTATGATTAGAAAAATTTGTTATTACGTGTTCACGTATTGATAATACGGCATTTACTCCAAAACCATACCAATCATAATTTGAATATCCATAAACATGCTCATGATACAACACCTGTCGGTTCAGAACATGCCATCTTATATTTTTTATAAGGACATAAGACTCTGACTCTTTCAAGATCCTTAACAACTAGGCTTGATCATCTTTCTCTTGTGGTTCTTTTATAAGCTCTACGGATATGTCTGGTTCTGCCATTTCAGTGAATGAGAGTCGTTTTGTGTTCCCCCCCCCACACACAGGAGGAGAGAACACCCGTCCTTATAAGCCCAGCCAATTTGTGCTTCACTTGTTCACCATCAAAGATATAAACATAATCTTCTTAGGCTGCGATAATGTTGGTTAGCAAACCATTTCCAACAACTGAATATTCCATAAAGTAAGCTCCTATAGAAAAAATCTCAACAATACTGCTCCATTGCCACTAATTTTGCTGCCATCCTTTCCACGGAAATATCCGCTACCACAACCTAAACTAATAATTCCTTCAAGAATTGTAGCACCGCCACCATTGCCGCCTTTGCCACAAAATTCCAATTTTTGCCATTTTAGGCTCTTTTTTTGATTTTTAGATGTCAAAATCTACTTTTACAAACAACGTATTTAATGGCAAAAAATAGTTATAAAAACAAAAAATTATCACATATTCCTTCCTAATCCCACCTCTTCCCACTCAGTACAAAATCTTATGTCAAACTACATTAACGCTTCATATGAGAGGCATATTTACTCCTTTCTTAACCAATTCTTTTTGTGACGTGTAAGGAAATGATTTTTTTGATTTAATATAAGAAGATTTGAAATGAGAGAATCTTACGATATTAGAGGAAGATTTAATTCAATATACGGAAGGTAAATCATGATTATAAATCAATGCATTGACATCCTATGACCGCGTTTTTCTCTGAATCTGTAAATATTTTTACCAACGTTTTTGGTTTAAAAAATCTTTTTTAAAAATTTTAGCATTCTTTTTCAAAAAGGTGCGGGCTTTCAGTAATAAGCTTTTCTCGTGCTTTTTGTAACTGTTTAATAATTTCATCAATTTTTGAAGGAGAATAAAAAGATTCCTGGCTCTCCAACAAATGTTGCTTCTCCCTACCTTCGTAAAAACACTGCATCTGAGATTGAAGTATTCTAATCTCTTGAAAGAAAAGACGTCCTGTTTCTTTGAAACCATTATTAAGTGAGAAAAGCTGATCGGAAATTGATACCAAAATTTGTTTTAAAAAGCGCTCATTTTCTTGACGTTTGCGGTATTCTAAAATAAGAGCATGGCTTATCTCATCCAACTGTTTTTTTGTGGAATCAATCTGATGTAATAAATTTGATTCTCCCCCCATATTTTCTTCTTTCACTTTCAAAAGCATAGCATGAATATCTAACAACTTAATTGCGGAATGAGATAAATAATCAACTAACGTATGCGTATTGGTATAGCATTTTTGTGCAGCCATAATAAATTCACTTAACGACACTAGTTTTACACTCATTCCACTATTCATTTTTGACTTTACAAAGCCATTCTAAAGAAAGTGCTAAAAAATATGGTTCCTAATCTATTTATATTAGAAGAATATAGTCCTACTCTCTTACTACTTATGTTGAGTTATTGGAGATAAAAGACGTGCAGGTGTATAAAGAATAAGGTGTGTTGTCTTCTCTAAAACACTACTACTATCAGCAAGAAGCGCCTGACTGGGTGATAATTCTGTACCCTGCATCATTGTTGAAGCTAAAGAACCTTCTCGAGCAAGAGCCATTAATGTTGGCGAAGAGGCAAATACATTGTGTGCTCCACCATCAACATCAGAGAAATCAAGGACAGCTATTCCATTTTTACGCAACATTTCAATATCTGAACCATCTCCCACACGATGATGTCCACCTGTAAGACGCCCTGAAACAGCAAGAGCTTTATCCTTACGAGAGACTAAAATAGCTGTTGGCTGAGGCAATTTTTTAATATCATTAAGTTGGCGCTCAAATACATCGACATCAATGTCTGGCGCTGCCATCAATAAACTTGTAATGCGGCGAATAGGCTTATATTTTCCTTTTAATGCTAAAGTTCTAAATGTCTCCATCATAACAAAATTACCCATAGAATGTGCAATAACTGAAATTTGATTAGCATTGGTTTCACTAAGGAGTACCAAAAGCTCCATCAATCCATCACGTGCAAAATTAGCGCTATCACGATCATAAATATAAAGAGGAACTGAGCCTGCAGAAGGCCATGAATAGTGTACAGCAACAACATCTAAAGAATAATCATAGGCAAACTGAGCCGTACGAAATGTGCCATCCGCAAAATTGTTATTATAACCATGAACAAAAAGAAAAATTTCTCTCTTTCCTTTTGGCTTTTTCTCTAAAGCAGCATTTAATTCCTGCTTAAACTGTTCTTTGTTATCGTATTTTTGCAACTTCACTGCCGCAAAATATTTATCATGAGTGGGTTTATATGCGTTTGTCTCAACAATTCCTTTTATATGTTGTTGAGGAATTCCCACGTCAACACGATTATAATGTACTTTATTTGATCGCTCTGTCCCATAAGGCTGAGAATAGTTTTTCTGCACCATACGACTTGTTGCAACATACACTGGAACAATGGACTTCGGAGGAATCTGCTTGCCTTCAACTTCCCTTTGTACTGCAATCATAGACGGAGTTGCATGGACCCCATGCCAAAGAACAGCACGCGATCCACTGCATGCTTCTAGCAAAACAACACAAAAAAAGAGTACTAAATACTTTAAAAATACTGTACTTCTCACCAGCAACATCATTCCATCTTATTATAATAGAGTTAACATTTTACATCTACGAATACGAAAGGATAAAAACTCTAGGGGCTTGAAGTTAGAACTTAGAAATGCACTACAAATAATATACAAAGAAAAATTTGCTAGAATACGCACTCTATCCCCTATTATCCAGAACTACACCCGCTACAGAGAGCTTTTAAATGGTGCGGTCGAGAAGACTCGAACTTCCACGGGTTTGCCCCACAGCGACCTCAACGCTGCGCGTCTACCAATTCCGCCACGACCGCACGTGGTGAAGCTAAATATATCGTCTTTTCGGATTTAACAAATCACACAGCAAGGTACAAGCCCATTTTCACTTTCCAATGATTTATTTTATTCAGAGATTGATAACGTAATAAAAATTACTAGCACATGGATTTTATTATTACCTACACATCATCATAAAATTAGTCTGTGCAACTTTATCCTTTTCATAAGAGCCATGAAAATTTGTCGTAATCGTTGTAGCTCCCTGCTTTTGCACTCCTCTCATAGCCATGCACATATGTTCAGCCTCAATCAACACTGCAACACCGCGAGGTTTTAGATGTGTTTCCAATGCATCGGCTATTTGAGCTGTCAGCGCCTCTTGTGTCTGTAAACGACGAGAAAAAACATCTACAACACGTGCAATTTTTGAAAGACCGACAACCTTTGTATCGGGAAGATAAGCGATATGCGCTTTACCAACAATCGGAATCATATGATGTTCACAATGTGAATAAAAAGAGAGATCCTTCACTATTACCGCTTCACTGTATCCTGAAACCTCTTCAAAAACTGTGCCCAAGATCTCTTCAACCGATTCTGTATAGCCTGTAAAAAGATCGCGATATGCCTTAACCACACGCTTAGGAGTCTCTAAAAGCCCTTCTCGATTCGGATTTTCCCCCATCCATAACAGTAATGTCCGAATCGCTGCTTCTACGTCTTCAGAATTAGGACACTTGTTCCCAGATAAAAATGGGTTTTTAGTACCTCCTTTAACATTGTGCATTTAAAAACTCCAAGTTTACTATATACAAAGCGTTTGCTACCTATCTATTTCATCCTGTATAATCTCTATATAATCCAATTAAAAGCTTAAACAATCACAGCTCTCGAAATTTCAGGTAATAGCTCATGATTGAGAATGTCTATAGTGAAAAAATACTTGAATATGCTGCGCATATAAGCAAGATTGGTCGTCTTAACAATCCGGACGCAACATCAAAAAAACATTCACGCCTTTGCGGCTCAACAGTCACTGTAGATCTAAAAATAGAAAATCATATCGTTACAGATTTTGCTCATGAAGTGCACGCATGTGTGCTAGGACAAGCTGCTGCTTCACTTTTAGCACATCATATTATCGGCCAAACAACACAAAATCTTAAAGTATTACGTGCAATTATCTACCAAATGCTGACAGAAGATGGCCGCCCTCCTCAAGCTCCATTCGAAGCATTTTCTTGCTTGCAGCCCATTAAAGACTATAAAGCACGTCACACATCAACAATGCTCATCTTCGATGCCGTTGTAGATTGTATTGAACAAATTGAAGAAAAATAAATGCTTATACCACACCTTCAACAAAAAAAGAGACAAACACGTAATTATACAGGCCCTTGGCGAAAAACACTTGGACGATTGTTTGGTCTTTCATTGATACGTCTTTATCAACTAACGCTTTCTAGTTTTATAGGAAATCAATGTCGTCATGCACCAACCTGTTCAGAGTATACTTATGAAGCAATCGCACGTCACGGACTGTGGGCTGGCGCGTGGTTGGGACTTTTTCGTCTCGTCCGTTGTGGTCCATTTGGAACACATGGCTTCGATCCCGTACCCACCTCTCTTGGAGATTCTTACTGTTTTTATAAACCTTGGCACTACTGGAAAATTTCTGCCAAACATAACAAATAGTTCTTTTCTTTTTTTGTGTGTATTGATAGAGAATTAGTCTATTGGCCTTAACTGATTATCACTAAGCTTTTACGAAACCATCCGCAATCGTTCGCGGAATTGGATTAAAGGGGTGTTCTATGTCTTGCTCTGTTTCTCTTTCTTTTCCTGATGGTTCAAAACGTGATTACCCCAACGAAATAACTGGTTTAAAGTTGGCTGAATCCATTTCTAAATCACTTGCGAAAAAGGCAGTAGCCTATAGCCTTAATGGCATTACAAGAGACCTCTCAGATCCCTTAGAGCGGTCTGGTCAGATAGAAATCATTACCCGCGAAGACCCCCGTGCTCTGGAGCTTATACGCCATGATTGTGCACATGTCCTAGCTGAAGCAGTACAGGAGCTCTTTCCTGAAACGCAAGTTACAATTGGCCCTGTCATTGAAAATGGTTTTTATTATGACTTTGCCCGTGAACAGCCTTTTACATTGAGTGATCTCCCCATCATTGAAAAGAAAATGCGTGAAATTATCCAACGCAATAAACCATTCAGAAAAGAAATTTGGTCTCGTAAAAAAGCAAAAGAAATCTTTTCTCAAAAAAACGAGCTTTATAAAGTCGAACTCATCGATAGCATCCCCGAAGATCAAGATTTGAAAGTCTATTATCAAGGTGATTGGTTTGATCTTTGCCGCGGTCCACACATGCAATCTACTGGACAAATTGGAAATGCTTTCAAACTAATGAAAGTCGCAGGGGCTTATTGGCGAGGCGATTCTAATAATCCGATGCTAACGAGAATTTATGGCACAGCGTTTGCTAACGAAAATGACTTAAAAGCTTATCTACACATGCTAGAAGAAGCTGAAAAACGCGATCATCGCCGCTTGGGACGTGAAATGGACTTATTTCATTTTCAAGAAGAAAGCCCAGGAATGATTTTTTGG